>UCAU01000009.1 GCA_900470445.1 Hyphomicrobiales bacterium | reverse complement strand
TTCGCCAGATGGGGCGCCGACCGGTTGCTGTCCCCGACCTCACGCAACCGGGCTGAAAACCAGGCGATCGACGGTCTGCGTCCAGCCGGCTTCGATGCCCAGTGCAAACCATTCGCGGGCCTTGTCGTCGCTGACATGGGCGGGCACCTCCAGACGGCACACCATTTCCGTGCCACCCGGCACCGGGTTGAACAGTAAGGTCACGAGGAGCGCATCGTCGAGGCCATCCGACAGGTCGGGCCATCCTCCGACCGCGCCGAAATTGAACACCAGCTTTGTTGGAGGATCGATCTCGCGATAAATCCCGCCCGTCACATAGGATTTGCCGGGTTGCTCGACCATGAGCTGCCGCCAGGCGCCGCCAACGCGCAGATCGACCTCGGGCGGCTGCTCGACCGGCATGCCGGGATTGAAGAACCACCCGAGCATGGCGGGCTCGGTCCATGCCGCGAAGACGGTCTGGGGCGGCACCGGATAGGTCCGGGTCAGGGTGAAGCCGCGTTTCTGCGCTGTCATGGCTGTTCTCCTTTGGCTTTGACCATCGCATCGAGTTGGGCGCCCAGCCGATCGAACCGTTCGCCGAAAAAGGCGCGATATTGCTCTATCCAGCGATCGGCCGCTTCCAGCGGCGCCGTATCGAGCCGGCAGGGGCGGTATTGCGCCGAGCGCTCCTTGACCACGAGCCCGGCTTCCTCAAGCACTTTAAGATGCCGGGAGACCGTGGGCAGGGTGGTGGCGAAGGGCTCGGCCAGTTCGTTGACCGTGGCCGGCCCCTCGGTCAGCCGGGCTAGAATGGCCCGCCGCGTCGGATCGGCCAGGGCCGCAAAGGTGATACTGAGGTGATCTTGCATATTTGCTCAATCGTGTAATTGCTTGATTGAGTAAATATGGTTTGCTCTGGACGGTCAAGCCCGCCAGACGGCCGCCGCCGCTTTGGCGAAGTCTGCAAAGGTCCGGGCTTTGCGCCCGGTCAGTTCCGGCACGGTGGCAGAGACGACAGCTGCTTCGTCACGGCTGATTGCCAACTGGTCGCGGACCATGATGGCTATGGCCTGCGGTGGCACGCCGGCACCTGCCAGCATGCCGGCAAATTGCGCCTCGGACAGCGCCTGATAGGCAATCGGCCGCCCCGCGGCTTCGGCGATCACTGCCGTCGCCTGCGCGAAGGTCAGCGCTTCCGGCCCGGTCAGGCTATAAAGCTGGCCTTCGTGTCTGCTCTCGGTCAGGGCTATCGCCGCCACCGCGGCAATATCCTCGGCATCGACAAACGCCACTGGTCCGCTGCCCGTCGCGGTGGCCACCATGCCGGCCTGCACGATGCCCGGCAACAGAAAGCTCTCCGAGAAATTCTGGTTGAACCCGCCTGGGCTCAGAATGGTCCAATCCAGACCGGTCTGGGCAATCAACTGCTCGAGCCGGCGGCGTGGCGAAGTGTCTGGCTCGCCCGAAAAGGTAACGCCCAAGGACGATACCGCAACGATCTTGCCCACGCCCGCCAGACGCGCCTCTTCGAGAAACGGCAAGATTGTTGCGTCCGGCTCCGCGCCGGGATCGGCAATGACCAGATAGACCGCTCTATTGCCCTCGAGCGCAGGCCGATAGGTGGCCTTGTCGTGCCAATCAAAATAGCTGGCGCCAGTGGCGCTCCGGCTGGCCCTGCGGACGTCTACGCCACGGCTTTCCAGCATGGGTGCCAGCCGCCTGCCGATCATGCCATTTGAGCCAAGAACAAGTGCCGTTTGCTGCATTTTGCATTCCTTTCGCGTCCGGCCCTTCTCTTGACGCCGGTCGCCACTATCTCGATGCTGCGGCTGCGCCAAACAACGCACCGCGAGGTAAGCAAAGGTCTCCCCATGTTGCATGAACCAGACCATCAACCCGCCTCCGCATCCGTGGAGCCCGGCATGCCGCCGCAGGATTGCCCGCTCGATGCCGCCATCGTGGCGCTGGCGGGCAAGTGGAAACTGAGCCTGCTGCGCACGCTGTTCCTGGCCGGGCCGCACCGCTACAACCAATTGCTCAAGGCAATTCCCGGCATCAATCCCAAGGAGCTGACGCGCAATCTGCGCGAGCTCGAATATGCCGGCCTCGTCCTGCGCGTGTCCGCCGACGCTTCTGCGGCCTATAGCCTGACCGAACTGGGCTTCACCCTGCGACCGGCCTTCCAGGCACTTGGGGAATTCGGTTCCCGCTACCGCCAGTCGCGGCAGCCGGTGGCCAAGGCCGGCTGATTGGACCTCTCCACAGCTTCCCCCGGCAAAAATTAGCATTTTTGGCCGAGATCGCTTACATATTGGCTAGTTCGAACAACCAAGAATCACCCAGTGACCGATACGCCTGACAACGGAACCGGTGCGCCGCAGCCGTCCGACATTTCCCTGATCTCGATCACCGACGAGATGCGCAAATCCTATCTCGATTACGCCATGAGCGTGATCGTGAGCCGGGCGCTGCCCGATGTGCGCGACGGGCTCAAGCCAGTGCATCGCCGCATCCTGTTTTCGATGAGCGAGAACGGCTACGAATATAACAAGCCCTATCGCAAATCGGCCCGTGTGGTCGGCGACGTTATCGGTAAATACCACCCGCACGGCGACAGCGCGGTCTACATGGCCCTGGTGCGCATGGCCCAGGATTTTTCCATGGGCGAATTGCTGGTGGAAGGGCAGGGCAATTTCGGCTCGGTCGATGGCGATATGCCCGCCGCCATGCGTTACACTGAAGTGCGCATGCAGCGCATCACCAATGCCTTGCTCGATGACCTCGACAAGGACACGGTCGATTTCCGCGACAATTATGACGGCTCCGAGCATGAGCCGACCGTGCTGCCGGCGCGGTTCCCCAATATGCTGGTCAATGGCGGCGGCGGCATCGCCGTGGGCATGGCCACCAATATCCCGACCCACAATCTGGGCGAGACCATCGACGCCGCGCTGCTGCTACTCGATAACCCACTGGTTACCACCGAGCAGATCCTTGAAGTACTGCCCGGCCCCGACTTCCCGACAGGCGGCATCATTCTGGGCCGCGCGGGCATCCGCTCCGCCTATGAGACGGGCCGTGGCTCGGTGCTGGTGCGTGGGCGCGTGTCGGTCGAGGAAGTGCGCAAGGAGCGCGAGGCGCTCATCATCACCGAACTGCCCTATCAGGTGAACAAGGCCACCCTGGTCGAAAAGATCGCCGAACTGGTGCGCGACAAGCGCATCGAGGGCATTGCCGATATGCGCGACGAATCCTCGCGCGAAGGCATGCGTGTGGTGGTCGAAATCAAGCGCGATGCGCTGGCCGATGTGGTGCTGAACCAGCTCTATCGCTTCACGCAGCTGCAATCGTCCTTCGGCTGCAATTTCGTGGCGCTCAATGGCGGCAAGCCGCAATTGATGAACCTCAAGGAAATCCTCGAGGCCTTCATCGCCTTCCGCGAGGAAGTGGTGACCCGCCGCGCCCGGTTCCTGCTCAACAAGGCCCGTGACCGCGCTCATATCCTGGTCGGCCTGGCCGTTGCCGTCGCCAATATCGATGAAGTCATCGCGCTGATCCGCACCGCGCCCGATCCGGCGACGGCGCGCGAGCAATTGATGNNCCCGCCGCTGGCCGGCCGCCGATGTGGCGCCGCTGATCGCGCTGATCGATGATCCACGCCACCGCATCAATGACGACGACACGTTCAATCTTTCCGAGGAACAGGCCCGCGCCATTCTCGAATTGCGCCTGGCCCGCCTGACGGCGCTGGGTCGCGATGAAATCGGCGACGAACTCAACGGCCTTGGCACCGAAATCGAGGACTATCTCGATATCCTGCGCAGCCGTGAACGGGTGCAGACCATCATCCGCGAAGAACTGATCGCTATCCGCGACCAGTTCGCCACGCCCCGCCGCACGGAGATTTCCGACGTTGCCGGCGATTTCGACGACGAGGACCTGATCGCCCGCGAAGACATGGTCGTCACCGTCTCCCATGGCGGCTATATCAAGCGCGTGCCGCTCTCGACCTATCGGGCACAGAATCGTGGCGGCAAGGGCCGCTCGGGAATGGCCNNCCCGCGACGAGGATTTCGTCGCCCGCCTGTTCGTCGCCAATACCCATACGCCGGTGCTGTTCTTCACCAGCCGCGGCATTGCCTATAAGCTCAAGGTGTGGCGTCTGCCGCTGGCAGCCGCCAACGCGCGTGGCAAGGCCTTGATCAATATCCTGCCGCTCGAGCAAGGCGAGCGGATCACTTCGATCATGCCGCTGCCCGAGGATGAGGATAGCTGGGCAAATCTCGACATCATGTTCGCCACGACGCGCGGCACCGTGCGCCGCAACTCGCTGGCCGACTTTGTCGAAGTGCGCCAGAACGGCAAGATTGCCATGAAGCTCGATGAAGGCGATCAGATCGTCGGCGTCGAGACGGCCACCGCCAATCATGACGTGTTGCTGACCACGGCTCTGGGCCAGGCCATCCGCTTCCAGGTGGACGATGTCCGCGTGTTCAAGGGCCGTGATTCCATGGGTGTGCGCGGCATTCAACTGGCCAAGGACGACGTGGTCATCTCCATGGCGGTCATCAACCATTCCGACGCGACGGCCGAAGAACGCGCCGCCTATCTCAAGATGAGCCGTGCGGTGCGTGGCGAAGGCGAGAGCGAGGAAACCGGTTCGGCGGACGAGGGCGATGTGGTTGCCGGCGAACTCAGCCAGGAACGTTACGCTCAGATGTCTGCCATCGAGCAGTTCATCCTGACCATCTCCGAAAACGGTTATGGTAAGCGCACCTCCAGCCATGAATACCGGATTACCGGCCGTGGCGGTAAGGGCATCGTCGCCATGGCGGTCAACAAGCGCAACGGCAATCTGGTCGCCAGCTTCCCCGTGGCCGATGACGACCAGATCATGCTGATCAGCGATGGCGGCCAGACCATCCGCCTACCGGTCGGCGGTGACAAGCCGATCCGCATTGTTTCGCGCGGCAGCCAGGGCGTCATCGTCTTCGACACGGCGGAAGACGAAAAGGTGGTGTCGGTCGAGCATATCAGCGAGCCGGAGGACGACGAGGAAACTCCGGACACCCCGGAAGCTCCTGAGGCGCCCGAGGCGCCGGCTGACGAATAAAGAAAAGGGCGCTGCGGCGCCCTTTNNCCGCGGAAGCGGGAACCTCCCACGCTCCTCGTTTGACACGTTCGCACCTGCATTGCGAAAGTAGCTGACCAATGGGGGGCAAACATGAACAAGGGCTCGTGCCTATGCGGCGCCATCAGCTTCACGGTCGCGGGCGCTTTGCCCATGGGCTCGGCCTGCCATTGCACCAAGTGCCGCAAGCATACCGGGCATTATGAAGCCGGCGTCGACGTGCCGCGCTCGGCGGTGGCGATCGAGGGCGCGGAGCATGTGACCTGGTATCACTCGTCCGAGAAGGTCCGGCGCGGCTTTTGCGCGATCTGCGGCTCGTCGCTGTTCTTCGATCCGGTGCATCGCGACTGGATCGGCATCTCCCTGGGGGCGTTCGACACGCCTACGCATACCAGGCTGGCCATGCATATCTTCGTGGCGGACAAGGGGGATTACTACGAGATCGCGGACGGGGTGCCGCAGAATTTGCAGTGAGCCCACGAGACCTCCCCAAACAAAAAGGGACCCTTTCGGGTCCCTTTTCTCATTCTGCCAACGCGGCTTAAGCCGAGTAGTACATTTCGTATTCGACCGGATGCGGGGTCTGCTCGAACTTGACGACTTCGGTCATTTTCAGCTCGATATAGCTGTCGATCTGGTCGTTGTCGAACACGCCACCGGCGAGCAGGAACTCGCGGTCGGCGTCGAGGCTCGTCAGGGCTTCGCGCAGCGAACCGCAGACATGCGGGATCTGCATCAGTTCCTGGCGCGGCAGTTCGTACAGATCCTTGTCCATCGGCTCGCCGGGGNNCATGGCCGAGAAGGCCAGGTACGGGTTGGCCAGCGGATCGGGGAAACGGATTTCGATGCGCTTGGACTTCGGCGACTGGCCGAAGGGGATACGGCAGGAGGCCGAACGGTTGCGGGCCGAATAGGCCAGCAGCACAGGGGCTTCAAAGCCCGGCACCAGGCGCTTGTAGCTATTGGTGGTCGGGTTGGTGAAGGCGTTGATCGCCTTGGCGTGCTTGATGATACCGCCGATATAATACAGCGCTTCCATCGACAGGCCGGCATACTGGTCGCCGGCGAACAGCGGCTTGCCGTCCTTCCAGATCGACTGGTGGCAGTGCATGCCCGAGCCGTTATCGCCGAAGATCGGCTTGGGCATGAAGGTCACGGTCTTGCCATAGGCATTGGCGACCTGGTGGATGACATACTTGTAGATCTGCACGTCATCGGCAGCCTTGATCATCGGCGCAAACTTGATGCCGAGTTCGTGCTGGGCCGAAGCCACTTCGTGGTGGTGCTTTTCGACGACCACGCCCATGTCGGCCATGGCAGCCAGCATTTCGCCACGGATGTCCTGCGCGCTATCGAGCGGCGGAACCGGGAAATAGCCCTTCTTCAGACCAATATGGTGGCCGTTATTGCCGGCTTCATAAGCGGTGTCGTTGTTGGACGGCAGCTCGGGATGGTCGACCTCGAAGCCCACCTTGAACGGGGTATTGGAATACTTCACGTCGTCGAACATGAAGAATTCGGGCTCGGCGCCGAACACGACGGTGTCGCCAATGCCCGAGGCCTTGAGGAAGGCTTCGGCCTTCTTGGCCGTGGTGCGCGGATCGCGGCTATAGGGCTGGTAGGTCAGGGGCTCGAGAATGTCGCAGTTCACCACCAGCGTGGACGCGCCGAAGAAGGGGTCCATATAGTGCGAATTGGGATCGGGCATCAGCACCATGTCGGACTCGTTGATGGCCTTCCAGCCACCGATCGAGGAACCGTCGAACATGGTACCTTCTTCGAACAGGTCCTCATCGACGATCGACACGTCGAGCGTGACGTGCTGCAGCTTGCCGCGTGGGTCGGTGAAGCGCAGGTCGAGATACTTGATGTTCTCGTCTTTGATCTTCTGAAGGAGGTCGCTTCCGGTGGTCATTAGGTCTTCCCCTGTCTAAATCGGAATGCTTGTTGTTTGTCTCGGGCGCGTCGCTTCTAAAGGGGAGGGCCCTTAGAGCGCGTCGTCGCCAAATTCGCCGGTGCGGATTCGGATAGCCTGCTCGATCGAGTAAACGAAGATCTTGCCATCGCCNNGCTGCGTTGCGGATCGCTTCGATGGCTTTTTCGGCGAGCTCGTCGGGGCACACGACCTCGACCTTCACCTTGGGCAGGAAATCCACGACATATTCGGCGCCGCGATAAAGTTCAGTGTGGCCCTTTTGCCGGCCGAAGCCTTTCGCCTCGGTAACGGTGATGCCCTGCAGGCCAACCTCCTGCAGCGCCTCTTTGACTTCGTCGAGCTTGAATGGCTTTACGATAGCCTCGATTTTTTTCAATTGAGCCTCCACGTGCCTGATTTAGGCGGATACCGCCATCCCGTATGCATGGCCTGTGCCACGCTGACACAAACATAAAAAAGATTGTGTTGCTAAAGACTTGCCGGCTTATGCTGAAGTTTACAAGCACCACCGGTGTGCAGTCTATGATCAAAATAGCGTCGTGATGCACAGATTTTGTGCATTTGCCGCTGCCTCGTTGAAAGAACCGCGCCGAAAATGACTATGATGACGCCACTGCAATGTGTCCAGCTGCAGTTCGAGGCCTATAATGCGCGCGATCTGCCGCGGTTTCTGTCGGCCTTCAGCGAGGACATCAGCAGCTTCCGCCTGCCGGACATGACGCCTCTGCTGGCCGGAAAAGCGGCCTATGGCGACTTCTATGCCAAGGAACGGTTCGTTCATGCCGGGCTGCGGGCTGAGCTGGTCAACCGCATTGCGCTGGGCAATACGGTGATCGACCACGAACTGATCTATGGCCTAGCCGACGAACCCATCGAAACGGCCATCATGTTCGTCATCCGCGACGGCTTGATCGCTCAGGTCTTCGCCATTCCCGCAAAATAGCCAACCAAGGCTTTGACTGACAGTACAAGTTAGGCTAGACCCACGCGCAACCCGGCCAGACGGGTACCCTTGCGGGTGTGGCGGAATTGGTAGACGCACTGGATTTAGGTTCCAGCGCCGCAAGGCGTGGAGGTTCGAGTCCTCTCACCCGCACCACAATTGGACACTGGCCCTGACATTAATTGAATACGGGATTGAACCGAATGCAGGTTACCGAAACCCTCAATGAGGGCCTGAAGCGCAAGCTCAGCGTTACCATTCCGGCCGCCGACCTGGTCACACGCCTCGATGCCAAGCTCCAGGAGCTCAAGGGCCAGGCCAATATCAAGGGCTTCCGTCCGGGCAAGGTGCCGACCTCTTATCTCAAGAAGGTCTATGGCCGCTCCGCCATGAGCGAAGTGATGACCGACGCGATCAACGCGACTGTCTCCGAGACCCTGGACAAGCGCGAAGAACGCGCTGCCGCTCAGCCCAAGGTTGACCTGCCTGAAGATCAGGCCGTGATCAACGAAGTGCTCGATGGCAATGCCGACCTGGCATTCGTGGTTGAATATGAAGTTCTGCCCCCGGTCGAACTGATGGATCTCAAGGGCGTCAAGCTCGACAAGCCCGTCGTTGAAGTCACCGACGAAGAGCTGGATGCCGAAGTCAACCGCGTGTTCGCCCAGAACCGTGGCTATACCGACAAGGGCGATGAAGGCGTTGTCGAAAACGGCGATCGCCTGGGTCTGTCCTTCGTTGGCAAGATCGACGGCAAGCCGTTTGATGGCGGCACTTCCGACCATGCGCACCTCACTGTTGGCTCGGGCGAGTTCATCCCCGGCTTTGAAGAGCAGCTGATCGGCGTCAAGAAGGGCGGCTCCAAGGAAGTCAAAGTGACGTTCCCGGCCGACTACCAGAGCGAAGAGCTTGCCGGTAAGGACGCCGTGTTCGACGTCACCGTGCTGCATGTCGATGGCCCCAATACCGGCGAGCTGGACGACGAATTCGCCAAGCGCCTCGGCGTTGAAGACGTCGCTGCGCTGCGCAATGCCGTCAAGGAACAGATGGAAGCCGCGCTCGTCTCGATGAGCCGCCAGCACGTCAAGCGCCAGATTCTGGACGCACTCGATGACGGTCACAAGTTCGACGTCCCGGCCCAGCTGGTCGACGCCGAATTCGAGACCATCTGGAGCCGCGTGCAGCACGAAGTGGAAAGCCACGGCCGTTCCTTCGAAGACGAAGGCACCACGGAGGAAGCCGCTCGCGAGCAGTACCGCAAGATCGCCGAGCGCCGCGTGCGCCTGGGCCTGGTTGTTGCCGAAATCGGCAACAAGAACGACGTCAACGTCACCGAGGAAGAGCACCAGCAGGCGCTGATCGCCGAAGTGCGCCGCTTCCCCGGCCAGGAACAGCAGGTCTATGACTATTACCGCAAGAACCCGCAGGCTCTTGCCGGTCTTCGTGCACCGGTGTTCGAGAACAAGGTTGTCGACTATGTCGCCAGCCTGGGCGAAATCACCGACAAGAAGATGACCCGCGCCGAACTCGCCAAGCTGATCCAGGCTGACGAGGACGAGGTTCCGGAGGAGCACCACCACTAAGGTGTTCTGATCTAGGCCCGAATTTTGAGAGCCGCCCAGAAATGGGCGGCTTTTTGTTTTTGCTACGGTGCAAGAGACCCACCGGGTCATTCCGGCNNCGGCGCAGGCCGGAATCCATTCTGTGCCTTTCCCGCACACCCGATGTCCGTGATAGCCTTCAGCATGGATTCCGGCCTGCGCCGGAATGACCCCGCGTAAGACAAAGCAGACCGCCCCATGACCACCAATTCCGCCGATATCCTGCTCACCCCCGGCCAGATGGCCGAGGCCGATCGCCTTGCCGTGCAGGGGGGCGTCAAGTCGCTGGCCTTGATGGAGGCGGCGGGCAAAGCGGTGGTCGAGGCCATCACTGAACGCTATTACCAGCGTTCGGCTCTGGTGCTGTGCGGACCAGGCAATAATGGTGGCGATGGATTCGTCGTAGCGCGGCTGCTCAAACAGCGCGGCTGGCCGGTGCAATTGCGGCTGATCGGCTCGCGCGAGGCGCTCAAGGGCGACGCGGCAGTGGTCGCGGGCCAGTGGACCGGCCGGGTGGAGGCGCCCACGGCAGCCGATATCGAGAATGCCGATCTGGTGGTGGACGCGCTGCTGGGCGCGGGGCTGGACCGCGATGTGGAAGGTGCGTTCAAGGAGATCATCGAGGCGGTCAATGCCAGTTCGCGACCGGTAGTGAGCATTGATGTGCCCAGTGGCATTGACGGCGCGACGGGCCGGGTGCGCGGCGCCGCTATTCAGGCGGAGATGACGGTGACCTTCTTCCGCCTCAAGCCCGGCCATCTACTGCAGCCGGGGCGTACGCTTTGCGGCGAGGTGGTGCTGGGCGATATCGGCATTCCCGATGGCGTGCTCAACCAGATTGCGCCCAATGCCTGGCAGAATACGCCCAGCCTGTGGTCGCTGCCCGCGCCAGGCGAGGAGGGTAACAAATTCGATCGCGGCCATTGTGTCGTGGTCTCGGGTGGGCCGCTGCAGACCGGGGCGGCGCGGCTGGCCGCCATGGGCGCGTTCCGGGCCGGAGCAGGGCTGGTGTCGCTGACGGGGTCCGAGCAGGCGCTGCTGGTACATGCGGCCCATGTCACGGCCATCATGCTCAAGCCGGCGGAAGACACGGCCGCGCTGGGCGAATTGCTGGGCGACAAGCGGGTGCGCTCGGTGGTGATCGGGCCGGCGGCAGGGATTGGGCAACAGACGCGGGACAATGTGCTGACGGTGCTGGCTTCGGAGGCGGCCGCGGTGCTCGATGCCGATGCGCTGACCAGCTTTTCGGGCGACGCGAGCGCGTTGTTCGCGGCCGTCCGGGCCAAGCCGCGCCCGGTGGTGATCACGCCGCATGAGGGCGAATTCCAACGGCTGTTTGGCGATGTGCCGGGTGGCAAGCTCGACATGGCGCGGGCCGCGGCCGCGCATTCAGGCACTATCGTTGTGCTCAAGGGCAGCGACACGGTGATCGCCGCGCCCGACGGCCGCGCCGCCATCAATGCCAATGCGCCGGCCTGGCTGGGCACGGCCGGCTCGGGCGACGTGCTGGCCGGCATCATCGCCGGGCTGATGGGGCAGGGCATGGATGGTTGGCAAGCCGCCTGCGCCGGCGTGTGGCTGCATGCGGAAGCTGCCAACCGCTTTGGCGGGCCGGGGCTGATCAGCGAGGACCTGCCGCTGCTGATCCCGGGTGTTTTGGCGAGCCTCTAAGAGCTTTTGCGCGCCACGATATAGGGCCGGTAATCGTTCCCCTTGGTCGCGTGCTTTTCCACCGCGACGATGTCGAATCCTGCAGCTTTGATCTGCTGCTCCAGCTCTGCGGCGCGGAACACGCTGGCATGCGGGGCCTTGCCGATGGCGCGCATGGCCGGCAGCAGGAGCATCGGGATCAGCGGGTTCATTTCGCCTACACAGGGCGTCTTGGAGATGAACACGCCATCGGCTGCGAGCAGCGCATGAATCTGCCGCAGGGTGGCGGGCAGGTCGCGGACCAGATGGAGATAGCTGAAGCCGAGGACCGCTTCGAACTGGCCTGCTTCGGGCATCAGCGCCTCGGCGGTCGCGGTGCGGAACGACAATGCGGGGATCGGCTTGGCGGCGTGCTTTTCCCCGGCAATGGCGATCATTGCTGCGGAAATATCGGTCGCCAGGTAGCTTCGGACATCGCCTGCCAGCAGAAGCGCGGTGCTTCCTGTGCCGCAGCCCAGTTCCAGCACGCGCGAATCGGGGCGCAAGACAGCGCGGGTGCGGTCCAGCGAGCGTTCATATCCGGCCTGGTCCCCCATCGCGGAAGCAGCATAATGGCGGGATGTCCGGTCCCAAAACCGGGCGTCGCTCTCGGTGCTCATCGTGATGTGCTCCTTGGCCAGACGCCCCGCCTCTGGCGTGAGCCTAGTTTATCGCGTTAACGCTGATCAACTGGCCGGAAAAGCCGCAGGATGCGCCGTGGTAGGAGATGCAGCCGCTGCGTTCCTCGAGGTTGAGGAAGCCGTCTTCGTCGAAATTGACGCCGATTTCGCAATAGCGCTCATTGGTCAGCGGGCTGGTCGAATTGGCTTCGTAATCCTCGTTCTCGACGAAGAAATTGCCGCCTGTCTCATCCATGATCATTTCGCCGTTGATGCCACCACCGCAACCAGGGATGTCATTTTCCATCGGCACGGTCGTAGTGATCGAGATGGCGTAGACGTCGTTCTGCAAATGGGTGATTTCGGCGCTCAACTCGCCTTCGCCGGAGCCGACAAATTGCCCGACCTTGTCGCCCAGCGGGCCGGTATCCTGGGCAAAGGCGGGGCCAGCAAGCAGGGCCAGAGTTGCAGCGAGAACAGGTAGTCGGATCATCAGGTCACCGGGAAATCGAGTTGGACATAATCGTTAGACGCCACCGCGCCATCAAACCTTTGGCAGAAGTTTGCGAATCCGTAGTTTTTTTCTGCCTGATCGAGATGCATTGTCGCGCGCCCGGCAATTGTCTAGAACCTGCGCCCATGAAACAAGTCACTTTCACCCTTTCCGCCACCGACGGCATGGCCCGACGCGGCCGTATCGACATGCCGCGCGGCGATATCCAGACGCCCGCCTTCATGCCCGTAGGCACCGCCGGCACTGTCAAGGCCATGTATCCCGAACAGGTCCGCGCCACCGGCGCCGATATCCTGCTGGGCAATACCTATCACCTGATGCTGCGCCCCGGCGCCGAGCGCGTCGCCTCGCTGGGTGGCCTGCACACTTTCATGGATTGGGAGCGCCCCATTCTCACCGATAGCGGCGGCTTCCAGGTTATGTCGCTGGCGCAGTTGCGCAAGCTCACCGAGCGCGGCGTGACCTTCAAGTCGCATATCGATGGCTCCTCGCACGAGTTGACGCCCGAGCGCTCCATCGAAATCCAGACCCTGCTCGATAGCGACATCATCATGCAGCTCGACGAATGCATTGCGCTGCCCGCCGAGCGCAAGGAAATCGAGCGCGCCATGGAGCTGTCGCTTCGCTGGGCCGATCGCTCCAAGACCGCGTTCAACAACCAGCTCAATCGCGCCCTGTTCGGCATCGTGCAGGGCGGGGACGACGCCGAGCTGCGCGCCCGTTCGGCGCAGGGGCTCAAATCCATCGGCTTTGACGGTTATGCCGTGGGTGGCCTTGCTGTGGGCGAACCGCAGGAAGTGATGTTCCGCGTGCTTGAGGATATTACGCCCGAACTGCCGACCGATCGCCCGCGCTACCTCATGGGCGTCGGCAAGCCCGACGACATTCTGGGCGCCATTGGCCGGGGGATCGACATGTTCGATTGCGTCCACCCCACACGGGCCGGGCGCCACGGCCACGTCTATACCCGCTTCGGCGTCATCAATCTGAAAAACGCCCGGCATAAGGATGATCATCGTCCGATCGACGAGGCATCACCCAATCCAAATTGCCGCCGCTTTTCGCGCGCCTATCTCCATCACCTTGTTAAGACTGAAGAGATTTTGGGCGCGATGGTCCTTTCCCAGATCAACCTGCACTATTATCAAGAGCTGGTTCAGGGCTGCCGGGGGGCAATCGAGGCAGGCCGGTTTACCGATTTTGCGGCGGAAACGCGGGCGGCATGGGCCGCCGGCGACCTGCCGGTTCTTTAACGTTCAGAAAAAGGGTTCAACGTCATGGCGAAATCCGGGCGCAAAGCGGGCTTCGAAGCCCTTGGCAAGCTCAAGAAGCGCCTGGCTGACCAGCCCATGCGCGTGCAGTTCGCGGTCGATCCCAACCGGTTCAAGCGCTATTCGGCTAGCGGCGCCGGCATCTTGCTGGACTATTCCAAGAACCGCATCGACGAAGACGTCATGGCCGCTTTGTTCGATCTGGCCCGCGCTGCCGGGGTGGAAGAACGCCGCGACGAGATGTGCGAAGGCGAACATATCAACATCACCGAGGATCGCGCGGTGATGCATATGGCCTTGCGCTATCAGGGCGATCATCCGGTGCCGGTGGATGGCAAGGATGTCATGCCCGATATCCGCGCCGTGCTGGCCCATGTCGAGAGCTTCAGCAACGCTGTCCGCAATGGCGAAATCCGCGGCCAGACCGGCGAGCAGTTCACCGATATCGTCAATATCGGCATTGGCGGCTCGGACCTCGGGCCGGCCATGGTGACGCTGGCACTCGAGCCCTATACCCGCGCCGACCTGCGCGCCCATTACGTGTCCAATGTCGATGGCGCCCATATCCACGATATTCTCAAGCGCCTCGACCCCAAGAAGACGCTGTTTATCGTCGCCTCAAAGACCTTTACCACCGACGAGACGATGACCAATGCGGGTTCGGCCCGCAAGTGGATCGCCGACGCGCTGGGTGATGCTGCGGTGGCCGATCACTTCGCCGCCGTCTCCACCAACATCCCCGCCTGCCAGAAATTCGGCATCCGCGAAGACCGCATTTTCGGTTTTTGGGATTGGGTCGGCGGCCGCTATTCGGTCTGGTCGGCCATTGGCCTGCCGATTGCCCTGGCCGTCGGCTACGACAATTTCGCCGCCTTCCTCAAGGGCGCCGACGCCATGGATCGCCACTTCCTCAGCACCCCGCTGGAGGAAAACCTGCCGGTGATCATGGGCCTGCTGGGCGTCTGGTACCGCAATGTCTGGGGCTTCTCGACCCATGCCGTGCTGCCCTATGACCAGCGCTTGTCCCGCTTTGCCGCCTATCTGCAGCAGCAGGATATGGAATCGAATGGCAAGTCGGTGACGCTGGCTGGCAAGCCCGTCGCCTGGTCCACCGGCCCCATCGTCTGGGGCGAGCCGGGCACCAATGGGCAGCACGCTTTCTACCAGCTGATCCATCAGGGCACCGACGTTATTCCGGCCGATTTCCTGATCGCCGCCCGGCCGCATGAATCGCTGCCGCCGCATCACGACAAGCTGGTTGCCAATGTTCTGGCCCAGTCCGAAGCGCTGATGCTGGGCAAGACAGAGGAAGAGGTCGTCGCCGAACTCAAGGCCCAGGGCCTCGACAAGGCTGCGATCAAGGAACTGGCTCCGCACAAGGTATTCCCCGGCAATCGTCCGTCCAATACCCTGTTCTATCAGCAGCTTACGCCGGAAACACTGGGCTCGCTGGTCGCGCTTTATGAGCACAAGGTGTTCACCCAGGGCGTCATCTGGAACGTCAATTCCTATGACCAATGGGGCGTGGAACTGGGCAAGCAATTGGCCAAGGCGCTGCTGCCCAAGGTCGAAGGAAAGGAAAGCGGGGAGGGGCATGACAGCTCCACCCAGGGCCTGCTAGCCTATTATCTCGCCAACAAGGGCTAGACGCTTGACGATCACCACCGAAGAACAGCTTGAACGGCTCAAGGCCATCGGCCGCATCTGCGCCATCACTCGCGACGCCATGGCTGCGGCCATGCGTCCGGGCATGACCACGGCTGAGCTCGACGAATTCGGCGCAAAGCTGCTGGCCGAGCATGGTGCGCGCTCGGCCCCGATGATCACCTATGATTTCCCCGGCGCCACCTGCATTTCGGTCAACGAGGAAATCGCCCACGGCATTCCCGGCGATCGGGTGCTGCGCGAAGGCGATCTGGTCAATATCGACGTCTCTGCCGAAAAGGACGGCGTCTTCGCCGATACCGGCGCGTCCTTTGTGCTGGGCATTGGCGACAAGCGGCTCGACGCGCTGTGCCGCGATGGCAAGAAGGCCATGTGGACCGGCATCCGCGCCGTCAAGGCGGGTGCACCGCTGGCCGATATTGGCGACGCCATCGGCAAATTCGCCAAGAAGGGCGGCTATACGCTGATCCGCAATCTCGCCAGCCACGGCGTGGGCGACAGCTTGCATGACGAGCCCGGTGAGATCGCCACCTGGCCCGACAAGACCGAGCGCCGCCGCATGAATAATGGCCTGGTCTTCACCATCGAGCCCTTCCTGTCGCTGGGCGGCAAGATGGCCGATCAGAAGTCGGGCGATGACGAATGGACGCTGGTCAGCACGCCATCGGCGCCCTGCGTGCAATATGAGCATACCGTTGTGGCGACGCCGCGCGGTGCTGTGGTGGTGACGCTGGCGGCTTAGGCCTAAAGCGCTACCAGCACCATCGGCCCGAGCAGCACCAGTGCGATGGCGATCAGAAAGCGCAAATTGCCCAATTGGCGCAGGGTGGGCACGCTGAGCAGGGTGGACAGCACCCAGAAGCCGACCAGCACGATCAGGACCGGCGTCAGTGGCGACAGCGCGAAGGCCGTGCCTTCGGTGAGCTGCAGATAGGCCATGTGGCCGCCGACAAAGCCCAGCAGCGCGGTGATCACCACGGTCACGGCCTTGGAGACGATCAGCAGCGCCATGTCGATGGTGTTGCTGGTGAGGAGCAAGGCCAGCCCGGTCGCGGTGACATGCACGGCAGCCAAGGTCGTGAACAGGCGATTGTCGGCCAGCAGCGGCACGATCTCGGGCGGCGCGCGCAGGGGCAGCGAGCCGACCATCGGCAAGTTGGCGCCATACTGGGCCAGCAGCAGGATGACATAGAGCATCACCAGCGTGCCGACCGCGAAGGTCAGCGCAGTCACGGCCAGCACCTTGAGTAGATCGAGACTACCTTGCGACACGGGCACGATCCGGATGATGAAGAGGGGAGATGGTATGCCGGGAGGGGGTCGAACCCTCGACCATTCGATTAAAAGTCGAATGCTCTACCACTGAGCTACCGGCACAGACCGAAACGGCCAACGCCATCGGCGCTGCGGCGGAACATAGCCAGACAACTTCCGCTGTCAACCGCAATTGCGCCACTTGCTGCCTCAGTTGGGGAGAGGTGAACCGGTAAACGGCATCGGCGTGCACGAAATCGATACGGTTTCCAACCTTGTACACAGCGCCCGGGCCGCGGAAATATCGGCTATCGGGCCCACAACCAGGCGCTTTTCGTCGCTGTCCAATTGATCCGCCAGACGCGGTGCGAGGCCGAGGAGGAGCGGGCCGACCTTGCTGGAGATGTCGTTCCAGGCCAGGTTTGCGTCACCAGCGGCGATTTCGGCGCCTAGCGCAATGCCGAAGGCTATGGCCGGTTGGCTATCGATGCCAGCGGTTTCGATCGGGTCAGGCAGAGCCTGTTCGACGGGCGGCAAGGCCTGAGGCATGGGCTGCTGGCTGACTTTGACCGAGCCGCCCTCGGCCGGCAAGACCACGGCTTCGCCATCGCCAATGGATGAAGTCAGCGTGCTGCGGTCGATATTGGCACTATCGGGCACAGCCTCGAGCAGGCGGGGAATGCTGACTTCGAGCGCGCCAACGCGGCGCGTCACCTCGCCGCCCGATTGCTCCTGTAGAGAAAACCGGGTCAGCAGGGTGGCGTTTTCAGTTTTGAGGCGCAGGGTTTCGCTGCGCAATTGAGCCACATCGCTGCGCAATTGCTCGACCGAAGCGCCCTCAATGCGAGTCTTGTGCAGGCCTGCCAGCAGGCTGGGCGGGATGATCGCCGACACATTGGCGCTGAACACGGCGACGCCACCAATCATCAGCGCCACAAGTCCCCAAGTGGTGACATCCGATTGCCGGAATTGTTCCGATGCGTTAGCCAATGCCGCCACCCCGCGACGCAGTCGAATCAAGTCTTGCGTCGAATATTACAATGCCGCCCCTGTTATCGGTTCGCCAACTCTTGCGTGCCATAAATTTGTGAAAATCGGCGACGAGAAGATCGTGCCTCGGAGAACGCTTCATGACTGAATTGCTGTCGATCATTCTTGCCGCGGGCGAAGGCACCCGCATGCGATCGACAACGCCCAAGGTTTTGCACCCCGTCGGGGGCATGCCGATCGTCGGGCATGTGGCGCGGGCAGCGCGCGAAGCCGGTTCGAGCAAGATCGCATTGGTGACCGGCCCGCGGCATGAGCAGATCCGCAAGGCGGTGTCGGCCATGGACCCGGCGATTGAGCATTTCGAGCAGACCATTGCCAAAGGCACGGCGCACGCTGCTTCCATGGCCCGCACGGCGTTTGAGACTGCCAAGGGCTATATTGCGGTGGTTTATGGCGATCACCCGCTGCTGCGCGGCAGCAATTTCCGCGTCGTGCTGGACCGGCTTGATGCCGGGCTCGATGTCGCGATTCTGGGGTTCGAGCCGAAGGACCCGACCGGCTATGGCCGCTTCATCACCGATGGTGAAACGCTACTGGCGATCCGCGAACATAAGGATGCGAGCGAGGAAGAGCGGCGCATCCGGCTGTGCAATGCCTGCATTCTGGCGTTCCGCGCCGAGGTGTTTCGCGACCTGATCGACAAGGTCGAGAACAATAACGCTCAGAGCGAATACTATCTCGGGGACCTGGTCGAACTGGCCAATGCTGCCGGCAAGAAGGTCGGCTACGGCATTGCCCCGGAAAATGACGTCATGGGCGTCAATGATCGCAGCCAGCTGGCGCGAGCCGAGGGCCTGTTCCAGGACGTGCGGCGCGAGGACTTCATGAAGGCCGGCGTGACTCTCAAGGACCCCAAAAGCGTCTGGTTTTCCTACGACACCGAAATTGCCAGCGACGTGACGATCGAGCCCAATGTGGTGTTCGGCCCTGGCGTAGTGATCGAGCAGGGTGCGGTGATCCATGCTTTCAGCCATATCGAAGGCGCCCATATCGGCCGCAATGCCTCGGTTGGCCCCTTTGCCCGGCTGCGGCCGGAAGCCGATCTGGGCGAGGACGTAAAGGTCGGCAATTTCGTCGAGGTCAAGAAGGCCAAGATCGGCAAGGGCGCCAAGATCAGCCATTTGAGCTATATCGGGGATGCGACTATCGGCGCCGAGGTGAATATCGGGGCTGGTGTCATCACCGTGAACTATGATGGTTACAACAAGTATCAGACCATTATCGGCGACAATGCCTTTATCGGCTCCAATTCGTCCCTGGTTGCGCCGGTGACGATTGGTGATGGAGCACTGGTCGCCAGCGGCAGCGTGATCACCGAGGATGTCGAGGCTGACGCCCTGGCGCTGGGCCGGGCGCGGCAGGCGGTAAAGCCGGGCCGTGCCAAAGAGATTTTCGCCAAGGCTGCGGCCAAGAAGCAGTCGAAGAAGGGATAAGACCATGTGCGGCATTGTTGGTATCGTCGGCAGCGAGCCGGTCGCCGGTCGTCTCGTCGATGCGCTGAAGCGCCTCGAATATCGCGGCTATGACAGTGCCGGCGTCGCCACGCTCGAACATGGCGCCATCAGCCGTCGTCGGGCCGAAGGCAAGCTAGGCAATCTGGCGCAAAAGCTGGCCTTCGAGCCGCTTGATGGGCGGATCGGCATCGGCCACACCCGCTGGGCCACCCACGGCGCGCCGACCGAGCTGAATGCCCACCCCCACGCCACCGAGCGTGTTGCCGTGGTCCACAATGGCATTATCGAGAATTTCCGCGAAATGCTGGCCGACCTCGCGAAGGACGGCTACCTGCCCAAGACGCAGACCGACACAGAATCCGTGGCGCTCTGGGTCAGCCGCGAATTGGCCAATGGCGCTGATCCCGAACTGGCTGTCGCCCGCACGCTCAAAAAGCTCAAGGGCGCCTTCGCGCTGGCCTTCCTGTTCAAGGGTGAGGAAAGCCTGCTCATCGCCGCCCGCCATGGGGCGCCGCTGGCTATCGGCTATGGCACGACGGAAATGTATCTGGGCTCCGACGCCATGGCGCTGGCCCCCTTCACCTCGCGCCTGACCTATCTCGAAGATGGCGACTGGGCCGTGATCACGCCCACCGGCGTCACTATCCGCGACGGGCTGGATGCCATCGTGCAGCGCGAGCAGCAGATTTCCCAGACCTCGGCGCTGATGGTCGACAAGGGCAATCACCGCCATTTCATGGCCAAGGAAATCTACGAGCAGCCCGAGACCATCTCGCATACGCTGAGCCATTATGTGGATATGGGCGCCGAGCGGGTCGCCATCCGCGAAACACTGCCCTTTGATTTTTCCGACCTGACTCGGCTGACCATCAGCGCCTGCGGCACGGCCTATTTCGCCGGTGCCGTAGCCAAATACTGGTTCGAGCGCTATGCGCGTCTGCCGGTCGACATCGATGTGGCCTCCGAATTCCGCTATCGCGAGCCGCCGCTGGAAAAGGGCGGGCTGTCGCTGTTCATCTCGCAATCTGGCGAAACCGCCGACACGCTGGCTGCCTTGCGCTATTGCGCGGGGCAGGGGCAACATGTGGCTTCGCTGGTCAATACGCTCGAATCCACCATTGCCCGCGAATCTGGCGTGGTCTTCCCGATCCTGTGCGGCCCCGAAATCGGCGTCGCCTCGACCAAGGCGCTGACCGCGCAACTCACCGCCCTGGCCAGCCTCGCAATCGCGGCCGGCAGGGCCCGTGGCGTGCTGAGCGTCGAAAAGGAAACTGAGCTGGTGCGCTCGCTCGTCGAACTGCCGGCAGCCGTCTCGGCAGCCTTGGGCGCCGAGAGCCAGATCATGGACATTGCCAAGCGCCTGTCCAAGGCCAAGGACGTGCTCTATCTCGGCCGTGGCCCGATGTTCCCAATCGCCATGGAAGGTGCGCTGAAGCTCAAGGAAATCAGCTACATACACGCCGAAGGGTATGCGGCAGGTGAACTGAAGCACGGTCCGATCGCGCTGGTGGATGAAGCCATGCCGGTCATCGTCGTCGCGCCATCGGACGAGCTGGTCGACAAGACCCTCTCCAACATGCAGGAAGTCTCGGCCCGCGGCGGCAAGATTATCCTGATCACCGATGCCGAAGGCGCTGAGCATGTCGGGCACGGCGTCGCAGACATCATCCTCATCCCCCATGTGCACAGCTTCGTCGCCCCGATCCTGGCGACGATCCCTGTGCAATTGCTCGCCTACCACACGGCAGTGTTCATGGGCACGGACGTGGACCAGCCGAGGAACCTGGCCAAGTCGGTGACGGTGGAATAGGGCTTAGCCTGCCCGGATGAGCGGGATCGCGAGGTCCCTGCGGAACAGGTAAAGCGCCGTCCGCGCCGCATCGCCTTCTGCACCCGTCAGGCCGGGATTGCGGGCCAATAGCGCCTTGGCGTCGTCATGGGCGTAGTCGATGAGGTGGCGGTGCACATCCGCCACCGCTAGGCGGTAGCCGGGCATGCCGGATTGTCTGGTGCCGAGGACATCGCCCTGGCCGCGGAGTTCGAGGTCGCGCTCGGCGATTTCGAAGCCGTCTTCGGTGGATTTGATCGTGTCGAGGCGGGCTTTGGCGGTTTCGCTGAGCGGGTCCTTGTAGAGCAGGAGGCAGGCCGAGCGCACCGAGCCGCGCCCGACGCGGCCGCGCAACTGGTGGAGCTGGGCTAGGCCGAAGCGCTCGGCATGTTCGATGATCATGATCGAGGCATTGGGCACGTCGACGCCCACTTCGATGACCGTGGTGGCGACGAGCAGCTTCAATTCATTGGCCGAAAAGCGCTGCATCACCTCCTGCTTGGCAGAGGCGCTCATGCGGCCATGCACCAGCGCGACCTGATCGCCAAACACTTTCTGCAATTCGGCAAAGCGGTCCTCGGCCGAGACAACGTCGAGATGCTCGCTCTCTTCGACCAGCGGGCAGACCCAGAAGGCTTGGGCGCCTTCGGCGAGGCGCGCCTGCAGGCGGGCGATGACGCGGCCATAGTCGCCAATGGACAGCACGGCGGTGTCGATGGGTTGGCGTCCGCGCGGCTTTTCTCGCAACACGCTGACCGCCATGTCGCCGAAATGAGTGAGGACCAGGGTGCGCGGAATGGGTGTCGCGGTCATCACCAGCAGATCGGTGTGGCGGCCCTTGTCGGAGAGCGCCAGGCGCTGATGCACACCGAAGCGATGTTGTTCGTCGACGACCGTCAGGCCCAGATTGTGGAACTCGACGCCGCTCTGGAACAGGGCATGGGTGCCCACCACAATAGTGGTCTCGCCGCTGGCAATGCGCCCGAGGATGGCGCGGCGTTCGGCGGCAGGCATCCTACCGGTCAGCAATTCGCAGCCGAGCTCCGCCATGTCGCAAAGCGGCTTGAGCGTCTTGAAATGCTGGGTGGCGAGAATTTCCGTGGGCGCCATCAGCGTCGATTGCGCGCCGCCCTCGGCTACGGCCGCCATGGCCATCATCGCGACCACAGTCTTGCCCGAGCCGACATCGCCCTGCAGCAGCCGCGACATACGATCGGGCGAGGCGAGGTCGGCGCGGATTTCGCTCACCGCCTGCTGCTGCCCCTCGGTCAGCGAGAAGGGCAGGGCATGAGTCACCTGCTCGGTGATCTCGCCGGTAAACACCCGGGCAATGCCGCGCGCGGCAGTCATGGTTGAGCGCACCAATTGCAGGGTGAGTTGGCCGGCAAAATATTCGTCATAGGCCAGCCGCATGCGGGCCGGCCCCCATAGCTCGGCCTCGGCAGGCTGCTCGGGCAGATGCACCGAGCGCATAGCCTCGACAAAACTGGGCCACCTGTTCTTCGCTAGCGTTTCCGCGTCGATCCACTCGGGCAGTTCCGGCACGCTGTCCACGACCTGCCGCACCAGCTTGCCCAGCGCCTTGGAACTCAGCCCCTGCGTCAGCGGATAGACCGGCTCGACCAGTGGGAGCGTGGCGAACTGGGCCGGTTCCACCACATAATCGGGGTGGGTGATCTGCTTTTCGCCGTTGAAAAAGCCGATCTGCCCGGAAACGAAGCGCTCTTCGCCAATGGGCAGCGCCTTTTCCACCCAGCCGCCCTGGGCACGGAAGAATACCAGCTGAATATCGCCGGTATCGTCATGCGCAAACACGCGATGCGGCACATGCAGCTTGCCACGTGGTGGTGGCTGGTGGCGATCGACATGCAGGCGCAGCGTCACGATCTGGTTGAGATAGGCTTCGGCAATGCCGACCTGACGGCGCCGGTCCACGACGCCACTGGGCATATGCATCAGGATATCGAGGGCGATGGCTTCCTGCCCCTCGGGCGCGCCGAAAAACCGCGTCAACAACGCAGCCAGCTTGTCGCCGACGCCCTTGATGGAGTGCAGCGAGCGGAACAGCGGCGATAGGCTTTCGGGGCGTGACACGATTCGATTTGCCTCTTTCCGGACCGAAACTAGCGTTCGGCGGCAAGCCCGTCACCCCACCGGCATTGATGGCTGACAAGCCGGCTCATTCCGCGTAAACAGAGGGGAACAAATCGGGAAGTTGGAATCATGGCGCATCAAATGGCAGCCGGTGAAGACATTGCTATGCGCCGCAAGAAAATCCGCTATCGGGCATGGCATCGCGGCACGCGGGAAATGGACCTCGTATTGGGGCCATTTGCCGATGAGCATACCGAGGGCATGGATGAGGCCGAGCTGGATCGGCTTGAGACGCTGATGGCGGAAGAGGATCCCCATCTGCTCAAATGGGTCATGGGCCAGGAAGTGCCGCCGGACAATGTTGATATCGCGCTGCTCGACCGGGTGATCGCGGAGCACAAGGCGCGCGTGTCCAAATGAATGAAGTCGTGCCGCTGCGGCCTACGCGTACCATTTCCAATGTGCCCGATGGCATGCAGCCCATGGTGCTGTTGCGCCTGGTGGAACAGCGGCTGAGCGCCGCGCCAGACGATGCGGCGAGCATTGTCTTCGTGGCGCGCGACGGGCGGCGGTTGCAGCGCATGGCCGATATCATCACCGCCATGCTGCCCGGCCACACCATCCTGACGCTGCCGGCCTGGGACTGTCTGCCCTATGATCGGGTGTCGCCCAACAATGTCACCATTGCCGCGCGGATGAACACGCTGGCGGCGCTGACTTCGGGCGCGGCCAAGGGCGCCATCGTGCTGACCGCGGTCAACGCGCTGATCCAGAAAGTGCCGCCACGCGATGTGGTGGAAACCATGTCGTTTTCGGCTGTATCCGGTCGCATTGTGGAAAGCGAAAAGCTGATCGGCTGGGCGGCCAGGAATGGCTATCTGCGCGTGCCGACCGTGCGGGAATCGGGCGAATATGCGGTGCGCGGCGGGTTGGTCGATCTCTTCCCGGCCAGTGCCGAAGCGCCGCTGCGCTTTGATTTCTTCGGCAGCCAGCTCGAATCGATCCGTAGCTTCGATCCCGATAGCCAGCGCACCACCGGCACACTGAAGCGCGTCGATCTCACCCCGATGAGCGAAGTCGTGCTCAACGAGGAAACCATCCGCCGCTTCCGCCAGAATTATACGGCGACCTTTGGCGGCAACACGGTCGATGACACGCTCTATGCCTCGGTCAGCGGCGGTTCGCGTTATTCGGGCACCGAGCATTGGCTACCCTTCTTCTACGAACATCTCGATACACTGGCCGACTATGTCGGCGATGCGCCCTTCGTGTTCGATGAGCAGGCCGCCGAGGCCTATGCCGACCGCGTGACGCAGGTGCGCGACTATTACGAAGCCCGCGAGGCGGCGCGGCTCCTGCCCGTGGTTGCCGGGGCAGGGGCGCCCTATAAGCCGGTCAAGCCCGAGCTGCTCTATGCTGTCGATCAGCATCCCTATGCACTGGCCGGCGCTTCGGTCATCCAGCTCAGCCAGTTCCTTGCGCCCGGCACCAAGGCATCGGACGATGCTGGCGGGCACATCGCTCCAAGCTTCGCCGCTGAGCGACAGGCCACCGACACCAATCTCTTCCAGTCCGTTGTTGATCGCCTGCTGGCCGAGCGCCGCAATGGCCGCCGGGCCGTCGTTGCCTGCTGGAGCACGGGCACCCGCGATCGCATGGTGCAGGTACTCAAGGATCATGGCCTGACCAATCCGCGGCTGGCGGAAAACTGGCGTGATGCCGAGACCACCAGCGCTGCAACGACCTCGCTGGTCGTGCTGCCGCTCGAAACCGGCTTTGAAACCAAGGACATGCTGCTGCTCTCCGAGCAGGACATTCTTGGCGAACGCATTCTGCGCCCGCAGCGCAAGAAGAAGGCCAGCGATGCACTGACCGAGGCGGCAAGTCTCAATGCCGGCGATTTGGTGGTGCACGTCGATCACGGTATCGGCCGCTTCCTCGGCCTCAAGGTGATCGAGGCAGGCGGCGCGCCGCATGAATGCGTCGAGCTGCAATATGCTGCCGATACCAAGCTCTATCTGCCGGTCGAAAATATCGAGCTGCTGACCCGTTATGGCGCCGAAGACGCCAATGCCACGCTCGACAAGCTCGGCGGCGTGGCCTGGCAGGCCAAGAAGGGCCGGCTCAAGAAGCGCATCCGCGAAATGGCGGAGCAGCTCATCAAGATCGCGGCGGCGCGGCTGCTTACGCGCGCCGATGTGGTCGAGATCAACCCCGGCGCCTATGACGAATTCGCCGCGCGTTTCCCCTATGAGGAAACCGAAGACCAGATGGCCGCCATCGAGGCGGTGTTCGATGACGTGACCTCCGGCCGCGTCATGGACCGGCTGGTCTGCGGCGACGTTGGCTTCGGCAAGACCGAAGTGGCCCTGCGCGCAGCCTTTGCCGTGGCCCTTTCGGGCAAGCAAGTGGCCGTTGTCGTGCCGACGACGCTGCTGGCGCGCCAGCATTTCAAGACCTTCTCCGAGCGCTTTGCCGGCCTGCCGGTGCGGGTGCGCCATGCCTCGCGCATGGTGAGCGCGGCCGAACTCAAGGCCACCAAGGAAGGCCTCGAGAATGGCCAGGTCGATATCGTGGTGGGCACGCATGCTTTGCTCAGCAAGACCATAAAATTCAGGGATTTGGGTCTGCTGATCATCGACGAAGAGCAGCATTTCGGCGTAGGCCACAAGGAGCGCCTCAAGGAGCTCAAGGCCAATGTGCACGTGCTGACGCTGACCGCGACCCCGATTCCGCGCACCTTGCAGATGGCGCTGACCGGCGTGCGCGACCTGTCGCTGCTGGCGACGCCGCCGGTCGACCGGCTGGCGATCCGTACCTTCATTTCGCCCTTCGATCCGCTGTCGATCCGCGAGGCGTTGTTGCGCGAGAAATATCGCGGCGGGCAGAGCTTTTATGTCGTGCCGCGCATCAAGGATCAGCACGAGATCGCTGATTTCCTCAAGGCGCAGGTGCCCGAAGTCAGCTTCGTGGTCGCCAATGGGCAAATGCCGCCCGGCGAGCTCGATGACATCATGAATGCCTTTTACGACAACAAGTTCGACGTGCTGGTGGCCACCACGATCGTCGAGTCGGGGCTTGATATTCCCAACGCCAATACGCTGATCGTGCATCGCGCCGATCATTTCGGGTTGGCGCAGCTGTACCAGATCCGTGGCCGAATCGGGCGGGCCAAGGCGCGCGCCTATGCGCTGTTCACCGTGCCGGCGGACAAGAAGCTGACCGACACGGCCGAGCGGCGGCTGGGCGTGTTGCAATCGCTGGAAAGCCTGGGCGCCGGTTTCCAGCTGGCCAGCCATGATCTGGATATTCGTGGGGCAGGGAACCTGCTGGGCGACGAGCAATCGGGCCATATCCGCGAGGTCGGCTACGAGCTGTATCAGGCCATGCTGGAAGAGGCGGTCGCCAATCTCAAGAATGGCGATGAGGACTACGAGGACAAGAACGAGTGGAGCCCGCAGATTTCGCTGGGCATGCCCGTGATGATTCCCGAGCATTATGTGCCCGATCTGCAATTGCGCATGCAGCTCTACCGGCGCTTGGGCGATCTGACCGATATTCGCGATATCGATGCCGCCGGCGCCGAATTGATCGACCGCTTCGGGCCTTTGCCGGAAGAGGTCGAGGCCTTGCTCAAGGTGATCCTGGTCAAGGCCCTGTGCCGCCAGGCCAATGTCGAAAAGGTCGATGCCGGTCCCAAGGGCGCGGTTATCACCCTGCGCAACAACGAATTTCCCAACCCTGCGGCTTTGGTTCGGCTGGTTTCGGACCCGGCCAATCAGGTGCGCATCAAGCCCGACCAGAAGCTGGTATTCGCCCGCAATTGGCCCACGCCGGATGCCCGGCTCAAGGGCGCCGCGGCAATATTATCGCGCATGGCGAAACTGGCCGAAAATGCGGCTTGATCAAGTCCTTGTTATGAGGGGCGGCCATAATGCTTTGGCAATGACAATCGGTCATGTTATTGCCCGATTTCAGCACTTGAAGGGCAGTTCAATTTTAATGGTGACAGAACGTCGCCGGGACCGCCAAGGAAGCCAAGGATATTCTATGAAGTTCAGGAAACCCCTCGTCGCCGGTTTTGCGGCGGCCGCGCTGATGCTGTCCCCGTTGTCGGCTTTCGCCCAGGAAACCACGCCGCCACCGGCCGCGCCGGCCGCTGAAGCGCCCGCCGCTCCGGCCGATGGTGCTGCCGCTCCCGCCGCCACGCCTCCCGGTGTAGCGAGCCAGAACTGGCTCAAGGTTTGCGATCCGCTGCCCGATGGGCAGAAGGCCTGCATCATGCGCCAGGTCGTGCTGGCCAATGGCCAGTTCCTCGGCTCGTTCCTGCTGCGCGACGATCCGGGCCAGGAAAGCCGCCTGCTCGCCGTTGCCGCCGTTCCGCTTGGCGTGCTGCTGCCGTTCGGCCTGACCTGGCAGATCGATGGCGCCAAGCCGATCCGCGTACCCTATATGCTGTGCGACCCCACCTCGTGCGCCACCCAGCTGGTGATCAACGAGCAGTATGTGAACTCGCTCAAGAAGGGTGGCACGCTCAAGCTGACCGCCAAGAACCGCCAGAATGAAGATCTCACCATCGAGATCAACCTGGCCGGCTTCACCTCGACCTATGATGGCGACGCTGCGCTGACCTTCGACCAGTTCCGTCAGGAAACCAGCGGCTCCAATGCTCTCGAGCAGGTGCTGCAGGATCGCGCCGAAGAACTGCGCAAGCAGCTCAATGGCGAGACGCCTCCGGCCGCTGGCGCAACCCCGCCGGCCGAAGGCGCCGCTCCGGCCCCGGCGCCAGCTACGCCGTAAGCGCTGAAGCGAAATAGAATTTGAAGGGCGCGGGGAACCGCGCCCTTTGCTTTTCAGCGATTGCCCATGCCGATGGTGAAGGCCTGCTTGCGCAAGGCCGGCAGCAGGCGCAACGCCCATAGCCCACCGGCGCGCAGCCCCTGCGCGGGCAACATATCGGCCAGCAGCGAGCGGAACAGCGCATCGACCATGGTGCCGGTGCGGGCCAGATCGCCGGCGCGCAGGCTGGCATAGCTCTCGCTGGCTTTGTCGGCCCAATCCGGTTGGGTTCGATCCGCGCCCTGCAAGGCGCCAGCCAGATCAGCCACGTCGCGCAGGCCCAGGTTAAGGCCTTGGGCGCCGATGGGCGGGAAGGCGTGTGCCGCTTCACCCACCAGCACCACACCCTGCCTGCCGGGCTTGCTGACGCTGAGCGTGCTGAGCGGGAAGACATGGGTTGGCGTGACCAGCTGGATGCTGCCCAACAGGCGTTGCGATTTTTCGGCAAAGAGCTTTGCCAGTGCCTCTGGCCCGTTATTGCGGGCGGCTTCCAGGGCTGCACGCTCATCGATCCACACCAGGTTGGCCCGCGCGTCGCCAGCTGGAACCAGGGTGAAGGGGCCATTGGGATAATGAAACTCGATGGACGTGCCACCAATGGGGCGACCGAGATCGAGATCGCAAACCAAAGCCGCCTGTTCGAACTGGTGTTCGTGGGTCGGAAACCCCGCAACCGAACGAACGAGCGACGATTTACCATCCGCACCGATAATCAGCGGCGCCGAGAGCGTACTGCCATCGGCCAGTGTCAGTGTTCCACCCACGTCACCGGCGGCAAACGCCGTAGCGCCCATATTGCGGGTTTCGAGCCCGTCGAGGGTTGCCGCCACGCTGTGGAAACGCTCCAACAGGCGGGTATTGGCGAAATTCCAGCCAAAGGCGGCGAGCCCGGCTTCTTGGGCATCGAACAGCGTCTCCGGCGCACGAATGAGCCGGCCGGTGGCGTCGATGATGCGGATTTGCGTCAGGGGATGGCCGATATCGGCGGGGTCCTCGATCAGCCCAGCCGCAATTAGATAGTCCACGCTGGGCATCATCAGCGCCGACGTGCGGCGGTCCGGTGGGCCGGCCGGGGCCAGGTGGATGGTCTTGAGTCCGGCTTTGGCTACGGCAATCGCGGTGGTAACGCCGACCAGGCCACCGCCGACGATGATGGCATCCGCATCATAGGCGCTCATTGTGTCACCGCCGCAGGGGTTGCGCGGGGCATGACCAAGCTCCCGGCCCAGGTGCCGATCGCCAGCGCCATGAGATATATCCAGAGATTGTCGGGCATGAAGGCGAGCAGCGAGATCGCGGGGCCGGGGCAAATGCCCGACATGCCCCAGCCGACGCCGAACAGCGCCGCGCCGCCGACCAATCGTGTGTCGATCGCCTTGGATGCCGGTTCATGAAACCGTGTATCGAACAACGGCGCCCGTCGCCGCCTGCCGAGGCGTACGGCAATGAACATGACGAGGACGGCCGAAACCATCACGAAAGCCAGGCTTGGGTCCCAGCCGCCGGTGGGGATGGCGGTGAAGTCGAGAAAGCGCAGCACTTTGAGCGGATTGACCATCTGCGAGACATAGAGCCCGGCGCCAAAGAGCACACCGCTCAGCGCCGCTGTGGCGAGATAGGGCAGCTTGGAGCCGGACATCAGACGATCCCCGTAATCGTTACGGTGACAATGGCAACGCCGAAGAATACCGCCACCGCAACCAGCGAGCGCACGGACAGTCGCGCCAGCCCGCACACCCCGTGGCCGGAGGTGCAGCCATTGCCAATTCTGGTGCCCAGACCCGTGAGCAGGCCGGCAATGGCGAGCCAGACCGGCGTTGGCACGCCCCAAGCGGCTGGCGCTTCGACCAGCCTGACTGGCTCGACCCCGCCGGCACCTAGTCCGGGCAAGAACCGCGCCGTGGCAAACGCCCCCAATATCAGGCAGGCGAGGAACACAAGCCGCCACAGCGCATTATGCGATGCGGGCAGCAAGTTCCCAAATATGCCGGCAATCCCGGCGATGCGTCCATTGCCGAGCCACAGCACGGCCGCGGCGAGGCCAATAAGCGTGCCGCCAATGGCAGCCGAAAGCGGGGTAAACGATTCCATGGCTATGACTCGCAAAGCTGTTTGGACAGCCAGACTATCACCGCGCCCCTCATGCAGACCAGCACACCGCCATGCGCTTTCTGCCGCAGAGAAAATCGCGGCCATGCTGCCTTCCCCCCTGCGGGCACACCGCATAAGTATAGTGCCATCAAAGACTCGGAACGGAGCCGGAAATGCTTGAGCTATTGGCCGATCCCAATGTGTGGATCGCCTTTGCAACCCTGACGGTCATGGAGATCGTCCTGGGCATCGACAATATCGTATTCATTTCCGTGCTCGTGTCGCGCCTGCCGCGCGAACAGGCCGAATTTGCCCGCAAGCTGGGCATTGGGCTGGCATTGGTGTTCCGCATCATTCTGCTGCTGCTGATCAGCGTGATCGTGCAATTGCAGGACCCGGTGGTGACCCTGGCAGGGCTGGCGCTGTCGTGGAAGGACTTGATCCTGATCGCTGGTGGCGCGTTCCTGATCTACAAGGCCACCCACGAAATGCACGCGGCCATCGAAGAGCCGCACGAATTGGACCTTAAGGAGAAGGCCAAGGCGACCTTGCAGGCGATTATCCTGCAGATCGTCGTGATCGATATGGTGTTCTCCATCGATTCGATCATCACCGCTGTGGGCATGGTGCCGCCCGACCAGGTGGCCGTGATGGTTGCGGCCGTGCTGGTCGCCGTCGCTGTGATGTTCGTAGCATCCGGTCCCATCGCCAAATTCGTGGCCGATCACCCCACCACCAAAATGCTGGCTTTGGCCTTCCTGCTGCTGATCGGCGTGACGCTGGTGGCCGATGGCTTGGGCTTCCACATCCCCAAGGGCTATATCTATTCGGCCATGGCCTTCTCGGTGCTGGTCGAGGCGGTCAATATTTTTGCCAAGCAGCGCCGGGTTAACAAGGGCGGGCACGCTCCCAAGCTGGTCGCGCCCTTTACCGGCGCTACCGGTGCCGTTGCCGCACAAACCGGCGCCGCTGCCGCCAAGCCGCGCACCAAGGCCACGCCGACCTCCAAGGCGCAGTCGCGGCCGAAATCGGCACCGCGCAAGCCCAAGGCACCCAAGTCATGAGCCAGGCAATAGTCGTTCATCAGCACGGTGGCCCCGAAGTTCTGAGCTATGAGGAGTGGCCGCTGGCCGCTCCCGGGCCGGGGCAGGTTGCCGTAAGGCAGACCGCCATCGGGCTCAACTTCATCGATACCTATCAGCGGTCGGGTCTTTACCCGCAAAAGCTGCCCTTCGTTGCCGGCAGTGAAGGCGCGGGTGTCGTAACGGCGCTGGGCGAGGGCGTCACCGAGTTCAGCATCGGCGATCGCGTCGCCTATCAGGGCCAGATCGGCGCCTATGCCACCGAGCGGCTGCTGAATGCCGAGCGCATCGTCGCTATTCCCGATGGCGTGGATGACCAGGTCGCCGCAGCCATCATGCTCAAGGGCCTCACCGCCTATTACCTGCTGTTTCAGACCTGGCCGCTGGCTGCCGGCGAAACCATTCTGTGGCATGCCGCGGCCGGTGGCGTGGGGCAGATCGCCACGCAATGGGCCAAGTCGCTTGGCGCCAGGGTGATCGGTACGGCGGGGAGCGCTGAGAAAGTGGCGCTGGCGCTCGAAAATGGCTGCGATGCGGTGATCAACTATTCCACCGAGGACTTTGCCGAACGCGTCAAGGAATTGACCGGGGGCAGGGGCGTCGATGTGGTTTATGACGGGGTGGGCAAATCCACCTTCGACAAATCGCTCGATTGCCTGCGGCCGCGCGGCCTGATGGTGAGCTTCGGCAATGCCTCGGGCGTAGTGTCGATTCCCGATCTCACTGTGCTGTCGCGCAAGGGTTCGCTCTATGTGACCCGGCCGACCACCGCGCATTACGTCGCCGAACGCTCCGCGCTCGTGGTGGCGGCCGGCGCCTTGTTCGAAGCGGTTGCCAGCGGCAAGATCAAGGTGGCGGTCAACCAGACCTTTGCCCTCAAGGACGCCGCCGAAGCCCATCGTGCCCTCGAAGGGCGGCAGACCACCGGCTCGGTTGTGTTACTGCCCTAGACAGTTTTGCGATCAACCGCTAAACGCTGACCTCCAACGGGTAGGTGGCAGAGCGGTTGATTGCTCCGGTCTTGAAAACCGGCGAACGTGCAAGCGTTCCGGGGGTTCGAATCCCTCCCTACCCGCCAATTCTCTCAAGAAGGTCAAACAGTGAGCCGCAAGGAATTCGAAGCATCGCGAATGCGCCGCCTGAAGCGGACCGCAGGACGCTATGGCCTGACCATTCTGACGGCGGAAAAGCTCACGGCCAAGCAGGGCAAGGGCGGTCACGCCATAAGGGACGATGAGAGCTTCAAGGTCATTTACGGCCACATGCCGCTGCCGTTTTCGGCAACGCTGGAAGATATCGAATCTTATCTGGAGAAGCTCGAAGCGGGCGAAGAGTAAGCTCCGCTGCCGTTTCTGGCAATTGCCCGCCGGATGGGCATGGGCGAATTTCTATTATTCAATCTGTAAGGGGAATCGCGTCACAATCGATCCGTTGGCTACTTTGGAGGCGCGTTATTGTGTTTACTCTGATCAACGCTGATGCTGAAGACGACGACGCCGAAATCACCGACCCCCAGGAAATCGCGGAACTGTTCGCCGCCATAGCAGCTGTCGCCATCGAGGCGATTGGTGCTGGGCAGGCCCGGCAATTGTTTGATGCCGTGGTCGAACAGGACGGCAGGGATCCGAACTGACCGGGCAAGCCCGGCCGGTCATATCTGGCTGGTGCCCTTGGGTACTGGCATGAACAAACGGTCTTCCGGGGGCAAGCAGAGCCTTCGCCCCCATTGACCGGGTTGACCCATCCGGGCAGGTCCGACAGGACCAGCCCCACGCAGGAAGCTGTGCCATGGCCGGCCCGGCCCCTTTACCGATACTGCCCCCGCCCACGCTGCTGCCTCTGGGCGATGCGGCCCTGCTGATCCGCTTTGCAACCTCCTTGACCGACCAGGCCAATTGGACTGCGATTGCCTGTGCGCAAGCGTTTGCCCGCGATCCGGTGCCCGGTGTGGTCGAAGTGGTGCCGAGCCTGGTTTCCGTGCTGTTGCGCTACGATCCCAGGACTGTCGCGTTGAATACACTCATGGGCGAAGTGCGGCTGCGATTGTTCGGGCTTTCGGTGGATGAGGCCGCATTGCCGTCGGTGCGGACCATCCCGACCCATTTTGGTGGCGAAGCTGGTCCTGATCTCGAAGAGGTCGCTGCGGCTTTGGGCCTGACGGCGGACGCCTTCGTGGCAGCACACAACGCCACCAAATTGCGCGTCCTCGCCACCGGTTTCGCGCCGGGCTTCGTCTATTGCGGCTTTCACCCCCAAACCCTGGTGCTGCCGCGCCGCAGCGTTGTGCGCCGGTCAGTGCCCAAGGGCAGCGTCCTCTTCGCCGCCGGGCAGACCGCTATCGCGGCAACCGAAATCCCCACCGGTTGGTACGTCATCGGCCACACCGATTTCGCCAATTTCGACGTTGCGGCGCTGCCGCCCACTACACTGGCCCCCGGCGACCAACTCGTATTCGAGGCCCTGGCATGAGCCCGGTTCTGACCATTTCCCGGGCCGCCCCGCTCAGCACCATCCAGGATGCAGGGCGCTTCGGCATGCTACGTCACGGCATCAGCGCCTCGGGCGCTATGGATGCCGGTGCTTTCCGTCTGGCGGGCGCTTTGGTTGGCGCGCAAAGCAATGGCGCCATCGAGTTCACCGCCGCAGGGCTCGACATCGAGGTCAGCAAGGGTCGCTGCGTTGCGGCCATGGCCGGCGGCAGTTTCAGGGCCACGCATAACGGTGCACCTTTAGCTTGGCCCGCGCGCGTCGAGCTGAAGGCCGGCGACAAGCTCTCCGTCACCCCGGGCGAATGGGGCAATTACGGCTATCTGCGCTTTGACCGCCATTTCGATCTGCCCGCCGTGATGGGAAGCCTCTCGACCAGCACGCGAGCGATGATCGGCGGCCTGGACGGCCGCGCGCTGAAGGCGGGGGATGTGCTGACTTTGGGAGGCGTTGGCTCGCCTTTGAAGGATAGTGCCATCGAACCACAGCGGCATGACGGCCCTATCCGCGTGATCTGGGGCCTGCATGCCGATATGTTCGACCTATCGCTACGCAGAAAATTCCTCGCCGCCGCCTTCGCCATCGCACCCCAGATGGACCGCATGGGCGTCCGCCTGATCGACCCCGCAGGCATATTCGCCAAGGCAAAAATCCTGTCGCTGGTGTCCGACGCCGTGGTGCCGGGCGATATCCAGATCATGGGCGATGGCACGCCCGTCGTCTTGATGCGCGATCATCAGCCCACTGGCGGCTATCCGCGCATCGCCACTATCGCAAGCGTCGATCTCGACCGCTTCGCGCAGCTGCGACCGGGTGCCCCGGTTGCTTTCCAGTCCATCAACGTGGACCATGCGCACCAATTGCTGAGGAGCGGCGCGCAATGACCAGTATCGATCTCAATGCTGACCTGGGCGAAGGCATGGGGACCGACGAGGACCTGCTGGCCATTGTCTCCAGCGCGTCGATAGCCTGTGGCGGCCATGCGGGCGATGCGCCGACCATTCGGCACATCCTCAAAATCTGCAAGGGGCGCGGCGTGCGGGCAGGGGCCCATCCCGGCTATGCCGATCCCAAACGCTTCGGCCGCTTCCGCATTGTCATGCCGCTCGATCAATTGCTCGGCCAGATTCGCTCGCAACTCTTCCTCGTGCGGTTCATCGCCGACGAAGTTGGCGTGCCGCTCTCCTATGTGAAGCTGCATGGCGCGCTGGCAAACCAGACGGCCGAGGAATTGGCTTTCGCCGTCGGCATATTCTCCACCATTCAGGCGATGAATCCCAAAATGGCGGTGCTGGCGCTCGACAATAGCCAGCAGGTGCGCGCTGCCAAGGCGGTGGGTATGCCGCTGATCCGCGAGGCCTATGCCGACCGGGCCTACACCGCAGAAGGACTATTGGTACCCCGCAATCAGGAAGGCGCCGTGCTGCATGACACCGACGCGGTGATCGAGCGCTGCCTGCGTCTGGCGCAAAAGGGCGAATTGGTCTCCATTGACGGCACGGTGCTGAAGTCGTCGGCCCGCTCGATATGCCTCCATGGCGACACGCCGGGCGCGGTCGATCTGGCGCGCGAAGTGCGCGATGCGCTTGAGGGCGAGGGGATCGAAATCGCGGCGGAGCCCCCCGAGCCGCCCACCGCGTAAAGTTTACCCTGGGCCTCCCTATGGGAGAGGTGAAATCGGCGGAATGCCTTTGGGTCGAAAGACCCAGGGTAGCTCGTGGCCGAAATCAGATGGCCAGGTATTCGTGGCGCAGCTCGGTATTGTCCAACACCTCCTTGGCCGTGCCGGAAAAGGCGACTTCGCCTGTATCGAGGATCACAGCCCGGTCGGCCAGCTTGAGGGCCGCGACGGCGTTCTGCTCGACAATGATCGTGGTAATGCCCAGCGGCTTGATCGAATGCAGGATCCGTTCGATCTCCTGCACGATCACTGGCGCCAGCCCCTCATAAGGCTCGTCGAGCAAGAGCAGCTTGAGGTCGCGCGCCAGCGCCCGGGCGATGGCCAGCATCTGCTGCTCGCCGCCGGACAGCGTCGCGCCGTCCTGCTTGCGGCGTTCGGCAAGCCGGGGAAAGCTCTGGTAAATCTGCTCAAAGCTCCAGCCATTGCCGGGCGCGACCTTGGCGAGGGCGATATTCTCCTCGACGGTCAGCCCCGCAATGATGCGCCGATCCTCGGGTACCAGCTGAATACCCGCCCGCGCAGCCTCAAAGCTCTTCATCTGGTGGATCGGCTTGCCATCCAGCCAGATTTCGCCTTGCCGCATCTGCGGGTCATCGGTGCGGGCAATGGTGCGCAGCGTCGAGGTCTTGCCCGCGCCATTGCGGCCCAGCAGAGCCAAAATCTCGCCCTGCCGCACATCCAGCGAAATGCCCTGCACGATATAGCTCTCGCCATAATAGGCGTGCATGTCGCGTACCGAAAAGAACGGCCGCGTGGTCTCGATACTGGCAGCTTGGCTATTGCCGAGAATTTGGGTCTCCATGGCGATTGCACTCATCAATGGGTCCCTCCGAGGTAGGCTTCCTGCACCTTTGGATTGCCCCGCACCTGATCGGGCGTGCCATCGGCAATGATGCGGCCCTGCGCCAGCACGGAAATCTTGTCGGCCAGCGAAAACACCACATGCATGTCGTGTTCGATGATCACCTTGGTCATGCCGCGGCTTTTGATCTTCTTGAGCAATTCGATGGTCGTATTGGTGTCGTGGCGGCTCATGCCGGCGGTGGGTTCATCCAGCAGCAACAGGCGCGGATGCTGGATCAGGCACATGGCCAGCTCCATCCGTCTTTTGTCGCCACGGCTGAGGCTGCCGGCGGCCATATCGCGGCTGCTGGTCATGCCCACATCTTCCAGCATGTCCTGCGCCTCGGCGCGAATGCCGGTTTCGCTGTCGAGTGCGCGCAACATGTTCAGCTTGAACGCGCCATCGCGTTTGGCGAGCGCGGGGATCATCACATTGTGCAGCACGCTGAGGTCCGAAAAGATCTCCGGCGTCTGGAACACCCGGGCGATGCCGAGCTGGTTGATCTCGAATGGCTTGCGACCGGTCAGGATCGCGCCATCGAACACCACAGTGCCGCTGGTCGGCGCCAGCTTGCCGATAATGACATTGAGCAGGGTGGATTTACCCGCGCCATTGGGGCCGATAATGGCGTGGGTCTGGCCCTCCTCGACCTGCAAATCGATATCGGCCAGGGCATGCAGGCCCCCGAAGCGCTTGTGAACATCGGCAACGTGCAGAACGACATTGGGATTGGTCATCGGTCTGGTCCTATTCTGCAGGCTGCACTTGGGCGGGCGTGTGCCGTGGCTTTTTGGGAGAGCGGTTGAACAGCGCCGCGATGCGCCGCACGCCCTCCATGATGCCGCCGGGCAGGAAGACCACGATGAGCACGAAGACCAGGCCCAGCGTCAGGAACCAGCCCTCGCCCACGAACTTGCTGGTGATGGTAACCGCCACATGATCGGCGCCCTCGGGCAGGAAGGCGAAGAAGCGCGTGAGAATGCCGTCATTGATGGCCGAGAAGATGTTCTCGAAATATTTGATCAACCAGGCGCCGATCACCGGGCCGACAAGTGTGCCCGCGCCGCCCAGGATCGTCATCAGCACGACTTCGCCCGAGGCGGTCCATTGCATGCGCTCGGCGCCAGCCAGCGGGTCGGTGATGGCGAGCAGCGCACCGGCAAGGCCCGCATACATGCCCGAAATCACAAAAGCCGCCAGCGTATAGGGCTTGGTGTTGAAGCCGGTATAGTTCATGCGCGTCTGGTTGGATTTGATGCCCTTGAGCATCATGCCGAATGGCGAGCCCGTAATGCGCTGGGCGATGAAAAACGCGATGATCAGGAACCCGGCGCAGAAGTAAAATCCGGCATAGCCTGTGAGCGGCGCCCCGAACAATGTGGGCGAGGGCAGGCCCGCCGGAGCCGCTGAAAAGGCGCGATCCAGATAGCGCGGATCGGCCAGATTGAGCTGCAACCCGGTCTCGCCATTGGTAATCGGCGTCAGCACCGAATAGGCCAGATTGTAGCTCATCTGCGCGAAGGCCAGCGTCAGGATGGAGAAATAGATGCCCGAGCGCCGCAGGCTGACAAAGCCGATGGCGAGGGCAAATACCCCCGAAATGACGATGGCAAAGATCAGAGCAGGCACCGCATCCATGCTCAGCAGTTTGAACGACCAGACCGCCGCATAGGAGCCGATGCCGAAAAACGCCGCATGGCCGAAACTGAGATAGCCGGTGAGGCCGAACAGGATATTGAAGCCCACCGCGAAGATGGCAAAGATGGTGAAGCGGTTCAACAGGTCGGGATAGGCGGCGCCGAACGGTTGCAGCCAGATCGGCATGGCGAGCACGACGATTGCGAAGCCGAGGAACAGCAGCAGGTCCTTGCGGGATATCACCAGCATATCACGCCTCCATCACGCCGCGCCGGCCGAGCAGGCCGCGCGGACGAACTAGTAGAATGATGACGGCGACGAGATAGATGATGATCTGGTCGATGCCGGGAATGAGGTCCTTGACCTGCGTCAGCGAGGCGAAGGATTGCAGAATGCCCAGCAGGAACCCCGCCGCCACCGCGCCGGGCAGCGAGCCCATGCCGCCCACGACGACCACCACGAAGCTGAGGACGAGGAAGTCCATGCCGATGTGATAATTGGGCGGGAGCAGGGGGGTGTACATGACACCGGCCATGCCCGCGACCACGGCGGCCAGGCCGAACATGATGGTGAAGCGGCGGTCGATATTGATGCCGAGCAGCCCCACCGTCTCGCGGTCGGCCATGCCGGCGCGGACCACCATGCCGAATGTGGTGAATTGCAGGAAGGCGAACACGCCGCCGATGATCACGGTGGCAAAGAGGAAGTAGACCAGCCGCCAGATGGGGTAGGTGATGACGCCGGCCTGTATGCCCAGCCAGGCGCCGATATCGGCCGCGCCCCGCAGGTCGGCCGGCATGGGCTGGGGAATGGGATTGGGCCCGAAGACCGACTTGATGAGTTCCTGCGCCACGATGGCCAAGCCAAAAGTCACAAGAATCTGTTCGGCATGCGGGCGTTTATAAAAGTGCTTGATGATACCGCGTTCAAGCGCAATGCCCACGAGCAACATGATAGGAATGGTGACGATGAGCGAAACGGGAACGGAATAATTCACCAGCACCGCACCGAAATCGCCGAACCAGGCCTGCACCAGCGGCTCGCGGATTTCGAGCGGCGAACCCCAGGGCGATAGCTGTTCCGGATCGACCGTGATCGTCTCCAGCGTCAGGAATTGCCGCACCATGACGGCGCAGAACGCGCCCAGCATGAACAGCGCACCATGCGCGAAGTTGACGACGCCCAACGTGCCGAACACCAGGGTCAGCCCCAGCGCGATCAAAGCATAGGCGCCGCCCTTGTCGAGCCCGTTGAGGAATTGCAGAAAGATGACTTCAAACATGGTCCGCTCCAGGCGATAGGGCCGAGCTTAGGTGCGGCCCGCCCTTTCAAAGGGGCGGGCCGGCATGATCAACACATGGCTGCCGGCTCGGCCGGGCCGAGATCGCCGCCGAACATGGCGGGGTCATAGGCCACTTCCTCGCGCGGGATTTCCTTGAAGATGTTGAGCACGTCGAACTGGCTGGTCGGGTTCTCATTGCCGCGCACCACCAGCACATTCTTGATGCACTGGTGATCTTCGGCGCGATACAGCGTGGGGCCATTGCCCATGCCGTCGAACTCGAAGCCTTCGAGGGCCTTGATCACCTCCGGCGGATAGAATGTGCCGGCGCGCTCGACGGCGTCCGCATAGAGCAAGGCCTGCACATAGGCCGTGTGTGCGGCCTGCGAGGGCGGGGCGCCATAGGCCGCGCCGAACGACTTGGTGAAGGCCACGGTGCCCGGATCCTGCAGGTTCCAGTGCCAGTTCGAGGTGCCGAAAATGCCCTTGACGTTGTCGCCAGCGCCCTTGGCCATAAGCTCGGAGATGAGCGGCGTGACGATCTGGAAATCCTTGCCATTGGCCTGCCGGTCGCGCATGCCGAACTGCACCGCCTGGGTCAGCGAATTGACCATGTCCGTGCCGTAATGGTTGAGGATCAAGACGTCCGCGCCCGAATTGAGGATCGGCGTCAGATATTGCGAGAAATCCGCCGCGCCCAAGGGCGTGCGTACGGCTTGCACCGTCTGCCAGCCGAGCTTTTCGGTGGCGGCCTTCATGGATTCTTCCTGGGTCCAACCCCAAGTATAGTCGGCGGTCAGGTGATAGGCGCGGCGATCGGCGCCATATTCGTTGACAATGGCTGGGGCCAGCCCGATGCCGGATTGATAGGCATTGAAGAAGTGGCGGAAGCCGTAGCGCTTCTTGTCCTTGCCGGTCGTATCGTTGGAATGGGTGAGGCCCGCCATGAAGATGACGCCCATTTCCTGGCACAGGCCCTGCACGGCAATGGCCTCAGCGGAAGACGAGCCGCCGGTGATCATCACCGCGCCGTCGCGCTCGATCATGCGGGTGGCGCCGGCCCGGGCCACGTCGGCCTTGGTCTGGCTGTCCGAGGTCACGAAGGCGACCTTCTTGCCCAGCACGCCATTGCCCTTGAGGGCGGTGGGCGTGAGCACGCTGATCAGTCCGCCATCGCCCTCACCATTGAGGTGCTGGATGGCCAGCTGATAGGCCTTCTGCTCATCGGCGCCTTCTTCGGCATAGGCGCCGGTCAGCGGCAGGTTGAGCCCGAATGTAACGGTGTCGCCGGTGGGATTGTTGCAGAACTCCTGCGCCCAGGCGCCACGGCTGAAAACTAGCGGCGCCACGCCGGTCGCGAGAATGCCGGCCAGGCCGGTTTGAAGCACACGGCGACGGCTGGGGCCGCGCTTGAAAACTGTCATCGATTTCCTCCTCATTGGCGCGGGGCAATTGATGCATAGCCAATCACTCACCGCGTTGGGAGTATTTGCCATCCCTGCAAATGCTGGCAATACAGCATTGTAATCGCAGCAATATTCTGTAAATTATTGCACTCGTCTGGCGCAATAATAGTCAATGCATTGACAGGGCGCCGGCTGGGAGGAATATTCTCATGCGCGCGCCAATTGGCTTTCGCATCAGCAGTCGGCGGAAATCGTTGAAGATTTCGCAGGCGGCGCTGGCGCGGTTGATCGGCATTTCGCCGAGCTATCTCAACCTGATCGAAAACAACAAGCGCGACATCGGCGGGGCTCTGCTCAACCGCGTCGCCCAGCATCTGCATATCGATATCGACGAGCTGGCCGGCCGCGCCGAGCAGAAGCTGCTGCAAGACCTCGAAGAAGCCTTTGCCGACCCCATGCTTGAGTCGCTGCCCTTCCGCCCCGACGAGCGCCGCGAATTGGTGGCTCAATACCCCGCCAGCGGGGCGGCCCTGGCGCGCATGCACCGGGCCTATACCGGCGCGCAACTCAGCGCCGACGCCTATGCCGACCGCCTGCGCTCGGACCCGCTGCTATCGCAATTCCTGCACCAGATCCTCTCCGGTGTAACCGCCATCCGCTCCAGCGCCGAAATCCTGGTCGACGTGCCCGATCTGGGCGAGGCCGAGCGCCAGCAATTCCTCGCCGCCATCGGCCGCGAAACGTTGGCACTGACCGATGTGGCCCGCAACCTGATCGGCCAGTTCGACATTGCCCGCCGCGATAGAAGCGATATTTCGCCAGCCCGCGAGATCGACGATCTGCTGATTGAGCAGAACAATTACTTCCCCGAGCTCGAAACCGCCGCCGACGCCCTGCGGACCGAGATCGAACAGGCCGGCCCCTTCGGCATGGCCACGCTGACCCAATTGCTGGAAGAACGGTTCGGCATCAGCGTCAACATCGGCGGCACTGCACCCGAGGGTTTTCCCGGCCAATACCGGTTCGATGGCCAGCAGCGTATCATGTGGCTGCAAGGCTCGACCAAACTCGCCACCCGCCAATTCCAGCTGGCCCGCCTCTTTGGCGAACTCGCCGCACCAGACGCGATTGCCCAGCAACTCAAAAACGCCCGGCTCTCATCCCCCGTGGCGCAACGCCTCGCTTCCCGCGCCTTGGGCTCCTATCTCGCCGGCGCGATGATCCTGCCCTATAGCCGGTTCCGCCAGCACGCCGAGGCCGCCGCCTATGACATCGATCACCTCTGCCAGATCTACCACGCCAGCTACGAGCAGGTGGCCCAGCGGCTGGTAACCCTGCGGCGGCCGGGCGAGGAGGGCGTACCCTTCGGCTTCCTGCGCTCGGACCCCGCCGGGCGGCTCACCAAGCACTTTCCGCTGCCGGGCCTGCTGCTGCCCAATAGCGGCCATGCCTGCCCGCTCTGGGCCATCTATGGCGCCTTCCGCACGCCGGAGACGCCAGTACGGCAGGTAGTGCGCTTCTCCGACGGCTCCCGCTACCTGTTCATCGCGCGAACCGTGCAGCGCCGTATGGCCTCGTTCCGCGAACAGGCGCCCACCGCCTCGATCATGCTGGCCTGCGACGTGCTGCATGCCGACCGCACCATCTATGGCTCGGGCCTCGATCTCTCCGACACATCCGCGGACGTTCCCGTCGGCCCCAGCTGCCGGCTCTGCACGCGGCGTGAATGTCCGAGCCGGCAGGAGGAAGCGCTTTCACCAACGGGAGCGAATGGGGAAATCCGCGCTCCACTGCTGCCCCCGGGTTTTCAGCTTGGCGATTCCACCTGATTGCGCTTTAGTGTCGCAATCTGCGGAGGGGAGACCGTGGATATGAGGGGGAAATTTGGCAATCGACATACTCATTGCTGAGGACGAGCCGAGCATTCTTGAATCGCTCGATTTCATCCTGCGGCGTGCTGGCTGGACCATCAGCTCGGTCACCGACGGCGAGGCGGTGCTCGAAGGCGTGCGCCGGCTGCAACCGCGCGTGCTGGTGCTCGACGTGATGCTGCCCAAGCGCAGCGGCTTTGACGTGCTCAAGACCATTCGCGCCAGCGCCGATACGCGCCTGCTGCCGGTGCTGATCCTGACGGCCAAGGGCCAGCAGCAGGATAAGCGCATTGCCGAGGAGCTGGGGGCCAACGAATTCGTCACCAAGCCCTATGCCAATGCCGACGTCGTTGGGGCCGTGCGGCGCCTGCTGGGTGATCATGGCCGAGCGGCGTAAGCTCGAAGCCGCCATGCTGGTGCTGACCGTGTTCGGCACGCTGCTGATCGTGCCGCCCTTGGTCTATATTTTCAGCCAGCCCATCAGCCATTTCGGCGTGCCGCAGGTCGTCATTTATCTGTTCGCCTGGTGGGCGCTGATCATCGCCGCCACCGCGCTGCTGACCCATTGGATGCCGCGCGACAGCGCCGATCCCGGGGAGCGCGACTAATGCTCTCGGCCGATTTTGTCATCGCCACGGCCGTTGCCTATGTGGGCCTGCTCTTCGTGCTGGCCTATTTCGGGGACCGCCGCGCCCGGGAGCGCAAGAAGTCGTTCCTCCATTCCCCCGCCGTCTACACGCTCTCCATCTCGGTCTATTGCACCAGCTGGACCTTCTATGGCGCGGTCGGCAATGCGGCCCGCAGCGGACTCGAATTCCTCACCATTTATCTCGGCCCCACCATCGTCTTCGTCGGCTGGTATTTCGTCCTCCGCCGCCTCGTGCGCATCAGCCACCTCCAGCGCATCACCTCCGTCGCTGATCTCCTGTCCTCCCGCTTCGGCAAATCAAGCCGCCTTGCCGTGCTGGTCACCTGCATCGCGGTGATCGGCATTGCGCCCTATATCGCGCTGCAGCTCAAGGCCGTGACCTCCTCGATCCAGGCCGTCGCCGGCGCGTCCGAGTTCGGACAGGGGAGCCTTGCCGGCATCGACGATGTGGGCCTCGCGCTCGGCGTTGCCGCCGCCATGGCGCTGTTCACCATCCTGTTCGGCACGCGCCATGTTGACGCCAAGGAACAGCATCATGGCGTGGTCGCGGCCATCGCCTTTGAGGCCGTGGTGAAGCTCGCCGCGCTCCTCGCTGTCGGCATATTCGTGGTTTTCATCGGCGGCGGCTTCGAGGCCATCTTCCGCAATGCGGCCGAGCAGGGCTTCGCGCTCGATGCCGAAAACACCTTCGATGATCGTTGGCTGACCACCCTTGGCCTCTCCATCGCCGCCATCGTCTGTCTGCCGCGCCAGTTCCAAGTGACGGTGGTCGAGAACTCCGACGAAAACCATCTCCGCGTCGCCGGCTGGGCCTTCCCCGCTTACATGATGCTGATGAGCATCTTCATCCTGCCCATCGCGCTCTATGGGCTGACGACGATGCCCGCCGGCGCCAATCCCGACATGTTCGCACTCACCCTGCCCATGGCCGCCGGCCAGAGCGCGCTGGCCCTGTTCGCCTTTATCGGCGGCTTCTCGTCGGCCACCTCGATGATCATCCTGGAATCCATCGCGCTTTCCATCATGGTGTCCAACCACATCGTCATGCCCATCGTGCTGCGGCTCACCCCCAGCGGCCGGGACGGGCAGGGGGTCAGTCACCTGCTGCTGGTGGCGCGGCGCTTCTCCATCGTGCTGATCCTGTCGCTGGGGTTTTTCTACTTCTTCTTCACCCGCGACTCCGACGCGCTGGCCCCGATTGGGCTGATCTCCTTCACCGCCATCGCCCAGTTCTTCCCCGCCGTCCTCGCTGCGCTGTTCTGGCGCGATGCCTCGCTCAAAGCCGCCACCGCCGCCATCGCCGCAGGCTTCGTGATCTGGGTCTGGAGCAGCTTCCTGCCGTCGTTCGAATCCGTCTCGCCACAGGTAGCCGAACTGTTACGCGACGGCCCTTGGGGCATTTCCTGGCTGCGGCCCGAAGCCCTGTTCGGCCTGGACGGTTTCGACCCGCTCACCCACGCGGCCTTCTGGAGCCTGTCGCTCAACACCTTCATCCTGATCGTGGGTTCGCTCCTGACCAGCCAGTCGACGCTCGAACGCATCCAGGCCAACGTCTTTGTCGACGTGTTCCGTCGCGGCAATATCGCGCCGCGCAATTTCATGCGGGGCGCCGCCACGGCCAACGACCTCTATTTCGTCGCCGAGCGCGTACTGGGCGAACGCCGCGCTGCTGCCCTGTTCGAAACCGCTGCGCGGGAGAGTGGCGTGGCGCCCGCCATGCTCGATCCATCGCCCGAATTCATCGGCCGGCTCGAACGCGAACTGGCCGGATCGATCGGCGCGGCCTCGGCCCATGTCATGCTGTCCAAGGTCGTTTCCGGCGTTGAGGTGTCGCTGGAGGAGGTCATGCAGATGGCCGACGAAACCCAACAGGTCATCGAATATTCCCAGCAATTGGAGAAAACCTCGGCCGAACTGCGCTCGACGGCGCAGCAGCTCGAAGACGCCAATGCCCAGCTGCGCGTCCTCGACACTCAGAAAGACGATTTCCTCAGCCAGGTGAGCCACGAAGTCCGCACCCCAATGACCTCGATCCGGTCGTTCTCGGAAATCCTGCTCGACAAGGGCGAACTCGATGAGGAACAGCGCCACCGCTTCGTCTCCACCATCCACCAGGAGAGCCTGCGGCTGACCCGCCTGCTCGACGAAATCCTCGATCTTAGCGCGCTAGAGCGCGGCGAACGCACGTGGGAAAATGTGCCCACCGACGCCGAAGCGGCATTGGAACGCGCCCTCTCGGTTTGCGACGCGCTGCTGCGCCAGCGCGGCATGCGCGTGGAGTTCGGCAGCCGGGCGCGAGCAACCATGGTGGACGGTGATGGCGATCGGCTCTGCCAAGTCTTCATCAACATCATTTCCAACGCCGTGAAATATAACGACGCCGAAAGCCCGATCCTGCGCGTCACCTCATCCACCCGCGCCGGCTTCTATGCGGTGGAGATCGCCGACAACGGCCCCGGCATCGGCAAGGCCGAACGCGGCCTGATCTTTGAAAAATTCTCGCGCGGACAGCATGGTTCAGCCGATCAAAGCGGCGCCGGCTTAGGCCTCGCTATCAGCCGGCAGATCGTGGCCCGCATGAACGGTTCGCTGGATCTGGTCGCCGGCCCGCTCCCCGGCGCCTGTTTCCGCGTGCGGCTGGCCGTGCTGCGTTAGTCGTGACCGTGATCGGGAATGTTGAGGACATGCCCGCAAGCCTTGCAATGCACGGCGTCGGGATCGTGCTTTTGCAGCCCGCATTGCGGGCAGGGGAAGTGCACCTTGTATGGCCGAAAGATCGACTGAGCCAGCCGCACGAACAGCGAGATGCCGATGATCATGATGACGATCGAGGCCAGCTTGCCCCAGGTGCCGGGCAGGACGATATCGCCAAACCCCGTCGTGGTGACCGTGGCTACGGTGAAATACAGCGCATCGACATAGCCCGCTATGCCGGAATCCTCGTTTGCGAAGGCGGTGTAGACAAAGCCCGTCACCACGAAGAGGAAAACCAGCAGGTTGATCACCGCCTGCACGGTGGGCTGATAGCTCTCCAGCCCGCGCTTGCGCAGCGGTCGCCAAAATGAACTGGACCGCGTCAGCGTCCACAGCCGCATGATGCGCAAGAAGCCTAGATTGACCAGCCAGGTCGGCGCCAGCAGCGTCAGCAGGATGAAGATGTCGATGATCACCGGAAATTGCCGCATCCAGCGCAGCACATCGGTTGAGGCGAGAGCGCGGGCGATCAGATCGGCGACCAGCAGCGCGGCGATCGAATAATCGATCCACAGGAACGAAGCATTCTCGCGCAGCAGCGGGGTGAGAATGAAGAAGACGATGATGGCCAGATCGACAATCAGCGCCGCGGCTTGGAAGCGTTGCGCGGTGGGCGATTGACCATGATAGAGCAGGCGCAGGGTAGACCGCAGCCGGGCAAAGCGGCTCTGCGGAGCCTCGTCGGTCGTCTTGCTCATGCTTCCCCAAAACCAGGACAAGGAGACGCTACTTGTCACGCCAAACCAGCTGGCGCACAAGAGTCTTCCCATTCGGGAACAGACAATCAGGATAAGTTCGATGACCATCTCGATGTACGGCATGACAGTGCCGTTCTTCACGCGCATGTTGACCAATCTGCTGGCAATCATGGACAAGGCCGACGCCTATGCGGCCGAGCGCAATTTCGACACCGGCGTGCTCGTCGCCTCCCGCCTGGCGCCCGATATGCTGCCCTTCCGCAGCCAGCTCCAGATCGCCACCGATCATGCCAAGGGCTGCGTATCGCGCCTCTCCGGCCAGCCCGTTCCGTCCTGGGCCGATGACGAAGCCACGTTCGACGAGCTGCGCGCTCGCCTGCGCAAGACGCTCGACCTGCTGGCAACGGTCAAGCCGGAAGACCTTGAAGGCTCCGATACGCGCCCGGTGACGCTCAAGCTGCGGGCCGGCGATGTCACCCTGTCAGGTGAGGACTATGTCGTGCAGCGGGCGCTGCCCAACTTCTTTTTCCACGTCACCACGGCCTACGCCATCCTCCGGCACAATGGCGTACCGGTCGGCAAAAGCGACTATCTCGGCTGATCGCCGCTAGGGAGTAGTAGGCGAATTCGGGCCGCCTGGCGCCGTTGGGGTGCTGGGCGTGTTCGGATTGGATGGGGTGCTCGGCGTGTTGGGCGTCGTCGGTGTGCTCGGCGCGTCACTGTCGTCATCGGACCGGTCAGGCGAATCGCCCAGGCTGTTGATCGACTCGGCAGTTCCAACATCCTGGCACCGGCCGGCGCCGCTGATGCGGAAGTCGGGCAGCAATTGCCGCTGCAACCGCGAATAGCCGAAGCCGGCGATCACCTGCGGCCGCCTTGTGTCCTGCATGGATAGACCCGCCGCGCCGCTGGAATTTGCGTAGCCTACAGCGCAGCGCTCAGCCAATTGAGCACATTGCCCGGCATTGCGGCAGAGCTGCAACGCGCCCTCATAGAGCATGACAAGTGTCTGCTGGCGGGTAACGATCAGATCGAACGCGGTGCCGCGAACCGCGATGGCCGCAGTGGGGGTTTCGATCGAATAGGCCGATTTCGGACTATTGCCCGAAATAAAACGAAAGCTGCCACCCAAGGCATTGATCGCCAGCTTCCTGGCGGTATTCGGCCCCGATAGCAGATAAGTCTCGATCAGCAGCGAACTGCCCGGTCCAACAACCAGCCTGGTGCCGTCGGCAAAAACGATCTGCACCTGGCCCGAACCGTCGGTAACGATCAATTCGCCCACCGAAACGTCGCTGCCAACTTCCAGAATCCGGTCACTTGAACTGATGCGCGCCACCGCGTCCGGCTTGACGCCCACGGCCGTACCCTCACCCGCCGCATTGGCCGCTGGAACCAAAATCAGCGCAAAGGCCAAGCCGATGACGATATGCAGTATTCGGGTGATGATCATTGCACGATCTTTCGCATTACCCTGGAACAGGCAAGTCAATCGGCGCCGCACACCCTCTATTGATAGCAGGAAATTCTTGGCCCGAAAATCCGCCAGTGCCGCAACTGCCGTGCAAGCAACCGGAAAACATTGCCGTAACGCGCTGCAAACGCTATTGGCAGATTCCGCGACACCACGAGGCATCCATGAAACTGGCATTCGTCATCCCGGCGTATAATGAGGAAGCGCTGATCGGCAAATGCCTGCAATCCGTGGTTGATGAGGTGGCGCGCTCCGGCGCCGACGCCGATATCGTGGTCGTCAACAACGCCTCCACCGACCGCACCGGCGAAATCGCCCGTAGCTTTCCCAGCGTCCGCGTGGTCGATGAACCGCAAAAGGGCCTGGTCAATGCCCGCGACGCCGGCTTTGCCGCCACCAAGGGTTTTGATCTGATCGCCAATATCGACAGCGATACCGTGGTGCCCGAAGGCTGGCTCGACACGGTCATGGCCGAGTTCGCCAAAGACCCCAAGCTGGTCTGCCTCAGCGGCCCCTATGTCTATTACGACATGAGCCGCTTCAATCGGTTCCTGGTGACCATGTTCTATGGCCTCACCTATCTGATCTACGTGTTCAACCGCTTCATCCTGCGGGTGGGCTCGGTGGTGCAGGGCGGCAATTTCGTGTTCAAGCGCGCTGCCTGGGAGCAGGTCGGTGGCTATGATCGCTCCATCGAATTTTTCGGCGAAGACACCGACGTGGCGGTGCGCCTGTCCAAGGTCGGCGGCGTCAAATGGACCTTTGCGCTGAAGATGAAGACCTCAGGCCGCCGCCTCGAGCAGGAGGGCGTATTCCGCACCGCGGGCACCTATACGCTCAACTTCTTCTGGGTCACCTTCCGCGGCAAGCCGGCCACCAAGAACTACACCGATATCCGCCCGCATTAGTCCCTTCACCTCGCGCTAACGTCCGCACCCATTTTACCGCGGCCTTAGGATTTCCTCTGCTAGGCTTGCTCAGCAAGCCGCATGGGGCGGCGGAGGCGCGGGCGCTCCATGCCGATTTCCTCGCAATTTCCAACGCTGGTCGCTGCTGCGCGCAGCAGTGCGCTTGAGACGCTGGCTTTGCAGCCGGGGCAGGTCATCGCGGCCAAAGTCGTCGGTCCCGCGCCCAATGGCGGCACCCAGGTACAAATCGGCGATCAGATGCTCAATCTGGTGCTGCCAGTGCCCACCAAGCCCGGAATGGTCCTGCAATTGGAAGTCCAGGGCAGCGGTAGCCAGCAACGCCTCGCACTCCAGCCGCCTCCCGTGCCCGTCCAACCCGGCACCATCCCCGCTGCGCCGCTACCAGTTCAGGTCAGCATCCCACTGCCAGCTATAGCCGTGCCCACGACCCAGCCGCCAACCATATTGCCGGCCGTATCGGTGCCGATCGCGCCAGTTGCGGCGGCCCCAATCCCAGCCCCAACCCCAACCCCAACCCCAACCTTGCCCGGTTCAGCGCCTCAGGCGGCGCCCCCACCAGCGTTCGTGCCGCCACAGAGCGCAGTCCCGCTTGCACCTGTCGCAACAACAACGCCCCAGCAACCCGCCATAGTGGCGCAACCCCAGGGCCAAGTCCCACCGACCCCAGCGCCCCAACCAGCCGTAGCCAACGCGTTACCGATCGGGCTCCCCACGCCAACCATCCAGCAAGCGCCAACCACCCTCGTGGCTCCCGCGGTCCCCGCGCCTGCCATAGCCCCAGTCACTGCCAAGCCCACGCCGCAGCCAGCCATCTCGTCGCCCGCGACCAACGCGCCAATTCCCGCCGGCCCGGCACCACAGCCCCCAACCACCTCCCAGGCCGCATTAGCGCAGATGGTCCAGACCTCCGCTCAACGGCAGGGCAGCGTGGCCGCACTCACTGCTGCCGTGACTGCAATCGCCGGGAAAGTCGCGCTGCCGGAACCCGTAGCGCGGGCCGCCCAGCAGGTGCTGGCTGGGCGGCTGTCTTTAAACGCACCGCTCAATGGTGCAACCTTGCAAAAAGCCGTCCTCAGCTCCGGCATCTTTCAGGAAAGCGCCTTGGCTGCGAGCCGCGCGCCGGATCAGACCGACATGAAATCGGCGCTGTTGACGCTGCGCCAGACGCTGACCAATTGGCTTGGGCAACAGGCGGCGCCGATAGCAGCGGCAATGATGGCGCCGCCGGTTCGTGGCGGCGTGTTGCGGGCCCGCTCGGCGCATGAACCTTCTGGCATCGATCCGGCCGCCACGCCGGAAGAAGCCGGCAAAATGCTGCTGGAGCGCACCGATGCAGCCTTGTCCCGCATGCGCTTGCATCAGCATGCGTCGCTACCTGATCCCACTGGTAAGTCGGTTGGGGACTGGAGCCTTGATTTGCCGGTGCTGATCGGCAACCACCAGACGCTCCTGCAAATGCAGATCCACCGCGACGGCAAGGGCAATGCCGAACAGGACGGCGAGCGCGGCTGGCAAATGCGCTTCGCCCTCAATCTGCCAGCGCTTGGCGAAGTGGGCGCGCATGTCTCGTTGCGGGGTGAAGCCACCGGCGTCATGCTCTGGGCCAGTGAGCCCGAAACCGCCGCCATGCTGGAAAGTGAATTACCGCAATTGCGGGGCGCCCTTGCGGCCACTGGCCTGCAGCTTGGCGCCATCATCGTGCGTAGGGGCGAGCCTTCCGCTGCGCCTGCGCCATCCGGCCATTTCCTGGATGCCCAGACGTGAATGACGATATCAAACCGCGCGCTCTGGCTGTGGCGCTGCAATATGAGAAAGGCACCAGCGATGCCCCGCGCGTCATCGCCAAGGGCAGGGGATTGGTGGCCGAGCGCATCATCGCCATGGCGCAAGAGCATGGCGTTGTCATCGAAGCCAATCCGATGCTTGCCGAAGCGCTGAGTGGGGTCGAGCTCGATGAAACCGTCCCGCTCGAACTCTATGAATCGATCGCTGTGGTGATCGGCTATGTCTTGCGCCTCAACGCCAAGAAATAGCCCCGCAATCCAATGGATCGCGGGGCCAGATGTCAGATCGGAAACGGTGCTGTTACTGAACGCCGAGCATCTGCTTGGTGGCCTGCTCAGCCATGTCGGCAGCCTGCTTGATCTGCTCTTCGGACAGGCCCTGGGCCTTGCCGGCGTCTTCGGCGGCCTTGCGGGCAGCGGCGATGGTTTCGTTCTTCTGTTCGGGAGTCATGCTGGCAGCCTGGGCCTGCACGGCCTGCATGGCCTGTTCGGGCGTCATCGTGGCGGCACCGGCAGCGGGAGCCGCGGGTGCTGCTGCGGGAGCGGCAGCCGGCGCAGCGGCGGGAGCCGCAGCGGCCGGCGCGGCAGCAGGTGCCGTGGTCTCGGTCGTGGCCGCAGGTGCGTCCGGAGTCTTCGGATCACTGCATGCGGCCAGCGCAAACATGGAAAGAGCGGCCAGCGGCAGCAGGAACTTTGAATTCATCGACAATCTCCCATAAATTTTATGATGTTAGGTCTATAGATCACCGCTTCGTTACCGCACGAAGCTGGACGAAATTCGGTCAACTTTGCGGCATCTTCGCGGCAGCTTGAATTCTTTGCATAGATCGTAGTTTCCGCGCGGTTGCAACATCGGATGGTGTTTCCCATTTCCTTGTTACGACGAGATGTCAGGGAGCCCGACAATGCTGAATCAGCAGGAACGCGACGCCATAGACGACCTGTTCGACCGAATCGAAGCCGCGGCCCGCAAAAGCCCGCCGCGCGAGGCCGAGGCGGAGGCCCTGATCCAGCAGCGCCTGCGCGAATATCCGCCATCCCCCTATTACATGGCGCAGACCATCCTGGTTCAGGAGCAAGCCCTACGTGCGGCGCGCGAGCGCATTGAGGAACTGGAAGCAAAGCAGCAACCGAGCGGGGGATTTCTCGGCGGTCTGTTTGGCGGTGACGAACCCGCCCGGCCGAGCCGGCGGGCGCGTGGCCCCTGGGATCAGGGCGGCGACAGGGATGTTGGTCGCGGGCAGGGCGGCGGCTTTCTGGCCGGCGCGGCGCAAACGGCGCTGGGCGTGACGGGTGGTCTGCTGCTCGGCTCGGCAATTGCTGGCATGCTGGGCGGCGATGCCAACGCATCCGAATATCAAGCCGACCAGCCGCTGGAGGCTACGCCGGACGAAACGGACGCCGGTGATGCCGATTTCGGCGGCGACGACGATTTCGATCTGGGCGGCGACTTCTAGGCTAGTACTTTTCGTAGAACTCGTTGCCACCCGCTTCGAGTACGTAGTGCATATTGTTGTACGGGAAGCGCAGGCCGGCAGTATGGAAATGCTGCGCATTCTGCACGCCGGGATGCCGCGCGCCGCGCAGCACCTGATCGGCAACCTGCGAGGCCAGTACGGCACCGCTATCGGTCATCTTCTTGGTCAGGACGCCCTGGGCGAACTGGTTCTTTTGCCCCACCACGCCACAAACTGACTTGGGATAGCGGGCATCCTGCAGACGGTTCATCACCACTGTACCGACAGCCAGCATGCCTTCAGAGCTTGAGCGGTTGGATTCGAAATACATTGCCCGCATCAGGCATTCTTTTTCGCTGAGCTGGGCCATGCCGAAATTAAGACCGAGGAAGCTACAGCCCCCCAGACTGGTCGCGACGACAGCCAAAGCGGCGACGCGCAAAAGCGCCTTCGACGTAAAGTGCATGGGTCATCTCCGGTCTGTTGCATTGGTGCAAGTTTGACCGAAAATGACTCTGTACGATTAAGGAAACGGTGACTGGCACGGTTAGCAAAACGTTAACGCTGCTAATCGCGCCGGAAAACCAGCGCCGAGATGAGGGCAATGGTGCCCAAAGCGATGATAACAGGCACTGGATTTTCCTGCACAGCCCGTGTGGCGACGCCCGCCTGGCGGCCGACCTGCTTAGCCACGACGCGGCCCTGGTGACGCACTTCGTTGGCCAGGGCCACCGCGTTGTGCTGCATGTCATGCATCCGGTGCCCGCCATAATCGCCGACAGCGTCGGCTATGGTCGAGATTTCCTTGCGTAGCGCGGCGATCTGCTGGATGAGGTTGTCGGAGATGTCGTCGCCGGCCTCTTCAATCTGTTTGATAGCCCGTCGTGCTGAAGTTGCCATAATGACGCTCCCATGGTTTTCGTTGCCCCCGATCAACTCGGCCTCGCGCCAATGGTTCCGGTAGCAGGACAAATGGGCCGTATTGGCGAATTGCCGAAATTGCGCTACGGGCCTTGGAAAGTCAGATTGAAACACCAGCTATAGTTTGACGCCAAGCCAATAAGGGATAGCCCATGCGCAGCAAGAGCCACGCCCGTCTCAACCGGCAATTCGACAAGATACAACGCCGTGCGCCCGGCTTCGCCGCCGGTTGGCTCGAACGCGTCCGCCGCCCCGAAGCCCGCTGGATTCGTATTCCGCTCGGCTTCCTGCTGGTCCTTGGCGGTATATTCAGCTTCCTGCCGGTCCTGGGCCTCTGGATGCTGCCGCTGGGCCTGTTGCTCCTGGCGCTCGACCTGGTCTTCCTGCAGGGACCGGTCAACCACGCCATCGTTCGCGGCACCCGCAAATGGTCCACTTGGCGCCGCGCCCGTCGCGACAAGAAGGCGCAGACCGGAAACTAGGGCCTTTGGCCGTATGCCGCTTCGATCGTATCGACGGCGGCGGCCAGCTTTTCGTCGATGATATGCAGATATTGCGTCCAGTCGGCCAAGTGGTTCAGTTCTGCCACGCCGTCGGAAATGCCGCGCAATGCCAGCAAAGGCACGTCAAAGCTCTGGCACGCCCGTAAGGTGGCATAGGTCTCCATATCCACCATGTCGGCTTCGATAGCATCGTAAGCGGCGCCTGAAACGACGTTGGCGCCCGTCGAAAGGCTGGCGCCTTTTAGCCCATCGACCAGCGGAAGCAGCGGCAAGACCGGTGGCAGATCGAGCAACGGCGTCTGGCCTTTGGCAAAACCCAGTGCCGAGGCATCCATGTCGCGATAGCTCACCGAATAGGCCTGATAGACTTCGCATTGCTCCAGCGTGCGAGAACCCGCAGATCCCAGTGAAACAACCAGGCTAGGCAAGCTGCCCGCCACTTTCGCCTCCGCCAGCGCCCGTGTCACCACGATTGCGGCCTCGACCGGACCAATCCCCGTCATCAGCGGCGTGATGCGTGCGCGCAGGTGGGGGCCGTATTCGGCCGGGGCGGCCATGACGTAGAGAATCGACATGGCCGCAAACTAGCACGCAACAGATTGGCGTTACCGCTTCGGTAACGCCGGCATGACAAAGTGATGACACCTATGGCGGCGATCATGCCGTTCGTGTTCGTATTGAGTTCCAAAAGTGCGTTTCGCAGTCGTCGAGAACAGTAGTGATCCCGTCTCCGTCGAAGACGTAGAGGCCGAAGCCAGGCGCCGCCTGCGTTATCTCAAGCTCGATCAGTGGCGTACGCGCGAATTCATCACCGGGCGACCCATGCCCGAGGTCATCCAGCACCTCGCCCAGCAGATCGATCTGGCGTCACGCGCGATTTCGCGCATGTCGCCGATCCCGCCCGACTTTTACGACGACGTCTATTGGCCGCGCATGTGGGAAGTCGAATTTAGCCCGACATGAGCCGCCGCCCGGCTTAGTCAGCTGGGTCTTTGCGCGGCGCGTCCTTGAGCTTGTCGATCAGATAGGCGTGGGTCGCCTTGTTGGCGACGATGACGCAGCCGGTCTTTTCGTAGAATTCCGGCCCGCGCCCCCACCAATCGGTAACAATGCCGCCGGCTTCCTGCACCAGCAGTACGCCGACAGCCCAATCGACCAGGCCCGATTCCTCGTAATAGCCGGTCAGCCGGCCCAGCGCGACATAAGCGCAGGAATTGGCGGAACTGCCGACAATACGCACCGAGCTGATCGGATCGCGGATCTGTTCGAGCCGCTGATAGAAGCCGGGGAAGGTGAACAGGCGCGAGGTCGCCAGGCCCGTGCCGACATTCATCAGGCCGATATCGCTCTGCTCGCTGACCTTGAGCGGCTCGCCATTCATGAAGGCGCCTTCTCCCTTGATCGCGGTGAACATCTCGTCGGACACCGGATTGTAGAGCGCGCCGCAGACCGTCTCATTGCCGCGCCGCAGGGCAATCGAGATGGTATAATGCATGCCGTTGATGAAATTGGTCGTGCCGTCGATAGGGTCGACCAGCCAGCGATATTCGGGGTCCGTGCCCGTCACCGGGGCAAATTCCTCGCCGGTAAAGCTCCAGTTCGGGTAGCGCTCGAACAGGAATTTGCGGATGAGCTTTTCCGATTCCATATCGGCTTCGGAGACAAAGTCCGCCGGTCCCTTGATGCCGATTTCGAGGTCGCGGAAGCGCTTGAAATAACCCAGCGTCAGCGCGCCTGCCTGGCGGGCAACAGCGACCATATCGGCGAGTACGGCATCGTAGGACTGCATATCTATCTCCGGGCCCTATGGGCCAAATTATCCGGCAACGAGGGCCGCAAGGCCCTCTGGATCGTCCGTGGTGATCTGATCCACTTTGAGCGCCAGCAGCCGCTCGACCGCAACGCGAGAATCCGCATTCGCCGCCTTGATCGTATAGGCATCGATGCGGCGGCCATGCGCATGGAAGGCCGCGACAATATCAAAACCCTGCCGGTCGGCCTCCAGCACCAGCGGATAGGCCAGATAAATCATCTCAGCATTCGGCGAGGCCGCGATGGCATCGGCCACAAAGCCGGTGAAGTCTCGCGAGATGGCCAGACGCTCCAGCGCCCCATCATGGCAAGGATCATACCCAATCCGCAGCCCATCCACGCCCTCACTCAGCAACCGCACCGAGTCAGCATCCCCCGATGACAGGATCATGCAGCGAGCAACGGGACCGACGCTTTCCTTGAACGTCCTGATCGCGCGCTCATCAAGAACGCGGGCGTCTTCCTTGTAATCCAGCTGCAGCAGCGCATCAGGATGCGCGCCTTCCTTGGCCAGCAGCGCCGCCAAATCTTCCAGCAGCATGACCTTCTGCTCAAGCGGCTTGCCATCCTCATCGCGCAGATGGAACGTCCGCAATTGCGCGGCACTCAATTCGGCCACCTTGCCCGTGCCGGTGGTTTCCCGCTCAACACTCAGGTCGTGCAGCACGGCATAGCCCCGGTCGGCATGGATGACGAGGTCCACCTCGACACTGGCCCCCAACCGCATGCCTTCCAGGATCCGCTCTCCGGTAAAGGCCGGATCGCCCGCACTGCGACGGCCACGATGCCATTTGAGCCAGGTCTTGTGGCCGTTACGAACGATAGTGATGGGGTCGGTCATATCAGCTGCGATGAATGAAGGCGTGATCACGATAAGCGGCAACAGCGCGCGGCGTCAGCACGACCGATTGCCCGGTCTTGAACAGGTCGGGATGCGCAACCGACGCCTTGAGGCGCGTCGCATCCGGCAGTTCCAGATCAACCAGCCCATGGGTGCCATAATCGGTCACCCGATGCACCTTGGCCTGGCCATTCTCGGCAACGGCCGTAAGGTCCAGCGCTTCCGGGCGGATCGCCAGAATTGCCGGGCCATCGGCTACCGGCAGCGGAAAACTGAAACCGGCGCGATTGAACACGCCATTGGAAACAGTGCCTTCCAACAGGTTCATCGTGCCAATAAACCCGGCAACAAACGGCGTCCGCGGCTCGCGATACACCACGTCTGGCCGGTCAGCTTGTTCGATCTTGCCATCGCGCATCACCACAACCCGGTCGGCCATGGACAGCGCTTCATCCTGCCCATGCGTCACGAACAGCGTCGTGATCTTGAGCCGCTGCTGGATATCGCGCACTTCCTCACGCAGCCGCTCGCGCAGATGCTGGTCAAGGCTGGCAAAGGGCTCGTCGAGCAACAAAATCTTGGGCTCCAGCACGAGCGACCGCGCCAGTGCCACCCGCTGCTGCTGCCCGCCCGAAAGCTGGGTGACAGACCGCGTGCCATAGCCACCCAGACCGACGAGCTCCAGCACGCCCTCGACCCGGCGCTTGATCTCATCAGCCGGCAGGCGGCGCAGTTTGAGGCCGAAGGCCAGGTTCTTGAACACATTCATATGCGTCCACAGCGCATGGCTCTGGAACACCATGCCGGTCGGCCGCTTTTCCGGCGGCAGATGGGTGATCTCCTGGCCATCTATGGTGATCAGCCCGCTCGAGGGCTGCTCGAACCCGCCCACCATGCGGAGCAGGGTGGATTTGCCCGAGCCGGATGGCCCCAGCAGGCAAACCAGCTCGCCATCGGCAACGTCGAGGGAGAACGAATCCACGGCGCGCGTCGTGCTGAACACCTTGGAGACATCGGAAATATTGAGAACGGACATGAGACTTCCTAGCCGCCGAAACCGCGGGCAAACGATCCCGAATTGACCACGCGGCGCGCGAACAGCAGGGCAATGAAACTGGGCACCCAGAGCAACACCGAAAGCACGGCGCCATATTGGATGACCGGCTGGTTGTTGATGAACGAAATCATCAGGACCGGCAGGGTGCGCACTTGCGGCGCGCCGATCAGCCAGGCGCCCTCGGTTTCGTAAAAGGTGCCAACGAAGGAGAGCAGGATTGCCGCCGCAATGGTCGGCCCGGCCTGGGGCAGGGTGATCGACCAGAACACCCGGAATGGCGAGGCCCCGACATCGCGCGCCGCTTCCTCCATACGCCGGTCAACCGCCTGGAAGGCGGCAACCGGAATCCAGATCATGAACAGCAATGTGCCCACGAGCTGGATCAGCACCACGCCCCAGAAGGTCCCGATGAGATTGAGCTGCAAAAAGATGCCGGCAATGGCGACCAGCAGGCCGAATTTGGGAAAGGCGTGACCGGCGAGGAACGAGAAAAACAGCAGGTTCCGCCCCGGAAAATCCAGCCGCGCAAAGGCATAGGCGGCCGGCAGGCAGATCAGGGCGGACAGGAACGTTACCGTCGCCGCCAGCGTCAGGCTGGTGGTGATAGAGCTCCACACGTCGGCTCGGGCCAGGGTCTGGTTCCAGAATTTGAGGCCGAATTCCTGCGGGATGACCGAGGGGTAGCGCCACACATTGGTAAAGGCCCATGTCCCCACCACGATGAGTGGGAAGACGATGACCAGCGTCAGCACGACGGCAAAGATAATGCCGGTCCAGTCCCATTTCGGACGAGCGAGAGTGGCGGCCATCAGGTCGTCCTGTTCTTGGCGACGGAGCGCACATAAAAGAGCCCAAACACGATGCAGAACCCGAAGGTTACAACGGCTTGGGTAATGGCGGTGCGCGGCTCGAACAATTCGCGGAAGGTGCGCTGCATGAACGGACCCATCATTTCCGGCGCCGCCGGCCCCAGCACATAGGGCAGGGTGAAGGCCGAGAAAATGCCCAGAACGGCAAACGAGATGGCGACCAGAATGGAATTGGAAATGCGCGGCAGGATGATGTGCCAGAGCACAGCAAAGCGCCCCGCGCCCACATCCCGCGCCGCCTCGATGGACTGGTTGGACACCGCCCCCAGCCCCGACAGCAGGATCAGCACGGTCAGCGGAATATTGTCCCAGACCAAGCCAATCACCGGCCCCCAGGGGGTAAGGTAGGGCGTGCGGATTTTGGGCAGGTTTACCGCATTGAGCAGCAGATCGACAGTGCCATTGGGGCCAAGCACGCGGATAAAGGCGAAGCTCAGAATGATCGAGGGCACGAACATCGGGAAGATGGCGAGGCCCTGCACATAGGCCGAAACGCGGCTATTGGAAAAGCGCAGATACAGCGCGATGGGCAGGCACACGATCAGCAGCAGAATGGCGCAAACACCGGTTGTCCATAGCGTCAGCGACAGATTTGACAGGCTATAGCCGTCGGAAAAGAAGAAGCGATAGGTGTCGACGGAAAAGGCGCTGCCTTCCGGAGTCTTGACCCAGAGCGTGGTTATGACAGCCGAAATGATCGGCCAGATCACCAGCCAGATCACCATCAGCACGGGAATAGCGACGAGCAAGAGGCCAATTGGCCTCTTGCGAGTTGCGGGCGCGGCCGCGATCGGGCCGGAGGTGACCGCTGTCACGAATTGGGATCCACGTTCGGAGCAACAGCACGATACCAGCCGTCATTGACGGCCTTTTCCCAATCACCGCCCGGGAAGAACGGGATCGAGCTCGGAATGATATCCTTGAACTTCTCGCGCAGGTCGGCCGAGACATAGTCCCAGGACACGCCGGGGAAACCACCCAGTTCGGTCAGCACAGCCGACTGGATTTCTTCGCTGAGCACGAAATCGGACAGCTTGAGCGCCGCTTCCTTGTTCACGCCGTTGCTGAGAACGGCGATCTTGGTGAAACCGCCCGGCAGGCCGAGATCGGAGAGCTGAACCAGACCTGTGGTTTCCGGCAGCACGCCCTGCGAAATGGCTGAAAGGGCCTGATCGGACCAGGTCGGGATCATGGTCACGGCCGACTGGCCGAGCAGCTGCAGCGACTGGGTATTGCCCGAAGTGTAGGCGCCGCCATCGAACAGGGACGGGGCCAGGTCCTTCAGGATATCCCATGCCGGGTTCAGCATGGCATCGCCGGTTTCCTGGGTGTAATTGTCGACGGTGAACTTGCTCGGGTCCTTGCCGTTCGCTTCGAAAATCGCGCGGCGCACGAAATTGCCGCCCGAGCCGCCCTTGTTGGGACGATTATAGATGAACTGGCCGGGATTGGCCTTGATCCAGGCAACCAGGTCAGGCCAGGTCTTGGGGACATTGGCCGGATCGAGCTTGGTGGTGTCATAGGCCAGCAAAACCTGCGAGCCACGATAGGGCAGGTTGGTCGGCGTATCGAAAGCCAGCGGATTGATCTTGGAATAGTTGGAAAGGCCGGCTTTTTCGAAATCGACATAGAGGCCCTTGGCAATACCATCGACCGTCACGCGGGTATCGAAGCCTTCGAAGATATCAGCCTGCGGATCGGCACCAGAGGCCAGAGCCGCCAGAGCGCGGTCGCCGATCGCTGCGACGCCGGCGCCATCGCCACCATCAACCAGGTTCAGCGTCAGGCCGGGATTTGCAGCCTCGAACTTCGGCTTCACCACATTGGTCCAGAAGTCGAGCACGTTCTGATCCGAGCTGGTGTACCAGTCGATCGTGCCCTCGGCACCGAACGTCATGCGGGGCAGCATAAGGGCGCCGGCGACAGTGCCGGCAGCGAGCATGAAATCACGCCGTTTCATCGTTGTTGTCTCCCAAAGTCCGTTTTCGAACGGATGTTCCACTCGACGGTTTGTTCCGCCCGCAGATTTCATCGGTCTTGTGCCAATGCTGGAAGCAAGACTAACTATTCATTGCGAGCGTGTGCAAGCGGAAACCCGCTACCGGACACAACGTCTCGGCGGCCGCGTTGTAACCATAAGTTTGCGACGGTCTTGTAACAGCCTGCCACTCGGCCGTTCGCAAGGGCAGGAGCGGCGTGGTGCGAGTGCGGAGTCCCACTGCACGCGTGCTCGATTTTGTGGCAAAACGGGCTATATGGCGCCCCCTCACGCTCCGCGTTATTCGAACGCATCATCCGTATCGCTGTCACAATGAAACGGACATTCCGTTCTTGTGGATAACTTTCAACGCTGCCGCGCCACCAGCAAATTGAAGTTGGGATCGCCGAACTTGCCGAACAGGCGCATCCACATCGGCACCAGCTCTTCCATGGCGCGACAGGCTTCCAAATCCCCCAGATCAAGGATCGATCGCCAGCCGAATGCGCGCAGCAATGTCTCGACCTCCGCTCGGGCAGCCGCATCATTGCCCGCGAGAAAGACGCTATGGTCTGCGCCCAGGCTGTCGGGATCCACCATGAGATGGGCGCTGACGCTGTTGAGCGTCTTTATCAGCCGTACCGCCGGAAAGGCCGCCTGCAGCGCTTGGCCGAGCGGCATGGCGATGGGGCCGTCGACAGCCGCTTCATAATTGCCGATATCGACGAGAATTTTACCGTCGAGTGCGCAGCCCGTCAGGGAGGCGAGGGCATGCTCGCCGGGCAGGGCATTGACGATCCATTCGCCGTGCTCGGCGGCTTCCTGGTGGCTCGCGACCCTGATGCCGGTTTCAGCACCGACGCGGCTCGCCTTGCCGCCCTCTGGCGATCGCGAGCCGAAGACCACATCATGTCCCAGCGCCTGCAGCTTGCCGCCAATAGTTGTACCGACCTGTCCGGTTCCCATCACGCCAAATTTCATCGCTCGACCTCCTTATTGCGCATGGCGAGGTTAGCGCGATGTTGTGCCCGCGGAAACAGGCTCGCAGTTCACGAAGCAGTCCTTGCCGGATAGCTAAAAACGCATCGAATTGTGTAATCCGATAGTGACCCAAAACCGCTACAACATAGGTGCAACCGGGCAAAGGTCATGACACCCACTCCCAAGATCGAGCGTCGCAAAGTGCCGCGGCAAGCCGCCAAGGTGGAGACCACCCTGGTGCACGAGGACGGCATTGTCCGCAAAACCGGCACGATCCGGAATATCTCGCCGGAGGGCGCCAAGCTGTCCTTCGCCTCAACCGAGGATATCCCCGACGCAGCCTATATCCTGATCCCCGATCGCCACCAGATCGAACCTTATCGCGTGGTCTGGCGCAGTGAAGACGAGGTCGGTCTGGCCTTCACCGCCGTCGAGCCGGCCAAACCGGGCAAGCCCTAAAACGCGGTAGCGCTTGCCTTCTGAGGCTGCTTCCCCTATATCGCCCCTGCGTTTGACTGCGTGTCAGCGCGATTTCACACACGAGACAGGCTTTTCGGGAAACTGAAGAACCATCCGGTGGCGGGAGACCGTCGCAATGTTTCGTGGAGGCATCAACCGGTAAACAAGGAGCAGCCATCATGGCACTGCCCGATTTTTCTATGCGTCAATTGCTCGAAGCAGGCGTTCACTTTGGTCACCAGAAGCATCGCTGGAACCCGAAGATGGAGCGCTATATTTTCGGCGTTCGCAACGACATCCACATTCTCGACCTGAGCCAGACCGTGCCGGCCCTGAGCCGCGCGCTGCAGCTGATCTCGGACACCGTTGCTGACGGTGGCCGCGTGCTGTTCGTTGGCACCAAGCGCCAGGCGGCTCCCCTGGTGGCTGATGCCGCCAAGCAGTCGGCCCAGTACTATGTCAACTCGCGTTGGCTCGGCGGCACGCTGACCAACTGGCAGACCATCTCGAACTCGATCTCGCGCCTGCGCGAACTCGAGTCGCTGAGCGAAGACGAACTCGCGCTCCGCACCAAGAAGGAACGCCTGATGATGAGCCGCGAGCAGGAACGCCTCGAGCGTGACCTGGGCGGTATCAAGGACATGGGCAACCTGCCGTCCTTGCTGTTCGTCATCGACACCAACAAGGAAGCCAACGCGATCAAGGAAGCCCGTCGTCTGGGTATCCCAGTCGTGGCGATCGTCGACACCAATTGCGATCCCGACACCGTCGATTACCCGATCCCGGGCAATGATGACGCGTCGCGCGCTCTCGAGCTCTATGTGTCGCTGGTCTCCAAGGCTGCGATCGACGGCATCGGCCGTTCGTCCTCGGCTCTCGGCGCGGATCTGGGTGCTTCCGAGCGCGCTCCGGCTGAAGACCTGCCGGCCGACGAAGCAAGTGTCAACTAAGTCGGCTAAATCCGATTTCGTTTTGATCTGAAATATGCGGCCCCGCGAGGGGCCGCCAAGAGGTGTACCCATGGAAATCACAGCAGCACTGGTTAAGCAGCTCCGTGACGCGACCGGCGTCGGCATGATGGACTGCAAGAAGGCCCTGGCCGAAACCAATGGCGACATGGAAGCAGCAGTCGATTGGCTGCGCACGCGCGGCCTGGCCAAGGCTGCCAAGAAGGCTGACCGCGTTGCGGCCGAAGGCCTGGTTGGCGTTGCCACCAATGGCACCACCGCGGCTGCCGTCGAAGTCAATTCCGAAACCGACTTCGTCGCGCTCAACCAGCAGTTCCAGTCGATCGTGAGCAATGTTGCCAAGCTGGCGCTCGACGCCGATGGCGACGTGGTCAAGCTCGGCGAAATGCCGTTCCCCGGCTCGGGCCATTCGGTTTCGGCCGAACTGACCGAAGCCATCGCCAAGATCGGCGAGAACATGAACCTGCGCCGCACGCAGACCGTTTCGGTCACCGACGGCGTGGTGGAAAGCTATGTGCATAATGCGGTCAAGCCGGGTCTCGGCAAGATCGCCATCCTGGTGGCTCTCGAGTCGACCGGCGACAAGGCTGCCCTGTCGGCTCTCGGCAAGCAGCTCGCTATGCACATCGCCGCCGCTCAGCCGCAGGCCATTGCCCCCGACGAACTGGACCAGGATGTGGTCGCTCGCGAGCGCGCCATCATTCTTGAGCAGGTCAAAGAATCGGGCAAGTCGGCCGAGATCGCTGAAAAGATGGTCGAAGGCCGCATGCGCAAGTATTTCGAGGAAGTCACGCTGCTCAGCCAGGTGTTCGTCGTCGATGGCGAGACCAAGGTCGCCGACGTGCTCAAGAACGCCGAGAAGGATGTCGGCGCTCCGATCAAGCTGACCAAGTTCGTGCGTTTCGCACTGGGCGAGGGCATCGAGAAGGTCGAGACCGACTTTGCCGCCGAAGTCGCCGCTACTGCCGGCGTCAAGTAAGCCACTTGCGGATGGGCCTTCGGGCCCGTCCGCTGCTCTCCGTCTGGCCATGATTTGGCCGGGGATTGAGCGCAGAAACCTCGCCTAGCTACAATTTGCATGGGTTCAGTGCTTCCCCTTGGCAGCACGATTGCCTAGTGTCGCGCGGGTGCCGCCGGATTCGGTGCCCCAAAACAATTTTTCTTGAAGGGGTTCGCCGATGGCGCCTGCCTACAAACGCATTCTGCTCAAGGTCTCGGGCGAAGCGCTGGCGGGGGATAATTCCTTCGGTATCGAACCACCCTTTTTGCAGGCCATCGCCAAGCAGATCGCCGATGTCGCCAATACGGGCGTGCAGATCGGGGTCGTGGTGGGCGGCGGCAATATCTTCCGCGGCATGGCCGGCGCTGCCGACGGCACGGACCGCGTCACTGCGGACCTGATGGGCATGCTCGGCACCATGATCAACGCGCTGGCGCTGTCCAACGCGATTTCCCGCCAGGGCATCAAGTCCAAGGCATTCAGCGCCGTCACCATGCCCAACGTAGCCGACACCTTTACCGCTCGCGCCGCCAAATCGGCGCTCGAAGATGGTTTTGTGGTGGTACTGGGCGGCGGCATCGGCAATCCATTCTTTACGACAGACACCGCTTCCACGCTGCGCGCCATCGAGCTTGAATGCGATGTTGTGCTCAAGGGCACCAAGGTCGACGGGGTTTATACCGAAGACCCGATGAAGAACCCCGATGCGCGCCGCTATGACACCGTCAGCTATGACGAAGTCATCGGGAAAAACCTCAGGGTTATGGATACTGCGGCTTTCGCGCTTGCCCGCGACAATTCCATGCCGATAATCGTATATGCGCTCGACGATCCGGGCGGGCTGACCGGTGTGCTTGCCGGCAAGACCCGCAGTACCCTGGTCAGCGCATCGAACTAGACGAGAAGGACTTTAGCCATGGCCGTCAGCTACGACCTGAGCGAACTCAAAAACCGCATGCAGAAATCCATCACTTCGCTGCGCGAGGAACTGGCCGGACTGCGCACGGGCCGCGCTAGCGCGAGCCTGCTGGAGCCGGTAACGGTGGAAGCCTATGGTTCGCGCATGCCGCTCAACCAGGTGGCTACCGTGACGGTGCCGGAGCCGCGCATGCTCAGCGTGCAGGTGTGGGATCGCTCAATGGCCAACGCCGTCGAAAAAGCGATCCGCGATAGCGGCCTGGGGCTCAACCCGATGGGGGAGGGGCAGATTATTCGCGTGCCACTGCCTGAGCTCAATGAAGAGCGCCGGCGCGACCTGACCAAGGTTGCCCACAATTATGCCGAACAGGCTCGTGTGGCGGTGCGGCATATCCGCCGCGATGGCATGGACATTCTCAAAAAGGCCGAAAAAGACGGCGATATGAGCCAGGACGATGCCCGTGTGCAGTCCGACCTGGTGCAGAAGGCGACCGATGCGGCCGTGGCCGAAATCGATAGTGTCGTCGCTGCCAAGGAACAGGAAATCATGCAGGTCTAAGCTTGCGCCCACTGCGCCAGGAGAGCGTGGATGTCCATCGACCCCGCCAGCATTGCCGAACTCGCTCCGCCTGCGTCGCTGCGCATTCCGGCGCATATCGGCGTGATCATGGACGGCAATGGCCGCTGGGCGAAAGCGCGCGGCAAGCGCCGCACCGAGGGGCATATCGAGGGCGTCAAGGCGCTGCGCAATCTCGTCGAGCTGTGCATCAATTACGGCGTGGCAAACCTCACCGTGTTCAGTTTCTCGTCGGAAAACTGGACACGGCCCAAGGATGAGATTGTTTTCATCTTCAATCTGTTGCGCCGCTTTGTTGCATCGGATTTGCAACGGCTGATCCGCAACAATGTGCAGGTGCGGATCATCGGCTCGCGCGACGGGCTCGAGCCCTCGCTGATCCGGCTGATCGACGACGTCGAGGCCAAGACGGCTGCCAATACCGGGCTCGTGCTGATCGTCGCCTTCAACTATGGCGGCAAGGCCGAAATCGTCGACGCGACACGGCGGATCGCCACTGAAGTCGCCGCCGGCCGGCTGGCGCCATCGGATATTACCGAGGCCACCATCGAAGCGGCGCTCTATACAACCGGCATTCCACATCCCGACGTGATCGTTCGCACCAGCGGCGAACAGCGCATTTCCAATTTCCTGCTCTGGCAGGCAGCCTATTCGGAATTCGTCTTCGTGGATGAGTATTGGCCCGATTTTGACGAGGCCACATTCCTTCGTGTGCTGGAGATTTTCTCCCAGCGCGTCAGGCGCTTCGGCGGCATCGAGGCGGCATCACCTTGACCAATCCAGGCGATTCCTCGTCAGAACCTTCTGCCAATCGCCGCCGTTTGTGGTCCGATCTCGGGCCACGTCTCGCCTCCGCTGCCGTTCTGATTGCCTTGACCGCCACCGCGCTTTATCTGGGCGGCTATGTGTTTTCGGCCGTGGTCGGCGGGGTGTTTGGCGGCGTCTATCGCGAATGGGAAACCATGGTGTCGCGGGCGCCACTGACGCCCGGCGGCATGGCGCTGATCGGGCTGGTGGCGCTGTCCGGGGTGGTTTTCCCGCTATTCGGGCCACTTGGCAGCATGGCCGTTATCGCCGTGGCTTGTGTGGTCGCTTTGGCAATGCGCGGCGAGGGCATCTGGTGGCGGGTGCTGGGGCTGGTGATTTTCGGCTCCATCATCATTGCGGCCCTGATGATGCGGGGCACCACGATCCACGGCGTCTGGGCTGGCCTCTATCTCGGCACGGTGGTGTGGATGACTGATTCTGCAGCCTTTTTTACCGGTAGGCAGATCGGCGGAGAAAAACTCGCGCCCGATATTTCGCCGTCCAAGACCTGGTCGGGTGCACTCGGCGGGTTGGCGCTGGGAACCGGGGCAGGGCTGTTGCTGTGGATCATCATCACGGATTCCCCATGGTGGATCGGCCTCGTGCTGTCGGCTTCGATCAGCGTTCTTGGGCAATTGGGCGATCTGGGCGAAAGCGCAATCAAACGTCATTTCCGCATCAAGGATAGCGGCGATATCATTCCGGGTCATGGCGGCCTGATGGACCGGCTCGATAGCCTCACATTTGGCGTCTTGCTGGTTTTGATCGTGGGCGGCTTGCATGGCGGCTTTGACGCCGTGGCCCAGGGCCTGCTCTACTGGTGATGACCCGGCCGCCAAGGTGGCCGGATCGATAAGGAACGACATGTTCGACTTCGCCTTCTGGTTGCTTTCCTACGTCATTCCGTTCCTGGCGGTGCTTACCGTCATCGTGTTCGTGCACGAGATGGGGCATTACCTGGTGGCGCGCTGGAATGGCGTGGCGATCCAGACCTTTTCCGTCGGCTTCGGCCCGGAACTGATCGGCTGGGACGACAAGCATGGCACACGCTGGCGGATTTCCGCAATTCCGCTCGGCGGTTACGTGCGGTTCGTCGGGGATATGAATGCTGCCAGCGTGCCGGACAATGATGCGCTGGCCAACATTGATCCCGAACTCGCGCCGCGGCTGTTCGCCAACAAGAATGTGTGGCAGCGCATCGCCGTAGTGGCTGCCGGCCCCATCGCCAACGTCATCCTCACCTTTGTCATTCTCTACGTCCTGCTGCTCGGCTATGGCCGCTACACCATTCCCCCGGTGATCGGGGAAGTAGTGGCGGCCTCGGTTGCCGAGGCGGCGGGGCTGGAAGCGGGTGACACCGTCGTGTCGGTCGATGGCTATGCCGTGCATGGCTTCGACGATTTCCAGCGCTTTATCGCCACCGCACCGCAGCGGCCAGTCAACATCGTCATCGAGCGCGATGGCGCCGACCAGACCATTGAGCTGACGCCCGAAGCCGTCGAGGTGCAGGATCGCTTCGGCAACAACCAGCGGATCGGCCGCATCGGGGTGAGTCGGAACGTCGATCAGGCCGATGTGAGCCTCTATCGGCCCGGCCCAATCGAGGCGATTGGCATGACGGTGGAGGAAATTCGCTTCATCGTGCAGCGCACCGGCGCCTTCCTAGGCGATTTTTTCGTCGGCCGCGGCGATGTCGAACAATTGGGTGGCCCGGTCAAAGTCGCCAAGGTTTCCGGGGAAGTGGCGACGCTCGGCATCATCGCGCTGATCAATCTGACAGCCTTGTTGTCGCTTAATATCGGAATCTTCAACCTTTTACCCGTACCTATGCTCGACGGCGGGCACTTATTGTACTATCTCGTCGAAGCCGTGCGAGGGCGTCCGCTCAGCATGAAAGTTCAGGAAATAGGGTTCCGTTTCGGGTTTGCCCTGGTCTTGGCTCTCATGGTGTTCACGCTCTTTAACGACACCCTGTTTGCCTATCTGAGAGCTCTGGGTTAGCCTTTGGTTAACCTTGGTTCGCAAGGTGTTGCAGGAATACAAGTGCACCAATCATTTGCTAACCGCGTCGAGGCTTCCGCCTTGCCGTTGGTTAAAAAGACGGTAAAACGGTGTAATGGAGTTTGCTTGGGGGAGCGCTGTGCATGGCGAGCCCTTGGGCCTGGTCGCAGAAGGCAATAAAAATATGATCCACCCCACCAAGCTGATGCGCGGCGCTTTCTTGGCGCTGGCAATCCTGGGCGCTGCCCCGCTGGCAGGTTCTGGTGTTCCGCTTCTTGGCGTTGTCTCTGCTCACGCCCAGCAACAACAGCTTGTTGGCTCGGTATTGTTCGAGGGAAACCGTCGTTTCTCCGACAAGCAGCTGCTCACCATGGTGGACATGTCCACCTCGGGCATCTTCTCCCAGCAGCGCCTCGCAGCCGATACTGAAAGCATCCGTCAGGCCTATGATCGCGATGGCTTCCGCGGCGTGTCCGTTACGGCGCGCACCGAAGTTATTCCGGATGGCCGTGTCCGCGTGACCTTCGTGGTCAATGAAGGCGATCGCGCCGGCATCGCGGCAATCAATTTCACCGGGAACAATGCGTTCAATTCGGGTAATCTCAAGGGCGCGATGCTCACCAAGGAAACCGGCTTCCTGAGCTGGCTTTTCAAGGATGACAGCTATGACGAGCAGAAGCTCGCCGTCGACCGTGAGCGCATCCGCCTCTATTACGCCAATCGCGGCTATCCCGACACGCAGGTGACTTCGGTCGGTGAGTTCGATGCCTCGCGCAATGCCTACTTCATCAACTTCACCATCAATGAAGGCCAGAAGTACACCTTCGGCAATGTCGGTATCGAGACCAGCATCGACGGCCTCAACACCAATGCGCTGACCGGTTCGGTCGATACCCGTGAGGGTGGCGGCTACTCGGTTACCGACCTGCAGAAGACCATCGAGGACATGTCCTACGAGGCCACCTCGCAGGGCTATGCCTTTGCCGACGTCCGTGCCCGTCTCGATCGCGATGTCACCAATGGCCGCTTCAATGTCACCTATCTGGTGGATGAGGGTGCTCGCATCTATGTCGAGCGCATCAACATCACCGGCAACACCAAGACCCGTGACTTCGTGATCCGTCGCGAACTGGAATTCGGTGAAGGCGACCCCTTCAACCGTTCCATGGTGATCCGTGGCCGCAAGAATATCGAAGCACTCGGCTTCTTCTCCGCCGTGCAGCTGTCGACCGCTCCTGGCTCCGCCGCCGACAAGGTCGTGCTGAACATCGCCGTGACCGAGCAGTCGACGGGTGAATATGGCGCGACGGCCGGTTACTCAACTTCGGAAGGCATTCTGGGCGAAATCTCGCTGACAGAACGCAACTTCCTGGGTCGTGGCCAGTATCTGCGCGCTGCAATCGGCGCGTCGGAATCGGGTCGTACCTTCGACTTCTCGTTCACCGAACCCCGCTTCATGGGCCTCAAGGTTGCCGCTGGCGTCGATGCATATCACCGCATCACCGACGAATCCTCGCGCAACTATTATGGCGTCCAGGCGACCGGCGGCCAGCTGCGTGCCAGCATGCCGATCATGGGCGACCTGTCGGCGACGGTGTTCGCTGGTGCCGAGCGCAAGCTGATCTCCGATACGGACGGCACCTACAAGTCGCTGCTGCTCAATGATGGCGATGAGTTCTACAAGGCATTCGTTGGCTATACGCTGACCTGGAATGGCCTGGATGACACCAAGAAGCCGACGAGCGGTCTCTATGCGACCTTTACTCAGCAATATATCGGCTGGGATCACAACCTGCTCAAGAGCGAAGCTCGTGCCCGCTACTTCGTGCCTCTGCTTGACGACAGCGGCATCGTTGCCAGCGTCAGGGGCCAGGCTGGCGTGATCAACGACTTCAGCGACAATGGCGTCAATGTCGTCGAAGCTTTCCTGCCTGGTTCGCAACTGATCCGTGGCTTTGAAAGCCGTGGCCTGGGTCCGCGCATCGTGGGTGACCAATATCTGGGCGCCACCATGTATGCTGGCCTGTCTGCTGAAATCCAGTTCCCGATCCCGGTTCTGCCGGAGACCTATGGTCTGTCGGGTGCAATCTGGGCTGATGCTGCCTGGATCGATGATGGCAGCCTGCCGAATACGAATGGCAATGCGGTTGATCCGGAGAGCATTGACTCGCCGTGGCGGACTTCGATCGGCGCCTCGCTGATCTGGGACTCGCCGTTCGGCCCGCTGCGTGGCGACTTCGCCCACGTGCTGAACAAGTCGACCGACGACCGCACCCAGCTGTTCCAGCTGACCCTGCAGACTCTGCTGTAGGCTAAAGTGCAGTGACTCAGTTGTTGAGCCGCGGGGCGGTAGCGCCGCGGCTCAATCTTTTTAAGTGACATCATGGTCGATACCCGATTTCATCGTTTCGCCGGAACGGCCACGCTTGGCGCGATCCTGACTGCGGCGGGCCGCAGTGAATTGCTGCCCTCCCAGCAGGCCAACCCGGCAATATCGGGTGTCGCCGAGCTGGATCTTGCCGCTTCGGGCGATCTCGCGCTGGCCGCCCACGCCAGCTATACCGAGGCTCTCCGCAAAACTTCGGCAGGCGCCGTTATCGTCTTGCCGGCACTGCGCGATGCCGTTCCGGCCGGCAGCGTGGCGATTGTCACCGACAAGCCCCATCACCTGTTCGCCGATATTCTCGATCAGCTCTATCCATCCAACACGCGCTCCATCATTTCGGCCGGCCGGGACGACCTTGGCGCGCCGATCTTTGAGCGCGATGTGACGTTGGGCTCCAATGTCGTCATTGGCGCCGGAGTCGAGATCGGTCGCGGCACGATCATCGGCGCCAATACGGTCATCGGGGCCGGCGTCACTATCGGCCGCAATTGCATTATCGCCGCCAATTGCACCATCGATTGTGCCCATATCGGCAATGACGTCGTCATCCAGTCCGGCGTGCGTATCGGCACTGAAGGGTTTGGCTGGCTGGACTTCGGCATCACCAACCGCAAGTTGCCGCAATTGGGCCGGGTCCTGCTTCAGGACCGCGTTGAAGTGGGCGCCAATTCTACCATCGATCGGGGTGCGCTGGGCGACACCATGGTCGGTGAGGGCACCAAGATCGATAATCTGGTCCAGATCGGTCATAACTGCCGGATTGGCCGCAATTGCATCATCGCGGCGATGAGCGGGCTGGCGGGTTCGACTATTATTGGCGACAGCGTCCTGATGGGCGGCGGCGCCGGTACCTCCGGCCATCTGACGATCGGGTCGGGCTCGGTGATTCACGGCCGGGCAGCCGTCACCAAGGACTGGCCTGCCGGATCCAAACTTGCCGGAGCTCCGGCGCAGGATATAAGAGATTTCTGGCGCGAGATCGCCACAATGCGCAAACTGACAAAAGGGGACAAGCGGGGATGACCGACAGCGCGATAGAGGGTACTGAGCTGGCGGCGATGGACATTGCCGAAATCCTCAGGAGCCTGCCTCACCGCTATCCGTTCCTGATGATCGACAAGATTATCAAGATCGACGGCGATGAGACGGCCGTGGGCATCAAGAACGTCACGTTCAACGAACCCATCTTCCAAGGCCATTTTCCCGAAAATCCGATTTTCCCCGGTGTGCTGATCATCGAGGGCATGGCGCAGACTGCGGGCGCGATCGTGATCAAGCACGATGCTGGCGGCGGCAAGAAGAACATCGTCTTGATGCTGGGCGTCGACAAGGCCAAGTTCCGTAAACCGGCAGGCCCCGGCGACGTCATCGAATTCCATATCGCCAAGATCCAGCGCCGACGTAATGTCGGGCGCTACCAAGCCAAGGCCATTGTCGAAGGCACCGTTATCGCGGAGGCGGAGATCACTGCCATGATCATCGAGGCAACACCGTGAGCGATGCCGCAATTCACCCGACGGCAATTGTCGGGCAGCACGCGCGCATCGGCAAAGGCGTCAAGATCGGTCCCTATTGCATCGTGGGGGATAAGGTCATCCTGCACGACAATGTGGAACTGGTGTCCCATGTCGTCATCGATGGCAATACCGAGGTCGGCGCTGGCTCGCGCATATTTCCGTTTGCCTCGGTCGGCCTGCAGCCGCAGGATCTCAAATATCACGGCGAGAATTCGCGCCTGGTGATCGGCGAGCGCTGCACGATCCGCGAGGGTGCGACCCTCAATCCGGGCACCGAAGGCGGCGGCATGCTGACCAAGATCGGCAATGACTGCCTGATCATGGCCAGCGCCCATGTCGCGCATGACGCCATCATCGGCAACAATGTCATCATGGCCAATTATGTGGGCATTGCCGGGCACTGCCAGGTTGGTGACAATGTCATCTTCGGCGGCAATTGCGTCGTGCATCAGTTCACCCGCGTTGGCGCGCACGCCTTTATCGGCGCCCATTCCATGGTCGATGGCGACGTGATCCCCTATGGCATGGCGGTCGGCAACCGTGCGGTGCTGACGGGTCTCAACCTCGTCGGACTCAAGCGGCGTAAATTCGATCGTGAAGAAATCCACAAGCTGCGCGCGGCCTATCGCATGATCTTTGCCAGCGAAGGAACGCTGCGCGAGCGCGTCGAGGATGCGGCCGAATTGTTCAAGGGCAATGCCCTGGTGCAGGACGTCGTGGCCTTCATCGCCGCTGCGTCGGATCGCCCGATCCTGTTGCCGCGCAACGGTCCCACGCTCGATTAGGCGCCAGCAGCGGAGCGCCGCATGACATTGCCCATGGCCAGGCCGCTCAAGCTGTTCGTGCTGGCTGGCGAACCCTCCGGCGACAGGATTGCCGCCGACTTGGTCCGCCGCCTGCGCGAGCGAGTGGCGCTCGACCTGACCGGTGTCGGCGGCGATGAGCTGATCGGGCAGGGGCTGCGCTCATTGTTTCCGATGAGCAATTTGTCGGTCATGGGCGTCACGGATGTGTTGCTGCGCCTGCCGCTGTTGTTGTGGCGGATCGAGCAGGCGGCGCGGGTGATCCGCTCGACCCAGCCCGATATCGTCGTGCTGTTCGACGCCCAGGATTTCTCCGCGCTGCTGGCGCGGCGGCTGCGCGCCATGAAATATACCGGGCCGATCCTGCTCTACGTGGCGCCCTCGGTCTGGGCGCGTTCGCCCGGGCGCGCGGCCAAGCTCACGCCGCTGTTCAATGAGGTGCTGGCTGTCTTGCCCTTCGAGCCCGAAGTGATGGCCCGACTGGGCGGGCCGCCAACGGCCTATGTCGGCCATCCGGCTTTGCGTGAGCGGCTGCAGCAACGAGACGCGGTTGATGCAGGGCCATTGGTCTTGCTGCCGGGCAGCCGGGATGGCGAGTTGCGGCGGCATTTGCCGCTATTCCGGCAGGTCGCCGCAGAAGTGGCAAATCACCCCGCGGTGACCGGCTTTGTTATCCCAACCCTGCCGATCCTGGCCGAGCGGCTGCGCCGCGAAGTGGCGGATTGGCCCGTGCCGGTCACGGTGATTGCCGAGCGCTCCGAGCGAGCCACGCTGTATCAGCGGGCGGCGTTGGCGCTCGCCGTCTCCGGCACGGCGACGCTGGAACTAGCCTTGGCGGGTGTGCCGATGGTCATCAGCTATGTCATGGACGGACATCAGGCTCGGGTCTACGAGAAGATCAACCGGCCGATGGTCGGCCTGCCCAATATCGTGCTCAAGCGAGCGGCGGCGCCAGAACTGGTCCTGTCGCAACCGGACGCTACGGCGTTGACGGGGGCAGTGCGTAACCTGCTCGACGACAAGGCAGCCCGCCAGGCCCAGATCGCTGCTTTTAGCGAGCTGTCAGACCTGATGGAACATGGCGAACCTGAATCCCCGCGTCAGGACCCTGCAGATCGGGTCCTTGCCTGGTGGCGAGGCTAACGCTTAACTGCGAATAGTGCTCATTCATGAAAACGGCCCCATCCTCGAACAAGGATGGGGCCGCAGACTTGTAGAGGTAAACGCCTAGCGCGATGCGACGGGCGTGAAGTCGCGAGCCGGCGAGCCATTGTAGAGCTGGCGCGGGCGGCCGATTTTCTTCTGCGGGTCGGCGATCATTTCCTTCCACTGCGAAATCCAGCCGACGGTGCGCGCGACGGCGAACAGCACGGTGAACATCGAGGTGGGGAAGCCGATGGCCTCCAGGATGACGCCGGAATAGAAATCGACGTTCGGATAGAGCTTGCGATCGATGAAATAGGGATCCTCGAGCGCGATCTTTTCGAGCTCCTGGGCGACCTGCAACGTCGGGTTATTGTGCACGCCCAGAATGTCGAGGACTTCCTTGGCGGTCGCCTGCATCACCGTGGCACGCGGGTCGAAGTTCTTGTAGACGCGGTGACCAAAACCCATCAGGCGGAACGGATCGTTCTTGTCCTTGGCCCGAGCAATGAATTCGGGAATGCGGTCAACGGTGCCAATTTCCTTGAGCATGTTGAGCGCGGCTTCGTTGGCGCCGCCATGCGCCGGACCCCACAGGCAGGCAACGCCGGCGGCGATACAGGCAAAGGGATTGGCATCAGACGAGCCGGAGAGGCGCACGGTCGAGGTCGAGGCATTCTGCTCGTGATCGGCATGGAGCGTGAAAATCAGGTCCATGGCGCGGGCGATGCGGGGATCGACCTTGTATTCCTCGGCCGGCACGGCAAAGCACATATGCAGGAAATTGGCCGCGTAATCGAGATCATTGCGCGGATAGACGAAGGGTTGGCCGATCGAATATTTGTAGGCCATGGCGGCGATCGTCGGCATTTTGGCGATCATGCGGATCGACGCGATTTCGCGCTGCTGCGGATCGTTGATGTCGGTCGAGTCGTGATAGAACGCGGCCATGGCGCCGACCACGCCGGTCATGACGGCCATCGGGTGAGCGTCGCGACGGAAGCCACGGTAGAAGTAGTGCATCTGTTCATGCACCATGGTGTGGCGCGTCACCAGCTCTTCGAACTCGGCCATCTGCGCCTTGCTGGGGAGTTCGCCGTAAAGCAGCAGATAGCAGACTTCCAGGTAGTTGCTCTTCGCAGCGAGCTGGTCGATCGGGTAACCGCGATAGAGCAATTCACCTTTGTCGCCGTCGATATAGGTGATCGCGCTGTCACAGGCTGCGGTCGAGGTGAAGCCGGGATCGTAGGTGAACAGCCCGGTTTTGGCGTACAAAGATCGGATGTCGATTACTTCAGGCCCAACGGATCCGGCCAGTACCGGAAATTCGTAAGTCTGGTCCCCGATGACGAGTTTGGCGACTTTATCGGTCATTCAGCTCTCCTCGTTGGCCGCGCGCCCGAAGGGAAGGAATTTCGGTTGGGCTGGGCCGGCAAATCTGCGTAGCAGCATGCGGGAGAGGTATCAGTTTTCGCCCCCGCGATGCAATCGATAGGTAAGCAGCGCTTACCCTCCTCGCGCTCTAGTGAGCAGCGGTCTGGTCGGCCAGGCGGGCCATGCTTTCGTCGCGGCCGATCAATACCATGACCTCGAAAATACCGGGCGAAACGGTGCGACCGGTGAGGGCGGCACGTAGCGGCTGAGCAAGTTTGCCGAGCTTGAGGCCCTTGGTTTCGGCGAGCGCGCGCATGGCCGCGTCGATGGCCGGAACGCTCCACTCGTTGAGGCCGCGCAGAGTCTCTTCCATATCGGCCAGAACGCCACGGGCATCGGGGGTCAACAGAGCCGATGCTGCTGCGTCGATAGCAAGCGGACGTGACGCATAGATGAACTGGGCCAGATCGATCAGCTCGAGAATGGTCTTGGCGCGCGGCTGCAGCTCGGGCAGGGCAGCCAGCGCCGTGGCCTTATTGGCGACGAGCCCCTCGAGATCCGTCAGGCGGCCGACTTCCTCGGCTGTCGCAATCATGATGTCGTAAAGATATTCCGGCTTGGCCTCGCGAATATAATGGCCATTGATGCTCTCGAGCTTGACGAAGTCAAAGCGCGCGGCGCCCTTGTTCAGGCCTTCGAGGCTGAACCATTCCACCATCTGCTCGGTGGAAAAAATTTCATCGTCCTCATGGCTCCAGCCCAGGCGAGCGAGATAATTGCGCAAGGCCTCGGGCAGATAGCCCATCTGGCGATAGGCCTCGACACCCAGTGCGCCGTGGCGCTTGGAGAGCTTGGCACCATCGGGGCCATGGATCAGGGGGATGTGGGACATCTCCGGCACGGTCCAGCCCATGGCGTTATAGATGACGATCTGGCGGGCGGCATTGGTCAGGTGGTCGTCGCCACGGATGATGTGGGTGACGCCCATATCGTGATCGTCGACCACCACGGCATGCATGTAGGTGGGCGTGCCATCGGAGCGCAGAATGATGAAATCATCCAGGTTCTCGGTCTTGAACACGACTTTGCCCTGCACGTGATCGTCGACGACGATCTCGCCGGTGAGCGGGGCCTTGATGCGGATGACGGGCTCGACGCCGGCCGGCGCCTCCTTGGGGTCCCGGTCGCGCCAATAGCCGTTGTAGCGCGGCGGCTTGCCGGCAGCGCGGGCCTCTTCGCGCATCTGGTCGAGCTCTGCGGGCGAGCAATAGCAATAATAGGCATGGCCCATTTTCACCAGTTCATGCGCCACTTCGGCGTGGCGCGCGGCGCGGCCGAACTGGCTGATCGGCTCGCCTTCCCAGGTGAGGCCGAGCCAGGTCAGGCCATCGATCAGCGCCACGACTGCGGCTTCGGTGGAACGTTCCCGATCGGTATCTTCGATGCGCAGGAGCATCTTGCCGCCGGTCTTGCGGGCATAGGCCCAATTGAACAGCGCCGTGCGGGCACCGCCAATGTGTAGATAGCCGGTGGGCGAAGGAGCGAAGCGGGTGACAACCTGAGACATGGCGACCGGAAAGTTTGGACGAATTTGCGAGCCGTGTGTACCATAGAGGGGCACGAGCGCAAGGGCGGGGGCTAGGCGGGTGCTGGGGGCAGAAACACTTGAGCCGAGAACCGCGCCGGAGCGGGCGCGCCTCCGGCCGAATCCAGTTCCGGTAAAACGGCAAGTATGGCCGCTAACTAAAGGCCGCGGCAGCGTTTCGGCCTCGCTCCGCGATGGACTATCTACTGCCAGCGCAACGCGGCGGCTGTTTGTACTGCTGCCCTTTGCCATGATTTTTGGACTGGCGGCTTATGCCCAATTGCCGTTCGAACCGCTGCCGCAGGCTTTAATCGGCGTCGCTTTGGCTCTCTGTGTGGCAATGGCCATGGCTTGGCCGTTCCGGGCTTTGCCAATAGTCGCGTTGCTCGGCGCATTCTGGGCCGGGTTCTGCCTGCTGCCGATTCACAGCGCATTGTTCGGCACGCAAATGCTGGCCTTTCTGGCCTATGGAGAGTTTGAGGCGCGGGTCGACGAAATCATCTCGGCCAATGCGGAGGAGCGCCGGATTGTCGTGTCGAACCTGGTGCCGATAGGAGCGACGCGGCCGGTGGCAATCACCAAAGCGCGGTTGCTGGTGCCTGCCGAGCCAGCGCTGGAACTGGGCGACACCATATCCGGCCGGTTCCGGCTGGCGCCCGTACCGGGGCCGGTTTTGCCCGGGGGCTATGACGGGCAGTTTCATTCGTATTTCTCCGGCATCGGCGCCTATGGCTCGGTGATTGGCGATCTTACACTGGTCACGCCAGCCAGCGGATTTGATGCAAGTCGCATGATCGAGAGCCTGCGCTTCAGCATCGGTGCGCGGATCGATGCGGTGCTCGATGGCGACACGGCAGCGATTGGCCGGGCCATGGTGATGGGCGACCAGAGTGCGCTGAGCGACGAAACGCGGGATATTTTGGCCGAGTCGGGGCTGGCGCATATTTATTCGATTTCCGGCCTGCACCTGTCGATCGTGGCGGGCGGGGTGTTCTGGCTGTTGCGATTGGGACTGGCCTCGGTGCCGGCTTTAGGCACGCGGCTGCCGGTCAAGAAATTGGCAGCCATTGGCGGACTGGTCGCAGCGGCAGGCTATCTGATGCTGGCGGGTGGCCCGGCAAATGTGCCGGCTCTGCGCTCGACCATTATGCTGGCGCTGATTTTTGGCGCGGTGCTGGCGGGGCGACGAGCGCTGACCATGCGCAACGTGGCGTTCGCCGCATTGGCAATCATCCTGATCGATCCGGCCAGCATATTCCGGCCCAGTTTCCAGCTGTCTTTTGCTGCCGTGGTCGGGTTGATCGGGTATTTTGAGCTGCCGCGCCGGCCGGTAAAGGGGCAGAGCGGCTGGCTGCTGCGCATGGGCAGCACGGTCTGGGTGACCGCGATGACCAGCTTCATTGCCGGTCTGGCGACGCTGCTCTTCTCCGCCTACCACTTCCAGCAGACGGCGCCGCTCGGCGTCATCGGCAATGTGCTGGTGCTACCGGTGGTTAGCCTCGTCATCATGCCATTTGCCGTAATCTCGGTCCTGCTGATGCCCTTCGGCATCGAAGGGGCCGCTGTATCCATCATGGGGTGGGGAATCGACCGCATGGTCGGCGGCGGCGTGCTGGTGGCCGGCTGGAGCGAAGGGCTGACTGGTAACCCGCTGCTTACGCCTGTCGCCATCCTGATCGGCGTTGCTGCGCTGGCCTGGTTTGCCTTTGTCGGCAATTGGTGGCGGATATTGGGGCCGGTGGTCGCGATGCCGCTGATCCTGCTGCTGGGGCTCGATCAGCGGCCTGATATCCTGGTGGCCGACACGACGCAGGCCGTTGCATTACGCGGCGCCGAAGGCGTGGGGCTGGTGACCGGGCGCGCGGGCAGCTTTGCCGTGGAAGTGTGGGGCCAGCATTACCAGGAAGCGATTGGTGAAGGGCTGGCGGAGGCGCGCTGCGACAGCATTGCCTGCGTAGCGACAACGCCGGAATTCTCAATCGCCGTCATCAAGAGCGCGGCGGCCTTCGCCGAGGATTGCCCAACGCATGATCTGGTGATTAGCCGCATCAGGGTGCCAGCGACGTGTACTGTGGCGCAATATATCGACGCGGCGGCGCTGCGGACGGGCGGGGTGCATTGGCTGCGCTGGGATGAAACGGCGGGGCGGTTCGAAATCCGCACCGCCGTTCCCAATACTACGAGGCCTTGGCGAGTTTTGCCACGGTGACGCCAGCGGCCGGCATTTCAGCTGTGCCCAGCACATAGCCGGATTCGTCGGCGGCCGGGTTCAGCACAGCAGCGCCGGAGCCGTAGTTCACATAGATGCGGAAGCCGTCGCGGACCCGGGAGCGAACGCCGGCGGGCAGCAATAGCGTGGGAACGTCGGCCTCGGCGATCAGATAATCGACGATGCGCTGAACCAGTGCCTTGCTGCCGCTGGCAGCGAGGTAACGCAGCTTGCCCTGCGCGATCAGCACGGGCCAGCCTTCGGCATCCTCGATTTCGACCTCGGCGCGGGTTTCGATGCGCTCGCGCCAATGCCGCACGGCACCGCCGCCACCACGCACTTCCACCTCAAGGGTCGGATCGACGCTGTCGATGCGCAGCACCTTGGCGTCGAGCAGATTGCTCGGCAGGTCTGGCGCCAGGGCGGGCGGAATGGCGAAGTTCTGCGTCTTAGAGCCGGAGCGGGGGCCGAGCAGCAGATGGCCCTCGAAATCGGCAATGGCTTCACGCAGGGCATCATTCCAGGCAAAGAGCGCGGGAATGGCGACGATGTCGTAGCCGGCAAAGCTCTTGGTGCTGGGCGACAGGATATCGATGTCGACGCCATGCTTGCGGAAGGCGGCATAGACGGCGCGGACATGGGCGCTATGGCTAAAACCCTTGGCCTGGGGCTGAATCTGCCAGGCCCACTCGCTCTGATAATCGAAAACGATGGCAACGCGGCCTTTGGCGGCTGTGCCGGCGATGGCGGTCTGGCGCAGTTCTGCGGCGACCTGGCTGGCTTCATGATAGGCCGGCGCCGGTTCGCTATCGGGCCGCAACAGGCCGGCATGCATCTGCTCCTGCGCAAACGGGGCCTGCCGCCAGCGGAAATAGGAGACGACTTCGGCGCCGTGGGCAAAGGCTTCCCAGGCCCAGAGACGGGCCATGCCGGGGAGTGGATCGGGATTAAAATTGGCCCAGTTCACCGGGCCGGGCTGCTGCTCCATGATCCACATGCGGCCATGGCCGACGGAACGATAGAGATCGTGGTGGAAGGCCTGATAATCGGGCTCGCCCTGGCGCATATAGTGGCGCTTGACGTCCTCGGGCTCGTCGCTCTGGGCCAGGTGCCCGAGCGGGTAAGCGTCCCAGCTGGCGACGTCGAGCGTTTCGGCCACGTCGTAATGGTCGAATTCGGTATAGCGGCCCATGAAATTATGGATGACCGGCAGGTCCGGGCGCTTGGCCTTGAGGATGTCGTACTGCACCTTGTTGAAGGCGGCGACCTGGTCGGAGGCGTAGCGGCGGAAATCCAGATCGTGGGCGGGCGCTGCTTCGGCGACCAACAGGTTCGGCAATTCGATCTGGTCGAAACGATTATATTCCATCGACCAGAAGACATTGCCCCAGGCCTCGTTCAAGGCTTCGATCGTGCCGTAGCGGGCTTCGAGCCAGGTGCGGAACCCGGCTTCGGCTGCTGGGGAATAGGAATAGGTGGTGCCGTGGCAGCCATATTCATTGTCGGTTTGCCAGCCGCCAAGCGCGGGATGATTGCCGACGGCATCGGCCAGCAGCTGGGTGATGCGGGCGGCTTCCTCGCGATAGCCGAGATGGGAGAAGTCGTAGTGGCGGCGTGAACCAAAACCCTTTTTGCGGCCATTGGCGTCGACGGCGAGCATATCGGGATGCTTGTCGACCATCCAGCGCGGGGGCGTGGCTGTAGGGGTACCGAAGACGACTTTGAGGCCGTGGCGGCCCAGCACGTCCATTGCCCGGATGATCCAATCAAAGCGCAGATCGCCGGGAGTGGGTTCTAGCTTGGACCAGGCGAATTCGCCGATGCGGACGAATTTGATGCCAACCTCGGCCATGCGGGCGGCGTCGCGGTCCCACCAGTCTTCGGGCCAGTGTTCGGGGTAATAGCAAACGCCAAGGGCAGGGGTCATTTTGTGGCTCTAGAGGGCAATCGGAGTTTCAGGAAGGCCGGCGACATCGACGGCAATGGCAAAGAGGCCACCGGCGACTTTCTCGGCGGCGAGTTGTTCGACGCTGAGATTCTTGTTGGCGGTGGTGATAAACAGCGTCTTCAGATCGGGGCCGCCGAAAGCGGGGCAGGTGACCTGGCTGACGGGAACTTCGATGACGCGGTCGGTCGAGCCATCGGGCGCATGGCGGACCACGCAGGAGCCGCCCCAGCGAGCGTTCCACAGATAGCCTTCGCTATCGACCACGGCGCCGTCTGGATAGCCGCGATGGTCCGAGACGTCGGCAAAGAGCGTCCATTCGCCGGTCGGCAGGCCCGTCGCCGGATCGGTGGGGCACTGCATGATCTTTTTGGTCGGCGTGTCGCTCCAATAGGCGATGCTGCCGTCGGGCGAAAAGCAGGTCGCGTTGGGAATCTTGATCCCGGATTTGAGCGTCGTCAGCGTGCCGGCGCGGTAGTGATAGACCGAGCCGATCGGGGCTTCCGTTTCGCTCTTGGTCATGGTGCCGATCCAGAACGCGCCGGAGGGATGCACGCGGCTGTCATTGGTGCGGGTCAGCGCGTTATCGGCCTCGATCTCGTTGATGCGGTTCATGCCGCCAGTGGCCAGGTCGAATTGCTTGAGACCCGTTTCGGTGGCCAGCACCAGCGTGTGGTCATCCACAATGGCCGCGGCGGCCACGATCTCGTTGAACAGCCAGCTGTCAGCGATTTCACCTGCCGCCGTCACGGCGAACAGTGTCTGCTCGTTGATGTCGAAGAAGAACAGCTGCTGGCGGCCGGGATGCCAGATCGGGCCCTCGCCCAGGGCACATTGGCTATCGAGCAGGAGTTTTGCCGTCTGAGTCATTGCGCCAGGCCCTTGTCATACGCGGCAACGGCAACAGCGGCGCGCTCGGCGACCTGGGCCACGTCCATGCCAGGCTTGTAGATATAAGTGCCCAGGCCAAAGCCAGTGCAGCCTACGGCGAAGAACTCGTCGAAGTTGTCGGGGTTGGCGCCACCTACAGCATAGATCGGCATTTCCGGCGGTAGCACGGCTTTGATCGCCTTGATGCCCTTGGCACCCAGCACTTCGGCGGGGAAAAATTTGAGCCCCGTGGCGCCCGCCTTGATAGCGCGGAAAGCCTCGGTCGGGGTGAATACGCCCGGATAGGAGAGCATCTGGATGCGCACCGTCTCCTCGATCACCGCTTTATTGGTGTCGGGCGAAACGATGAACGTGCCCCCGGCATCGGCCACGGCCCAGACCTGCTTTTTGGTGAGCACGGTGCCTGCGCCTATGGCGGCCTTGTCGCCCAACGCATTGGAGGCCAGTGCAATACTGGTCAGCGCGTCGGGAGAATTGAGCGGCACCTCGATCATGGTGATCCCGGCGGCGACCAGCGCCTCGCAGACAGCGACTGTTTCGGGCGGGGTGATGCCCCGCAGGATGGCGATGATGTGACGGTGATTCATGGGTAACTCCAATCAGGCGATGGCGCTGCGGGCGGCTTTGAGGCCGGCCAGCACCACATCTGTTGCGTCGACGGGGATGCCTGTTGCGCCGGTTTTGGCGAGCACATCGGCATAAAGCGCGCAAAGTGCGGCCGAGCCGATCAATGGCACAGGTTCGGTACCGATCAGATGACGATTGCTGCCGATCTCGGTGCCGATCAACAGCCCGGACAGGAAGCCGGCGCACCAATCGGGCGTGCGGCCGGACAGGAGCGAGCCGGCGCGAACCTGGAACAATTGGCCGAGCAACTCCTGCGGTCGCTCAAGGCCTGCTTCGGCGCCGGCCGCAAAGCCTTCGGCGCGACTCGGGCCATCAAGATTGCCATTGAGGGAATGGCGCAGCACCGAATGGGTGCTGAGGATTTCGAACAATTCACCGGTCATGGCGGTAGCGAAATGATCGATGCGGGTGCCGTTGAGCTGCGCCCATTTGGAATGGGTGCCGGGCATGCAGACCACGCCCGTATAGCCGGGCCGGATGGCGGCAAGGCCGAGCAACTGGGTTTCTTCGCCGCGCATGACATTGTCGGCGCCGTTTTTCTGGCAGACGCCGGGCAGAATCGAGACCGCGAACCGGGTGTTGGGCATGGCCGGCTGGACAGCACCGGCGAGCAGATGGCGCAGATCGGTGGGGGCTTCGAGATAGGGGGCTTCGAGCCACCCCTGGCGGGCGCCGGCCATGCCGCAGACCAGCACATCGATAGCGCCGGCGCGTGTGCCGGTAACCCCATCGAGCAATTCGCTCAGCGCGGCGGAATAGTCCTCGCGCGTCAGCTTGCCCATGCCCTTTGGGGAGTTCCGCGAAAATGTCACCGCGCCACCTGCGGCAATGCCCCAGGCGCGCAAGTTCGAGGTGCCCCAATCGACGGCGACCCAATCCACGATGTCAGTCAAAGTCACTCCCCCTGAGCCGCATGCCTTATCCCGGCGGGGCGACCCTAATCGTAGAGCGCCGGTGGAGCCAGCCAGAATCTGCGGCTGCCGGCGCGACAGAACACAGGCCCAAGCCGCGTGGTCTCGTCTCCTCATTTGGTAAGCGAGCAGACGCGTTTCGGAACATTGCACGCGCTTTTTCGCGCGCCTCTAAAAAGTATGATTTTTCGGCAGAATTCCGTTCACTCTCGGCACGGGCATGCTAGAAAGCTGCAATCGTTGAGGCACGATCCGCCAGCGCGGACAGTGAGGTATGAGGAAATGACTGCCAGCAAGCCCCAGAAGCTGCGTTCGCGCGCTTGGTTCGATAATCCTGACAATCCAGACATGACCGCGCTTTATCTCGAGCGTTACATGAACTTTGGCGTGTCGCGCGAAGAGCTTCAATCGGACAAGCCGATCATCGGCATCGCGCAGACGGGGTCCGATCTTTCGCCGTGCAACCGCCACCACATCGTGCTGGCCGAACGCGTGCGCGAAGGCATTCGGGAAGCCGGCGGCATTGCCATTGAATTCCCCGTGCATCCGATCCAGGAAACCGGCAAGCGACCGACCGCCGGGCTCGACCGGAACCTGGCCTATCTGGGTCTGGTCGAAGTGCTTTATGGCTATCCGCTGGATGGCGTCGTGCTGACCATTGGTTGCGACAAGACCACCCCGGCCATGCTGATGGGCGCGGCGACGGTCAATATTCCCGCCATCGCGCTGTCGGTTGGGCCAATGCTCAATGGCTGGCACAAGGGCGAGCGCACCGGTTCGGGCACCATCGTGTGGAAGGCGCGCCAGATGATGGCGGCTGGCGAGATCGATTACGCCCAGTTCATCGAATTGGTGGCGTCGTCAGCGCCCTCGACGGGTTTCTGTAACACTATGGGCACCGCGAGCACGATGAATTCGCTGGCCGAGTCGCTGGGCATGCAGCTGCCGGGTTCGGCAGCGATTCCCGCGCCGTATCGCGATCGCCAGGAAATGGCTTACCGCACCGGCAAGCGTATCGTGGACATGGTGCATGAGGATTTGAAACCCTCCGACATCCTGACCAAGGACAATTTCATCAATACGATCGTGGTCAATTCCGCAATCGGTGGCTCGACCAATGCGCCGATCCATATTCAGGCCATTGCCAAGCACATTGGTGTCGAGCTGGAACTGCAGGATTTCCAGACCTATGGCCACAAGGTGCCGCTGCTGGTCAACATGCAGCCGGCGGGCGAATATCTGGGCGAGGACTTCTACCATGCCGGTGGCGTGCCGGCGGTGGTCCACGAGTTGATGGGCCAGGGGCTGATCCGTGAGAACGCGCCGACCGTCAATGGCAAGACCATTGGCGAGAACTGCCGCAACAGCACGATCCAGGACGACAAGGTCATCCGCTCCTTCGACAATCCGCTCAAGGCGGAAGCCGGGTTCCTGGTGCTGCGGGGCAATCTGTTCGACAACGCCATCATGAAGACCAGCGTGATTTCTTCGGAATTCCGCGACCGCTATCTTAACAATCCGGCCAGCCCCGGCGCGTTCGAGGGCAAGGCTGTGGTGTTCGACGGGCCGGAGGATTACCACCACCGGATCGACGATCCCTCCCTCGAGATCGACGAACATACCCTGTTGTTCATGCGCGGCGCCGGCCCCATCGGCTATCCAGGCGCGGCGGAAGTCGTCAACATGCGGCCGCCTGATTACCTGATCAAGAAGGGTATCCATGCGCTGGCTTGTATCGGCGACGGCCGCCAGTCGGGCACTTCGGGTTCGCCCTCGATCCTCAACGCATCGCCCGAAGCGGCTGCCGGTGGCAATCTCGCCATCCTGCGGACCGGCGACCGGGTACGCATCGATCTCAATACCGGCACGGCCAATATCCTGATTTCCGACGAGGAAATCGCCACGCGCCGGGCCGATCTGGAATCGATGGGCGGGTACAAATATCCCAAGCATCAGACCCCATGGCAGGAAATCCAGCGCGGCATCGTTGGCCAACTCGGAGACGGCGCTATTTTGAAGCCTGCTGAAAAGTACCAGCGGATTGCCCAGACCAATGGGGTTCCGCGGGATAATCACTAGGCACGTTAAGTCTCAGAAGCAGGAAGGCCCGCTAAACCAGCGGGCCTTTTTATTCGGGAAAGGCGCTTAAATGCTCATGTGCTATGCGCCAGACGCCTCTTCGCTTGCCGAGAACGGTCGTTCCTCTGCCGCTGCCTTGCGCCAGTTGCCCTTCGATGACCGCTTGCCAATGAAAACTATAGATGCAGCTTGCCGCCGCATCGGCCTTGGCGATCCAGCGGACGTCTTCCAGCCAATATCTTTCGTCTGATAAGCGCTGCCAGATCCGCTCGAAGGCGGCTCGCACCGACTCCGTGCCATGGTAGGAGCCAGAGCTGAACCAAAAGGTCGCGTCGTCATCGATCAACGATGTCAGCAGCTCAAAATCATGCTGGTTGATGAGCTCGGCATAAGCTGCCATCACCGCTTCAGGCGTGGCGCGACCCACCATCAGTACTTCCGCAGCAGACCCACCAAACGTCCCTGGACCTTGACCCGGTCAGGCGGAAAAATTCGGGTTTCGTAGGCGGGGTTGGCGGCTTCGAGGGCGACAGTGTTGCCCTTGCGGCGCAGGCGCTTGAGGGTGGCTTCTTCGTCGTCGACCAGGGCGACGATGATTTCGCCGGTGCTGGCCGATTCCTGCTTTTTGATCAGGACCGTGTCGCCATCGAAAATGCCGGCCTCGATCATGGAATCGCCGCGCACTTCCAGCGCGTAGTGTTCGCCGGCCCCCAGCATTTCGGGGGGCACCATGATGGTGTGCGAATGGGTCTGGATCGCCTCGATGGGCGTGCCCGCGGCGATGCGGCCCATGACGGGGATCGAGATCGGACGGGCGTAATCGTCGCCAACAGATTGGCGCGCCGGCGGGTTGGATACCTTGCCCAGTGTGCCCTCGATGACCGATGGCTCGAAGCGCGCCTTGCGGCCGCCTAGCGAAGGATTCATCGAATCGGGAAGCTTGACCACTTCGAGGGCGCGGGCCCGATTGGGCAGGCGGCGGATGAAGCCGCGCTCTTCCAGCGCGGTGATCAGGCGGTGAATGCCGGATTTGGACGCCAGATCGAGGGCGTCCTTCATTTCGTCGAATGAGGGAGGAATGCCGCTTTCCTTCATCCGTTCGTGGATGAACATCAGCAGCTCGTGTTGTTTGCGCGTCAGCATTGGCGGCCCTCCACAGGGATTCGGAACATAGGCAGAACGACTATACGTGTTCCAGTTATGTTCCGCAATATCCCCAGCGCCGGTATCGCGATTTTCTTGGCTCGACAGTCAAAATGCGTCGATCTCTATGGTTTCGACAATCGAACCTGCATGGGCGCCGGGGTCGAATTCTGGCTGGACGATCAGCATGTCGGCGTTTGACAGGGACGAGGTATGGCCGCTGTCGGTCTGGGAGATTGGCATCAATTCGGGGCCGGTGGGTGTGTGCACGAGCTGGGCGCGCATGAAGTGGCGGCGCGCGGAATTGGGCGGGGTCGGGCCGGCCAAGGGCAGGCGCCAGCTGGGCTGTTCGGCATAGCCGAGCCATTTGCGCAGGGCCGGCTTGATGAAGACGGTTGCGGTGACCATGGCCGAAACCGGATTGCCCGGCAGGCCGAAAATCAACGTCTTGCCGCGCGTGCCGAACATCAGCGGTTTGCCGGGGCGCATGTTGATGCGCCAGAAATCGAGGGTCACGCCGAGGTCGAGCAGTATCTCCTGGACGATGTCGTGGTCGCCCACGCTGGCGCCGCCGGTGGTGATCAGAATATCGGGCTCGGCGGCGAAGATTGATTCGAGCTTGGCGCGCAGGGCGTCGCGGTCGTCACGGGCGATACCGTGATCGGTGACCTCGGCGGCATAGGGCGCGAACATGGGCGCGAGACCGAAGCTGTTGGAGGCAACGATCTGATCGGGCGCGAGTGGCGAGCCAGGCAGCACCAACTCGTCGCCTGTGGCGAGCAGAGCGATGCGGGGGCGCGTGGCCACCGTAAGACTGGGCGCATTGGCGGCGGCAGCCACGGCCAGCTGCATCGGGCCCATGCGGACGCCAGCCTCGATCAGGGCATCGCCCTTGGCAAAGTCATTACCAATGGCGCGGATGCTGCGGCCGGGCTTGGGCTGCTCGGCAAAGCTCACCAGATTGCCGTTTACCGTCGCCTCTTCCTGCATGATGACGGCGTCGGCCCCGGGCGGCACCGGAGCACCGGTGAAGATGCGGACGCATTGGCCTTCGGCGACGCTGCCGGAAAAGCCTGCGCCGGCTTGGGACGTGCCGATCAGCGTCAGGCTATGGCCGGGAACGATGTCAGCGGCGCGGACAGCGTAGCCATCCATGGCGCTGGCGTTGAATGGGGGCTGGTCGTGGGTGGCAAAGAGCGTTTGCACCAGCACGCGGCCATTGGCGTCGGCGAGGGGCACGGTTTCGGGGCGGACGGTCGGTACGCGCGCGAGAATGGCGGCGATGGCGTCTTCGACGGGCAAGAGGCTCATGGCGCGCGCGTAAAATCGCCGGACTTGCCGCCGGACTTTTCGAGAAGGCAGATGTCGGTGACCACCATGGCGCGGTCGATGGCCTTGGCCATGTCGTAGAGCGTCAGCGCCGCGGTGGAGGCGGCGACGAGGGCTTCCATCTCGACGCCAGTCTGACCGGTGGTTTCGGCTGTGGCTTCAATGCGGATGGTGGTGTCGTTCTCGGCCGAGATGTCGACGCCGACTTTGGTGAGCGAGATCGGATGGCAGAGCGGGATCAACTCGGCGGTCTTTTTGGCGGCCATGATGCCGGCGATACGGGCCACGGCCAGGGCGTCGCCTTTTTTGAGGCTGCCGCCCATGATCGCCGTGATGGTGGAGGGCTGGGCGATCACCCGCGCCTGGGCGACGGCGCGGCGCTTGGTGGAGGCCTTGTCGCCGATATCCACGATACGGGCTTCGCCGCGCTCGTTGAGATGGGTGAGGGTGGCCTCAGCCATCAGCGAACGACCTCGGGCGCGCCCATCAGCAGGGTGCGAGTGGCGGCGGCAACATCGTCTTGGCGCATCAGGCTTTCGCCGACGAGGAAGGTGCCGATGCCGGCTTCCTGCTCGAGCTTGACCACATGGTCGTGGCTCATAATGCCGCTTTCGCTGACCAGGAGGACGTTTTTCGGCACGCCGATGGCGAGATTGATCGAGGTGTCGAGCGTGGTTTCGAAGGTGCGCAGATTGCGGTTGTTGATGCCGATGAACTCGGCGCCCAAAGCCAGGGCGCGGTCGAGTTCGAGCTGGTCATGGACCTCCACCAAGGCGTCCATGCCCCATTCGGCGGCGGCGTCGAGCAGGTAGCGGGCCACGTCGTCGCCAATGGCGGCAAGGATCACCAGGATGCAATCGGCGCCCCAGGCGCGGGCTTCGGCGACCTGATAGGTCTCGAACAGGAAGTCCTTGCGCAGCACCGGCAGGCGCGTGGCGGCGCGGGCCTCGATCAGATAGCTGGGCGAGCCCTGGAAGGAGGGGCGGTCGGTCAGCACCGAGAGACACGCCGCGCCGGCGGTTTCGTAGGCGCGCGCGATTTCGGCTGGATTGAAATCGGGGCGGATCAGGCCCTTGGAGGGACTGGCCTTTTTCACCTCCGCAATCAGGGCATATTGGCCCTGGCTGCGCTTGGCCTTGATGGCGCTGATGAAGCCGCGGGGCGCGGGCTGGTCATGGGCTTGCGCCACGACCTCGGCCCAGGGGCGCATGGCTTTGGCCGCGGCGATTTCTTCGCGCTTATAGGCCTCGATCTGCTGCAGGATATCGCTCATTGGTCCTGTCCGTTGGAAACCGCCACGAGGCGGGCCAGAGTTTGTTTTGCTTTGCCGCTGTCGATTGCTTCGGCCGCCATGGCCGCGCCTTCGCGGAGGTCGGCGGCCTTGTCGGCCACGATGAGGGTTGCCGCCGTATTGAGCAATACAATGTCACGATAAGCGCCAGGAGCGCCATCGAACAGCGCATGCATGGCCGCCGCATTATAGGCAGGATCGCCGCCGAGCAAATCCTTGGGGTTGTGACGTTTGAGGCCCGCTTGTTCCGGGGTGACTTCGAAGCTACGCAGATCGCCATTGGCGATCTGGGCGACGAAGCTTGGGCCGGTGACGGTGATTTCGTCGAGGCCATCGCTGCCATGCACGACCCAGGCCTTGATGGCGCGATTGGCGAGCAGGGCGGCGGCGACGGGTTCGACCCATTCCTCGGCATAGACGCCCAGCATGTAGCGGCGCACGCCGGCCGGGTTGGATTGCGGGCCAAGCAGGTTGAACATGGTGCGCACGCCCATTTCGGCGCGCGAGGGGCCGACATGGCGCATCGCCGGATGGTGGCTAGGCGCGAACATGAAGCCGATGCCGGCTTTGGCGATGCAGCGGGAGATTTCGGCCGGGGTCAGGTCGAGCTTGACGCCGAGGGCTTCGAGCACCTGCGAGGCGCCGGATTTGGAGGAGAGGGCGCGGTTGCCATGCTTGGCGACGGGGACGCCAATGGAGGCGACGACGATGGCGCTGGCGGTGGAGATGTTGAGCGTGCCCCCGCCATCGCCGCCGGTGCCGACAATATCGACGGCGTCTTCGGGGGCCTCGACGGGCACCATCTGTTCGCGCAGGATCGAGACGGCGGCGGCGATTTCACCGACACTTTCGCCCTTGATGCGCATACCCATGAGGAAGGCGCCGATCTGGCTGGGGGTGGCTTCGCCGGCCATGATGGTGCGCATGACGGCGCGCATTTCTTCGCCGGTCAGGTCGCGTCGGTCGGCAATCTTGTTGAGGGCGGCTTTGATATCCATCACGCAGCCCTCTGCCCGTTGAAGTCACGGGCAATGTTGAGGAAATTCTGCAGCAAAGCGTGACCATTTTCCGAGGCGATGCTTTCGGGGTGGAACTGCACGCCGTGAACCGGGAGGGTCTTGTGCTGCATGCCCATGATCAGCCCATCATCGGTGGTGGCGGTGACATCAAGGGTTTGCGGCAGGGTTTCGGGCTTGACGATCAGCGAGTGGTAGCGCGTGGCCTCGAAGTCATTGTTCAGGCCGCGGAACAGGCCCTTGCCAGTGTGATGGATCTTGCTGGTCTTGCCGTGAACGAGATGCGGCGCACGGATCACGTCGCCGCCCATGGCCTGGCCGATGGCCTGATGGCCCAGGCACACGCCCAGGATCGGGATCTGGCTTTTGAAGCGGTCGATGACGGCGAGGCAAATGCCGGCTTCGTTGGGGGTGCAGGGGCCGGGGGACAGCACGATTGCCTCGGGCGCCATATCAGCGATTTCCTCGAGGGTGATCTTGTTGTTGCGGTAGACAGTGACGTCGGCGCCCAATTCTCCGAGGAAGTGGACGAGATTGTAGGTGAAGCTATCGTAATTATCGATGACGAGAGTGCGGGTCATGTTCGGGACTTTCCACTAAAGACAAATTCCAACCACGGTGTCATTCCCGCGCAAGCGGGAACCGCCGTTTTCAGAACTCGTCCCGCCATCGATGAATTTCGGTAGACCTCATCCTGAGCCTGTCGAAGGACGAGGTCGTGGCACCGGCCTCCACTCGCCCGACCTCGTGGTTCGACAAGCTCACCATGAGGTCTTCAAAAGTTTCGCTCATTGCCCGATCCTCGCCTCGCCGGCATAGCGTAGCGCTTCCTCGGCGGCGCTGAAAAGGGCGCGGGCCTTGTTTTCGCATTCGAGCTGTTCGAGTTCGGGTTTGCTGTCCGCCACGATGCCGGCGCCGGCCTGGGCATAGAGCTTGCCATCCTTGACGATGGCGGTGCGCAGCACGATGCAGGTGTCCATGGTTCCATCGGCGCTGAAATAGCCGACGCAGCCGCCATAGATGCCGCGGCGGGACTTTTCCAGCTCATCGATGATTTCCATGGCGCGAACCTTGGGGGCGCCGGAGACCGTGCCCGCCGGGAAACCGGCCGAGAGGGCATCGACGAAGTCGTATTTGGGATCGAGCACACCAACCACGTTGGAAACGATGTGCATGACGTGGGAATAGAATTCGAGGAAGAACTTGTCGGTGACCTTGACCGTGCCGGTCTTGGCGACGCGGCCGACGTCGTTGCGGCCCAGATCGAGCAGCATCAGATGCTCGGCCAGTTCCTTGGGGTCGGCCAGCAGTTCGGCGGCCAGTTCCTGATCCCGCGTCGGGGTGGCGCCGCGCTTGCGGGTGCCTGCGATGGGGCGGATGGTGACTTGGCCATCCTGCACGCGCACCAGCACTTCCGGGCTCGACCCGGCAATGGCAAAGCCGCCGAAGTCGAGGAAATACATATAGGGGCTGGGATTGGTGCGGCGCAGCGCACGATAGAGCGCTGTGGCGGGCAGGGTGAATTCAGCCTCGAAACGCTGGCTCAGCACGACCTGGAAGATATCGCCGGCCGTGATGTAGTCTTTGGCCTTGGCAACCATCGCGAAATACTCTTCGCGACTGGTGTTGCTGGTGACAGCGATGCTCTCAAGGTCGGGCAGGGCGGCTGTGGTGGGCAAAGCGCGGCCCAGGCGGGCGATGGCTTCCTCGATGCGGGCCTCGGCAGCCTCATGCGCCTGACGGGCCGTGACGCCCTCCCGCACGAAAATCGGCGCTGTCAGATAGAGCTCGTCCTTGAGCGTATCGAAGATGGCCAGCAGCGAGGGACGCATCAAGGTCGCTTCGGGAAGCTCCAGATGGTCCGGATTGCTGTTGGGCAGCACTTCCATATAGCGGACCATCTCATAGCCCAAAAAGCCATAGATGCCGGCCGACTGCGGCGGCAGGCCGGGCGGCACGTCGATCTTGCTGTCGGCCACAAGGGTGCGCAGCGCGTCGAGTGGGGCTTCGCTCAGCGGCTCGTAATGATCCGGATCAAGCTGGGCCGTGCGATTGATGGACGCCTGGCCGGCCTCAACCTTGAGGATGACATCGGGCAAGAGGCCAATGATCGAATAGCGGCCGCGAATGGCACCGTCCTGCACTGATTCGAGCAGGAAGGTGTTGGTGCGGTCCTGTGCCAGCTTCAGATAGGTGCCGATCGGCGTTTCGAGATCGGCCACGATGCGACGCCAGACGATCTGCGATTTCCCGGCTTCGTATTGCTCGGCAAAGCGCTGGTAGGAATCGTCGCCCATCGTCAGGTGTTCCAGTTGGGTTGGGCCGGCGCTATTGCGCGCCGGTGAGGAGAGAAAGCGATTGCTGCAAGGCCTGCTCATTGACGCGCAAGCCGGCTTCGTCGCGCACGGCGGTTACGAAATCGCCATAGATGCCGATCCGCACTTCGTTTTCGAGGCTGGCATTGGCCTGTTCGGCCAGGCCGCCTTCGGCTGGCGTCACAGCGGTGACCTGGAACACGATGTGCTCGCCGCTATTGCTGACCACGGCGCCGTGATGGTCTTCGCCGCCGGCAAAGGCCGCGGCTGCGACCGTCTGGTCAATCGTCTGGTCCTGCGACCCAAAGCGGGTGAACTGGGTGCTCAGCTGCGGGAACACCCCGAGTGAAGCGGCCACATCGGCAATCGCTTCGCCGGCCTCGATGCGCTTTACAGCGGCATCCTGCGCGATGGCGAGAGCGGCATTGGTGCGTTCGGTGGTGATCGCGGTCGTCACCTGCTCGCGCACTTCATCAAGCGTCTGGTCGCGTGCCGGATCGATCTTGACCAGGTCGAACCACAGATTGGCACTGCCGGCCAACTGGGTTGCCGGGGTCAGCTTGCCCTCTTCGGCCTTGAAAATAGCCTGGGCAACGCGGGGGCGGTCGGCGTCAGTGAGGCCGGGGACGACGGAAAGTTCGCCGCCGCCGGCAGTCACATTGGCCTCGTAGAGATCGAGATTGAAGCGGGCGGCAATGTCGGTCAGCGGCTGGAACGCAGCGCGCAATTCTTCGATTTGGTCGAGGACGTCGGACACTTCATTGCGCGCTTCGGCCAGAGCCAGATTCTGCGCGATCTGGTCACGGGCCTCGGCCAGCGTAGGCTCGCGGGCCGCCTGAATGGCCGAGACATGAATGGCTCGCTTGCCGCCAATGCCATCGATGATGGCGAACCCGCCCTGCGGCAGCCCGAAGGCGGCGGTGGCGAGAGCGGCGTCGGTGATGTTGGACTGCGCCAGGGTGCCAAGCTCGGTCGGCGTCAAGCCGGCAGTGGTCACCAGCGTTTCGAAGGACGTGCCAGCGGTCTGGCCGGCTTCGAAGGCCGTGACCTGCTCGGGATTGAGCGCGACCTGCTGAATGGTGCGGGTCTCGGGCGTATTGAGGCTGGCCTTGGTGCGCTCATATTCGGCGGCAATGGCGTCGTCGGAAATGGTCTTGGTTTTAGCCAGGCTCGCGGGCGACAGCTCGAGCATTTGCACTGTGCGGGTTTCAACAGTGCGATAGTCGGCTTGATGCTCGGTGAGATAGGCGGCCAGTTCTGCCTCGGTCGGCGCTGCGGGTGTTTCGATATTGGTGTCGCCAATGACGAAATAGTCCATGGTGCGCTGGTCGGCAGCGTAGCGGTTGACCAGGTTGGAGGCCGTGGCGGAGAGCTTGGTATCGCCAAACAGCGAGAGCACCAGTTGCTGGCGCTCTGCGGCCTTGCTCTGGTCGGCAAAATATTCGGCCTCGGTCAGGCCGCTCTGCTGCAACACCTGGGTGAAGGCGGCGGGGTCAAACGTGCCGAGCGTGCCGGCGAAGGATGGGTCCTCGCGCAGCATTTCGCTAAGCTTCTGCTCGGAAACGCCGAGCCCGAAATTATTCGCCATCTGGCTGAGGGCCGCGTCCTGCGCCAGGCTCTGCAGCACCATGGAGGGAATGCCCAGGCTCACGGCTTCCTGCTGGGTGGGGACTGACCCCAGCCGCTGGGCCACCTGGTTCATCTGGTTCTGGTAGGCGCGCAGGAATTCCCGCGAATTGATTTCCTCATTGCCGACACGTGCTACGGTGTTGGTGCCCAGGTCCGTGATGACATTGTTGATGCCGAACCCGGCAATGCCCACCAAAAGAAAAGCACCCATGACCTTACCGGGCCAGGATTTTGCAAAACCGCGCAAACTATCGAGCATGTCAGACGTTCCATAACGCGTATCTAGGCTTTACCGCAGCAGCGGGTGGGCACTAGTAATCCAATTTGACGTTCGGGGTTAGGGCAAAGCCCGCTCTGGTGCAAGAGGCAGGAGTATTAAGAGTGACAACGACATTGACGCCGCTGATCGCGGGCAACTGGAAAATGAACGGCGTTCGCGCTTCGCTGGACGAACTCCAGAGCCTGGCAGAAATGCTGACAACCGGTGAAGCGCCCCGCGCCGTCGTAGTCATCTGTCCTCCCGCAACGATTCTGGCGGCCGTCGCCCGCCAGGGCGCCACATCAGGCATTCTGGCCGGCGGGCAGGATTGCCACGCCGCTGCCTCCGGTGCCCATACCGGGGATATCGCAGCCGGCATGCTGGCCGATGCGGGCGCGCAATATGTCATCGTCGGCCATTCCGAGCGCCGCGCTGCTTATGCCGAAACCGATGCTACCGTCCGCGCCAAGGCTGAGGCCGCCATCGGCGCCGGGCTCAAGCCGATCATCTGCGTCGGCGAGACCGAGGCCGAGCGCGATGGCGGCAAAGCTGAAACCGTCGTCGCCACCCAGCTCGCCGGATCGATTCCCGATCATGCCGGTCAACATGAGGTGATCGTCGCCTATGAACCCGTCTGGGCGATCGGCACGGGCCGCACACCGACCAGTGAAGAAATCGCGCAGATGCACAATCGCATCCGCACCATTCTGGTCGACCGGTTCGCGGACAAGGGCCTCGCCATCCGCATTCTTTATGGCGGCTCGCTCAAGCCGCAGAATGCGCGCGAGATTTTGGCCATTGAAAACGTCAATGGCGGGCTTGTTGGGGGCGCCAGCCTCTTGGCAAAGGACTTCTACACCATTATCTCCGCCGTATAATAAGCGCGAGACGGCAGAGGCTGGTTGGAAATTCCGCCCGGCCTCTGGCAATTGCGGCACGAGGCGTGTAAGACGCGCCATCTTTTGACACGACCTGAAACTGAGACACGATGGCGAACGTCCTGATTGTTGCCTATCTGCTGATCGTCCTGGCGCTGATCGCGGTGATCCTGTTGCAGCGCTCCGAGGGCGGTGCGCTGGGCATTGGTGGTGGCAGCGGCGGCTTTATGACCGCTCGCGGCTCGGCCAACCTTTTGACCCGGACCACGGCGATTCTGGCGACGCTGTTTTTCGCAACGGCGATCGGGTTGACCGTGCTCAGCGAATTTGATCGTGGCACTTCGGGTATTCTCGAACGCGCCGTGCAGGGCACCGACCAGACCGCGCCGACCAGCGTGCTCGATGCGCTCAATTCGCTGCAGGGCGGCACGACATCTGATCTGCCGGTTCCCGCGACCGACCCGACGGCTCCGGCTGGCGCCGATCCGGTGACCGAGGATATCGGCACTGTGGCCCCGGCCACCGATACCACCACGACGACTGCTCCGGCCGCCAATAGCGACCTGCCGGTTCCCACGACTCCGGCGGAGACGCCGACACAAACACCGGCCGCTCCGGCGACCAACTAACCGCCGCAAGGCGCAACGGCAGAGGGGGATGGAAACATCCCCTTCTTCTTTTTGTGTAGAGCCGCACACGGGCTCTACGAATCGACGACGATGTGATTAAGGTGAACGCCCATGGCTCGGTACGTATTCATCACCGGAGGCGTGGTCTCCTCATTGGGTAAAGGTCTTGCATCGGCGGCGCTTGGCGCAGTCCTGCAAGCGCGCGGCTACAAGGTGCGGCTGCGCAAGCTTGACCCCTATCTCAATGTGGACCCCGGCACGATGTCGCCCACCCAGCACGGTGAGGTGTTCGTCACCGACGATGGTGCTGAGACCGATTTGGATCTGGGGCACTATGAGCGCTTCACCGGCCGGGCGGCCAACAAGCGCGACAACATCACCACCGGCCGCATCTATTCCGATATCCTGGCCAAGGAGCGCAAGGGCGAGTATCTCGGCGCGACTGTGCAGGTCATTCCGCATGTGACCGATGCGATCAAGAATTTCGTCATTGAAGGCAATGACGAGTTCGATTTCGTGCTGGTCGAGGTCGGCGGTACTGTCGGCGATATCGAGGGCCTGCCGTTTTTCGAGGCGATCCGCCAGCTGGGCAATGATCTGCCGCGCGGCCACGCCTGCTACCTGCATCTGACGCTGATGCCCTACATTCCCTCGGCCGGCGAGCTCAAGACCAAGCCGACCCAGCACTCTGTACGCGAGCTGCGCTCCATCGGCATTGCGCCGGATGTGCTGCTGGTCCGCTGCGACCGCCCGATTCCTGAGGGCGAGAAGAAGAAGCTTTCCCTGTTCTGTAACGTGCGCGAAAGCGCTGTTATTCAGGGGCTGGACGTTGCGTCCATCTATGACGTGCCGCTGGCCTATCACAAGGAAGGCCTGGATCGCGAAATCCTGGCCGCCTTCGGTATCACCGATGCGCCCGCGCCGGATCTCAAGGCCTGGGAAGACGTGTCGGCTCGCCTGCATAACCCGGAAGGCGAGGTCAATATCGCCATTGTCGGCAAATATACCGGCCTCAAGGACGCCTATAAGTCGCTGAGCGAAGCCCTGGCCCATGGCGGCATTGCCAACAAGGTCAAGGTCAACCTGCAGTGGATCGATAGCGAGGTCTTCGAGCGCGACGATCCGGCGCCGTATCTCGAGCATGTGCATGGCATTCTGGTGCCCGGCGGATTCGGCGAGCGTGGTTCGGCGGGCAAGATCGAAGCGGCGCGCTTTGCCCGCGTCAAGGACGTGCCCTATTTCGGTATTTGCTTTGGCATGCAGATGGCGTGTGTCGAGGCGGCTCGCAATACCGCTGGCATCAAGAATGCCTCGTCCACCGAATTCGGCCCGACCAAGGAGCCGATCGTTGGCATGATGACCGAATGGGTGAAGGGCAACGACACCGAAAAGCGGGCTTCCGAGGGCGATCTGGGCGGCACGATGCGGCTGGGGGCCTATCCGGCGCAGCTGACGCGCGGCAGCCGTGTGGCCGATATTTATGGCTCCACGCGCATTTCCGAGCGCCATCGCCACCGCTACGAAGTCAACATGGACTATCGCAAGCTGCTCGAGAAGAACGGCCTGCTGTTCTCCGGCGTTTCGCCCGATGGCAAGCTGCCTGAGATTGTCGAGCGCACCGATCATCCGTGGTTTATCGGCGTGCAGTTCCACCCGGAGCTGAAGTCCAAGCCGTTCGAGCCGCACCCGCTGTTCGCCAGCTTCATTGCGGCAGCGATGGAACAGAGCCGGCTGGTCTGATGGAATTACGTAGTGCGCGGCTGCTGTTACGGCGGCCGCTCACGAGCGACCTGGAGGCGATGTTCGCCATCATGTCGGACCCGCAGGCGATGCGGTATTGGTCGACATTGCCGCATGCCGACCGGGACGTGACCCGGCTCTGGCTCGACAAGATGATCGAGCGCACGGCCAATGGCGGCGAGGACTTCATCATGCTGCTGGATGGCGAGGCCATCGGCACAGTTGGAGCAGGGCGGCTGCCCGATTTCGGTTTCATGTTGCGGCGGGACTGTTGGGGGCGCGGGCTAGCGACCGAGGCCTCGCGAGCGTTTATTGCCTATGCCTTTGCCGATACGGCGGCGACGCATCTGGATGCCGATGTCGATCCGCGCAATGCCGCCTCGCTGAGCGTGCTGGACAAGCTTGGATTTGTCGAGACCGGACGGGCCGAGAACACCTTCCTGCTGGGTGACGAATGGTGCCATAGCGTTTATCTTCGGCTGGACCGTCCGGAGGTAAGCTAGACATGGCTGAGATTATTTCGCTGTCCAAAGCGCGCAAGGCGAAGGTTCTGGCCGGCAAAGAGGCACAGGCGGCGGAGAATCGCGTCAAGTTTGGGCGGACCAAGGCTGAGAAGGCCTTGGCCGAGGCCGAGAAGGCGCTGGCGGACAAGCGGACCGATGGCCATAAGCGGGGCGAGGACGAGTAGGGGCCTATTCCGCATCACTTATGGTGGCGATGATTTCGGCCAGCAGGTTGTGCAGATCGTCGCGGTGGCCGGTATTGGCGGCCCCGGTGGTTTCGTCCGAGGTCATGACGACGGTCAGGTCCAGCGCAGGCACGATGTAGAGCATCTGGCCGCCGAAACCCCAGGCAAAGCGGGTGTCTTCTCCACCGATATTACGCAAGAACCAGCCATAACCATAGCTGTCGCCAGTGCGGATGGATCGTGTATGCGGGGACCAGGATTGGTCGATCCAGGCTTGCGAGATGACGCGCGTGCCATCGGGGGCGAGGCCGCCATTGCGGTAGAGTTCGCCAAAGGCCAGCAGCGAGCGTGGGGTCATGGCCATCTGGTTGCCGCCCAGATAGATGCCTTGTGGGTCGCGGTCCCAGCTGGCGATGGCGAAGCCGGGGACCGCGCCGAGCCATTCACGGGCGTTGGCCAGGGTTGAGCGGCCGGTTTGCTGGGTGAGGATGGCTGACAGCAAGTGGCTGGAGCCGGTGGAGTAGAGCATGCCGGCGCCTGGATCATCGACAAAGGGGCGGGCGAGGGCGGCGCGGACCCAATTGTCGCTGGCGACCCAGCGGCCGTAATTGACGCCGGAGGTGGGCTCGAGCCCGGCGCGCATGGTCAGCAGATTGCCGACGGTGATGTCCTCGATGCGCGGATCGGCATTGGAGGGCAGGTCATCGCGCAGGATTGGCGCGATCTTCTGGTCGGTGCTTTCGAGAATGCCCTTCTCGATGGCGATGCCGATCAGGGCGGAAATGATTGTTTTTGAGGCCGATTTTATATTGGTCGGTGCGTCCAGGCGATGGCCGTTATAGCCGCGCTCGGCGATGATTTCGCCGTTCTGCGAGACGATCACGGTTTCCAGTGGCTCTAGCCGTTCGGCGTCCTCCAGCACTTCGGTCAGCGTGCGCGAGGGGGCTGCGTCCTGCGCGAAGGCGGGCGCGGCGAGGAGCATTGAGGAGGCGAGGAGGAGGCTGCGGAACATCATCGGCAATCCTTTGATGATGGGTGCGACAAAATCATGGGCTTGAGTGAAATTTCCAGGAATTTTGTTGTGATCGGAGATGGGAAGCTGCCCGCGAGTCTGGTGTGCTGCAATCTGCCAACCAGTGGGCGTGGTTTTGCACATGCGGTAAGGTTTTGATTTTGATTGGGTTTTGGCAGGCGACCGAAGTAGCGGCACAAAGTTATTGACTTGGTTTGGATTCGCGGTAACGTTCCCATCAATTGAAATGGCCGACCAGAAGCCATTTGGGATGGGTTTATGAACAGCAGCCGCAATCGTCGGCCGACCATCATTGATGTGGCAGAACGCGCTGGCGTGTCCAAGAGCACGGCGGCGCGCGCGCTTGCCGGTTCGGACAATATCAATGACGAGACGCGCGAGCGGGTTTTGCGCGCGGCGGCGGCGACGGGCTATGAGCGCAACCACCTTGCGGTGGGCATGCGATCGGGCCGTTCGGGCATGCTGGGGCTGGTCATTCCCGATATCACTAATCCGTTCTGGGGCGAGGTGGCGCGCGGCGCACAGGACCGGGCGGCGGAGAGTGGGGCGTCGCTTTTGGTGTTCTCATCCGATTGGGATGCGGCCAAGGAAGCCACCCATATCGGCACGCTGCGGCGGGCGCGGGTGGATGGCGCGATCATCAATCCGGTGGCCGATAATTTCGACGACCACCACCGTTTTGGGCTGCCATTCGTGTTCATCGGATCGAGCGCCGAGCGGTTTGCTGACATATCGAGCGTTGGATCGGATATCACCCAGGCCGTGAGGCTTGGGATGGATCATCTTGTTTCAAAAGGACATTCTGCACCAAGCTTTATCGTTGGACCGAAGTCGCGACTGGCGCGGGCACGGTTCTTGCGGGCGGTGCATGAGCATTGCGTGGAGCGCGATATCGACCCTGGCATATTGGCCATGGAAGATGGCGAATACACTGTCGAGGGCGGGCGCGAGGCAATGCGGCGACTGCTGGAGCGGCCGCATGTCGGGCATGTCTGTGTATTTGCAGCCAATGACATGATGGCGCTGGGCGCCATGATGGCGGTGCGCGAGGCGGGGCTAAATTGCCCGGCAGATGTATCGATCATCGGCTTTGACGGCATTCCGTCGGGCGAATTTGCCTGGCCGGGGCTGACCACGATTGCCAAGCCGGGCCGAGAAATCGGCGTGCGGGCAGTGGAACAGCTCTTCGACGAAATCGAACACCGGCCCGAACATGGCCGGATCTATATGCCGTGCCGGCTGATAGAGCGAGGTTCACTCGCCGATCTGTCGGTGCCAGCCCCCAAGCGCGTTGCGGCGGGGTAGGGAGGACTGAGGATGGTTGTGAAGCCAGGGCTGCGCCGCGTTGCGGCGCCTGACATTGGGAACGTTCCCGCTCGCGAAGACTCCGAATCTGCTAACAGACTGTTAGCATCGACGGGCGGATTCGGCGCGAAAGTGCGGCAATGGTGGCCCTATTACGCCATGATGGCACCGGGCATCATTTTCTTCATCCTGTTTCACTATCTGCCGATCTGGGAAGCCAAGATCGCGTTCGAACAGGTGCGGATCATTCCACCCAATATCTGGGTGGGGCTGAAGCATTTCCAGGTGTTGTTCACCTCGCCGGTGTTCTGGCAGGTGCTGGTCAACACGCTGATCATTTCCGGCATGAAAATGCTGTTCGTCTTTCCGGTGCCGATCGTGGTGGCGCTGATGCTGAATGAAGTGCGGAGCGGATCGCTGCGCAAATTCATCCAGTCGGCAGTGTATCTGCCGCACTTCTTGAGCTGGGTGGTGATCGCCGGCGTGTTCATCGCGGCCTTGTCACCGAGCGATGGCGTGGTCAACGACATTACCGGCTTCTTTGGCGGGCAGCCGAAATCCTACATGACCGATACCGGCGCGATCCGCTGGGTACTGGTGTTTTCGGAAATGTGGCGCTCGGCGGGGTGGGATAGCCTGCTCTATCTGGCGGCAATCATCGCCATCGACCAGGCGCTGTATGACGCGGCGGAAATGGACGGGGCCAATCGCTGGCAGAAGATCCTCTACGTGACCATTCCGGGGATCGTGCCGACCATTGCCACGCTGTTCATCCTCAATGCCGGCATGTTCCTCAGCGCCGACCTCAACCAGGTGATCAACTTCTCCAATGACGTGGTGCGCAGCCAGATCGATATCGTTGACACCTATGTCTACCGCATCGGCTTGCAGACCGGGGAATACTCGCTGGCGACGGCGGCGGGACTGTTCAAGGCCGTGCTGGGCATGTTGCTGATCCTGCTGGCGCATCTGTTTTCCAAACGACTGACCGGCAAGGGAGTCTGGTGATGGCCGCCAATAATCGCCGCACCCCGCTCGAGCGCGTGGAATATGCGATCATCATTTCGACACTGCTGCTCTTGGTAGTGGTGACGGTGCAGCCGCTGCTCAACCTGCTGGCGGTGTCGTTGTCCGATCCGGTCAAGTTGCCGGGGATGAGCGGCATGGAAGTGTTGCCGCGCGGGCTGTCGTTCGATGTGTGGACGCTATTGATCAACCACCCCAATGTGCGGGCGGGGCTCCTCAATTCAATCCTCATCACGGGGGCCGGCACGCTGCTCAATATCATCTTCACCGCGCTGATGGCCTGGGGGCTATCGCGGCCGGGCCTGCCGGGGCGGCGGATATTGTTCATCATGGTGCTGGTCACCATCGTGTTCGACCCCGGCATTATCCCTGATTATTTCGTCAACAAGCGGCTGGGGCTGCTGGACAGCTATTGGTCGGTGATCCTCTTCAAGCTGGTCAATGCCTGGTATCTGATCATCCTGATCCGGTTCTTCGAGGAAATTCCGCAGGAATTGCTCGATGCGGCTGAGCTGGACGGCTCCAACGCGTTCCAGACCTTTTGGTATGTGGTGCTGCCGCTAGCCAAGCCGGCGCTGGCGACGATCACCCTGTTCTACATCGTGTTCCACTGGAACGAGTTCTTCCGGGCGATGATCTACATCACCGACCAGGGCAAGTGGCCACTGCAGGTGGTGCTCCGGCAATTCGTGATCGGCGGGGACAAGCTGGCCATTGTCGGGGTGGACGCGGCGAACAATTACACCGGGGCCAGCCAGATCGATCTGCGAGCGCTCAAGGCCGGGATGATCATCCTGACCATTGTGCCGATCCTGGTGATTTACCCGCTGATTCTAAAGTTCTTCACCAAGGGGACGATGTCGGGGGCGTTGAAGGGATGATTTTTCGTCACCACCACACGCCAATCCCCTTCTGCGGTGCCATTCCCGCGAAAGCGGGAACCCCTGTTTTCTTGCTTCGGATACCCGGAAACGGAGGTTCCCGCTTTCGCGGGAATGACACCGTGAAAATAACCGGACCCGTCGGCCAAACACCTAATAACCAAAAACACTAGGAGGAGACTGCAATGCTTATGAGGAAACTGTTGCTGGCGACGACTGCGCTGGCTTTTGCCATGGTGCCGGCATTTGCCGAGCCGGTGGTGATCCGGATGGTCAGCAAGGATCTGGTGAGTACCAATCCGCCCGATGTGAAGCATATCGAGCGGATCGAGGCAGCGATGGCGGCCAAGGGCACCGAGATCGATATCCAGATCGTTGATCTGCCCAGCTCCGGCTATGCCGATGCGCTCAGCGTCATGCTGCTGTCGGGCGATATTCCAGACCTGATCTATTTCCAGGGTGGCGACGCCAAGATGGTGGAGCAGGGGATTCTCGAAGACCTGACGCCCTGGATCGAGAAATCGCCCAACCTGAAGGCGGCGCTTTATCCGCACAATGTGGAGCGGTTGGCCAATTATCCCTACCTGCTTTACGTCTATCCGCCGCGCATGCCGCAGCCGGTGATCCGCAAGGATTGGCTGGAAAAGTCGGGCCTGCCGGCGCCGCAGACGGTTGAGGACTATGTCGCCCTGTTCACCGCCATCAAGGATGGCGATTTTGACGGCGACAGGGTGGCCAATACCTATGGCGTGACCACGGCCGACAACACCAATGAGCTGGATTCCATTTTCAACCAGGCCTTCGGCGTGACCGGGAGCTGGATGAAGAATGAGGCTGGCGAATGGGTCAATGCCCGCATCACCAGCCAGGAGAAGGACAAGATCGCCTTCTACGCCTCGCTGCGCGAGAAGGGCCTGTTTGATCCCGAATACATCACGTCCAAATTCGATGTGAAGGAAGACAAGTTCTATACCGGCAAGGCGGGCGTGATCTTCGGCTCGTCGGCCGAGGTCATCGACATTTATGGCGGCAAGATGCGCCAGGTGCATCCGGGCACTGAACTGGTGCTGCTGGCGCCGCCCAAAGGGCCGGCCGGGCAGGGCAATCAGGCCATCGACGTATCCAAGGAAGCGCGCGGCTTTGCCATGTCCTCGCTCTCCGAGCACAAGGACACGGTGATGGCGCTGCTTGATTTCATGGCGAGCCCGGAAGGCCAATTGCTCGACCGCCTCGGCTTTGAAGGCGAGGAATATACCAAGTCGGGCGACACCTACACGATGACCGACAAGATCAGCACCTGGTATGCGCGGTTCTTTGCGGCCGCCAATTGGACGCCGCCGACCCCCTGGATGAGCGAAGCCGCGCAAGGCTCACTCAAGCAGGTGTCGGACAATTTCAACCCGGACAATGCGTTCGTGTTCCCGGCTGATTATGCGGCGGACCTCGATGCCACCGAAAGCGTCTACCGCGCCTGGGTCTACAAGTTCATCTCCGGCGAGGCCGGAATGGACCAGTGGGATGCCTATGTCGCGGAATGGGAAGCGGCGGGCGGCAGCCGGCTCAATGAATATGCGCGGACTGTGTTGAAGTAGAACTGAGTAACGACAGGGGCCTCACCCTCCATCCCTCTCCTCCCATGGAGGATAGAGGGTGGGGCGACTGTCAGAAGTGAAAGTCGAATACATGCCAAATTCCCTTCGCGGCCGGGTCCGCGCCATGTTGCACGGCATTGCCCTGGGCGATGCGCTCGGCGCGCCGGTGGAGAAGCTGTCGGCGGCCGATATCCGGGCGCGTTATGGCCGGGTGACCTCGCTCAAGACGCGCTGGCACAAGATGGATATGGCGCCCGAGGCGCGCAATAACCGGGTGCGCGGGGACGGTATTGTCACCGACGACACGCTGATGACGCTGGCGCTGATGGACATTTACGCCGATGTGCGCCGGCATCTGGATGCCTGGGACATGGCGGACGGCATGGTGCGCGAAATCGCCTGGAAGCCGCGCTGGGTGCCCGAATTGCAGCGCGAGGCGATGTTGATCGACCGGCTGTTTTACCCGGAAAAGTGGATTTTCCAGCGGCATCAGCTGAGTTCCTGCGACCCGCGGCAGGGCGGGATCGGGAACATGGTCAATTGCGGGGCGGCTATGTATATCGCGCCGATTGGCGTGACTAATGCGGCGGACCCCAAGGCGGCCTATGACGAGGCGATCGCCTTTGCTTCGGGACACCAGGAGAGTTTTGGGCTGGAAGCGGCCGGGGTGATGGCGGCGGCGGTAGCGGCGGCTTTTGTGCCTGATACCAGCATCGACGCCATTGTCGACGCGGCGATTGGCGTGGCCAAGGACGGCACGCGCAACGCCATTGTGGAGATTGCCGCGATTGCGCGGGACTTGCGCGGCACCGGCGCGAGCCATGCGGCGGTATGCGACGCGTTTCACGCGGCAATCGCCAAATATTCGCCCATGGGGGACGATGTGAACCACAGCCCCGAGCGGGTGGGGCGGCTGACCGATGCCTATCGGCCCAGCCGGCTCAATGCGATCGAGGAATTGCCGCTGGCGCTGGGCTTTTGCCTACTCAATGACGGGGCATTCCGCGTATCGATCGAAGACGGGATCAATTCGGGGCGGGATACGGATTCCATTGGCGTGATGGCCGGGGCGATCCTTGGCGCGCTGCATGGCGAGAGCGTCATCCTCGCCGAGGACCGGGCGTTGCTCGATAGCGCCAATCGGCTCGATTTGACGGCATCGGCCGATGCCTTCACCGAAACGGCCAAGACCATTCTCACTGCCGATCACCAAGCCGCCGAAGCGCGCCAGCGCGCTCGCCTTACTCTTGTTTGAAAGACTTTTCTGATGCTCTCCGAAATCCAAATTCTTGAGAAAATCTATGCCGGCTTCATCGGCAAGGCCATTGGCGTGCGCCTGGGCGCCCCAGTGGAGCCGACCATCTGGAGCTATGAGCGCATACAGAAGACCTATGGCGAGGTGACGCAATATCTGCGCGATTTCAAGAACTTCGCGGCAGATGATGACACCAATGGTCCGGTCTATTTCATCCGGGCGCTGCGCGATTATGGGCTGAATGCGAGCGCGGCCGATGTGGGCAAGACGTGGCTGAATTATGCCGCCGAAGAGCATGGCATGTATTGGTGGGGCGGGTTTGGCGTTTCGACCGAGCATACGGCTTATCGCAATCTGCGGGCGGGGATTGCTGCGCCGCAATCGGGGTCGATTGCGCAGAATGGGACGACTGTGGCCGAGCAGATCGGCGGGCAGATTTTCATCGATAGCTGGGGCTGGGTGAACCCGGGCAATCCGCAGAAGGCGGCCGATATGTCGGCCATGGCGGCATCAGTGGCGCATGATGGCGACGGGCTCAATGGAGCGCGTTTCTGCGCGGCGGCGATTGCGGCGGCGTTTGAGGCGAAGTCGATTGACGAGATTATCGCCACGGCGATGGGGACGATCGACGCAAGCTCGACCTATGCGCGGGTTTGCCAGGCGGTGATCGACTTCTATGCGGCCAATCCCGATGACTGGCGCGCTTGCCGCGACATGCTGACGGCGGAATGGGGCTATGACCGCTATCCGGGCGTTTGCCACATCATTCCCAATGCCGGCGTGACCATTATGTCGATCCTCTATGGCAAGGGCGACCTGCCGCGCACGGTCGAGATTGCGACCATGGCGGGCTGGGATACGGACTGCAATGCGGGCAATGCGGGCGCTATTGTCGGCACGTTCGAGGGGCTGCAGCCGGGCTGGGACAAGTATCGCAAGCCGATCAACGATTTCCTGGTGGCGTCGGGCATTGTCGGGTCGATCAACATTGTCGATATCCCGAGCTTTGCGCGGGAATTGACCGTGCTGGCGCTGCAATTGGCGGGGCGTGATGTTCCGGCGCTGTGGCTGGAGGATATGACGCGGCGCGGGGTGCGGTTCGATTTCGATCTGCCGGGGGCGACGCATGGCTTCCGCACCGAGGGCTTCAACCAGATCACGCTCAAGGGCGGGACGGAGCGGCACACTGAGGACTCTCGCGGATCGCTGGAAATCCAGCTTGACCGGCTGGAGCGCGGGCAGGGCGGACGGGTATTCTGGAAGCCATTCTATCGCCGGGCCGATTTTGACGATGAGCGCTATCGCCCGATGTTCTCGCCGGTGCTCGATGCCGGGCAGACGGTGAGCTTCAAGGTGTGGCTCGATCCGTGGAATGGCGACGGCAATCTGCGGATTGCGCCTTACATCCGCCGGACGATGAGCGGGGCCATTGAGGAGACGGGCGCATGGCATGTGCCCTCGGCCGAGGGCTGGCAGGAGATCAGCTTTGTGGTGCCGGAAGGCGATGAGGCGATCGACGAGGTGGGTATCTCCATCGAATATTTCGGGCGGCTGAAGTTCCTGGGGCGGTTGTTCCTGGCCGATTTCCAGATCGGCGGGGCGGGCAAGACGGTGATCGAGCCGGCGCGGGAAGTGCAGGAGCTGGGCTCCATCACGCGCTTTACCTGGAACCGGGGGCACTGGACCAAGTCGGGTGACCGCATTCAGGGGCATACGGCGACGGACGCCGATCTGTGGACCGGGCATTATTATGCGCGTGACCTGAGCGTGACGGCCGATGTGCAGCGCCTGTCGGGCATTTCGCAACTGGTGACGGCGCGTGTGCAGGGCACGGCACGGTTCTATGCGGCCGGGTTCGAGGGCGACGAGGTTGTGATCCTCAAGGAGGATTTCGGCAGCACCGTGCTGGCGCGGGCGCCGTTCAAGGTCGAGACCGGCAAGACCTATTCGTTTGAGTTTACGCTCAAGGGTGACCGGCTGAGCTTTGCCGTCGATGGCAAGGTGCTGATCGAGGCGACGGACGCCAGCTACGCTTATGGCATGACGGGCATTCGACTGGCTTCGGCCGGACGGGTCGGCGTTGGGCGGATTGAGATCGTCGAGACGGCGTAAGCCGCAAGTGAAACAGAGGTTCCCACTTTCGCGGGAATGACATGGTGGGGTGGAGCGCCTCGTGCGTTCCCCCTCGGAGGAGACCAGAATGTCTGAGATCGAGCTCAAGCGCGTTGGGAAATCTTATGGGCAAGTTACTGTGCTCGATGACATTTCTCTTGAAATGGGTAATGGCGAATTCGTCGTGCTGGTCGGGCCCTCGGGGTGCGGGAAATCGACCTTGCTGCGCATGATTGCCGGGCTTGAGGACATTACCTCCGGGCAGATCACCATTGGCGGCAAGGTGGTGAACAATATGCCGGCCAAGGAGCGGGACCTGGCCATGGTGTTCCAGAATTATGCGCTCTATCCGCATATGAAAGTGGCCGACAATATGAGCTTCGCGCTCAAGCTCGCCGGCACACCCAAAGCCGAAATCAAGCAGCGAGTGGACGAGGCCGCGGAAACTCTTGGGCTGGAAAAGCTGATCAACCGGCTGCCGCGCGAGCTGTCCGGCGGGCAGCGCCAGCGTGTGGCCATGGGGCGGGCGATCGTGCGCAATCCGCGGGCGTTTTTGTTCGATGAGCCGCTATCGAACCTTGATGCCAAGCTGCGGGTGAAGATGCGCGGCGAGATCAAGCGGCTGCATCAGCGACTGGGCAAGACCACGATTTACGTGACACATGATCAGACCGAGGCCATGACCATGGCTGACAAGATCGTGGTGCTCAATGGCGGCAAGATCGAACAGGCCGGGGCGCCGCTGGAGCTCTACAACAATCCGGTGAACCTATTTGTTGCGAGCTTTATCGGCTCGCCCGAGATCAATCTATTCGAGGCGGTTTACCAGGGCGGCACGGATGTGGCGCTGAAGAATGGGACGAAGCTGCCATTGGGCACGGCGCTCGATGTGCCGGTAGGGACGCAGATCGTTTATGGCGTACGGCCGCAGCATATCACGCTGGCAGATGCGGGCGTGCCGGCCAATGTGGTGGTGGTGGAGCCGACCGGCGACGCGCAGGAAGTGCTGGCGCGGATTGGGGATGAGGACATTTCCATTGTGGTGCGGGATCATGGGCTGTTGAGCCCCGGGGCGGTGGTGCAGCTGCGAATTGATCCCGAGCGGTTGTTGATTTTTGACAAGGGCACGGGGTTGAGGCTGCGGTGATGTTGTCTCACGTGCCCAGTAGACCTCATCCTGAGCTTGTCGAAGGACGAGGTCGTGGCATCCAAGCCTTCACTCGCTCGACCTCGTGGTTCGACAGGCTCACCATGAGGTCTTTGGGAAAATGACCTTCACCCACAAATTTTTTGATCCCGCAGCCAAGGGCCCGCTTGACGGTATTAGGGTACTCGATCTGTCGCGCCTGATGGCCGGCAACATGCTCAGCCTGCAGCTTGCCGACTTCGGCGCCGATGTCATCAAGATCGAGGGGCATGATGGCGATCCCCTGCGGGATTGGAAGGATGATGGGCATTCCCTGTTCTGGAAGACCTATGGGCGCAATAAACGCTCGGTGGCGCTGAACCTGCGGCATGGGCCGGCCATGGCGGCGCTATGGGCGCTGGTCGATGGGGCCGATGTGTTCATCGAGAATTATCGGCCGGGTACGCTCGAAGCCATGGGGCTGGCGCCCGAGGCGCTGCTTGGGCGCAATCCTGATCTGATCATTGTGAGGATTTCGGGCTTTGGGCAAACCGGGCCTTATGCCCAATTGCCGGGCTTTGGTACGATTGTCGAGGCGATGAGCGGGTTTGCGGATCGGACGGGATTTCCCGACCGGGAGCCGGTGCTGCCGCCGCTGGCGCTGGCGGATATGATCGCGGGGATTTATGGGGCGTCGGCCACGACCATGGCGCTTTATGCGCGGCAACAGGGGCGGGCGCGGGGGCAGGTGATTGACCTGTCGCTGCTGGAGCCGATGTTTTCGGTGTTGGGGCCGGAGGCGGCCATTCATGCGGTGACCGGCAAGACCAAGCAGCGGGTGGGGAGTGCGTCCAATACGGCCTCGCCGCGCAATGTCTATCGCTGTGCCGATGGGAAATATCTGGCGCTGTCGGGCTCGACGCCGGCGGTGGCGCGACGGATTTTCGAGATTATCGGCCGCGGCGACATGAATGACGATCCGCGCTTTGCCAGTAATTCGGACCGGGTGAAGAACCGCGCGCTGGTGGACGAAGCGATTGGCGGATGGTTTGCTGGGCGGAACAGCGTGGATGCGCTTGATATGATGCGCAAATCGGGGGCGACGGTGGGGCCGATCTTCAATATTGCCGATGCGATGGCGGACCCGCATTTCGATGAGCGCGAAATCATCGTCGATGTCGAGGATGCGGAATTCGGGACGTTGCCGATGCACAATATCGTGCCGCGCATGTCGGGCACGCCGGGCATTTGGCGGCGGCCGGCACCGGGGCTGGGCGAGCATACGCGCGAGGTTTTGGGCGAGGCGGGGCTTGATGAAGGGCAGATCGCGGCGGCGATGGAGACGGGAGCATGATCCGCTCGCTGCTCTATGTGCCGGCGAGTTCGGAGCGGTTTATCGCCAAGGCGCATGAGCGCGGGGCCGACGCAATCATTCTGGACCTCGAGGATGCGGTGGTGGCGGCTGACAAGGCCGGTGCGCGGGCGCGGCTGGCTGAGGCGGTGCCGGCGGTGGGGCGCAATGGCGCCAAGGCGTTCGTGCGGATCAATGCCGATCCGGCGCTGATGCTGGGGGACGCGGAGGCGGCGTGCCGGGCGGGAGCGTTCGGGCTTTATGTGCCCAAGGTGGAGGACCCCAAGACGCTGCGCGAGCTGGCGGCGCGGCTGCATCCGCTAGAAGTGTCGCTGAGGCGGGAGGAGCTGGCTTTTGTGCCGCTGATCGAGAGCCCGGCGGCGGTGCTCGACGCGCGGGCGATTGCGCGGGAGCCACGGGTGATGGCGCTGAGTACGGGCGGGGAAGATCTGGCATTTTTGCTGGGGGCACAGCCGGTGCCGGAGGTGCTGAAATTTCCCAAGCTGATGGTGCATTATGCGGCCAAGGCGGAGGGGCGGCTGTCATTTGGGCTACTGCGGTCGACGGCGGATTATGCTGACACGCAGGCTCTGGCGGAGGCGGCGCGCGAGGCGCGGATGCATGGGTTTGATGGGGCGAGTTGCGTGCATCCGTCGGTAGTGGCGGTGCTCAATGCGGCATTTGCGCCGAGTGTGGACGAGCTGGATTGGGCGCGACGGGTGGTTGCGGCCGCGGCGCGCAATGAGGGCGCGTTTGTGGTGGATGGAAAGATGGTGGATGCGCCGGTGATTGCGCGGGCACGGGGGATTTTGGGGGGGTAAGGGCCCGATCCAACTCTCCTCGTTGCCACAGCCCCCCGTCATTGCCCGGCTTGTCCGGGCAATCCATGCTTCAGCGCTCGCCGAGAGATGGATCACCCGGACGAGCCGGGTGATGACGATGGATGGGAGGGAATCGCTGTTTTTCCTTTGCGCCCCAAACGGAGGTTCCCGCTTTCGCGGGAATGACACCGTGGGTGGAGCACGATCTCGTGGTTCGACGGGCTCACCATGAGGTCTACTTTTAGATCGCGATGCTTCCAGTAGACCTCATCCTGAGCTTGTCGAAGGGCGAGGTCGTGGCTGGTCGGCCTAGTGGCTGTCCTTCAGACGCTTCTCACCCGCTTCGATGCGGAACGGCAGCACATTTTCCGGCGGCGGCAATGGGCAGACGGCGTGTTCGGTGAAGGCGCAGGGTGGGTTAATGGCTTTGTTGAAGTCGAGGACGATGGTTTTGTCGGTGACGTCTTCGCCATAGAGGAAGCGCGAGGCGGGGTAGGTGGAATCCTTGGAGGTCGGGTCGCGCAGCACGAATTGGGGTGATTGCGGCGTGCCGTGGGTGGCGATCAGCTCGTAGGTCTGGCCGTCATGCGTGAAGACGGCCTTGTGGGTGGCTTCGATATCGGTGGGGATGGATTTGGTGGTGTCCACCGTCATGCCCTTGGGCGTGGCGAAGGGCACCCAATCGGCCACGATGCGCCATTCGGGCTGGGCCGGGAAATAATCGATGCCGGGGAAGCGGGCGGGCTCAGGTGAGGCGGTGTCGCGGACGCGCAGGGCGTTTTCGCCGTTGAGCGTGGTGATTTCGAGCAGCAGGGAGCCCGCGGTGAAGCGCGGGGGATGGTGCTTGTCGAGCTTGATGGCTTGCGGGGCGCCGCCATCGGCGGGAGTATAGGTGACCTTGCCGTCGGGGGCTTGCGTGATCGCGCCGACATGGGCGGGGCCGGCCGAGAGGACGATGTCGTTATCCGCAGCGGTGCCGACCGTGACAGTGCCTTCGGCGAGCCAGAAGCGGCCGATAATGTTGAGCCAGCCATCGGAAGCGGTGAGATTGGCGAGGCGCTTGGCCTTCCAGGCGTCGAGGGCGGCGAGATAATCGGACATGGCAAAAAATTCCTTCAGGCGGGCATGCGCGGCACGCTGCTGAGCAGCCGCTGCGTATATGGGTGTTGCGGATTGGCAAGAATAGAGGCGGTGGCGCCGGCTTCGACGATGCGGCCTTTTTCGAGAATGACGATTCTTTGGCAGAGGGCGGCGACGACGCCCAGATCGTGCGAGACGAAAACCAGGGTCATCTGCTCGCTGAGGCTTTTGAGCAGATCGACGATGCGGATGCGGGTGGACAGATCAAGCGCGCTGACGGCTTCGTCGGCCAGGAGCAGGCTGGGGCCGGCAACGATGGCGCGAGCGATGGCGATGCGTTGGCGCTGGCCGCCGGAGAATTCGTGGGGATAGCGGCCCAGGATCGTGCGTTCGAGGCCGACCGAGGCGAGGGCGTCGGACACCATCTGGCGGTGATCGCCGGGAATGCGCAGGGCGCGCAGGGGCTCGGAGACGATGGAGAGCACATTCTGGCGCGGGTCGAGCGAGGAATAGGGGTCTTGAAAGACCACCTGCACCTGGCGGCGATAGTCGCGCATGAAGCGGGGACTGCGCGGATCGAGCGGGGTGCCGTTGAAGGTGATGGTGCCGCTTGAAGGACGGGTGAGGCCCAATAGCAGGCGGAGCAGGGTGGTTTTGCCGGAGCCGGATTCACCGACCAGGCCAATGCTGTCGCCGGGCTCGATGGTGAGCGAGACGCCGTCGAGCACGCGTTTGCTGGCAGTGTAGGCGAAGGTGACGTCCTGAACGCTGAGGAGGCTCATGACTGGGCTCCCAAGGCGGCGTCGAAGGCGTGGGCGGCGGCGACGAGGGTGGCGGTGTAATCGTGTTGCGGGCGGGCGAAGATTTCGGCAACGGGGCCGGTTTCGACGATGACGCCACGGCGCAGCACCGCGACGCGGTCGACTATGCCGGCGACGACGGGCAGATCGTGGCTGATGAAGAGCAGGGCCATGTTGCGCTGGCGGACCAGACTATCGAGCAGGCGCAGGATTTCGGCCTGGGTGGTGACGTCGAGCGCGGTGGTGGGCTCGTCGGCAATCAGCAGATCGGGGCGACAGGCCAGGGCCATGGCGATAGCGACGCGCTGGCGCTGGCCGCCAGAGATTTCGTGCGGATAGGCGTGGGCGATGCGCTGGGGATCGGGCAGGGCGACGTCGGCCATGAGGTCGAGAATGGCTTTGTCGAGGGCGGCGCCGGAGAGCGGGTTGCCGTCGCGGGCAGCGCGACGCTGCAGGGGCTCCGCGATCTGCCGGCCGATGCGCATGAGCGGATCGAGGGCGGTCAGGGGCTCCTGAAAGACCACGGCGACCGCGGTGCCGCGCAGGTGATTGAGCTGGTGGTCGGGGGTGCCGATGATCTGTTGGCCGGCGAGGGTGATCGAGCCGGTGGCTTTGACACTCGGGGGCAGTAGGCCCGTGGCGGCCATGGCGGTGAGGGATTTGCCGGAGCCGGATTCGCCAATCAGGCCCAGCCGTTCGCCGGGGGCTATGGTCAGGTTGAGGCTGTCGACCAGCGTGGTGGCGCTGGTTTTGAGGGTGAGGCCGGTGATGGCGAGAAGAGCACTCATCGGGCGCGCCTTGTGGGGTCGATGCTGTCGCGCAGGCCATCGGCGAGGAGGTTGATGCCGATGACCAGCGAGACCAGTGCAATGCCGGGGGCGATGGCGCCGATGGGGGCGGTGTAGACCGTGCCCTGGGCCTCCTGCAGTAGGCGGCCCCAGGAGGCGTTGGGCGGTGGGGCGCCGAGGCCGAGATAGGAGAGGGATGCTTCAGCGATGACGGCGAGGCCGAATTGCAGGGCGAAATTGACCGACAGGGTCGGCCAGATATTGGGCAGGATATGACCGAAGACGATAGCGGGCCAGGAGGAGCCGGAGGTGCGGGCGGCGGTGATGTAATCCATCTGCAGCACGCGCTTGGCGAGAATGCGGGTCAGGCGGGCGACGATGGCCGAGAGCGCAATGCCGATGGCGACGATCGCGGAGGCCAGGTTCGCCGTGTCGCTGGCGGCGACCACCAGCATGGCGATCAGCAGGGTTGGGAAGGCAATGAGGATATCGAGGGTGGCGGCAAGGGCATCGTCGAGCAGTTTGCTGGCGAAGGCGGCGAGGATGCCCAGGGTGACGCCGATGAGCACGCCGATGGCGACCGCGCCGGTGCCCACGATGAGCGCGATGCGCGAGCCGATCACGATCTGGGTGAGGAAATCGCGGCCGAGCCGGTCGGTGCCGGCCCAGTGCAGCCATGACGGGGCTTCGAGGCGCCCGCCGCTCATGCCGGTGGGGTCATAGGGCGTCCAGACCAGGGTGAGCAGGCCGATGGCGATGTGGAGGCCTACGAGCGCCAGGCCCGCCCAGAGGGTGAGGGAACCGTAGCTGCGGCGTTTGGGCGTGATGACGTCGAGGGTCATGGCGTGCCGGCTCCACGCTCGCGCAGGCGCGGGTCGATGAAGCGCTGCAACAGGTCGGCGGCGAAGCCGATCAGCAGGACGAGGAGGGTGGAGATGAAGAGCACGCCCTGCACGTTTGGATAATCGCGTTGCTGGATGGCGAGGAGGAGCATGGAGCCGAGGCCGGGAAGGCTGAAGACGCGCTCGATGACGACGGCGCCGAGGAAGGTGCTGGCCAGTTCGATGCCCAGAATGGAGATGACCGGGACGGCGCCATTGCGCAGGCCGTGGCGGATCAGCGCCTCGGGAAAGGAAGAGCCGAGGGCGCGGGCGGTGCGCAAATAGTCGCTGCCGAGCACGTCGAGCGTGGCGGCGCGGACATAGCGCAGGACCGAGGCAGCCATGACGAGGGCAATCGTGAGGACCGGCAGGATCATGGCGGTGGCGGCTTCGCCGAAATTGGTCCAGCCGCGCAGGGGGAAGCCGCCCGAGGGCAAGAGGCGCAGATTGATGGCGAAAAGCGTCACCAAGAGGATGCCGACCCAGAAGACAGGGATGGCGATGCCGAGTTGGGAGACCACGGATATCAGCCCGCCATACCAGCGATCGGAGCGGACGGCGGCGATGATGCCGAGGGGAATGGCAAGGGCCAGGGCCAGCAGGAAGCCGAGAAAGGTCAGCGGCAGGGTGACCGACATGCGGTTGCCGATTTCGCCGATGACGGAGGCGCGGCTGACGAAGGAGGTGCCGAGGTCAAAGCGGGCGAGATTGCCGATGAAGGAGACGAATTGGCTGTAAAGCGGCTGATCGGAGCCGACCTGGCTGCGGGCGGCGGCGATCTGGGCTTCGGTGGCGCCGACGCCGAGCAGGGCATTGGCCGGATCACCCGGCAGCAGGCGCAGCAGGACGAACAGCACGACGGCCGCGATCAGCAGGGACGCGATGAGAATGACCGAGCGGCGCAGTGTGTAAGCGAGAATGGGGATGGCCTCCGAGTCAGTTGGGGCAGGTTATCGCATTGGGGGGAGGTGGGCCACTGGG
>UCAU01000031.1:14626-56833 GCA_900470445.1 Hyphomicrobiales bacterium | reverse complement strand
CGCCCAGGCCGCCCCCGCCCTGCCCGCGCCGATCCTCGATATTGGAGCTCTGCTGCCTGCCACGCCATTTCATGGGGATGATCCTTGTGCTCGGTAATGACCGCCCGGACATAAGCCATAGCCCGCCTTGCCGGTTCCGCGCCAGAGTAATTGAATTCTGGCGGCATATGAGCCGGGGACGGAGGAGCGGCCGCCCCCTTTCAGTTGAGCAGTCGCATCAACCCAAGGGCAAGAGCCTCGGATAATCGGTGTAACCCTCCGGACCTTCCCCGTAGAACGTATCCTTGTCCGGTGTGTTCAGGGGCAGGCCCACGCGAAGACGCTCTGCAAGATCGGGAGTGGCGATGTAGTCCCGCCCATAGGCCAGCGCATCGGCAATGCCGGCCTCGATAAACCGCTCGCCATCTTGCTGCGACATCAATTCGTTGGCGATGACCGGGCCGCCAAACCGGCGCTTGATCTCGCCCAGCAGGCTGTCCTCGGCCTCAATCTCACGCACGAAAATGAACGCAATTTCCCGCTTGGCGAGTTCGTCGGCGACATAGCCGAAGATCGCGCCGGGATTGCTGTCACCCATATCGTGTTCCTCGCCACGAGGCCGCAGATGCACGCCGACGCGATCGGCACCCCAAACCGCAATCACCGCATCCACTATTTCGAGGAGGAACCTGGCGCGGTTCTCCACCGAACCACCATATCGATCGGTCCGCCTGTTGGTCTTGTCCTGCAAAAACTGGTCGATGAGATAGCCATTGGCCGCATGCAGTTCGACCCCGTCGAACCCTGCCGCCTTCGCCCGCTCGGCGCCGCGTCGGAAATCATCGACAATGCCGCCAATTTCCTCGGTTTCCAGTGCACGTGGAACAGGATGCGGCCGCTTGGGCCGTAACGATGAGACATGACCGGCGGCCGCGATCGCGCTGGGTGCCACCGGCAGTTGGCCCTCGAGGAGTTCAGGGTCGGAGATGCGGCCAACGTGCCACAATTGCAGGAACATGCGACCACCGGCTTCGTGGACCGCATGGGTAACGTGTTTCCAGCCTTCCGTTTGGGCATCGTTCCAGATCCCGGGCGTGCCCCAATAGCCGACGCCCTGTGGGGACACCGAAGTCGCTTCGCTCAGGATCAAACCGGCCCCGCCCCGCTGCCGATAATATTCCGCCATCATGGCGTTCGGAACGCGCTCGGTGCCGGCCCGCTTGCGCGTAAGCGGCGCCATGATGATGCGGTTCGGCAGTGTGAGGGCGCCAAGCTTCAACGGGTCGAACAAACGGGACATTTGCAACTCCTGGGGTTGAGAGCACATATGGCCGCGCAGTGTCCCGGAGACAATTGCGCTTCAGATCGTCAGATCGTAGACTTGAGGATGTCAATCGAGGCGCTGCAGATGGCTCTCACCAACACGTTCGCTGGCGTCGAAGTCTTCATCAATGCGGTAAAGTCCGGCTCGTTCACGGCCGCGGCTGCCCGGTTGGGCATTACCAAGTCGGCGGCCGCCAAATCCGTGGCGCAACTGGAAAGCCGGCTTGGCGTCAAGCTGCTGCATCGCACCACACGGCGGCTGTCGCTGACGCCGGAAGGCGCAGCCTATCTCCAGCAGGCCGAGGCCGCCATTGATCAGCTGCGGTCAGCGGAGGATTTTGCCCGCTCGAGAGCAAGCACGGTGCGCGGTATACTCCGGGTGGACATGCCGGCGGCATTTGGCCGTCGGGTCGCCATGCCGATCCTGCTGGATATCCTGAGGGCCCATCCCGACCTGCGCCTGGCCGCGAGCTTTTCGGATCGGATTATCGATCCCGTGGAAGAAGGGGTAGATCTGTGCCTGCGGTTCGGAGAACTCCCGGATCGCGCCGATATCGCTGCCCGGCCGCTCGGATCGCAGCTCCTCCTGCTCTGTGCGGCGCCGAGCTATCTGGAAGCGTCTGGCCTGCCGGTCGGTCTGAGTGACCTGCATCGTCACGCCTGCATTCTGGGGAGCCGGCCTGACCGGCCAGCCTCCTGGCGCTTTGTCGATGAGAAAAATCGCATCCTGTCTTTTGACCCGCCGGCCACGCATCAAGCCAGTGACGGTGAAGTCGTCATTGCAATGGCGCTAGCCGGCTTCGGCTTGTGTCAAATGCCGCAGTCATTGGTCCAGGCCAGTATCGAGCGGAATGAACTGGTCGTCGTGCTGCCCGATCACTGCCAGGTGCGATCCCCATTCAACGCCGTTTGGCCCGCAACCCGCGCCATGCTTCCCAGGGTCCGAATAGTGGTGGACGAACTCGTCCGGCGCGCCGGCGCGGGAGCGCTGTAAGGCCAGCGCCGCCGCCAATTTAGGGTGCGCCTCATCGCCCCGCAAAAAACTTATCCCCGCCCCGTTGAGGGCATGTCACTATTTCCCCATCCCGCCAGTCACCGGTCCCCACGCAGGGCCGGGCGGGGTGACCGTGGGATGGGGGCGCCTGTCCAGTGGGGTTGGAAACTCGGCAGCCGGACCTGCAAGAATGGTACCGCCTGAACCGGACCCTGCACAAAAGCGGATCGTGACGGGCGGCCTTTGGCTCCCCTAGACTAAACTGGTCGAGTCAAAGGCCGCCCGTTACCGTGCAACCGCGACGCCTCAGGGCCGGGCGGCGTTTTCGGCTGTCCAGCAGCGGGCATTTGGCAACGGGCTTTGCTTACAATTGCCAGCCTCCAAACCACCCCCAAAAATTCCTCATCCACCCCACCGTCATAAATTGACCAACCGGTCAAAGTTTCCTAGCTTGGCCGCCGTCCTGTCATGGCAACGTCACCTGCCAGCGGCATGAGCGTACCTAGCAAATTCGCCGGACCACTCCGGCTGCGCGGGAGCCAGCAGCCCCCGAGCTGATTTCAGTTCATCAGTGAATGCCCAAGGGAGACGGATAATGAATTTCCTGCCAAGACTGTCGCGACGCACATTCCTCGCCGGTTCGGCGAGTCTGGGGGCCATGGCCGCGATGCATCCTTTTGCCACCAGTGCCCAGGCCAATCAGGCCCATCTGCGCATCATGGAAACCACCGACCTGCACGTCGCCGTGTTCGCCTATGATTATTATGCCGACGCCCCCAATGACACGATGGGCCTGGCGCGTACGGCCTCCATCATCGAAGCGATCCGCGCCGAAGCGGGCAATTCCATGCTGATCGACAATGGCGACATCATCCAGGGCAATCCGATGGGCGATTACATCGCCTATGAAAAGGGCTTGGACGGCAATGTGCACCCCATCATCGCCGCCATGAACACCCTGGGCTATGAAGCCGCCACCCTGGGCAATCACGAATTCAATTATGGCCTCGAATATCTCGACAAGGCCCTGGCCGGCGCCACCTTCCCCTTCGTTTCGGCCAATCTGGTCAAGGGTGATCTGGCCGCCGATGCGCTCAGCGACACCACCTATATCAAGCCCTATCTGATCGTCGAAAAACAGCTGGTCGATGGCTCGGGCGCCACCAAGACCATCAAGGTCGGCCTGATCGGCTTCCTGCCGCCCCAGATCATGACCTGGGACGCCACCCACCTCACCGGCAAGGTCAGCACCCGCGATATCGTTGAAACAGCCACCGCCTATGTGCCCAAGATGAAGGAAGAAGGCGCCGATATCATCATCGCCCTCTCCCATTCCGGCATTGCCGCCGACCAGACCACGGGCGCCGAAAACGCGTCGCTCCAGCTCGCCGCCATTGAAGGCATCGACGTGGTCCTCACCGGCCACCAGCATCTGGTCTTCCCCGGCCCCGATTATGAAGGCGTCGACGGCGCCGATATCACCGCCGGCACGCTCAACGGCAAGCCTGCTGTCATGGCCGGCTTCTGGGGCAGCCATATGGGCCTGATCGATCTGCTGCTCGAGCAGGACGCCGATGGCAAATGGAGTATTGCCTCGCACACCTCCGAAGCTCGCCCAATTTCCGAGCGCGTCGAGGGCAAGGTCCACGCTCTGGTCGAAAACGAAGCCGAAGTCTCCGCCGCCGCCCAGGCCGATCACGACGAAACGCTCGAATATATCCGTCGCCCGGTCGGGGAAACCGCCGCGCCGCTTTATTCCTACTTCGCGCTCGTGGCCGATGATCCGTCCGTCCAGATCGTGAGCCAGGCCCAGACCTGGTATATCGAGCAGATGATGAAGGGCACCGAATGGGAAAGCCTGCCGATCCTGTCGGCTGCCGCTCCCTTCAAAGCCGGCGGTCGCGGCGGCCCCGACTATTACACCGACGTTCCCGTCGGCCCCGTCGCCATCAAGAACGTGGCCGATCTCTACCTCTATCCCAACACGATCCAGGCCGTGGTCATCACCGGCGCCGATGTGAAAAACTGGCTCGAGCGCTCAGCGGGCATTTTCAACCAGATCACCGCCGGCTCCGCCGATTCTGAACTGATCAACCCCGATTTCCCGTCCTACAATTTCGACGTGATCGACGGCGTCACCTACAAGATCGACCTGACCCAGCCCTCCCGCTTCTCCTCCGACGGCAAGGCCGAGCCCAACCCGGACGCCAGCCGCATTGTCGACCTGATGTATGATGGCAAGCCGATCGACCCAGCCGCCAAATTCGTCGTCGCCACCAACAATTACCGCGCCGGCGGCGGCGGCACTTTCCCCGGCATCGGCCCCAGCGTGATCGTGTTCAAGGGCCCCGATACCAATCGCGACATCATCGTCCGCTATATCGTGGAAAACGGCACGATCGACCCCAAGGCCGACAGCAATTGGTCGCTGGCCCCCATCCCCGGCACCAGCGTCCTCTTCGCCACCGGCCCCAAAGCCGCCAGCCATGTCGAGGACGTCACCGCCATCAAAATCGAAGCCACCGGCAACACCAATCCCGACGGCTTCGGCATCTACCGCATCACGCTCTGATCCAATCCGAGAGGCCGGTCGCAAAGACCGGTCTTTCTTCTTGCCGAAGCCGCGTTTCCGTAGACCTCATGGTGAGCGTGTCGAACCACGAGGTCGTGGCGCCAGCAAATGCCGCCCCCCCCGCCAGGTCGATCAGTTAGCCCCCGGCCCTTGCCGTGTCATAAGAAGCCCACAAGGGGGAGCGATGGCACCAATTCTCAAAACACCAAACCTGACCTTGCGGCCAGCAATCCCCGCCGATGCGGACCGCCGGTTTGAAATCGGCGCCGAGCCCGATGAGAATCTGAGGCTCTATGGCATCCAACCCGAGACCGCCCCGCCCTTCACCCGCGAGCAGGCGGAACTCTGGGCGCAATCACTTATTGATCACCCTTATGCCTGGGTCATCGAGGGCACAGACCTCATCGGCACGGCCCGTTTGGATCGCGTTGATCTCATTGACCGACGCGCCTCGTTTGCTATCGGCTTTTGGAAAACCGAGCATCTCGGAAAGGGAATAGGCACAGAAGCGTCGAAGGCCGTTCTCGGCTTCGCTTTCTCCCGCCTGGGCCTGCACCGGGTGTCCCTGCGTGTTCTCGCCATCAATGCGCGCGCCATTCGGTCTTACCAAAAATGCGGCTTCCAAATCGAAGGCCGCGAGCGCGAAACAGCTTTTCTCGATGGCAAGTGGCACGACGATCTGATCATGGGGCTACTCGAACACGAATTTCAGTGGTGACCCCCTCACCCAATCGCGTCCAGCCGCTCCCGCAGGCTCACCAGTTCGCGCCGCAGCGCGTCGGCGCCGTCCATGCCCAGCCCGCTTGCCTTGCCCACCGCCAGCGGAATGCTCTGCGCCTGCTCCCGCAGCGCCCGGCCCGCCTCGGTCAGCAAAACCCGCACCTGCCGCTCATCCTCTTCATCGCGCCGCCGCTCGACCAGCCCGCGCGCTTCCAGCCGCTTGAGCAGCGGCGTGATCGTGCCCGAATCCAGTAACAGCCGCTCGCCCAGCGCCTTGACGGTCAGCCCATCGCCCTCCCACAGCACGAGGAACACCAGATATTGCGGATAGGTCAGCCCCAGCGCATCCAGCCGCGGCTTGTAAAATCGCGTGAAGGCATGGCCGGCCGCATAGACGGCAAAGCACAGCATCGAATCCAGCTTGAGCAGGTCCGGCTTCTCGGTCACGCCAGTCTCCATTCCACAAACCCTTTCACTTGGCATGACCATATCACGACAAATTAGATTGCGCACTATTTAATTGCGCGCTATGAATAGTCATACCAAGGAGATTCAAAATGATCAAATCAGCCATCTACACCGCCCACGCCACCTCCACCGGCGGACGCACCGGCACCAGCGCCACCGATGACGGCCGCCTGTCGGTCACTCTCGATACGCCCAAGGAAATGGGCGGCAATGGCGGCCCCGGCACCAATCCGGAACAGCTCTTTGCCGCCGGCTATTCCGCCTGCTTCCTCGGCGCTATCAAGGCCGTTGCCCGCGGCGACAAGATCAAGGTTCCTGACGAAACCAGCATCAATGCTGCCGTCTCCTTCGGCGAAAACGCCAATGGCACCGGCTTCAACATCGCCGTCGCGCTCGAAGTCACCATCCCCGGCATGGACCATGAAGCGGCCCTGGCTTTGGTCGAAAAGGCCCACCAGGTCTGCCCCTATTCCAATGCCACGCGCGGCAATGTCGAGGTCAAGCTCAGCGTCGCCTGATAACAAAACAGCCGCCCGGACTTGCGTCTGGGCGGCCGCAATTTTCTGAGACTAGACTGGCTTTCAGGCGGCTTCCGCCACCACATCCAGCGGCTCCCAGCGCTGCGTCTTGCGGTCCAGCGCCAGCGAGATGAAGAACAGGATCAGCCCGCCAATTGCCATGATCGCCCCGACCACCCCGGTCGATCCCCAGCCATAACCCGCCGAAATCGCCAACCCGCCCAGCAGCGCACCCAGCGCATTGGCCATGTTGAATGCCGCATGGTTGAGCGTCGCCGCCAGCGTCTGCCCTTCAGCCGCCACATCCATAAGCCGGGTCTGCAACGCCGTGCCGATGGCCACGGTAAAGCCCACCAGCAACACGCTGATCGAGGCCGTCAGCCAGAATTGCGCGGTGAACGGAATGATGGCGAGGCTCACCACATTGAAGGCCAGCATGCCGCCAATGGTCGCCATCAGCGCCTTGTCGGCCATATAGGCGCCGAGAATATTGCCCAGTGTCATGCCAACGCCGAACAGGGCCAGCACCAGTGGCACCCAGACCATGGGAATGCCAGTCACCTGGGTCAGCAGCGGCACCACATAGGTAAACACAGCAAACATCCCGCCACAGCCAACGGCGCTGATCGCCAGTGTCAGCCAAACCTGCGGGCGTTTGAGCGCGCTCAATTCACGCAGCGGGCTCGCCCCATCGGCCAGCGCTACCATGGGTGCGAACCGCGCGATCATCACCAGCGCCAGCACGCCGACAATACCCACACCGGTAAAGGTCGGCCGCCAGCCCATATATTGGCCCAGCCAGGTCGCCATCGGCATGCCGATCAGCGTGGCAATAGTCAGCCCCAGCATCACCCGGCCAACGGCGCGAGCACGATAGCCGACATCGACCATGGAAGCCGCCACCAGCGCGACAATACCGAAATAGGCGCCATGCGGCAGCCCGCTGACAAAGCGCAGCGCGATCAGCGACAGATAATCGGGCGCCGCGGCGCTACCGAAATTGCCCAGCGCAAACAGCGCCATAAGCCCCAGCATCAGCGGCTTGCGCGGCACTTTGGCAAACAGAATAGCAATCAGCGGCGCCCCCACCACCACGCCAAGCGCATAGGCGCTGATCACATGCCCCGCCTCAGGCTCGGAAATCCGCAGATCACCCGCCAGATTGGGCAACAGCCCCATGATCGCGAATTCACCCGTGCCAATACCAAAGGCGCCAATGGCCATGGCAAAGATCGCAAGCTTGGTGGAAAGCGAGCCGAGCCCGACAGAGGGGCGGGAAGAATCGGTCACGGCAAATACTCCGGCAGACGCAGTGGCACGGCGCAAAACGCCGTTGCCGTCAGCAATGTGGGATGCCCGCAAGGGTGGCTGCGGTTCACCCGACACTAAAATGTCAGCCCGCCATGCCGCAATGCCGCTTTCTGCAAGGCGGCGTTGCAGCAATCGAGTGTCCAAGATGGATAATCTTTAACGCTACCGATTCACGGCGAGGAAAGGGCTGGACGGATAGTCTGGTTTTCGGATTTCCCGGAGCGAGCCCATGTCCGTCCCTGCCCTCGCCATCTCCAGCCTCTCCAAACGCTTTGATCGGCCGGTGGTCACCGATTTGGCACTCAATGTCCGGGCGGGCGAATTTTACGCCCTGCTCGGCCCCAATGGCGCAGGCAAAACCACCATTCTGCGCATGGTCGCCGGGCTGCTGCAGCCCGATGAGGGGCAAATCTCCATCTTCGGCATCGATGCCCGCCGCGACCCCATCGCCGCCAAGCGCATCGTCGCCTGGGTGTCGGACGAGCCCATGGTCTATGACCGGCTCACCCCGCTCGAATATCTCGAATTCGTCGCCGGCCTCTGGCAGATCGATGCCACGACCGCGGGCCAACGCGCCAATGATCTCATCGGCTGGTTGGGCCTAGGCCCGCATGCCAATGAACTCTGTGGCGGCTTTTCCAAGGGCATGTTGCAAAAAGTAGCGCTGGCCGGCGCCCTGGTGCATGAGCCAAGGCTGATCATTCTTGATGAGCCACTGACCGGGCTCGACGCCGGCTCGGCGCGGCAGGTCAAGGACGTGCTGCTCGGCAAGGTCCGCGACGGCGTCACCGTGATCATGACCACCCATATTCTGGAAGTCGCCGAGCGCATGGCCGAACGCATCGGCGTCATCGCGCAAGGCCGGCTGATCGCCGAGGGCACGCTGGCCGAATTGCGCACCCGCATCGGTCGCGAAACCAGCCTCGAAGAAATCTTCCTCGATCTGGTCGCTCAAGGCGAAGCCGCGGCCGCCGCCGCATGAGCGCCCAACCGGCAACCCTCGCCTGGTTTGCCCGCCATGAGTTGAATCTGGCTTGGCGGGAATGGATCGCCATGATGACCGGCGGCCGTCGCGCCCGCGGTGTCGGCGTCGCCATCATCATCGCCGTGGCCTTGCTGCTGTTTCACCTATTGGCCTTTGGCCTCGTCCGCCCCTGGCTGAACCACGGCATTGCACCCGACAAACCAACCCTGGTCATGCTGGTCGGCAGCGGCGCGCTATTCTGGTCGGTCATGCTGTCCCAGGCCCTGGAGGCAGTGACCCGCGTCTACTACGCCCGCTCCGACCTCGACCTCATCCTCTCCTCCCCCGCCTCCTCGCGCCGTCTCTTTGCGGTCCGCACCGGCTCGGTCGCGCTCTCCACCACTCTGCTGGCGGCGCTGCTCGCCAGCCCCCTGATCAACATGCTGACCCTGCTCGATGGCCCCCGCTGGCTAGCCGGCTATGGCGTGCTGGCCGCTGCCGGAGCGCTCGCCACGGCCTTGGCGGTCGGCGCCGCCATCCTGCTGTTCCGCTTTGTCGGCCACAAGCGCGCCCGCCTCGTCGCCCAGATCGTCGCGGCCATTGTCGGCGCCGGTTTTGTCATCGGCATTCAGGCCGCCGCCATCCTGCATTATGGCAGCCTCTCCCGTTTCACCCTGTTCCAATCGGCCGATGTCGTCGCCATGGCGCCCGCACTCGACAGCGCATTCTGGATTCCGGCCCGCGCCGCCATGGGCGATCTGCCCGATCTCGCCATCGTCATGGCCGTCGGCTTCGGCGCGCTCGGCATAGTCCTCGCGCTCACCGCTTCGAGCTACGGTCGCCACGCCATTTCGGCTACCGGCCTCAGCCATATCCGCAGCCGCCGCAATCCGCGCGCCGTCAATTTCCGCCCCGCTTCGCAGCGCCAGGTGTTGCGCCGCAAGGAATGGCGGCTGCTCCAACGCGACCCGTGGCTGCTGTCACAAACGCTGATGCAGATCCTTTATCTGCTGCCGCCCGCCCTGATGCTGTGGATCAACTATGGCGACATCGCCGGCGCCAATGTGGTGGTGGTGCCCGTGCTCGTCATGGCCGCCGGACAACTGGCCGGAGGTCTCGCCTGGCTCGCCATCTCCGGCGAGGACGCCCATGACCTGGTGGTGACGGCCCCGGTCAGCCCCCGCTCCGTCCTGGTCGCCAAGATCGAAGCGGTGCTCATCATCATCGCGGTCATATTGATCCCGCTGATCGCCATGCTGGCGCTGTCGTCGCTCTATATCGCTGCGATCACCGCCCTCTGCGCGGGGCTGGCATCGGGCTCGGCTACCGCCATCCAGCTCTGGTTCCGCGTCGTAGCGCGCCGCTCCATGTTCCGCCGCCGCCAGGTCGCCTCCCGCGCCGCCACCCTCTGCGAAGCCTTCGCCTCGATCATGTGGGCCGGCGCGGGCGCCCTTCTGGCCGTGCAATCCGTACTCGCCGCCGCCCCGATCCTGATCGCGATTGCCGTGCTTGGCATCGCCTGGCTACTCAGTCCGAAGCGGCGTTAAGAGGAACTAGCCGAGGCGCGCCATGCTGGGACGTGCCTCATGCCGCCGGATTGCCGACAACCCGATGCCCACCAATGCCAACGCCGGCAGTGTCGCACCAACCCAACCCAGATCATTCACCGTGCCGAATTGCAGCACCAGCCCCGCAATCAGCGACCCACTGGCAATGCCCAGATAGAGCGCCGAAGCATTGAGCGAGAGCACCAGCGGCGCGCTATTGGGCGCCAGGCCCAGCAGATAGCTCGACTGTGCCGGCGGAAAGGCCCAGCCCGTCGCGCCCCAGGCCAAGATCAACCCGAAGAATGCCGGCCCGACCAGGCCGCTCGGCAAATGCGCCACCAGCGAGATCGCCACCAGCATCACGGCGTTCAGCGCCGCCGCCGCAATCACCGTCGGCCGCGCGCCGATCCGGTCGGCCAATTGCCCGCCCGCCGCATTGCCAAACGCCGCACCGATGCCAAAGGCCAACAGCACGGCCGGCACCAGTTCTGGCGCCAAGCCCATCGACCGGGTGGTCACCACCGCAAGATAAATGATCACGGTGAAGGCCCCGGCCAGATTGAGCCAGGTGGTCAGCAACGCCCCCGGAACGCCGGGCAGTGCCACCGCCGCAATACGTTGACGCAGGCTCAATTGGGCGCCGCGCAATCCCGGCGGCAGCATGACCCAGATCGAAGCGGCCGCGATAATGCCGAACAAAGCCACCATCCCATAGCTGCCGCGCCAACCTGCGAGGCCTGCCACCAGCGCCCCCAGCGGTGCGCCGAAGGCCACCGCCATGGTCGTGCCGCCAACGATGACCGAGATAGCCCGCGCCCGGTGATCGGCCGACGAGATCGCCACCCCGGTTGCCTGCGCCGTTGCCGTATAAAGCCCGGCGGCAAAAGCCATCACGATGCGGGCCGCCATCAAATCGAAATAGCCCCGCGAGAATGCCGCGCCAATCGCCCCCAGCGAGAAGACCAGCGCAGTGATCGTCAGGGTCCGCCGCCGGTCGGCCGTGCCGGTCAAAGCCGCCAACACGGGCGAGCCGAAGGCATTGGCCAGCGCAAAGGCAATCACCAGATAGCCAGCCTGGGTCAGGCTGACGCCGGTGGAATCGGCGATTTGCGGCAACAGGCTCGGTACGGCAAAGCTCTCGACGCCGATCGCGAACGTGCCAACTGCCAGCCAGATGAGACGGATATCCATGAGCAGCGTCCTTGTCCAAAATTTATTGAACAATTGAACCTCACGGATCATTGTGTCAACTGCTAGTCCAAAGCTTATTGAACAAAACGCCGCCCGGAGCTACATATCAGCCATGTCACCGCCGCATCCCGATGCCGATCAGATCACGCTGTCCGCCGTTCTCGCCGCACTTGGCGATGAAACCCGGCTGGCCATTGTCGGCCATTTGTCGCTCTGCGAGAACGTCGGCATGGTCTGCGGCCAGTTTCTCGATTTGACCTCCAAGACCAACCTCACCTATCACATTGCCAAGCTGCGCGAGGCCGGTGTGGTCAATGTCACGCCCGAGGGCACGCGCCGCCGGGTCACACTACGCCGCGCCGATCTCGATGAGCGTTTTCCGGGTTTTCTCGACACCATCATCGCCGCCGCAATCAAGTCGCCCCTCATGGCCTCGGTTTCTGCCGCCTGACTTGCCATCGCGCCGGCAAACTGGTCATTTGCTCCGGCATTTCCCCGAGCGACGACCATGACCGACCTGACCTTTCGCGACGCCACACCCGCCGACATTCCTACCATGCTTAGGCTCAGCCATGCCGGCGATGCCCGTGGCGCCGATACGCCACCGCTCGATCCGGCCACACTGGACGATCCGCGCTATCGCGCCGCCTTTGACGAAATCGTCGCCGATCCCAAGCATCGCCTGGTGGTCGCCGAAAAAGACGGCGAAGTGGTCGGCACCTTGCAGATCAGCTTTTTGCCCGGCTTGCCCAATTTCGGCATGAAACGCGGCCTGCTCGAAAACGTCCATATCCGCAGCGACCTGCGCGGCGGCGGCCACGGCAGCACCATGGTAAAATGGGCTATCGAGCGTTGTCGCGAAGCCGGCTGCGGGCTGGTCCAGCTGACCTCCAACAAGGTCCGCGTGGACGCTCACCGCTTCTACGAAAAGCTTGGCTTCGCCAAAAGCCACGAAGGCTTCAAACTCAAGCTGTAGCCCTACCAGATCGCGTTATTGGTCGCCGGATCGCTGCCGATCTTGCCATTGGCGCGGTCCAGCGCCGCGATCTTGGCCATGTCATCCGCATCGAGTTCAAAATCGAACACCTCCGCATTGGCGCGGATGCGATCGGGATGGACCGATTTGGGAATGACGATCAGCCCCTCCTGGATATGCCAGCGAATGATCGCCTGCGCCGGGCTCTTGCCATGCTTGCTGGCGATTTCGCCAATCGCGGCATTGTCCAGCGCCGCACCACTGCCCAGCGGGCTATAGCTTTCAATAGTGATATTGTGCCGCTTGTGCAGTTCGCGCACGTCGCGCTGCTGGAATTCTGGATGCAGCTCGATCTGGTTGACCGCCGGCGCCACCCCGCTATCGCCAATAATGCGCTCCAGATGCTCTGGCAGGAAATTGGACACCCCGATCGAGCGGATCCGGCCATCGCGCTGCAATTGCACAAAGGCCTTCCAGGTGTCGGAATATTTGTCCTGCGCCGGCACCGGCCAGTGGATCAGGAACAGATCGAGATAGTCGAGACCCAGCCGGTCCAGCGACCCCATGAACGACTTGAGCGTCGCATCATATCCCTGGTCGCGCGTGCGCAGCTTGGAGGTGATGAACAGCTCCTCCCGCGCCAGCCCGCTATCCCTGATAGCGGCGCCCACGCCCTGCTCGTTGCTATAGCCCTGCGCCGTGTCGATGGAGCGGTATCCCGCCTGCAACGCGACGGCAATCGCCGCGCCCACTGCGTTATTGGGAATTTGCCAGACGCCAAACCCCAATTGGGGAATGGTTCGGCCGTCATTGAGCGCGATTGTCGGAATATCCGCCATCGTCAAAAATCCTTTGAGCTAGAAAATGATTGCCAGGCCCGTCAGCGCCAGCACGACAATGATGGCGATGCCGATCAGCATGATGAAGAAGATGATCTTGGCCAGCGCTGCGGCGCCCGTCGCTATGCCGGTGAACCCCAGCGCACCGGCAACCAGGGCGACAACGACGAGAAGAATGAGCAATTGCAGCATGATGAATTCCTTGTGGCAGCCTACGCTCGACAACGCGCTGCCACGGCAGGCCGTTCCCCCTCAAGCTGAACCATAGCGCTCCTTGGCCCGCTCCCGCGCCTTGGCCGCGACCACTTCGCGGTCCTTGGGCGGCGCATCGGTATCGAGCGACTTGAGCAGCTTGCGCACCACCGCTTCGATCTCCTCGACCGCAGCGTGGAACGCGGCCTCATTGGCCTTGGATGGATGGGTATAGCCCGAAATCTTGCGCACGAATTGCAGCGAGGCATCATGCATTTCGTTACGTGTGGCGGGCGGCTCGAAATTGAACAGGGTTCGGATATTGCGGCACATGGCGTCTCTCCTCATGCCCCAAGGCTGACTCCATCTTGTTCTCGGTGCAAGCCTAACGCAGCGGCACCGTCAGCGTGCCACTCGCATTGAACAGGCGATTATCCGTGCCGATGCCACCATAGCCCAGCGTGGTTTTCCAACGCATCCCCTCGGGCAACGCGATTTCGACATTGCCTTCCAGCCGCCCTCTCAAGCCTTCAAAGCCATCGGCGCTGTCGCTGCTCAACACCGTCGCGCTGGTATCGAGCCGCAGCCCGGCATTGATGACCACATTGTTTTGTGTCGTCAGCCGATAGGACACACCCGGCCCGATGGCGAGCCTGCCGCGGCCCAGTTCTTGCCCGAACACCAGATTGCCGGCGCCATCGAGATATGGCGCAACCCGCTCGTCGAAATAGCTGAACCGGGCCTGTGGGCTGAACGTCCAGCGCCCCGATGTCCATTGGCCCAGCAAGGCCGCCGTCATCAGCCAGGTGTCGGCGGCGAAGCGGCCGTCTATGCCCTGCGCCCGGGTAATCCCCACCGACGAGCCGCCGCTGCCCATCACGTCGAGATAGACATTGTCCAGCACCCGCATCGTGGCATAACCCCCGGCCATCCAGCCGCCCCGTACCAGTGCCGAAGCATCGCTCCAGTCCCGGATCATCGTGTCGGCTTCGACAAAACCGCCAACCAGCAAATCCTCGCCTGCCACGCGGTCGACACCCAGCGCCGCCACGCCATACCGGCCCGCCGCCCCCTGCTCCGTCGCCAAGGCAAAAGTGCCGCGCATCCAGACGTCCCAGGCATTGCGCTGCTCATTGCCCAGTAGCTTTTCGAACGCGCCCAGCGACGCCGCCACGGGAATGGGTCGTCCAGCCACAATGCCCGGCAGCGCATTCATGAACCGCTGCGGGGAGGCCGCCACCGACACCGCTCCCTTGAGCCGGTCGATGCGATCCTCGCTCGGCGGCAGGCTGGCCAGCAGCAAATCCCCTCGCGCCGGCACCAGGCTCTCGATCAACGCGGCGGCCCGCTCAGGCGCGCTCGTGACGCTGAACGTGCAAACCAGCAACTCGCCCGGGTCGAGCACCAGTTCCGCCAAACCACTGGCCCTGTCGCCCACACTATTATCGTCCGAGCAATCGATCGCCCGCACGCTCATGCCCATGCCGCTCAGATCATCGATGCCGATGCGGTAATCTCCCGCCGGCAGGGTGATCGGCAAGCTCTCGGCCATCCCGCCGAGGCTGGCCAGATGCAGGTTGAGCGGCGGCGTCAGCGAGGAAAATCCGAACATCGCATCGGCGCCGCTGACCCGGATAACCACCAGGCCCGGCTCGCTCGCGGGCTGGGCCAACGCCGGAACAGCAGCCATCAGAACCAGCCACAAAGCGTTTAGCCCGCGCCGGAATAGCCGGGCGAGCGAGAATATCCCGCATTGTCTCGCCCGGCATGGTCCGGGCAATCCAGTCATGTGCAATTGCGGTCCTTGCCTGCTCGGCGCCTTGCGCGCGACCGGGCCGGCCACACAGCGCGTCACTGCCTCTGGAGAGCCCCAGGACTGACGCTGGCTCTCCGCTCACCCCTCGGGGCTGTAGTCATGGTCGCCCCATTCGGCGTCACGAGCCACCCCGCTGACCGCAAGGGAGTCATGACCTGAGAGGGCAACTGGCCGATTGAGGACAGTCACACTGCGCCGCCATGTCCACGACAAAGGGGCAAACCACCCCTTCCCTTTCCAACGCTTCTCCGCTAGACAGCCCACCTAACCACCCCGTCCAAGCCTTCCCCAAGCGCCGCAACGCCCTGTTGTCGTGCGCGAATGGTGCGGGTGGCCTGAGCGCCGGGTGATTCTTCGCCTGGCACCGCGTCAGAACAAAGCCGAGCGAGCACCATGCCAAAACGTACCGACATTAAATCGATCCTCATCATCGGTGCGGGTCCGATCATCATCGGCCAGGCTTGCGAGTTCGATTATTCGGGCACCCAGGCGTGCAAGGCGCTCAAGGAAGAGGGCTACCGCATCATTCTGGTGAACTCGAACCCGGCGACGATCATGACCGATCCGGACCTGGCCGACGCCACCTATATGGAGCCGATCACCCCCGAAGTGGTCGCCAAGATCATCGAAAAGGAACGCCCCGACGCGCTGCTCCCCACCATGGGCGGCCAGACGGCACTGAACTGCGCGCTCAGCCTGCGCAAGATGGGCATTCTCGAAAAGTACAATGTCGAAATGATCGGCGCCACTGCCGAAGCCATCGACAAGGCCGAAGACCGCGAGCTGTTCCGCGACGCCATGAAGAAGATCGGGCTGGAAACACCCCGCTCCATGCTGGCGCATAACACCATCGAAGCGCTGCAGGCCCTTGAGGTCATTGGCCTGCCTGCCATCATCCGCCCCAGCTTCACCCTGGGCGGCACCGGCGGCGGCATTGCCTATAACCGCGAAGAATATCTCGCCATCGTCGAAAGCGGTGTCGATGCCTCCCCCACCAATGAAGTGCTGGTGGAAGAAAGCGTGCTCGGCTGGAAAGAGTACGAAATGGAAGTTGTCCGCGACAAGAAGGACAATTGCATCATCATCTGCTCGATCGAGAATATCGATCCGATGGGCGTCCACACCGGGGATTCCATCACCGTCGCCCCAGCCCTGACGCTGACCGACAAAGAATACCAGATCATGCGCGACGCCTCCCTGGCGGTCCTGCGCGAGATCGGCGTCGAGACCGGTGGCTCCAACGTGCAGTTCGGTATCAATCCCGCTGACGGCCGCATGGTCGTCATCGAGATGAACCCGCGCGTGAGCCGTTCCTCCGCGCTTGCTTCCAAAGCCACCGGCTTCCCCATCGCCAAGGTCGCTGCGCGCCTTGCCGTCGGTTACACGCTGGACGAATTGGACAACGACATCACCGGCGGCATGACCCCGGCTTCGTTCGAGCCCACCATCGACTATGTCGTGGTGAAAATCCCGCGCTTTGCCTTCGAGAAATTCCCCGGCGCCGACAATCGCCTGACCACCTCGATGAAGTCGGTCGGCGAAGCCATGGCCATTGGCCGCACCTTCCAGGAAAGCCTGCAAAAGGCCCTGCGCTCGCTCGAAACCGGCCTCACCGGTCTCAACGAGATCGGCATTCCGGGCCTGGGCGAAGGCGAGGACAAGAACGCCATCAAGGCCGCGCTCGGCACGCCCACGCCCAATCGCCTGCTGCATGTGGCCGAGGCCATGCGCCTGGGCATGAGCCTTGAAGACATTCACGAAGCCTGCAAGATCGACCCCTGGTTCCTCGAGCAGATGAAGGGCATCGTCGATACCGAGGCCAAGGTCCGCGAATTCGGCCTGCCGCAGGACGCGGTCAATCTGCGCGCCCTCAAGGGCATGGGCTTCTCCGACGCTCGCCTCGCCCAACTCGCCGCCCTCAAGCCATCCGACGTGCGCAAGCTGCGCCACTCGCTCGACGTGCGCCCGGCCTATAAGCGCATCGACACCTCCGCTGCCGAATTCGCTTCGCCAACGGCCTATATGTATTCGACCTATGAGACCACCTTTGCCGGGGCCGTGGCCGACGAAGCTCGTCCGACCGACCGCAAGAAGGTCGTCATCCTGGGCGGTGGCCCCAACCGTATCGGGCAGGGCATCGAGTTCGATTATTGCTGCTGCCACGCCGCCTTCGCGCTGGCTGACGCCGGCTATGAAACCATCATGGTCAACTGCAATCCCGAGACCGTCTCGACCGATTACGACACTTCCGACCGGCTCTATTTCGAGCCGCTGACCGAGGAAGACGTGCTCGAAATCCTGCTGCGCGAAAAACAGAACGGCACTCTGCACGGCGTCATCGTCCAGTTCGGCGGCCAGACCCCGCTGAACCTGGCCGAAGCTGTGCTCAAGGCCGGCGTGCCGATCCTGGGCACCCAGCCGGACGCCATCGATCTGGCTGAAGACCGCGACCTCTTCTCCAAGCTGCTCAACAAGCTGGAGCTAACCCAACCCAAGAACGGCATCGCCTATTCCCTTGAACAGGCTCGTCTTGTTGCCGAGCGCCTGGGCTATCCGCTGGTCATCCGCCCCTCCTATGTGCTGGGCGGCCGCGCCATGGCCATCGTGCACTCGGCCAATGATTTCGAGCGCTATGTGCAGGACACGTTGACGGGCCTGGTCCCGCCCGATATCCTGCAGCGCTACCCCAATGACAAGACCGGCCAGATCAATTCGGTCCTCTCCGACAATCCCCTGCTGTTCGATGCCTATCTCAGCGGCGCCACCGAAATCGATGTCGATGCCCTGTGCGATGGCAAGGACGTGTTCGTCGCCGGCATCATGGAGCATATCGAAGAGGCCGGCATTCACTCCGGCGACAGCGCCTGCTCGCTGCCTCCGCAGAACCTGACGCCCGAGGTTATGGCCGAGCTCAAGCGGCAGACGGCCGAGCTGGCCTTCGCCCTCAAGGTCGGCGGGCTGATGAATGTGCAATATGCGCTCAAGGACGGCGTGATCTACCTGCTCGAAGTCAATCCGCGCGCCTCGCGTACGGTGCCCTTCGTCGCCAAAGTGATCGGCCAGCCCATCGCCAAGATCGCCAGCCGCATCATGGCCGGCGAGAGCCTGGCCAGCTTTGGCCTCGTCGAAAAAACCTTCAAGCACGTCGCCGTCAAGGAAGCCGTGTTCCCGTTCAACCGCTTCCCCGGCGTCGATACGGTCCTCGGGCCCGAAATGAAGTCGACCGGCGAAGTGATTGGTCTCGATACCAATTTCGCCATGGCTTTCGCTAAGTCGCAAATGGGCGCCGGCTCCAAGGTCCCCACCAGTGGCACCGCCTTCATCTCGGTGCGTGAGGCCGACAAGCCCTATATCGTGGACATGGCCCGCCATCTCGCCGAAGCCGGTTTCACCATCCTCGCCACCAGCGGCACCCAACGCTATCTGGTGGAAAACGGCATCGCCGCCACCAAGATCAACAAGGTGCTCGAAGGCCGCCCACACATCGTAGACTCCATGAAGAATGGCGGCGTGCAACTGGTGATCAACACCACCGATGGCATGAAATCGATCTCGGACAGCCGCGACATCCGCCGCACCGCCCTGCTCGCCAAGATCCCCTATTACACCACCATCGACGGCGCCCTCGCCGCGGTGGAAGGCATCGTGGCCCTCAAGCAAGGCAGCATGCAGGTCCGCTCGCTGCAAAGCTACTTCGCGGTCTAGTCGAATCTAGATAAGCTATCTCCCAAATTGGAGATAGCTTTGGCTCGACAAGAAACAATAATATCTGTCTTCGTTGCCTCCCCCGCAAATATGGCGGAGGAGCGGGCGCATCTGGAAGATATAGTTTCTGAACTCAATATTACTTGGAGTTCTTCGCTCGGCATTCGGCTTGAGCTGCTAAAATGGGAGACACACTCTCACGCCGCGATCGGAACCGACGCGCAGAGCGTCATAAACGCCCAAATTCCTTCCGACTACGACATATTTGTCGGTTTGATGGGCAGTAAGTTCGGTACACCCACGTCAAGATTTGGCTCTGGAACGGAAGAAGAGTTCGAGCGCGCCCGCCAGCGTTTCGAAAGCGACCCGGGCAGTATAGAGGTGATGTTCTATTTTAAGGACGTGCCATTTACTCCTAACCTCGCGGATTTGGAGGAAATTCGTAAGGTTTTGGAATTCAGGGAAAAAATTTCAGGCCACGGCGCGCTATATTTTACGTTCGACAGCTCAGATAGTTTCGAAAAACTCCTGCGTGTGCATCTCTCAAGGAAGGTGCAGAGTTTTAGGAAGAATGTTTCTGGGGCAAATCCAGAGAAAAGCACGCCACTAGTGCAAATAGAAAGTCAGGAAGAAGAGGAAGTGGGTTTCCTCGACGCGATAGAGTCGGTTGAATCCCACCTCTCTGTTATGGCGGACAGCACAGGGGCCATCGGTTCTGCCATTTCAGAACTTGGTAGCAGAATGCATGAGCGCGCCGCAGAAATAGAGAAAATTCCTAAAGATCAAAACGGAAACCCGGATCGCCGTCTGGCTAAGAAAATTACAAGCGCGACAGCTTTGGATTTCAGTCGATTCTCGGAGGTAACCGATGCGACTCTCCCCTTGTACAAGAACTCCTTCTCGGACAGCATGAGCGCCTTAGTTCGGCTAGCCGAGTTATCGGTGGATTTCAGCTCGAGCGATAAGCATGAAGATCAGAAGAAGATCATTGCGGATAGTATTTTTCAATTTCAGATTGTCTTAGAAGGGGCGAGGTCAGGCGCCGCTGGGTTCAGGACATCATTGGCTGGTCTGCCAAGAATTGCCAGTGATTTTAATTCCGCCCGTCGGAAAGCGTTGGCTTCTGTTGACGCCGTGATTGAGGAATTTAGCAGCAACCTTTCTTTTTTATCCGACATAAAGCTATAATTTAACTTCGCTCACCGAGGCCGGCTATCCTGGATGAAACGGTATGATGTCCGAAGCAACTAAGTTCGCAGTGCACTTGAACGCCTAACGGCGCTCATTGGAGCACGTCCGACGAGCGGCATTTCCGCTCGATCCGGCTGTCCCTTGCGACGGCCACGCGAACTTATGGACATATCTCATGCCCTCTCATTTTGCTGCGCTTAGCCAAGCGCAAATCGCTGCCTTCATTTCTGACGGCTTTGTCCGCATCGACAACGCCTTCTCCCGCGAACTAGCCGACCAGGGCCGCGCCATCCTGTGGCGGGACACCGGCTGCGACCCCAACGACCCGACCACCTGGACCAAACCGGTGATCCGGCTAGGCGGTTATTCCGACCTCCCCTTCCGCACCGCGGCCAACACGCCGCTCCTGCATGCCGCTTATGACCAGCTTGCCGGCAAAGACAGGTGGGTACCGCCGCAAGGTCTGGGGACGTTCCCGGTGCGCTTCCCCTCGCCCGATGATCCCGGCGACGCAGGCTGGCATGTCGATGTCAGCTTCGGCTGGCAGGAAAACCCGACCGACTTCCTGGCCTGGCGCGTCAATGTCAGGTCGAAAGATCGGGCCCTGCTGATGCTGTTCCTCTTCTCCGATGTCGAGGAATTGGACGCGCCAACCCGTATCCGGGTCGGCTCGCATCGCGACATTGCCCGCCAACTGGAACCGGCTGGGGAAGCCGGACTAAGCCTGCGCGAACTGGCCGCCGACGGTTTTGCCGGCACGGCCCATTGCCCGGAAGTCCTGGCGACCGGCGCAGCCGGCACAGTCTATCTGTGCCATCCGTTCCTGGTCCACGCGGCCCAGCCGCACCGGGGAACGCGACCACGCTTCATGGCCCAGCCACCGCTCCAGCCCAGCGAACAACTCTCGCTGGACCGACCCGACGACGCCTATTCCCCCGTCGAAACAGCCATCCGCCAGGCGCTCAACCGCGCCTGACATCCACCAGTAGACCTCATGATGAGCCCGTCGAACCACGAGGTCGTGGCACTATCTCGCCACGACCTAGCCCTTCGACAAGCTCAGGGTGAGGTCTGCTGAGAAACCACCATTCCTCAGAGACAAAAATGACCAACTATTTCAAAGACGCCTTCAGCGGCATCCGGCTCGATGAGCAGGTGACCAATCCCAACATCATCGTGGGCCGCTACAGCTATTATTCCGGCTATTACCACGGCCATAGCTTCGACGATTGCGCCCGCTTCCTGATGACCACGCCCGGCGTCGACAAGCTGATCGTGGGCAGTTTCTGCTCCATCGGCTCGGGCGCCGCCTTCATCATGGCCGGCAATCAAGGCCATCGCTACGATTGGGTCAGTTCCTTCCCGTTCCACTACATGCCCGAAATCCCCGGCTTCGGCACGGCAGCGGACGCGTTCGCTCCAGCCGGCGACACCGTCATCGGCAATGACGTGTGGATCGGCACCGAAGCCATCATCATGCCCGGCATCACTATCGGGCATGGCGCCGTCATCGGCACAAGGGCGCTCGTCACCAAGGACGTCGAGCCCTACGCCATTGTCGGCGGCAATCCGGCCAAGCTGATCCGCAAGCGCTTCAGCGAGGACCACATTGCCATGCTGCTCGAAATGGCCTGGTGGGACTGGCCCCATGAGCAATTGCTCGCCGCAATGCCGCTGATGACCAGCGACGATATCCCCGCTTTGCACGCCCATTGGCGCAATGTCGTCGCGCCTTTGGGGGATTGACGCCAAGCCTACCGGGGACCCAATTTGGGTCCCCGGCATTTCCTCTCGGAGACATTATGCGGCTCATCTGCACCATCCTGCTGGCGGCCCCCATTGCCACGCCAGCCCTGGCCCAGAGCACGGATTTCAACCCCTACCAGGCAGTGCTCGATCAAATGCCTCAAGCCGAAGCGGAAGCCTTGATCGAAGCGGCCTATGGCCCGATCACGACCCGCCAGCCGGGCAACCCCGAAGCCGATGGCGATAGCGAGATGGTTTACGCCGAGGGCAGCGGCCAGAATTTCAAGGTGTTTCTGTTCTGCGACGGCAAGCTCACCGCGGCGTCGGCGCCGATCACCGCAAAGGTTGCCATGGACATCCTGCGCCCGATGACGAGTTCACCAGATTTGGGCAAAGTCTACCCAGCCGAAGACGGCGTCACCTTCTTGCTGCGCGATGGCGCCTTGAACGTCACCTATTGGGGCACTGGCACCGACGCCAGCGGTGTGGGCATCGCCTATCCGACCCAGGTATTTAACAATTACGAAGGCTGCAAAGGGGTCTCGAAGTAAGCGCCGCTTTCGCGGCGCCCCCGCCCTTGCCGATTAGCGGAAAAATTCCGCCACTTCGGTCAGCGCGCCTTCGATAGCCTCGTCATCGACATCGAGATGCGTCACCCAGCGCTGCTGGCCATAGCGGCCGGTGGTCCCGATCCCGCGCTCAGCCAGAAACGTATTGAACCGCTCTCCCAGTTCCGCCTCGCAATTGAGGAAGATGATATTGGTATGCGGCTGGGTCACATTGAGCTGGTCAAAGGCCGCCAGCCCCTCGGCCAGTCGCTTCGCGCGGCGATGATCATCGGCCAGGCGAGCCACATTATGCTCCAGCGCATATAGCCCCGCCGCCGCCAAAATCCCCGACTGGCGCATGCCGCCACCCAGCATTTTGCGATTGCGCCGCGCCGTCTCGATCAGATCGGCCCGCCCGACCAACACTGATCCCACCGGCGCGCCCAAGCCCTTGGACAGGCAGATCGAAACCGTATCGAAATCAGCGACAAAATCCTTGATATCCAGGCCCAGCGCCACGCTGGCATTGAACGCCCGCGCACCATCGAGATGCAGCCCCAGCCCATGCCGCCGCGCCAGCTCGGCCACCGCGACCATATACGCCACCGGCAGGATCTGCCCGCCATGGGTGTTTTCCAGCGCAATCACCCGCGTCGTGGCAAAGTGGCTATCGTCCACCTTGATCGCCGCCTCGATATCGCCCAGCGCCAGCGTGCCATCAGGCTGGTGCGCAATCGGCTGCGGCTGGATCGAGCCGAGCACGGCCGCGCCACCGGCTTCCCAGCGGTAGCAATGGGCATTCTGCCCGGCAATGAACTCGTCGCCGCGCCCACAATGGCTCATCAGCGCCAGTAGATTGGACTGCGTCCCCGACGGCACAAACAGCGCCGCGTCCTTGCCCAGCGTCGCCGCCATCCGCTGCTCAAGCCGGCTGACTGTGGGATCGTCGCCAAACACATCATCGCCCACCTCAGCCTCAACCATGGCCGCCCGCATTGCAGCGGAGGGCCTTGTGACAGTGTCGGAGCGGAAATCGTAGCGAATGGCGTTCATGCGGCAACCTCAATAGACTTCGCCATGAGGTCTATTGAGGCGCAGCCGGCTTGTCAGCCCCCTACTCGTGCAACCCTGCCTGAATGGCATCCCATAGCGGATTGGGCTTGTAGGGCATGACGGGCGTCTGCCCCTTTTCCACGGCTTCCCAATATTTCCAGCCCAGCGCGTCGCTGCCCAGCTCATAGTCGAACCCGTCATATTCATCCTCGCGGAACGAATAGAAGGCCCAGTGAATGTCATGCGCGTTGAGATTGGCCATCACGTCGGTCAGGTAATCAGCGCAGCCCTCATTGCGCCGCATACAGCCAAATTCGGCAGCCACAATGCGGTTGGCGGGGATGGCCTGCTTGTCCGCCCAATCATAGACCGGCTGCAGGAAGGCATTGATTGTGCTGGCGTTCCAGGCCACCTCGCCCGTCCCGAACGGCACCGTGCCGGGATAGACGTAGCCCAGCTTGTCGCGGAAATTCTTGCCGGCGGTAAAGTTGTACGGCTCGTACATGTGGAAGGCGTAGAGCACTTTGTCGTCGCTCAGCCTATCAGGCCAGCCGCTGAACGCCCCGGCATTCGCGTACCAGCCGGCATCGACCATGATCGGCGTATCGGGATCGACCGAGCGGATAGCGGCGATGACCATTTCGTAAAATGCCGGCAGGTCGCGCGCCGTACCTTTGTTGGCCTCGGCAAAGGCGATGTGGCTCGAAACGTCGCCCGGCGCGGTGTTTTCCGCCGAACCCGTGCCGCGTTCCGGCGCCGGTTCATTGACGATATTATAGGCCAGCACGCCCGGATTATCCTTGAGCTCAGCGGCCAGATCGCGCCAGAAATCGGCCGTCTGCTGCCAATAGGCCTTGTCCTCCCAGATGCGGCTATCGAACTTGTCGCCATTGTTCTGGCTCCAGCGCATGCCGGGCAGGCTGAGCGGCGCGATGACCATATCGACCCCGGAATCGTGAGCCATTCCAAGCACTTGCTTGAGCCGCGCCAGGTCCGGCTGCACCAGCCCGTCATAGTGATCGGCATCCCCGATCAGGAAGTCGCGCTCGGTGGCGTCCCACTTGTCATAGGCCAGGCGGCCCCATTGAATGCCGGCGGCATGCGCCTCGGCAAAGCGTTCGGCTAAAGGCTTGACGGAAAAGAAGTTACTGCCTTTGCGCTGGGTGTCCCAGAAGCCGATCGTATCGCCCGCCAGCGCCGGAAAGCTGGCCAGGAACAATGCGAGCACGAGGCCCGCCTTTGCTGCAATTTTCATAAAAGTCCCGCTTGTTGTGCTGGCGGGGACCCAAAGCGCCAAACGGGGCGCGACTATGGCGGGCTAGGCCGCAGCGACGCCGGAGACGACAAATTCGGCTACCATCTCGTCATCTAACGTTAGCAGACTGTTAACGTTGACGGGCTTGCGCGCTAAAACCAGGATACCCTCGATGGGCGCTCCCCGATCCTGCCGCAACGTCGCCTTTTCGAACCGCAGCACCTCGAGCCCCGCATCGAGCAAAGCCTGCCGCGTAGCAGCAACGCCATGGGCATAGCGCAGCGATGGCCGCAGGAACACCGCCTCCTCGCCGTCATGGGCTTCGAGCGAAAATGCCAGCAGACCACCGGGCAGCATGGCCGGTACCACGGCGGACAAAACCGGCGGCAGCGCACCGCAATAGATGAACACATCGGCAGCGGTCACGAGATCCGCTTCGGCCACCCGGCCCGCCAATGCGGCGACCAGCTCAGCCTTGTCGAGGCGATCGTAAATGCCCTTCTTGCCGGTCTCGGCAATCATCGCGGCGCTGAGGTCGACGCCTTCGAGATAGGAAACCTTGGCCCGCACCCGCTCGCCCATCAGGCCGGTGCCGCAGCCCAGGTCGATGGCGCGGGCGAAATGCTCGACATTGAGCCGCCCCATTTCCGCGACCAGCATGGCGTCGAGCAGCGCCGGCACCTGATAGCCCAGATTTTGCAACAAGGCGCTTTCAAAGCGCGGCGCATATTGGTCGAACAGCGCCTCGACATAGCTGACCGCGGTGCCTTCGCTGGCGCTGGCCGCGCCATGGGCCGCCAGTTTCAGGCCCGCACCGAACAGGCCATCATCGTCCAGCGCTTCAAGATGCCGCCAGGCCGAAATGGCGCCAGAAATATCGCCTGCCTTCTCGCTGTAATTGCCCAGCAATTCCCAGCCGGCCGCCCATTGGGGTGTCAACTCGAGCGCCTGCGCCATCAGATCGGCCGCGGCAGCATGATCCCCGCCCTCGGCCAGCATCTTGGCATAGCCGGCACGACGGTCGGCGATGACATCGCCGGAAGAATGAAACGCCTTGGTCAAGACGAGGTGATCTCTGGAGGGCTACCGGTCCCGTTGGCCCGGCGAGCCGGGGATTTGCAGCAAATCCGGGCCGAAATCAAGCAGCTCTTTTGCACTGCATAGCTGGGGTGCGACCAAGAGCGCGGTAGCCAATGCCTGCAATTGGCGTAGTATGCCTTGGTCCCAGTCGCATTGTTCGCATCCGATCGGCGACAGGATGCCTTTGGCCGCAGGCTCATCGCGTGTCCGCACCGGGTTCCCCAAGACCTGGCGCAAATACTTGACGGAACTCAGCTTTCCCCCGGCAAATCAGCAGATTGGCCGGGCGCTTTGTCATGTGTAAACAAATTATTGAACGCCGCTTTTTTTGGGGCTAAGCTCATTGGATCGAATATTGCGGCCGACCGATCTGATCCTGCGAATACCATTCGCGCAAGCTGACGTCACTTTCCGATATTTCGATATCATCAAGTCCTGGTCATCATGACTGGGACCGTCTACCGCAGCGATTGCACGAGGGAAACGCGCATCATGGCAACCGGCACTGTAAAGTGGTTCAACGGCCAAAAGGGATATGGCTTCATTCAGCCGGACGAAGGCGGGGCGGACGTGTTCGTCCACATTTCCGCTGTCCAGCGCTCGGGCCTGAATGGCCTGGATGAGGGCCAAAAGGTCAATTACGAGATCGTCAAGGACAAGCGGACCGGCAAATCCGCCGCCGACAATCTGACAGCCTCCTGATCTAATCTAGCTTCAGCAAATCAATGAAGGGCGCATCGAGGGGATGCGCCCTTTTTGTTTGTGGGGGGGGTGCTGCTGATCACGCCTCAGTAGACCTCATCCTGAGCCTGTCGAAGGACGAGGTCGTGGCACCCAAGCCTCCACTCGCGCGACCTCGTGGTTCGACAAGCTCACCATGAGGTCTCTCAGGCAGAGGGGCGACCTACACCCCTTCCGGCGCCACGCGGATCACTTGGCCATTGCCCGCATCGGTCAGCGCATAGATCGCGCCATCAGGCCCCACCCGCACGTCGCGGATGCGGCCCAGTTGCCCCTCGAACAGGGGCTCCTCGCCGACGACCGTGTCGCCATCCATGTCGAGCCGCACCATCACCTGACCGCTGAGGCCGCCGGTGATCAGATCGCCCTGCCAGCCTTCGATCAGCTCGGCGTCGTAGAAGGTCAGGCCCGATGGCGAGATGGAGGGGTCCCAATAATGCAGCGGCTGCTCCATGCCCTCCTGTTCGGTGCCCTCGCCAATCGGCGCGCCGGAATAATCCACGCCATAGGTAATGACCGGCCAGCCATAATTGCGTCCGGCCTGCGGCATGTTGATCTCGTCGCCGCCGCGCGCGCCATGCTCGACGGTGAACAGCGCGCCATCGCTCTGGCGCAGCGTTGCGCCCTGCGGATTGCGATGCCCCTTACTCCACAATTCGGCGGCCCAGCCCTCAAGCTGTGGATTGTCCGCCGGGATCGAGCCGTCCGGCGCAATCCGCACCACGGCGCCCGCCAGGTCGGCCATGTCCTGCGCCCGTTCGGCCTCGCCCCGCTCGCCCAGCGTCACGAACAGATTGCCGTCCTGGCCGATGACGATGCGCGAACCATAGTGCCGGTCTGTGCCGGTGAATTTGTTCATGCGGAAAATCACATTCTGCTCGCTGAGCGAGCCGCTATCGCCCTCCAGCGCCAGCCTCGCCGAGAGCACTGCCGTGCCCTGCCCGCCCTCGCCCGCTTCGGAAAAGCTGAGATAAATCCGCCCGCTTTCGGCGAAGTCCGGCGCCAGCGCCACGTCGAGCAAGCCGCCCTGCCCCCGCGCCACCACCTCAGGCACGCCTTCGATCGGCGCGCCCACGGCACCATCCTGATCCACCACGCGCAATTGCCCGCTGCGCTCGGTCACCAGCATGCGGCCATCGGGCAGGAAGCCCATGGCCCAGGGATGTTCGAGCCCTTCGGCGATGACCGTCGCGGTCAGCGGCCCCGCCGACGTCTCGATGGTTTGTGCCGATACAGGCGCCGCCAGCAGCAGGGCCAAAGCAGTGCCGGTCAAAACAGGCAGGCGAGAGGGAGAAAGATGAAACATCCTTGGGCCTTTCGTTCGCAAATGCGCTAAATCTTGAATGGGCATGTGGAGATAACCATCTTCATTATGCAGACCCGCTTGACCGCAACGCGGCGGGCGGGCAATTTGAACCTATCTCCCCCAAAACTTATCGTGATGCACACGCCGGGTTTCGCTGGGGAGTTTGACGTTTTTGCCGTGCCGAATGGAGGCGACGAATGGACAAGATCCCGATGACGGTCGGAGGCCACAAGGCTCTGACCGCCGAATATGAGCACCGTACTGCAACTGAGCGCCGTCGCATCATTGAGGCGATCGCCGAAGCACGCGCCCATGGGGACCTGTCGGAAAACGCCGAATATTCCGCCGCCAAGGAACAGCAGAGCCTCAATGAAGGCCGCATCCAGGAACTGGAATCGATTCTGGCCTTGGCCGACATCATCGATGTGACCAAGCTCTCCGGCGCCAGCGTGAAATTCGGCGCCACGGTGACCTTCCTCGATGAGGATACCGAAGAAGAAAAGACCTATCAGGTCGTGGGCGATCCCGAGGCCGACGCCACTGGCGGACGCGTATCGATTTCCTCGCCGATTGCCCGCGCCATGATCGGCAAGGAAGAAGGCGATTCGTTCGAAGTTTCGGCCCCCGGTGGGTCCCGCAGCTACGAGATCGTCAAGATTCAGTACATCTAGAAGCGTCCGGGCGCTCATTCCTTGGGCATTTGCCCTAGGCAGGCTGTGACATTTTGGTGCGATTCAGTGCGATCCACAGCCGCGAGCGCCACAAAAGCGACTTAGCCTTGAAAGAGTACACCTTCGGCCATTAACCTAGGACCAATCGACATTCAGCTTTAGCTGGATGGCGACTGGCCCAAAAGGGAGGGCCGAGGGCTACTCGCATTTGTTGGAGAGCGTTGCGATGCACGCGAAAGTCATCATCATCGGTTCCGGTCCAGCCGGCTACACCGCCGCGATCTACGCGGCGCGCGCCATGCTTGAGCCTGTGATGATTCAGGGCCTGCAGCCCGGTGGCCAGTTGACCATCACCACCGATGTCGAGAACTATCCCGGCTTTGCCGACGTCATCCAGGGCCCATGGCTCATGGACCAGATGAAGGCGCAGGCCGAGCATGTCGGCACCAAAATCGTCAACGACCTCATCGTCAATGTCGATTTCGACAAGCGCCCCTTCGTGCTGACCGGCGATAGCGGCGATATCTACACCGCCGATAGCCTGATCATCGCCACCGGCGCCCAGGCCAAATGGCTGGGCATTCCCTCCGAGCAGAAGTTCCAGGGCTTTGGCGTATCGGCTTGCGCCACTTGCGACGGCTTTTTCTATCGCAACAAGGAAGTGCTGGTGGTCGGCGGCGGCAATACCGCGGTCGAAGAAGCCCTGTTCCTCACCAATTTTGCGTCCAAGGTCATCGTTGTGCACCGCCGCAACGAATTCCGCGCCGAACGCATCCTGCAGGATCGCCTGTTCAAGAATCCCAAGATCGAAGTGCGCTGGAATACCGAGGTCGCCGAAGTGGGCGGCTCGTCCATGCCCACCTCGGTCAATACGGTCACCCTGCGCGACACCACGACCGGCCGCACTTATGAACAGCCGATCGACGGCATTTTCGTTGCCATCGGTCATGCCCCAGCAACGTCAATATTTGCCGGCAAGCTGGATATGAAGCCGGGCGGCTATTTGCAGGTGAAGGCCGGCACAACCGAAACCAATATTCCGGGCGTCTTTGCCGCCGGGGATGTCACAGACGATGTTTACCGTCAGGCAATCACTGCCGCAGGCATGGGTTGCATGGCAGCGCTTGAAGCAGAACGATACCTGGCTGAACACGAGCTCGCCGAAGCGGCGGAGTAGACTGACCGACGACCCAAATAGAAAGCGTCACAAGAAATGCTCGACTGGGACAAGCTCCGGATTTTCCACACCGCCGCCGAGTCGGGCAGTTTCACTCATGCCGCTGAAAAGCTCGGCATGAGCCAGTCCGCCGTCAGCCGCCAGATCTCGGCGCTGGAGGATGATCTGGGCCTCAAACTCTTCATCCGCCATGCGCGCGGGCTGGTGCTCACCGAAGTGGGCGAGCAATTGTTCCGCACCGCCCACCGCATGCATTGGGAGCTACAGCAGGTCGAAACCCAGATGTCCGAAAGCCAGGACGTCCCCACCGGCCCGCTCATCGTCACCACCACCGTGGGTATCGGTTCGACCTGGCTATCCTCGCGCCTTGATGAGTTCCTGAAGCTCTATCCGCTGATCCAACTCGAAATCCGCCTCAACGATGCCGAGCTCGATCTGGCCATGCGCGAGGCCGACGTCGCCATCCGTCTGCACCGGCCCAACCAGTCCGAAATGATCCAGCGCAAGCTGTTCACGGTGCACAACCACTTCTACGCCACCAATAGCTATATCGACGAATTCGGCATGCCCGCCACGGTCGACAACCTCGAAGACCACCGCATCATCAGCTTCGGCGAGCCGGTGCCGTCCTATCTGGGCGACATCAACTTCCTCGAACGCATGGGGCGCTCGGATTCGAGCCCCCGCCGCGCCGCGCTCAAGGTCAATTCGATCTATGGCATGCTGCAGGCCTGCCGCGCAGGCATCGGCATCGCCATGCTGCCCGATTATGTGACCGAGAAGGAAGACGGCCTGGTCCAGGTGCTGCCTGAGATCGAGCTGCCGGCCTATGAAGCCTATTTCGTCTATCCCCCCGCGCTGAAAAATTCCAAACGCGTCGGCGTGTTCCGCGATTTCCTCGTCGGCAAAGCCCGCGAGTGGAGCTTCTAATATTCCTCTGAGACCTCATGGTGAGCTTGTCGAACCACGAGGTCGGGTGCACCAGATCGCCCCTCTCACAATGCCATTCTCGCGAAAGCGGGAACCTCTGTTTGGGAAGCTCTGATCCGGTTTGAGGGGAGCCACGATCCAATCCCCTCCCCCTTGAGGGGAGGGCTCAGCTTTTCGCTAGCGAAAAGCAGGGGTGGGGGTTCTGCGCCCTCAGCGAACTCTATGCCGGTGCAGAATTCAGAACCCCCACCCTCAATCCCTCCCCTCAAGGGGGAGGGAGGTCCGCTTTTTCGCATACGCGAAAAAGCTGGGATCGGGGCTCTCGCAGTAAATGTGGAATATGGAAAGCACCATGCCCCTCATCACCACCATCGCCTTCGATGCCGATGACACGCTCTGGCAGAACGAGCAGTTTTTCCGGCTGACCGAGCAGCGCTTTGCCGATCTGCTCAAGGACTATACCGACGCGCCCGATCTCAATGAGCGGCTGATCAAGGCCGTCACCGCAAACCTGCAATATTACGGCTTTGGCATGAAGGGCTTTGCCCTCTCCATGGTGGAAACCGCGCTGGAGGTGACCGATCACCGCGTGCCCGGCACCGTGATTGCCGAAATCCTCGCCGCCGGGCGCGAATTGCTGACCTATCCGCTGCAGACCCTGCCCTATGTCGACCAGGTGCTGGACCAATTGCAGGATAGCCATCGGCTCATCATCATCACCAAGGGCGACACGTTCGACCAGGAGCGCAAGCTGGCCGCCTCGGGCCTGGCCGATTATTTCGCCGCCGTCGAAATCGTCACCGACAAGAATCCCGCCACCTATGCCCGCATCTTCGAGCGCCATAGCGACGGAGCCGCGCGCACGCTGATGGTGGGCAATTCACTGCGTTCCGATATCCTGCCGCCACTCGCCGCCGGCAGCTTTGCCGTCTATGTGCCGCATGCTTTGACCTGGTCCTATGAGCATGCCGAGGAGCCGGAAGGAGAATCGCGCTATGCAAAAATCGAGCATATCGGCGAGCTGCCTGCCGCCATTGCCGCCTTTGAATCCAGCCATGGCTGAGCGGGCATGCCTCTATAAAGGCATTTTCACCGCGAGCCTGCCTGCGACATACTGTATCGCGCTGGGCCCCACTATTTGATTTCATTGGTATTTCGGCGCCAGCATGCTCAGCGTGCATGGCTGGCATGAGGCCTGCCTAATTGTTGAGCGCGGTGCCGCCTCTTATATGAGCGTCATCACAGCGGCGCTTCCCTCCTCCCTTGCGCGCTGCTGCGTTCCCTCCTGGCGGGATTTATCCCGCTACCTGTGGCTTCGCTCTCCCCTCGAGCGAGGCCACTTTTGTTTTTGCCTGCAGCTTTTGCATGGCTGACATGTCAGCTTTCGTATTGCCGACTAGTTCAGTAGAGTTCATATAGAACACGTCGCTGAGGCGCGCTCCGAATCCTCCTCCCTCGGACCCCGTATCGCGACGCCGAACCTGAGCCGTATCCTCCTCCCTCGGCAAAGGTTCAACGGTAGAGCGCATATCCTCCTCCCTTGCTCTCTACCCCACTTCAGATTTGGCTTCGGCCCGGTCATCGGCCCCATCCTCGGATGGGGCCTTTTTTTTCGGGCCATGCCGCCGTCATGCATAGCTCCGCTGCCCAAAGAATGGACAACTTGTCGCAGTGCCTAATGCATGGCTGACATGTTGCGAGGGCCATTGCTGACCGAACGGTCAAATTCTATATGTGTACTCGTCGCTGGAAACGCCGCTCCGTATCCTCCTCCCTCGGACCCGCGTTTAGGCGACACCGGATCTAGGCCGTATCCTCCTCCCTCGGCTTGGGTCCACCCGGTTTGGTGCATATCCTCCTCCCTTGCACCGGACCATTACTTACGATTTGGCTTCGGCCCTATCATCAGGCCCCATCTTCGGATGGGGCCCTTTTTTTTGTTCTGAGGTACGTGACTGCAAACGGGGTGAGGCTCTTTCGCCTCCCTCCCCCTTGAGGGGAGGGATTGAGGGTGGGGGTCGCTGAGTGACCCCACAAGACCACCCGCTCCCCGGCCCCCCCTCAAGGGGAGGGCAAGAACCGAGAGCACGCCTCCAATTCCCCGCCGCGCATGGCTGACCTTCCCATTGAGCGTTTGTTCCCCCGCGCCACATAGTCGATAACGGCCTTAGGTTTTCCGCTTCGGCAGAAAGCCCCTGGCCTCGCCCATCCCCTCGGGCGGGGCCTTTTACTTTCCGGGCCGGACAATTCTGCCGCCATAAGGCAAATTCTGCCGCCCCGAAGCGGGCCCGCCCTCCTAACCCGTTGTAATGATTGAGCCGCCAAGCGGCACAGCGCTTGCAACGCGCTTCTGGCAAAGCCAGGAGAACGCCCATGGTTGCCGTCAGCACTGCCTATAGCGCCAACACCTATTATTCTGTGGCGGCAAGCCAGACGGCCAATGCAAAAACCGCCGGCACGGCCAGCCCCGCCGCGACGACGACGACGGACGCCGCCGCCACCTCGGTCACCCTTTCCGATGCTGCCAAGGCCGCGCTGGCCGCCAAGGACTTTGCCACCGTGCTGGCTGAGGCCCGCGCCAAGCTCAATGCCCTGCTGACCGAAGCCGGTCGCACCAATCCGCTGGAAAAGGACAAGCTGGCGCTCGATCTGTCGAGCCTCGATGCCCGCGAACTCTACGCCATGGCCAGCGACGACAGCTTCACCAGCGACGAGCAGAAGGCCGCTGGCCTCGAAATGCAGCGCCGGCTCGAAGCCGCCCTGGCAGGCCCCGCCGCCGTCGCCAAGGTCACCGGCAATTACCAGGGGCTCTACAAGGCCGCCGCCGAATATCTCGATAGCCTGGGCGCCGAGGAAAAAGCCGCCTCCGACTGGATCGCCGCCCGCGCCGCCGTCACCGAAGGCCTCAAGCAGCTCCAGACCGATCCCAAGAAATTGCCCGATGCCGGCGAGGACGATCCCGTCGCCATCTACCTGGCGCTGCTCAAGGCCGGCGAAACCACGACCCCGCGCCCCATTACCGACGTGGCCACTTCCGCCCGCAGCACGCTCGACGCGCTCTATGCCGATGCCACCGCCGCGGGCAAGGCGCCCACCTTCAACAAGAATACCACCGTGGGCACCTATATCGATCTGTCCAAATTCGATAGCCGCACGCTGTCGTCGATCGTGCTGGACACGTCAGGCAAATTCACCCCCGAAGAAACCCGCGCCGCCGACCAGGCCCTGCGCGCCAAGAGCGGGGCCGCCCTGGTCGCCGGCTTCCAGAACGCCGCCAAATCCAGCGACCCCACCGCCTTCAGCCAGAACATCATCTCGATCTATTCCGCGATGAGCCCCGAAGAACGCCAGGCCGCCGGCTGGAGCGAGGACTTCTACAAGGCCGCTTTGGGGAGTTACCAATCGACCTCGCAACTGGTCAAAATGTTCGCCGATGCCGGGGGGACGAGCACGAGCTTTTTAGGGCTGCTGGGACAGTAGCGCCCCGCCCTGCAAACTAAGCGGGGCCCTCAGCGCTGCTGGCACCGCCGGTCCCCCACCCACCGTGTCATTCCGGCGCAGGCCGGAANNCGGAATCCAGGTCCGTGGCGCACCGCGTACATCCAGCGCCGGGATGATCTTCAGCATGGATTCCGGCCTGCGCCGGAATGACATTGTGGTTGGTTGCGACGCTGGGGCGGGCCCCCTAGTGGATCCCCGCACAAAACGCCTGGATCCGCCGCACTGCCTCTTCCAGCTCGGCATTGCTCGCCGCATAGCTCAGGCGGAAATGGCCGGCCAGGCCGAAGGCTGTGCCGTGCACCAGCGCCACGCCGGTTTCTTCCAAGAGGGCCATGACGAAATCCTCGTCACTGGTCAGCAGCTTGCCGCCGGCGCTGGTTTTGCCCAATAGCCGCTTGCACGAGGGGAACACGTAGAAGGCGCCTTCAGGCACGAGGCAGTCGAGGCCGGTATTGGCGTTGAGGCCGGCGACGACGAGGTCGCGGCGCGCCTGGAAGGCTTGCCGCCACTCAGCCAGAAATTCCTGCGGGCCGTTCAGCGCTTCGACCGCTGCCCATTGCGAGATGGAGCTGGGATTGGTGGTCGACTGGCCCTGTAGCTTTGTCATCGCCGCCAGCAGTGGGCGCGGGCCGGTGCAATAGCCGATGCGCCAGCCGGTCATGGCGTGCGACTTGCTCACCCCGTTCATGGTCAGCGTGCGGGGCTGCAAGGCCGGCTCGACCTGGGCAATGGTGGCGAAAACCCCGCCGTCATAGACCAGCACTTCATAGATATCGTCGGTGAGGATATGCACATGCGGATGGCGCAGCAGCACCTCGGCCAGTCCCTTGAGCTCGGCCGCCGAATAGGCGGCGCCCGTGGGATTGGACGGCGTATTGAGGATCAGCCACTTGGTCCTGGGCGTGATCGCGGCTTCCAGCACTTCGGGCCTCAGCTTGAAGGCGGTCGTGTCATCGGCCACGGCGAACACCGGCTCGGCGCCGCACAGCCGCACGATTTCGGGATAGCTGACCCAATAGGGCACGGGCACGACGACTTCGTCGCCCGGATTGAGCGTCGCCATCAGCGCATTGAAAATGATCTGCTTGCCGCCCGAGGAGACGAAGCAATCGGCCGCGGTGACGTCGAGCCCGTTGTCGCGGCGGAACTTGGCCGCCACCGCTTCCTTGAGCTCGGCAATGCCATCCACATTGGTATAGCGCGTCTTGCCCTCATCCATGGCCCTGATCGCGGCCTGGCGCACATTGAGCGGGGTGTTGAAATCGGGCTCGCCCGCCGAGAGCGCGATGATGTCGCGCCCCTCTTCGGCCATGACCCGGGCTTTCTGGCTGATCGCCACCGTCGCTGAGGGGGCCACCCGCGCCAGTGCATCAGACAAGAACGCCATTTTTGTTTCTCCCGGGAAATACCGGGCAAACTGATATTGCCTCGCGCCTGCCGGGGCAACTGGCTTGATGGCTTATTTCGCCGGCGGCGCGGTGGATTCCCGCACGACCAACTCGGTCGGCAGCACCCGCCGGCCCTCGACCTGGGTGTCACCCAATGCCGCTTCCACCGCCAGCCGCGCAATTTCGTGCATGGGCTGGGCCATGGTGGTCAGCTTGGGCGTGGCGAGGGCGGCTTCGGGCACGCCGTCAAAGCCGATCACCGATACATCGCCCGGCACATTCCGACCGGAGCGGAACAGCCAATCCACGGCATACATGGCGATCTTGTCCGACATGGCGAGGATCGCCGTTGGCTCCTCGGGGGCGGCAAAAATCTGCGCCATGGCCGCGTGGGTGCTGGCCTCGTCTTCCAGCGTGCCGTAGATCGGCACGGAATGCGGATCCATGCCTGCGCCCTGCAGCGCCTGCCAATAGCCCAAAGCGCGGTCGCGCGAGGTGGAATACCAGGCCTGCCGCACTTGCGCCTCGTCGGCCCGCCCGGCCTGGCCGTCGCGCAGCATGGTGGAGAGGATCGCCAGGCGACGATGCCCCAGCCCCAGCATATGCTCGGCCGCAAGGCGCGCGCCGTTGAAATTGTCGACGCCGATAGCCGGGATCGATTGATCATCCGCCCCGATCGCCAGCGCCACATAGGGCAATTGGCGTTGCCGTGTGATATCGACCAGCCGCTCCCCGCCTTCGACACACAGCAGGATGAAGCCATCGACCAGGGCCGAACCGATATTCCAGGCCAGGCGTTCGTCATTGCGCGCCGAGACCAGCGCCACCCCGGCGCCGCGGTCGTCACAGATATTGGAAATCTCCGCCATCAACTGGCGCGCCCACAGGTCCTCGAAGAAATAGCTCAGCGGCTCGATGGCGGCGACGCCCACCGCATTGACCTTGCCTGCCCGAAGCAGGCGCCCGGTAATGCTGGGGCCGCCATAGCCCAGCTCCTTGGCCACCGCATGCACCCGCTCGCGCACTTCCTCGCGCACGATTTCGGGCCGGCTGAATACATTGGACGCGGTGCCCTGCGACACACCGGCCGCCTTGGCCACATCCCTCAGCCTGATTTTTTCCGGTACCTGCTTCGCCAAAAGCCTCGCCTTTCACTCGCTATCTCATTGACTAGCACCAATTTTGGATCGGTTCAATTTTTGCTTGACTCTGCTATTGCCAAGATCTAGTTTTGAACCGGTTCAACGCACTTCCATGTCGACGGATTGAATCGGTTCAATCTGCTATTCGTATCAGGAGGAAAAATGATCCCTGCCAGCTATCTGTTCAAGCAAGCCTATCATCAGCAGTGGGAAGCCGCCGAGCCGGAGGTGGCGCCAGTCACAGCCAAACCGCGCGGTGGCATGACCATTCCCCTGCGCCAGATCATCGCCTTGGCCGCTCGCGCCCTGGATAATCTACGGCACCAGCCGCTGGGCACCCCGGCCCGCCACCACTAAATGCCGATGCCGGGCTGTTTGCGCAGCACGACACCGGCTACGCGCCAGCCGATATCGGGCTCGTTGCGCATTTGGTAAAATGCCTCGTAGAGGCTACCGTCCTCGCCCACCAGCTGCACGACCTGCGTCACCGATGTCTTGGTCAGCCGGGTCGATGGCCCGAAACTATGCGACCGCGACTCCACGATCGGCCCATAGCCGGTGGCGACAATGGCGGCGAGAAACACCTCGGGATCGGAAAATTGCTGGCGGAAGCCGGCCCCCGCAAAGCCCAGCGCCGCCTCCCCGTCTCCGGCGCGAAACGCCTCGATCTGTCCGCTGACCACCGCCTGCCAGGCTTGCTCTTCGGTCTGCGCCTGAGCCGGCAGCATAAGGGCCAGCAGCATAAAAGCCAAAGCCAGAACCACGCGCATGTCAGCCTCCCCGGCAGCGGCGGCGCCACACTTCCGCCGCCAAATGGTACGCCACGCGTCGCATTCGGCCCCAACTCGAACCGCATTCGCGTGGCTTTATGCAATGGTCGCAACGAACATACGACGTCGATCCCATGCACAAATCTACGTCCGCCAAGCGGAAAAGTTTCAAGCTCTATGCCATCGCCTCGTCGGCCACCCTGGCTCTCGGCGCGGCTGGTGCCTTGGTTGCCGGCGTCACACCGGCAAGCGCGGCGAGCTTGGCTCACCAGGTTGACCCGCAAATCGCGGCCTTCATGGTGCCGCTGACCATTCTGCTGTTTGCGATCCTCTACGAAGCCGGTCGCATTGCCCTGCGCGGCAATCTGCCCGTCGAAGCCCCTGCGCATCGCACAGCGCGCCGCTACTGGTCCCCCGGCCGCGGCGAAGGCTGACTTCTAGCACTCCTGATCTCCCAAAGATTCCCTGACCAAAATCCGACTGGACCGGCCCTGTGCCGGTCCATTTTCGTTGCGGCCATGTTCGACCAACCGACTATTGCCCTTGCCGGCCGGCGGGATCACACTCCTTGGTGAGGAGGACTGAACCATGCTGGTTGATACGATACTGCAGAACAAGGGTGCTCTGGTTTATACCCTGCCCGAAACGGGCACGCTCGCCGACGCGGTCGCCATGCTCAATGCGCACAATATCGGCGCGGTCGTCATCACGCATAAGGACGGCACCATTGCCGGCATTCTCTCGGAACGTGACGTGGTGCGCCGCCTGGGCGATGGCGCAGCTTCGGCATTGAGCCTCACCATTGCCGAATGCATGACCCGCTCGGTCCACACCACCAGCCGCCAGGCCCATATCGACGACATCATGGAGCGCATGACCATTTCGCGCGTCCGCCACATGCCGGTCACCGACGGCAAGACGCTGATCGGCATCGTCTCGATCGGCGACGTGGTCAAGCTCAAGATCGAGCAGATCGAGCGGGAAGCCGAGGAATTGCGGGAATATATCGCGTCGTGAGCTGAGAGCCGCGATCCCTGCTTTTTCGCATACGCGAAAAAGCTGACCTCCCTCCCCACTAGGGGGAGGGAATTGGTTAGGGGCTCCCCCCTACTCCGCCATGGCATGCGCCCGCTCGAGCGCTTTTTCTTCTTCGGTCAGTGGCTTGTCGGGCTTCTTTGGGCCGCGCAGCAGCAGGATCAGCGGCACGGCACCCAGGCTGAGCAGCAGCATCAGCCAGAAGTCGTCGAGATAGGCCAGCATGGCCGATTGCTGGGTGACCAGGCTATTGACGATCGAGACCGTCACCGGATTGCCGGTGAGCAAAGCCGGCATCTGGTTCATCACGTTCTGCGAGGTCGCGGTGATGCGCTCGGCCAGTTCGGCATGGTTGACCTGCATCATATTGGCCAGCACCGCCGTCACCAGCGAAATGCCCACGCCCTGCCCCATATTGCGCACCAGCGCGAACATCGAGGTCGCATCGGCCCGGAACCGGGGGGCAATGGTGGCAAAGGCCAGCGTCTGCAGCGGCACGAACAGGAAGCCCATGCCAAAGCCCTGGATACAGCCGGTGATGATCACGGGCCAATAATCCATCTGCAGGTTGAAGCTGGTCATCCCATAGAGCGAATAGGCCATGCAGGCGATGCCGAACAGCATCAGGATGCGGGCATCCACCCGGCCGATCAGCCGCCCCACCACCACCATCGAGAGCAGCGTCGCCACCCCGCGCGGCGCCATGATGACGCTCGACAGCAGCACCGGATAGCCCATCAGGCTCTGCAGCAGCGGCGGCAGCAAAGCGAGACCCGAGAACAGGGTGATGCCCACGATGAACATCAGGGCCGAACCCAGCGCGAAATTGCGATCCTTGAACAGGCGCAGATCGATGAACGGGTTCTCCGCCGTCAGGCAATGCACCACGAAGACCCAGAGGCCGGTGATCACCAGACCCAGTTCGATCCAGGTTTCGGTGGCGGTGAACCAGGCATTGTCGGCGCCCCGGTCGAGCATCAATTGCAACGCACCAACGCCCAGCGCCAGCATGCCGAAGCCGAAGAAATCAAAGCGCCGCTGTCGTATTTCAGTCTCCGGCATGAAGGCAACCAGCATGGCCACCGCCATCCCGCCCACGGGCAGGTTGATCAAAAACACCCAGCGCCAGTCAAAGCTCTCGGTCAGCCAGCCGCCCAGCGTCGGCCCGATGATCGGCGCGACCATGATGCCCATGCCATAGACGGCCATGGCCTGGCCGATGCGTTCCTTGGGATTGATATTGAGCAGCACGGTCTGGGCCAAAGGCGCGATCACCGCGCCGAAAATGCCCTGCATGATGCGGAACAGCACCATTTCGGGCAGGCTGCTGGCAATCCCGCACAAAGCCGACGCCACGGTGAACCCGATCACCGCGATCAGGAACAGCCGCTTCTGCCCGACGCGGTCGCTCACCCAGCCGGTCAGCGGCGTCGCAATGGCGGCGGCCACGATATAGGAGGTGAGAACCCAGGTGATTTCATTCTGCGCCGCGCCCAGCGAGGCTGCCATATGCGGCAGCGCCACATTGGCGATCGTGGTGTCGAGCACCTGCATGATGGTCGCCAGCATCAGGGCCCCGGTGAGGAGCCCCTTGTGCTTGACGACCAATGCGGGTGCGGAAACGGCTTGAACCGGAGCTTTGGCCATGTCGGCCTCCAAACGTCTAGCGGCGCGGGCTTTTCGGCGCAGCGTGAACCGCGCCGAAGCCTTATTTGCCCATCATCTTGTCGAGGGTCGAGCGGCCGGTATCCACCGATACGGTGGCGCTCATGCCGGTCTTGAGAATGGCGATTTCAGGATCGGCCGGCAGCGCGATGCGCACTGGCAGGCGCTGCACCACCTTGACCCAATTGCCCGTGGCATTCTGCGCCGGGATCAGGGAAAATTCCGAACCCGTGGCCGCGCCCAGGCTGTCGATACTGCCATGCAGCACGCCCGGATAGGCGTCGACATGCACAGCCACCGGCTGCCCGACCTTGAGCTCGGCCAATTGGGTTTCCTTGAAATTGGCCTGGATCCAGGTCGACTCCGTCTCGACCAGCGATGCGATCGTGGTTCCCACGGCAATGAACTGGCCGACATTGAGGCTCGACACATTGGAGACAATGCCATCGGCCGGAGCCGCAACGGTGGTCTTGGTCAGGTTCCGCTGGGCCTGCTCGACCGCCGCCAGGGCGGACAGTACGGCAGGATGAGTGTCGGTGGCGATATTGGGATCACCCGCCAGCGCCGCCGTTGCCGCCGCCACTTGCTGGTTGGCCAAATCCACCTCGCTCTGCGCCTGCTGATAGGCCAGCTTGGTGTCGTCCAGCGTTGCATTGGCATTGATGCCCTGGGTCACCAGCGTGCTCTGGCGATCAAAAGCCGCCTTGCGAATGGCCAGCGTGTCCTCGGCGGATTTGAGCTGCGCCTGCGCCGTGCCATAGCTCACCTTGAGCTGCTCGACATTGACGCGCGCCGTCGCCAGCGCCGCATTGGCCTGGCTCAGCGCAATCTCATAGGGCTGCGGATCGATGGTGAACAGCACATCACCTGCCTTCACGGTCTGGTTCTCGACCACTTTGACATCGGCGACGCGGCCCGCCACATCGGCGCTCAGCGATACCTTGGACTGCTGCACATAGGCATTGTCGGTGTCTTCATAGCGGCCACCGGTCAGCCAGAACCAGCCGCCAGCGGCGACCAGCAGCAGCGGAACACCGGTCATCAGCAGCAGGCGGCGGCCGTTTCTCTTCTTGGGTGCGGCGGCAGGCTTTGCGGCCTCGGCGGCGGGCGATGGGCTTTGAGGCGCCTCGGCAGCCGGCGCCGTCTTGTCGGTGCGCGGCAGGGTGACGACGCTAGCTTCACCGGCTTTCGGATCAGTAACGCGGGCGTTCATTTAGACAGCTTCCTTTTCTTGGTCGGCCTCAGGGCCCAGATTGACGAGATTTTCCCGAATGCGAGACAGCCCCGCGATAACCGCCTGCCGCTCGGCCTCGGACAGGCCAACCAGCGAATTCCGATACAGTTCAGCGCCCACATGGCGCGCCTCGCCCACCAGAGCCACGCCGGCTTCGGTCAGGCGGGAGAGCTTGGCGCGGCTATCCTCGGGATGGGCATAGCGCTCGATCAGGCCGCGCTTTTCCAGCCGGTCCAGAATCCCGCTCACTGTCATCGGATCGGCGTCGATAGCGCTGGCGAGCGCCACCTGGGTGACGGCCTCTTTCCAATGGATCGTGCCCAGCGCCTTCCATTGCGCCAGCGTCAGGCCATGCGCCCGCGCCTCTTCCTCGAAGCGCCGGCGATAAAGCCGCGCGACGTCATGGATGAGATAGCCGATCGGCCGCTCTTTCTGGACATCGGGATGCATCTGCGCCTCATAAGTGTACTTATTGTCAGGCGGTATATAATAAGTACATAGGCCAATTCAATCGCAATCGCATCATCGCTTCCATGCACTGCCATCACGGCTGGGGGCACAAAAACAATCCGCGCCACCCTGTTCGGGGTGACGCGGATGAAAAGATGTTGGCGGCATTAGGCGGGGAGCCTCGATGCAGTTCCCTCCCCCTTGTGGGG
>UCAU01000031.1:0-14592 GCA_900470445.1 Hyphomicrobiales bacterium | reverse complement strand
AGGGAGGCAGATCGGGGCTCCCATACGGAACGGATCAAATATTCGCGTCGACCAACGCCTTGAGCTGCGCCATTTCATCCCCGGTCAGGTCGACCAGCGGCGGGCGCACCGGACCCGCCTTGCGGCCGCGCACTTCGAGGCCGGCCTTGATGATCGAGACAGCATAACCCTTGCGGCGGTTGCGCAGCGTAGTCAGGGGGAAGAAGAAGTCTTTGAGGATCGCGTCGGTGGTCTTGGTGTCGCCGGCCCGCAATCCCTTGTAGAAGCGCTGCGCCAGTTCGGGGACGAAGTTGAACACGGCCGAGGAATAGGTGGTGACGCCCGCGGCGAAATAGGCCGTGGCATAGAGTTCATGCGTCGGCATGCCGCCGATATAGGTCAGGCGGTCACCCAGCTTGGTGGTGATCTCGATCACCCGATCGACTTCGCCATAGCCGTCCTTGAAGCCAATCAGGTTCGGGCATTGGTCGCACAGCTTTTGCAGGCTATCGGCGGTGAGCACGATATTGTCGCGGTTATAGACCACGACGCCGATCCCCACCGCGTCGCACACCGCCTTGACGTGAGCGACGAGGCCTTCCTGCTCGGAGAACATCAGATAGGGCGGCAGCAGCAGCACGCCATCGGCGCCGGCAGCTTCGGCCGCCTTGGCCATTTCGACAGCCATGGCCGTGCCATAGGCCGCGCCGCCCAGGATTGGCGTCTTGCCCGCCGTGGTCTTGGCGATCTTGGTGACATGCGCGACTTCGGCCGGGGTCAGCGAGAACAGCTCACCCGTGCCACCGGGAGCGAACAGCACGGCGGCACCAAACCCGTCCAGCCAATCGATATGGGCGCGATAGGCATCCTCATCGATGCTCAGGTCGGCATTGAACGTGGTGACGGGGAAGGAGAGCAGGCCGCTGCCGAGCGCTACCTTGAGTTCGCTGGGGGTCATGGAAAAGAGATCCTCTAAGTCGGGAAATTAATAGGTATCGAGCGCCTGCAGCAGCGCGGCGGTGTAGCCATAGCAATAGGCGAAGGCGACGCCCTGCGGGTCGCGGCCGGCAATGGTGGGGACGTGGTCGGGCATGACCATGTATTGGTAGCCCACTTCCTTGTAGACCTTGAGCGAGGCTGCCATGTCCATGTCCCCTTCATCGGGGAAGGTTTCCATGAAGGACAGCTTGTGGCCGCGGATATTGCGGAAGTGCAGGTTGAAAATCTTGTTCCGGCTGCCGAACCAGCGGATCACGTCCTCGATTTCTTCGCGCGGATTGTCGAGCATTTCGCCCACCGTGCCCTGGCAGAAATTGAGGCCGTGATAGGGGCTCTCATGCATGGTGACGAACTTCTTGAGCCCTTCGACCGTGCCCAGCACGCGAGTGACGCCCTTGTAGCCGGGCGGGGTATAGGGATCATGCGGGTGGCAGGCGAGGCGGATCTTGTTGGCCTCGGCAACCGGCACCACGCGGGAGAGGAAATAGTCGATCCGCTCCCAGTTTTCCTCTTCCGACAGCACCCCGGCTCGGCCCGGCGCCGCATTCTGGTCGATCTTGTCCCAGCGGAACGACGCGTTGCGCGAGCCGCCGCGGCCCAGCTCATCCGGGGTGCGCGGAATGCCGATCAGGTTGAGATTGTACTTGGCGGCGGGAATGCCGGCGATCGCCAGGTTTTCGATCAACTGACAGATGGCGTCGAGCTGGCGGTCGCGGTCGGGCCCGGCCAGCAGGATATCAGGATAGGTCGCGGTCTCGATCGGGCTCGAGGGAAGCGGCAGCTGGATCATGTCCAGGATCAGATCGAAACTCTCGACCTTGTCGCGCAGGCGCTTGAGATCATCCAGCATCCAGGTGCCGAGCTTGGTCTCGGGATCGGCGCAGATGTGCTTGATGCCGAGCTGCGCCCAGACGCGATAATCATCGTCGTCGCGGGCCGCGAGCTGAGTTCCTACATACATGACATACCCCTCGTTCAATCAGTGAGGTATGACATAATATGAATTTTGAGGTCTGTCGAGCGATTAGCGCGCCAGCCGGCGATATCGCTTCTGGCTGTTGAGCAAATGTTCGCGCATGGCGCTGCGCGCCCCATCGGGGTCCTGATCGGCAATGGCGTCGATGATCCGGCCATGTTCGGCGATGACGCCGGTCAAATAGTCGACATCCCCCGCGTCGGGGAGCGTCGGGAACTGGCTGCGCGGGATAGAGCGGGGGCCGAAGCGGGCCAGCGATTCGCTGTAATAGTGATTATTGGTGGCGCGTGCGATGGCCAGGTGGAAGGCGAAATCGGCATCCACCGTGGGCGCGCCGGCGCGGATATTGGCAATCATGTGCTGGTTGGCCTCGCGAATCGCCTCTTCCTGCTGCGGCGAGCGGCGATAAGCCGAGATCGCGGCGGATTCGACCTCGATGGCGAGGCGGAATTCCAGCAATTCCAGGGTTTCGGGAATGCTCTTGATCTCGCCGGGCGTCAGGTGGACTTGGCTGCGGTCGCCCTGCGGTTCGGCCACGAATATGCCCTTGCCCTGCACGGGAGTAACCAGCCCGGCCGCCCGCAATTCGGCGATCGCTTCGCGCACCACGGTGCGGCTGACGCCGAATTCGAGTTCGAGCTGGATTTCGGTGGGAAGCTGGGCCCCGACGCTCAGATCGCCGGTGACGATGCGGTCGCGCAAGGCATCGATGACAGCCTGGGCCAGTCGCTGGCGGCGGCGGATCGGGCTCTTGCTGTCGCTACTCATCTATCCCCCTCAGCATCATCGGGCCGTGATTCCAACCGGCTTGCCAGCCATCATCACATAAAGTAAGTCATATGACGAGATACCAATGACGTCTTAGCGCCAAAAGGTAGCAATGCCGGAGGAAAAATGGAACTGTTTTCGAATCGACTGGCCTCGGACGCTGCCCGGTCGGTATTTCCACATCCGACGGTCGCGCCTGGCAAGTTTGCCAAGCCGCATGCCATCTGAAACAGAGCGGCCGACATGAAAGAATTCAACTTCAAGGAACTGGGCCAGCGCTTCGTGCAATTGCTGGTCAGCCTATTCATCCTGCTGCTGGTGACCTTCTTCATCGGCCGCGTGCTGCCCACCGATCCGGTAGGCGCCATTGTCGGCGAATTGGCCGATCCGGCGGCGTTCGAAGCCATGCGCCAGCGGCTGGGGCTCGATCTGCCGCTCTATCAGCAATTCTGGATCTATGTGACCTCGCTGCTGCATGGCGATATGGGCACCGCCATTCTCACCGGCAATCCGGTGACGCAGGATCTGGCTTCGGCCTTCCCCGCCACGCTGGAACTGGCGACGCTGGCGGTGATCATTTCCACCGTGGTCGGCGTGCCTTTGGGCATGGCGGCAGCGCTCTATCGCGACTCGCTGGTCGACCAGATCGCCCGCGTGGTCTCGCTGGTGGGCCACTCCATCCCCGTCTTCTGGTTCGGTATTGTCGGCCTCGTCATCTTCTATGCGGGCCTGTCCTGGGTCGGCGGACCCGGCCGCGTCGATATTTACCTCGAAGGGCTCGTCGAGCCGCGCACTGGTCTTCTGCTGGTCGATAGCCTGCTGGCCGGGGACATGGAAGTGTTCTGGAACGCCATCAGCCACATCATCCTGCCCGCCTGCATCCTGGCCTATTCGGCCATGGCTTACATTACCCGCATGACGCGCAGCTTCACGCTGGAGCAGCTCAACCAGGATTATGTGACGGCGGCGCGCGCCAAGGGCGTGTCCTCAGCCGGCATCGTCATCGGGCATATCCTGCCCAATATTTCGGTGCAGCTGGTGACCATTCTGGCCATTTCCTATGGCAGCCTGCTCGAAGGCGCGGTGGTCACCGAGATCGTCTTCTCCTGGCCCGGCATCGGCCAATACATGACCAATGCGCTGATGATCGGCGACATGAATGCCGTGCTCGCTTCGACGCTCATTATCGGCCTCATCTTCATGCTGCTCAATTTCGTGGCGGACCTCGCCTATGTCTTCCTTGATCCCCGTACCCGCGAGGCGACCTCATGAGTAATGTCGAGACCGTTCCCGGGCGTGGCGGCTTTGGCCGCCTGCTTGGCCGCATGGCGACCACCGTGCGGCTCAGCCTCTCCAAACTGTCGCGCGAACCGCTGGGCATGCTGGGCTTTATCGTCTTGGCCCTCTTGGTCGTCATCGCGATCTTTGCCCCCTGGATTGCCCCCTATAGCCCCACCGCGCAGAACCTGCCGCTGGCCTTACAGGCGCCGAGCTGGGCGCATTGGGCGGGCACCGATGAATTCGGCCGCGATATCCTGTCGCGCCTGATCCATGGCACGCGCATCACCATCCAGACCGTGCTGGCGGTGACGCTGATTGTCGGCCCGGTCGGCTTGATCGTGGGCGTCGTCGCCGGCTTTGTCGGCGGCCGCACCGACGCCATCCTGATGCGCGCCACCGATATCGTGCTGTCCTTCCCCTCGCTGATCCTGGCGCTGGCCTTTGCCGCCGCCATGGGCGCCGGACTGCAGACCGCCATCATCGCCATTTCGCTGACGGGCTGGCCACCGATCGCGCGCCTGGCGCGGGCTGAGGCCCTGGTCGTGCGCAATACCGATTATGTCGCGGCGGCCCGGCTCTATGGCGCTTCGCCCCTGCGCGTGCTGTTCCTCTATATCGCGCCGATGTGCATCCCCTCGGTGGTGGTGCGGCTGACGCTCAACATGGCCGGCATTATCCTGACCGCTGCGGCACTGGGCTTTCTGGGCCTCGGCGCACAGCCGCCGGCGCCGGAATGGGGCGCGATGATCTCGAACGGCCGCAAATTCATGCTGGATTATTGGTGGGTTGCGGTGATGCCGGGCCTGGCCATTCTCATCACCAGCCTTGCCTTCAATCTGGTGGGCGATGCCCTCCGTGACCTGTTGGATCCGCGCCATGTCCGCTCCTGATCAGACTATTCTCAGCGTCAGCAAGCTCTCGGTGCGGTTTGCGCAAAGCCAGGTGCTGGCGGTGCGTGACGTGAGCTTCGAGCTGGGCGCCGAACGGCTGGGTATTGTGGGGGAATCCGGTTCGGGCAAATCCACCGTCGGCCGAGCCATCATGCGGCTGCTGCCCAATTCGGCCAAGGTCGAAGCCGAACGCCTCGACTTCGAGGGCGCTCCCCTGCTCGGGCTCAACGAAGCCCATATGCGCAAGCTGCGCGGTCATAAGATGGCGCTGATCATGCAGGATCCGCGCTATTCGCTGAACCCGGTGCTCTCGGTGGGCAAGCAGGTGGCCGAGGCCGCCAAGCTCCATCTGGGCCTGGGCAAGCGCGAGGCTTATGCCGCGGCTGCCGCCATGCTCGAGCGCGTGCGGATTGCCGATGTCGAACGCACGATGCGGCTTTACCCGCACCAGATTTCGGGCGGCATGGGGCAGCGCGTGATGATCGCCATGATGCTGCTGGCCAAGCCGGCCGTAGTGATTGCCGATGAACCGACCTCGGCGCTCGATGTGAGCGTACGCGGCGATGTGCTCAAGCTGCTCGACGAATTGGTCACCGAGAACAATTCGGGCCTGGTGCTGATCAGTCATGATATCCGCATGGTCGCCGCGTTCTGCCAGCGCATCCTCGTTATGTACAAGGGCCATGTGGTGGAAAGCCTGACACGGCTGGAAGACGCCAGCCACCCCTATACCAAGGGCCTGATCGCGGCCATGCCCGATCCCCGCCATCCGGTTAAGCGCCTGCAAGTGCTCGACCGCAAGGCCATCGACGCAGCGGAGGCGCGGCCATGATCGAAGTCGAAAATCTCGAAGTCGCCTTCGGCAAGGGCGACGATCGCAAACAGGTCGTCAAATCGGTGTCGTTCAAGGTCGCCAAGGGCGAGACGCTGGGCATCGTGGGCGAATCCGGGTGCGGCAAATCCACCGTGCTGCGCTCGCTGGCCGGGCTCGACCGGCACTGGACCGGCCGCATCGCGCTAAACGGGCAGGATGTCGCCAAGGAGCGCACCAAGGAACAGTTCGAACTCGCCCAGATGGTGTTTCAGGACCCCTATGGCTCGATCCATCCGCGCCACCGCATCGAGCGGGTGCTGGCCGAACCGTTGCGCGCCATGAAGCGCGGCGAAGGCTGGGATCGTGTCGTGCCGGCGCTGGAGCGGGTGGGTCTGCCGGCGGCGTTTGCCGAGCGCTTCCCCCATGAGCTGTCCGGTGGCCAGCGCCAGCGCGTCGCCATCGCGCGGGCTCTGATGCTGGCGCCGCAGATCCTGTTGCTCGACGAACCCACCTCGGCACTCGACGTCTCGGTGCAGGCCGAAGTCCTCAACCTGCTCAGCGATCTGCGCGAAGAGCAGCAACTGACCTACGTGCTGGTCAGCCACGACCTCTCGGTCATCGCCCATATGTGCGACCGCGTGCTGGTGATGAAGGAGGGCGTATTCGTCGACGAACTCACCCCCGACGCCTTCCGCGGCGGCGAGATCACGCAGCCCTATTCCAAGACCCTGTTTGAAGCGAGTTTCCTGTAGGCTTTAAGGGGCGCGGCGGCATCGCACCCCTCACCCTGTAATTTCTTCTGAACGAAGAAATTACTGTCCCTCTCCCACAAGGGGCGAGGGTGGCTTCGAGCCCGACCAACCACCGAACCACCCTTCTCCCCTCGTGGGAGAAGGTGCCCGAAGGGACACCGAATTCGCGAAGGCGAATTTCGGTTGGGATGAGGGGGCCTACCCCACCGCCAGCACCAAGCGGCTGACAATCGTCCCCTCGCACCACATGGGAAAATTGGTCCCCCACTTATTGTTGTGCACATTCACCCGAAAGCCGCCGGAAAAATCCGGCCGCTCCGGCTGAAACGGCACAAACTCCGACCCTGCAGGTGCCACCAGCGCACTATCCAGCAGGTTCACGCTCACCGGCACCTCGCCAATCGCCGCCCGCACCGCCTCAACGGCCTGCAACTGCCCGCCACCGCGTTCGACAATATTGGCCGCATCCTGCCACAGCCCCATCTTGCGCAATGCCCAACCACTCGCCCCAAAAGGCGTGAACGACACAAAACTGGCCTCCGGCATGCGATTGGCCTTCTTATCGCGCAGCACGAGCGCAATCTCCAGCTGCCGCCCATCCAAAGCCCTGATCGTCACCTCAACCTGTCGCGGCGCCCCCAGCGTCGCATGTGCCAGCGCCGGCATTTCGCCCACCGCACTCCGCCCGGCAACGCCCCTCAGAACCGGCGCAAAACTCTGCGTCACCGCCGTCTTGGCCCGCGCCAATCCCGGCTTGTCATGATCGAGGATGGCCCATTCCAGCCGATGCTGCAGATAGCTATCCAGATGCCGCTGCAGCTCGGCCCAGTCATAACTCTCATAGCGATAGCCCAGCAGCGAACCACCCGCGCCATCGATAACCACCCCAGCCGGCGACACGGTCCGCGCAATGTCCCCCGTCACCGGATCAAGCGTCACCACCCAGCCGCCATCGCTCAGCTCGTGCCCCGCCGTCAGCGCGCCGAGCACCTCCGGCTCCCCCACCACGGCCTCGGCCAAGGCACGGTCCTCCGGCCCCAAAGCCGCGACCGCTGCATCCAGATAGCCCCGCTGCTCAGCCCAGGACTGCTCGGCATAAGCAAAGCGATAATCGCTCTGGCGCGCCGCCTCGAATGCCGGCCGGTCCCACGCCTTGTCATCCCGCAGATAGGTCTTGATATCGACGCCCCAGGTATGTTCGGCCACCATGGCCAGCCCGCGCCCAAAGGCCAGCCGCTCCGGCGTCAGCGTGGCTTCAAACCCATCATAAAGCCGCTGCAACGCCCGGAATCGTGCGACTTTGGCGGGATCGCTGCCCACCCCATGGATCCAGCTATCGCCGATCTCCTCGGTCACCACGGGAAAGCTGTCGCGCCGCTCCCACATCGCCGCCCCGAAAGCATCCAGCGTCGACGCCACGATCTCAGCATCCGGGTGAGCATGCCCCAGCGCCCGCACCGCTTCGACCGTCTGCCCCACGCTTTGCGGCCCGATATTGTCGCTGGTATGGGCAAAACTGAGCCCAATGTCCGCGCCCGCCGGGAAATCCGTCTCCCCGTACGAGGCCTGATACATCACTACCACTTCGGACCCATCCGGCGCCCGCCAGCGGAAAATCGGCGGCACATCGGGCACGGGGCTAGCCGTATTCACCCCCAGATGCAGGAATTTGACCCCAGCGTCAGCCAGCAACGGCACCATGCCCAAAGTATGTCCCGGCACATCCGTCATCTTGGCCGCAATCGTGGCCTTGCCAAAGCGCTGGTCCAACTCCTGCGCATGGCTCAGGCCGGCCCGGAAAACCGCAGGCGACATCAGCTCGGTATGGGTCGTAAACGGCAGCTTATGCCAGGCAATCAGCCCCCGCTCGATGGCCCGCTCCAGCCGCTTGACCCGCTCAGGGCTCTGGCTGTTGAGATGATCCCAGATCAGCCAGGCCCCCGTCGTCCAGATGAAGGCAGGCCGCTCGGGATTCTCGGCGAAAAAGTGCTCGCCCGTGGCAATGGCCTGCGGAATGAACTGCTCATGATATTGGCGCCGCACCTTGGCCGCATGGTCGGTAAAGCCAATATCGAGATGGGTCTTGAAGACCAGATGGATACGCTTGGTATTCATGAAAATTCCGATCAGCCCACCGTGCCACGCACGACCAGCCTGGTTTGCAAAGTTTCGACAAAGGCGGGCGCGCCGGGATCGTTCAGCCGCCGCAGGATCAGCCGCACCAGCGCCCGCACCCGCTCTGCCAGATCGATCTTGACCGTGGTCAGGCTGTAGCTTTTCCAATGCGATTGCTCGATATCATCGAACCCGACGACCTTGACGTCCTGCGGCACGCGCAGCCCGAATTCATGGCGCAGCGCATCGATCACCCCGAAGGCGCCCACGTCATTGGCGGCAAAAACCGCATCCGCCCCCTGCCCCACCCGGAACAGGTCGACGGTCGCGGCGTAGGCGGTGTCATAGGTAAAATCGCCCGGGAACACGATCGGCTCGTCCAGCCCGCGATCGGCCATCACCGCGCGCAACGTCTGCTCCCGCGCCACGCTCGCCAGCGATCGCGGCAGGCCCGACAGATAGGCAATCCGCCGCGCGCCATAGCCCTGCAACAGCGCCACCGCCTGCTCGATGCCATTGCGCTGCATGATATTGAGCCGGTCATGCAACGTCTTGTCAGTCGCCAACACGCCCGTTTCCGGCTGCCCCTCCAGCGGATAATGCACATAGATCGGCACCGCCCGGTCGAGCACCCGCGCCAATGTCGCCGGCTTGATATTCTCGACAAACGCAATGACCGCGTCGGGATTGAACCCCTTCATATAGGTCAGCAGCGTCTGGTCCATGCTCATATCGGTCTGCGTCTTGAACAGCAGCGTGGCGAAACCCTCATTCTGCAGGGCCGTGGTCAGCGCGTCGATTTCCTGGCTTTCCCAGGGGCTGCACACATCGGGCACGATCACGCCCACCAGATGCGAACGCCCGCTGACCAGCGCCCGCGCCGCCCGGTCCGGCGTGTAATTCAGCTCCTGCGCGATGCGCAGGATCAGCTCCCGTTTTTCCGGCTTGAGCGAAGTATGCGGATTGAACGCCCGCGATACCGCCACGCGCGACACCTTGGCCCGCTCCGCCACCATCTGTGCCGTCGCACGCTCTCGCGCAGGCGCCCCGGTCTCGCTCAAGCAATCCTCCCCACACGATATGAAAGCGTGTTCAAAACACTGGCTTCCGCCTGCCGCACTGTCAAGCACGGGCATTTTCCCCGTGCAATCGAAATCGCTGCTTCTGTCACGCAACCTTTGCAAAACATGGTCACCATGCCCCGGCACGTTTGCACCCTCGCTGCACCGCGCATTGACGAGTCGTGAAAACGTGTTCATTGTTGCCGGGTTCACGTCCTTCCGGCCACGCCGGGAGCCACGAACCAACACCGGCTACCGGACCAATCCGGAGCCAATACATGGGAGGTTTTTGCGATGAGCAATCGTCTGCGCGCCCTGGCCTTTGGTCTTGTCGGCGCTACTGCAATGGCCGGTCCGGCTTTCGCCGTCGACCTCGAAATCACCTGCCGCTGCGTCATTGGCGGCGTCAATAGCGCCACCGCCGAGTGGATTCAGAACAGCGTCATCCCCGCCTTCGAAGCCGCCAATCCCGATACCAAGGTGACGCTCAACCAGTTCGGCGGCGAAGACGCCCAGCTGACCCAGCAATTGGCGCTGGATTTCTCCACCGGCGCCGGCCCCGACGTCACAGCCTTCGATGGCTTCCTCATCCCCAGCTTCGTCGAAGGCGGCTTGCTCAAGCCCCTCAATGAAGTGGCCGGCCCCGAAGTCGATGACTGGTCCGGCTGGGCTGCCCTGTCGGAAGGCTCGCGCGCCCTGATGATCTACGAGGACCAATATTACGGCATTCCGCTCGGCACCGACGTGCGCATGCTCTATACCCGCAAGGACATGCTGACCGAAGCCGGCATCGACGCCGAGACCTGGCAGCCCAAGTCCTGGGCCGACATTCTCGATGCCGCGCGCGCTATCAAGAAGGTCAAGCCCGACAGCTTCCCCATCCAGCTCAATGCCGGCGTCGCCATGGGCGAAGCCACCACCATGCAGGGCTATTGGCTGGCACTGCTGGGCACGGGCGAAACCGTACTCGACGAGAACGGCAAGTGGATCGTGGGCAGCCAGGGCATTCTGGACACCCTCAATCTCTACAAGACCATCTATGTCGATGAGCAGCTCGGCGATGCCCGCGCCCAATTGCTGGCCGATGGCCGCAACCGCTCCTTCGCCAATTTCCGTGATGGCGTCACCGCCCTGCTGTTCGAAGGCGATTATTTCTACCGCTCGGTCACCCCGGAAGGCTCCGAATTCGCCGTGGCGGACCGCGACAAGGTCATGGGCTGGGTGAAAATTCCGGCCGAGGAGCCCGGCAAGGGCATTCGTGGCCAGGATTTCGTCACCATTTCGGGCGGCACCGGCTTCGTGCTCAATCCCGCCACGGACACCCCCAAGGAAGCCTGGGCGCTGCTCTCCTTCATGAACGAGCCGGCCCAGCTCGAAGCCTTCCAGGCCATCCAGCCGCGCATCACCGCGCGTACCGACGTGGCCATCCCCAACAGCCCCTTCCTGACTGAGAGCAGCCAGGAGCTCTTGCCGATCACCACCGCCCGGCCGAACGATCCCGACTACAACGCCGTCTCCGCCGAAATCCAGCGCATGACCGAAAGCGTGGTCTCGGGCGAACTCTCCCCGGAAGACGCCATGGCCCAATATCGCGACGCGGTCATCCGCATCGTCGGCGAAGACAACACCGTCAGCCTGCTCTGACGCACGAGGTTCCTCCCAGGACCGCCCGGTGTCCCACGGGACATCGGGTGTTGGGATTGGGCTTTTCTTTCTTCCCCTCTCCCCTTGAGGGAGAGGGTGGATTGGCCAAAGGCCAAGACGGGTGAGGGGTTCCGGCCCATCCGGCGGGTGCCAAGCCCTCCTCCCCGCGATGTCACCCCGGCGCAGGCCGGGGNNCCGGGGCCCATCCTGAGATCGTGGGCTTGGCATCATCGCAGCATGGATTCCGGCCCGCGCCGGAACGGCATCGCATACTGGACGAGATCAGGAAAACGGCATGACAGCTGAACCAACCACACCAGCACCCAAGCCCGCCCGCCGCTTTGCCCTGCTGTCCAACCGCGCCGGCGCCGTCTTCCTCACCCCAGCCGGCCTGCTCGTCGCCCTCTTCGTGATCATCCCCTTCTTCTGGGTGATCTTCGTATCCTTCACCAACCGCACCCTGCTCGGCCGCACTGCGCTCAATCCCGAATTTGTCGGCCTGGCCAATTACTTCGCGCTGTTCGACCCGTCCAATTTCTTCCAGCGCGGCCAGTTCGGCTTCTCGCTCATCCTCACCACCCAATTCGTGCTGGCCTCCGCGCTGATCGGTCAGGCCCTGCTTGGCCTCTTGCTCGCCTGGCTGATTCAGACCGTGCCGCCCTGGATCAAGCGCCTCACCGAAACCTTCGTCATCGCCGCCTGGATCCTGCCCGAAGTGGTGATCGGCTTTGCCTGGTTCGCCTTTCTCGATCGCGATCAGGGCACGCTCAATGCCATGCTCACCAGCGTCGGCCTGCCCAAGGGCGATTTCCTGCTGCAACAGCCCTTCTGGGTCATCGTGGTGTTCAATACCTGGCGCGGCGCGGCCTTCTCCATGATGCTGTTCAACTCGGCCTTTTCCTCGATCCCGCCCAGCTATTTCCAGGCGGCCGATGTGGCCGGCGCCTCCTCCTGGCAGAAATTCAAGGACATAGCCCTCCCGCTCATTCGCGGCCATGTGGTGACCGATCTGATCCTGATCACCATGTGGACCTTCAACACCTTCACCCCCTTCCTGCTGACCAATGGCGGCCCCTCCTACCGCACCGAATTGCTCTCGATTTACAATTACCGGGTGGCCTTCCGCGATTTCGAATTCGGCAAGGGCGCGGCCGTGGGCGTCATCATCATGCTGATCAATCTGGCCTTCGCGCTGATCTATCTCACCATCGGCCGCAAGAAGCGGGTGTAAGCCATGAAACTCACCTTCCCCGCCTTTGCCGGTCGCATTGCCTTCTCCGCCCTCGCCGCCCTGATCGGCGCCGTCTTCGCGCTGCCCCTAATCTGGTTCATCTTCGCCCCCTTCAACGCGCGGGCCGAACTGGGCGTCGCCATCCCCGATCCCTGGACGCTGTCCAATTTCATGACCGTGTTCCAGAACAATTTCGCCATGCAGGCGCTGTGGAACAGCCTGATCCAGTCCATTGGCGGCGTCATCCTGGTGGGCGCAGCCGCAACGCTCGCCGCCTATGCCCTCAGCCGCTCATCCATCCCCGGCAAGGGCGCCGTCACCTATATCCTGCTGCTATTCTCGTCCGTCGTGTCGGGCTCGGCCGCGATGGTGCCGATCTTCCTCATCGTCTCGGCCATGGGGCTGATCGATAGCCATCTGGCTGTCATCCTCACCTTTGCCGGCGGGCTGCTGCCCACCGCCATGTTCATCCTGCGCGACTTCATCGACTCCATCCCCAAATCCTACGAGGAAAGCGCCATGGTCGCCGGCGCCTCCCCCGTCCAGGCCTTTTTCGATGTCGCTTTGCCGGTGATCCGCCCGGGCATTGTGGTCGTCGTGGTTTGGGCGTTCGTGAATATCTGGGGTAGCTTCCTCATCCCCTTTATTCTCTTGCGCAGCGACAAGCTGATGCCGGCTTCGGTCGCCATCTATTCCTTCTATTCGGAAGCCGGCACGCCCACCGTCACGCTGCTGGCGGCCTATTCGCTGATCTATTCGCTCCCCGTCATCATTCTCTACCTGTTCGTCAGCTGGAAGTTCGGCTTCCGGTTCTTTGGCGGCATCAAAGCCTAGGGCCCCCATTTCATGGCTTCAGTCGAATTCAAAAACGTCACCAAGAGCTTCGGCGCCTTCAACGCCGTTTCCGATGTCAGCTTTGCCATTGGCGATGGTGAATTCGTGTGCCTGCTCGGCCCCTCCGGCTGCGGCAAGACCACGAGCCTGCGCATGATTGCGGGCCTTGAAACCCCCAGCAGCGGCCAGGTGCTGATCGGGGGCGACGACGTCACCAATCTGCACCCCAAGGACCGCCAGATTTCCATGGTGTTTCAGGATTATGCGCTCTACCCGCATATGAACCTGGCCGACAATATCGCCTATCCGCTCAAGGTGCGCGGCGAACCCATCCAGAAGCGCCATGGCCGCGCCAGGGAAGTGGCCGATGTGCTCAAGATCGGCCATCTCATGGATCGCCTCCCCAGCCAGATTTCCGGCGGCCAGCAGCAGCGCACGTCGCTCGCCCGCGCGCTGGTCTATCCCTCCCGCGTCTATCTGTTCGATGAACCGCTTTCCAATCTCGACGCCAAACTGCGGCTGGAAGCCCGCGGCTTCCTCAATCACCTGCAGCGCGACATGGGCATGACCGCCGTTTACGTCACCCACGATCAGGCCGAAGCGATGGCGCTCGCCACCCGCATCGCCGTGATGGATCAGGGCCGCATCGTGCAATATGCCCCGCCCATCGAAATCTACCGCCGGCCGGCCACCACCTTCGTCGCCAATTTCGTCGGCAACCCGCCCATGAACCTGGTGCCGGTGGAAGCCGCCCATGGCGACGGCCAATTGCAGCTCAAGGCCGATGGCCTGACCTTGTCGCCCCTCCCCATGTCCTCCGGCATCGCCGCCGCCCTCGCGACGGCCAAAACCCTGACCCTGGGCATCCGCCCCGAACACCTTGCCATCGCCACTCCCGGCACGGGCAACATCATTTCCGGCGCCCTCTTCGCCAACGAAAACATGGGTCCCGAAAGCCTCGTCACTATCGAGCGCCCCGACACCTCCCGCCTCACCGCCCGCATCTTCACCGATGACCACATCACGCTGAGCGAGGCGGTGGTGCTGGGCTTCGCCCCCGAGCACATCCACCTTTTCGACAGCACCGGAGCGCGCATTCCCGCCGATGGGGAACAGCCGCTGTGAGTGGTCGACCCCACCGGCAGCGAGCCCCAATCCATCCCCTCCCCCTTGAGGGGAGGGCTAGGGTGGGGGTGCTGCGCCCTCCAAACGCGCAATGCTCGCTGGGACTTCAGCACCCCCACCCTC
>UCAU01000011.1 GCA_900470445.1 Hyphomicrobiales bacterium | reverse complement strand
CGGCCATTGGCCCACTCTATATGTTTCGGAAGGTCCAATGGCCGCCCGTTACCGTATAACCGCGACGCCACACCAGGCCGGGCGGCGTTTTCGGCTGTCCGGAGGAGAAACCTACCCCTCGATCGTATCCTTGCGCATCTGGCTGGGCGTCATGCCATAGGCCTTGCGGAAATGTTCGTAGAACTGGGTCTGGCTGACGAAACCGGACTGGAATGCAACGTTGGCGATGGAGGTATTGCCGTCAAACAACAATGACCGTGCCCGGATCAGCCGCATCCGGACCACGAATTTCTGCACCGAAATGCTCATCACCTTGGTGAAAAGATTGGTCGCGTAATTGGGGTGCAGCCCAACCACATGGGCAATGTCCTCGGCGGTCAGCGGCTCGGTGATGTTCTCCACGATGTGCCGCACCATGCGCACCACATAGCGCACGGGTGAGCCGGTGCGGGTCCGGCTGCCGGTCGGCTCGATCCAGGGCGACAGCAGCAGGTCCCAGCCGGTAATGGCCGCCCGCCGGAACATGGTGCCGATTTCCAGCCGCACGATATCGGTGCGCAGTGAATTGCCGCTGCGATAATCGCCGTGCCAGCGCTCCAGCGTGTCGAGCCCAATGGCATCGGGCAGCAACTGGATCACCCCGCCGCCCATCAGGGTTTCGGTCAGCCGCCCCAATTGCGGCATGTGCAGGAACGAATCCATCGGCAGGTAGATATTGTGCTGTTTGCCGGCAATCGCATCGCCGCTCAGCCCCACGGTCTGGTGCGGAATACCGGCCCAGAACGCCACCAGCCGATCCGCCCCCACCGTAATGGCCCGTCCGTCGAACAAATAGTCCATCGTGCCGTGCGTGAGCCAGTTGAACTCGATATGACCATGGCTGTGGGCGGCGGCCATCAGCTGTGGCGTAAAGGCCCGCATGCCGAAGCGGCCAAAGGCCTTGCCCGAAGCATAAAAGCTGCGGTCGGGCCGCGGCGTGGGGCGCGGCGCCCGCTGCCGGGGCAGCCGGACCAGGTCGCCAGCGGCGTTGAGTTCGTCCATCGCACGATTTTCCAAATCTTAGAAACCCGGAAGAAGTCTCTATCATTCCGGATTGCTTCGGCCATGGCAAGGCGTACCATTCAAGCGTTGCACGGGAGACGGGCTCGAATGGGATATTCGGCCTCTGGCTCAAGCCAGTCCGTTGCCATGGGAGGAACTATGAGAAAACACGCTATTGCCCTTGGCGGGGCAGGCTTGATGCTGGGTATTTCCCTTCTTGCGGCGCAAGCCCAGACTGTGGCCCCCACCACCCCGCCCGAACCACCGAAATTCGACGCCCAGCAGGTCCCCACCTTCGTGGGGATCAAGGATATCCAGGAATTCAAGGCGCTGCCTGAATATCACGAGCCCGACTACGTCAAGGCGTTCGTCGATGCCGGCAAGCTGCCACCCGTCGCCGAGCGCCTGCCCAAGGAGCCCCTGGTCTACAAGACCGCCAACATGCCCGACGGCATCGGCACCTATGGCGATGTGATGCGCCATGTCATCGGCGGTCGTCCGGAAGGCTGGAACTATAGCGCCGGCCAGACCCAGGGCTGGGGCGGCATCGATATCGGCCTCTCCGAATGCCTGACGCGCACCGGCCCGCTGTTCCAGGTCAAGGCCGAGGAACTCGAGCCCCTGCCGAACCTGGCCAAAAGCTGGGAATGGTCCGAAGATGGCCATCAGCTGACCATGCACCTGATCGAAGGCGCCAAGTGGTCCGACGGCGACCCCTTCGACGCCGAAGACATCATGTTCTACTGGAACGACGTGCTGCTCGATCCGCAGGTCACCCCGCTCAATGGCGCCTCGCCCGAGACGTTCGGCGTCGGCACCACGCTTGAAGAGGTCGATCCCTACACGATCAAATGGACCTTCAAGGACGTCAAGCCGACCCAATATCTCTATGCCATGGCCTATGGCAATTTCTGCCCCGGTCCGAGCCATATCCTCAAGGCCGAGCATCCCAAATACAAGGATGGCGCAACCTACGATCAGTTCAAGAACGCCTTCCCGCCCGAATATCTCAACATCCCGGTCATGGGTGCCTGGGCGCCGGTGGAATATCGCGCCAACGACATTATCGTGATGCGCCGCAATCCCTATTACTGGAAGGTCGACGAGAACGGCAACCAGCTCCCCTACCTGAACGAGCTGCAATATCGCCTGTCCACCTGGGCAGACCGCGACGTGCAGGCCGTGGCCGGTTCGGGCGATCTGTCCAATCTCGAACAGCCGGAAAGCTTCGTCGAAGCCCTCCGCCGTTCGGCCGAAGAATCCGCCCCGGCGCGTCTCGCCTTTGGCGCTCGCACCATCTCCTATTCGCTCTATCCGAACCTGTCGGCCAATGGCTGGGGCGAACCAGATGCCCGCGGCCAGGCCGTGCGCGAACTCAACCGCAATCTCGATTTCCGCAAGGCCGTAACCTATGCGCTTGATCGTCAGGCGCTGGGCGAAGCCCTGGTCAAAGGCCCGTTCACCACGCCTTACGCAGGCGGGCTGATGCCACCGACCAGCTATTACGACAATGACTCCACGGTCTATTATCCGTACTCGCTGGACGACGCCAAGGCACTGCTGGAAAAAGCCGGCCTGGTCGATACCGATGGCAATGGGTTCGTCAACTTCCCGGCCGATGTGGTGGGCGGTGCGGATGTCGAAATTACCCTGCTGGCAACCTCCGACTACCAGACCGACAAGAGCCTGGCCGAAGGCGTGATCGCCCAGATGGAACGCCTTGGTCTGCGCGTTATTGCGCAGTTCCAGGCCGGCAATCAGCGCGATGCCAACTATCAAGCTGGCAAGTTCGACTGGCAGGTCCTTAGAAACGGCGCCGACCTGATCACCGTGGTGCAGAACACGCAGAACCTGGCGCCTACCGGCCCCCAGATCAGCTACAACCACCGCGCCGGCACCGATGGCACGCAGGATTTTCTGCCCTTCGAGCAGGAGATGGTGGACACCGTCAACAGCTTCGTCGCCACGGCCGATCCGGCCGAGCGCATCGAGCTGATGAAGACCTATCAGCGTCTCTATACCGAGAACCTGTTTGCTATCGGCCTCACCCAATATCCGGGTGCGCTGATCATCAACAAGCGCTTCGTCAACGTGCCCCCGGGCACCCCGATCCTGCAGTTCAACTGGGCCGAAGACAGCCTGATCCGCGAACGCCTCTATGTTCCGGCCGAGCAGCAATCGTCCAACGAACTGTTCCCCGATACCCTGCCGGGCGCCCCCGGCGTCGGTAACGGTCCGATCAAGAGCAACTAAGCTCTTCTCCCGGCGAGGGGCTCCGGCCCCTCGTCACCCACAGACTGAAAATGAGCCGCTCCAGATGATCCGTTTCCTCATATCGCGCATCCTGTCGGCGATACCCATTCTGCTCGTATTGAGCCTTGTCACCTTCGCCATCATCCAGGCGCCTCCCGGCGACTATGGCGACTATATCCAGTCCATGGCCATCAACCAGGGCGGCGCGTCCTTCGAAGCTGCCAAGGCCCAGGCCGATGCCTATCGCGCCGCCAATGGCCTGTTCGATCCGCTGCCCGTGCAATATGTCAACTGGATCTGGGGCATCATCACCCGCTTCGATTTCGGCCACTCGCTCTATTTCAACAAGCCCGTTGGCGCCGTCGTGGCCGAGCGCCTGCCCGCCACCATCCTGCTGGCGCTGACCTGCCATATCCTGGCCTCGGCCATCGGCATCACCATGGGAATCGTGGCCGCTACCCGTCAGTATTCTTGGGTCGATACCCTGTTCGGCTTCGTCTCGTTCCTCGGCATGACCATCCCGCGGTTCCTGCTGGCCATTGTCATCATGTATTTCCTGGTCTTCCGCATGGGCGTGCAGGATGTGGGCAATTTCTTCTCGCCCCGCTATGGCGGTGCCCCCTGGAGTTGGGACAAGTTCGTCGATCTGGTCAAACACGTCTGGCCGGTCATCGCCATCGCCACCTTTGGTGGGCTGGCCTATAATATGCGCGTGATGCGGGCCAATCTGCTCGACGTGCTCAATGCCCAATATGTGGAAACCGCCCGCGCCAAGGGCCTGAGCCACGGCGCAGTGATCATGAAGCATGCCGTGCCCAATGCGCTGCATCCGCTCGTCGCCTATCAGGGCGTCGTGCTGCCCTATATGCTGACCGGCGAAATCGAAGTCGCCATCGTCTTCGGCCTTGCCACCGTGGGCCCGGCGATTACCGGCTCCATGGCCGTCGGCGACGTCTGGGTCACCGCCACCTTCATGCTGGTGCTCGCCACCACCCTCATCATCGGCAATATCATTTCGGACATGATGCTGGCCGTGCTTGACCCCCGTATCCGGCTGGGAGACGCATGATGGCCCGCGATACCATCGATCAATCCATCCCCCTGCCTCCCGATGCCGGCGCCGCCATGCCCACCGCCGCCACCGAGTCACAGGCCGACGTCAATTCCGCCGGCGCCATCAATCCGCGCTACGCCAATAGCGAAAGCTATTCGAGCCTGGTCTGGCGCCGCTTCCGCCGCTCCATCATGGGCATGCTCGGCATGATCCTGGTCGTGCTGCTGCTGCTCGTCGCGGTCTTTGCCGATTTCTTCGCCCCGCACGATCCCAAGCAGACCAATATCGGCTTTGCCCCGCCTGACACGATCAGCTTCTTCCGCGCCGATGGCAGCTTCTCCCCGCTTCCGGTGGTCTATCCGATCAGCGAAGGCGAGGAACTGGACCCCATCACCTTCCAGCCTATTGTCGGTCCCGATTATGACAACCCGACCGAGTTGGGCTTTTTCGTACCGGGCTATGCCTACTACATCCTTTGGGTGATCCCGGCCAATATCCATTTCTTTGGTCCCACCGATCCGGCCAAGACCTTCCACCTGCTGGGCACCGACAAGTTCGGTCGCGACATCCTTTCGCGCGGCATTGTCGGCTCCCGCATCTCGCTCACCATTGCCCTCGTGGTGACGCTGCTGACCACTGTGGTCGGCACGCTGGTGGGCATTACCTCAGGCTATCTGGGCGGCAGGTTCGACCGCTGGACGCAAAAATTCGTCGAATTCGTCCTCGCCTTCCCCCAGTTGCCGCTCTATCTGGCACTGACCTCGCTCATTCCCATCACCGCGCCCTCCAATGTCTTCATCGCCTTCGTCATCGGCGTCATGGCGGTGCTGGGTTGGGCGCAATTGAGCCGCGAAGTGCGCTCCAAAACCCTCTCGCTGGCCCGCATCGAATATGTCCGCGCCGCCATCGCCGTGGGTTCATCCGACGGGCGCATCATCACCCGCCACATCCTGCCCAACGTGCTCAGCCACGTCATCGTGGCGGTGACGCTGTCGGTGCCCTCGGTCGTGCTGCTCGAAAGCTTCCTCGGCTTCCTCGGCTTTGCCGTGAAGCCGCCGCTGATCTCCTGGGGCCTGATGCTGCAGGATACCGGCTCCTTCTCGGTGATCGGCTCCTATCCCTGGATCCTGTCGCCCGTCATCTTCGTGCTGATCACCGTCTTTGCGTTCAACGCATTGGGCGATGGCCTGCGCGACGCCGTCGATCCGTATTGAGGACCAGGCCATGCCAGACACTAATCACCAGCCTGTTTCCAATACCCGCCACGATGCCGATAGCCACGGCCGCGAACTGATCCTCGATGCGCGCAATATCGGGGTCGATTTCAAGGTCGAGGGCGGCGTGGTTCACGCCGTGCACGACGTATCCTTCCAGTTGCACAAGGGCGAAACCATCGCGCTGGTGGGGGAATCCGGCTCGGGCAAATCCGTTACCGCTCGCACGCTGATGAAGCTTTTGACCAAGCGGGCGACCATCCTGCCCAATTCGCGCATCACGCTCTCGGGCAAGAACGTCGTCGCCACCAGCGAACGCGATATGCGCAAGCTGCGCGGCAACGATATCGCCATGATCTTCCAGGAGCCGATGAGCTCGCTAAACCCGGTCTACACCATCGGCCAGCAGATCTGCGAAATCCTGCACCTGCACAATCGCATCTCCCGCAAGGAGGCCATGGAGCGCGCCGAAAAGCTGCTCGAGGAAGTGCAGATCCCCGATCCCGGTGCCCGGCTGCGGCAATATCCGCACCAGCTTTCGGGCGGCCAGCGCCAGCGCGTCATGATCGCCATGGCGCTCGCCAATCGCCCCGACGTACTGATCGCCGACGAGCCCACCACCGCCCTCGACGTGACCGTGCAGGCCCAGATTTTGAACTTGCTCAAGGACCTCAAGGACAAATACGGCATGGCGGTGATCCTGATCACCCACGACCTGACCGTGGTCCGCCAGTTCTCCGATTACGTCTATGTCATGCAGAATGGTCGCGTGCAGGAGCACAATGCCACCGAGGCTTTGTTCGCCAATCCGCAACACGCCTATACCCGCCACCTGCTGGCCTCCGAGCCCAAGGGCACGGCCAATCCCTTGGTCGGTGAGCAGGACACAGTGCTCGAAGGCAAGAACGTCAAAGTCTCCTACACCCTCAAGCGCGGCGGCTTCTTCAAGCCCGATTTCTTCGAGCTCAAGGCCGTCGACAATCTCGACATCAAGCTGGTCCGCCACGAAACCCTCGGCATTGTCGGCGAATCCGGCTCCGGCAAGACCACCTTTGGCCAGGCCCTGATCCGGCTGATCAACAATCAGGGTGGGGAAATCTTCTTCGACGGCCAGCCGATCCATGATCGGGATCGCGCCGCCATGCGCCCGCTGCGCAGCCGCATGCAGATCGTCTTCCAGGACCCCTTCGCCAGCCTCAACCCCCGCATGTCGATCCGCCAGATCATCGAGGAAGGCCTGATCGTCAACAATATCGGGGCCAATGGCCGCGAGCGGCTCGATCGGGTCCGCCAGGCGCTCAAGGATGCCGGCATGCCCGATGGCATTCTCAACCGCTTCCCGCATGAATTTTCCGGCGGCCAGCGCCAGCGCATCGCCATTGCCCGCGCCGTGGCGCTGGAGCCCGAATTCATTCTGCTCGACGAGCCAACCTCGGCGCTCGACCTGTCCGTGCAGGCCCAGATCATCGATCTGCTGCGCAAACTGCAGGACGAAAAGGGCCTATCCTACCTGTTCATCAGCCACGATCTCAAGGTCGTGCGCGCCCTCTGCCACCGCGTCATGGTCATGCAACACGGCAAAATTGTCGAACAAGGCCCGGTCGCCGATGTCCTCACCAATCCTCAAACCGAATATACGGCTCGGCTGGTCCGCGCCGCATTCGAAATAGCCGCCTAACGCTGGAGTATTCCCCAATGGCAAACCCCAAGATCACATTCATCGGCGCCGGATCGGCCGTGTTCATGAAGAACATTGTCGGCGATATCCTGCAGCGCCCGGCACTCGCAGGCGCCACCATCCGCCTGATGGACATCAATCCCACTCGGCTGGAAGAAAGCGAAGTCATCGCCAAAAAGCTGATCTCGACGCTGGGCGTGCCGGCCAAGGTCGAGACCTATTCCAACCAGCGCCAGGCCCTGGACGGCACCAATTTCGTCGTCGTCTGCTTCCAGATTGGCGGCTACGAGCCCTCGACGGTCATCGATTTCGACGTGCCGAAAAAATACAATCTGCGCCAGACCATTGCCGACACCCTGGGCGTTGGCGGCATCATGCGCGGCCTGCGCACCGTGCCCCATCTCTGGAGCATCTGCGAGGACATGCTACAGGTCGCGCCCGACGCGATCATGCTGCAATATGTCAACCCGATGGCCATCAACACCTGGGCCATTGCCGAGAAATACCCCACCATCAAGCAGGTCGGTCTCTGCCACTCCGTGCAAGGCACGGCCATGGAACTGGCCCATGATCTCGAGATTCCCTACGAGGAAATCCGCTATCGCTCGGCCGGCATCAACCACATGGCCTTCTATCTCAAATTCGAGCATCGCCAGCCGGATGGGACCTATAAGGATCTCTATCCCGACCTGTTCAAGGCTTATGCCGAAGGCCGTGCCCCCAAGCCGACATGGAATCCGCGCTGCCCCAACAAGGTGCGCTACGAGATGATGACGCGCCTGGGCTATTTCGTCACCGAAAGCTCCGAGCACTTCGCCGAATATACGCCCTACTTCATCAAGGAAGGCCGCGAGGACATCATCGAGAAGTTCGGCATCCCGCTCGACGAATATCCCAAGCGCTGCGTCGAGCAGATCGCCAAGTGGAAGAAGACCTCCGAGGACTATCGCAACGCCGACCGCATCGAGGTTCAGCAGTCCAAGGAATACGCCTCCTCCATCGTCAATTCGGTGTGGACGGGCGAACCTTCGGTGATCTACGGCAATCTGCGCAACAATGGCGTCATCACCAACCTGCCCAACAATGCAGCCGTGGAAGTGCCATGCCTGGTCGATAGCAATGGCCTGCAGCCCACCTATATCGGTGAGCTGCCGCCCCAGCTGACCGCGCTGATCCGCACCAATATCAATGTGCAGGAACTGACCGTTCAGGCGCTGATGACGGAAAATCGCGAGCACATCTACCACGCTGCGATGATGGACCCCCACACCGCTGCCGAACTCGATCTCGACCAGATCTGGAACCTGGTCGACGATCTCCTTGAAGCCCATGGCACCATGTTGCCGGAATGGGCCCGTGGCTCCCGGAAGCAGCGCGTCGCCTGACGCTAACCTCCCCTGCTTCCAAAAAGCGGCCCCGGCGCTCTGCGCTGGGGCCGTTTGGTTTTAGCGCCTCCGCGCCAGCACTCCACCGTCAAAGGGTAACTTTGTGCTCACCCCGAAATAGCAAAACGGGCGCTCGTGGAGCGCCCGTTTCGGGAGGGGTGTCGATGAACCTGAGGTCTAGTGGTGCCCGCCCACCACTTCGCGCAGCTCTTCCACCGAGCGAACTTTCTTGCGGGCGGCGCCTTCCCAATCCTTGGTCTTGACGGTGCCCTTGGCGAGGCGTTCCTTGGCGGCGGGGACGGCGTCCTTGTATTGCGGCAGCCACTGGGCCTGGGTCACCACCAGTTCGTCCACCATCTGCCAGACTTCGTCCGGTGTGCAGATGGCGCCGACCAGGGGGTCATGAAGCACCGCCAGCTTGAGCATGTCGATATCGCCGGTCATCGCGGCTTCCACGCTCATGCGCTGCACCGAGATCGAAGCCGAGCAGGTGGCGGCGCAGGCCAGCGGCAGGGTGATGCCTTCGACCATGTTGAGGCCGAAACGGTCGACAAAACCGGGGCTTTCGATGATCGCGTCATCGGGCAGATTGGTGATGATGCCATTGTTGCGCACGTTGAAATGCCCGCGATAGACGCGGCCGGTTTCCATCGCCTCAATGATGTACGAGGCGTGTTCGGAGGTGCGCTTATGCTGGTCCAGCGGCTTTGCGGCCTGTTCAAGGAACATCGGGAAATCGGTCTCGAACCAGTTCCGGCGTTCGGTCGAATAACGCAGATAGCCGCCGGTTTCCCCGTGAATCCAGTCGCTCATGTCGATCCACTTGGAGATTTCCTCCGGGCGCTTGCGATACCAGGGCAGGTATTCGCTGAGGTGACCATTGGATTCGGTGGAATAGACGCCGAAGCGCTTCAGCACGTCGATGCGGACCTTTTCCTGCTTGGAATAGACCGGATGGGCTTCGAATGCGGCGATCAGCTCGTCCTTCTCGATCTTGCGACCCGTGGCGCGAATATCGATATACCAGGTCTGGTGGTTGATGCCCGAGCACACATAATCGAGCTCGCTATCCGCCACGCCCAGCACCTGGGCGATCTGATGCGCCCCGTGCTGCACGCCATGGCACAGGCCAATGGTCTGCACACCACCATAGGCATTGGCGGCCCAAGTGTTCATCGCCATGGGGTTGGCATAATTGAGGAACACCGCGCCCGGCTCGGCTACTTCTTTGATATCCTTGCAAAATTCAAGGATCACCGGGATATTGCGCTGGCCATAGAGAATGCCGCCGGCGCAGAGCGTGTCGCCCACGCATTGGTCGACGCCATATTTCAGCGGCACCGAAATGTCGGAGGCAAAAGCCTCGAGCCCACCGACGCGAACGCAGCTCATGATGTAGCGGGCGCCAGTAATGGCGGCCCGGCGATCGGTCGTGGCCGTCACCTTGGCCGGCAGATTATTGACCGCAACGATCTTGGCGATGATCTGGTGGACCATATCCAGATTGTGCGGATTGAGATCGGTCAGCGCGAATTCGCAATCGGCAAACTCGGGCACCTTGAGCAGGTCCGAGATCAGCGTCTTGGTGAAGCCGACCGAGCCGGCGCCGATGACGGTAACTTTGAATGACATGACGTTCCTCCGGGACGTAGCAAAAGCCACGAATTGGTTAGCGTACTGCTAGCGTTGAAACGCACATCGGTGCTAGAGAAACCTTGTGCCATTACGGGTAATTTTGTGCTCAAACAGCTCATCGACTACGGCCATAAAGTCCGCGTCCTGACGCTCCCCAAAAGCGCGGTGCCACTCCATTGCATGGCGATCAGCGCCGGCTATGAGCAGCGGCTCAACGAAGTCTATTCCTGGGATGGGCTGCAGCGCGGCAGCGCGCCGTTCCTCGTCATCCAGCACACCATTGTGGGAGAAGGCCGGCTCGATTTTGCTGGGGTGCGGCATCGGCTGGTGCCGGGGCAAACCATGGTGCTCAGCCTGCCGCATGCCCACCGCTATTGGCTGGAGCGGGGCGGGCATTGGGAATATTTCTGGATGGTGCTGAACGGGCGCGAGGCGCTGCGCCTTGCCCGCGAGATCATCGATGCCGCCGGCCCTGTCGTGACCCTGCCGACCGGCATTATCGACCGCCTGGCCCAAGCCTGCCACAAGCTGATGGACCGGCCTGGCATTTCGCCGGGCGAAGCCTCGAGCGCCGCCTATGGCGCCATGGCGGCCCTGCATGACGGGGTATTCGGCACCGACGCGGCGCCCGATTTCACCCTGCCGCCTGCCATTGCGCGAGTAGTCGCCTATATCGACACCAACCTCAATCGCGCGCTCAATGTCGATCGGCTCGCCACTCTGGCCGAGATGAGCCGGAGCCACTTTGTCCGCCAGTTCACCCTGGCCACGGGGCTCGCGCCCTCCAGTTTCGTGCAGGAGCGGCGCATCGAGCGGATCGAGCGCCTGCTGGTCGCCACCGACATGACGATCGGCGCCATTGCCGCGCTGACCGGCTTCAGCGACGCCAATTACCTGGCGAAAGCCTTCCGCCGCCTGCGCGGCATGACCCCGCTCGACTATCGCGTCAGCCGGCGTTTGCCGACCGGCATCTGAGGGTCTCGCGCTTGCCCCAACCGGGAAAAGGGTGCAAAAGGCGTTGACGTATAGGGAAGTTCGATGACCAATCCTGTAACCCGTGATCGCCGCCATTTCGAGGACCTTGCCGTGGGCGAAGTCATCGCGCTGGGCCATACCAAGGTGACGCGCGACATGATCACCACATTCGCGCGCGAATTCGATCCCCTGCCCTTTCACCTTGATGAAAAGGCCGCCAAGGCGTCGCTGCTGGGCGGGCTGGCATCGAGCGGCTGGCAGACCGGAGCGCTGAGCCTGCGCATGCTGGTCGACAGTTTCCTGAGCCAGATTGCCTCGGCCGGCGGACTAGGTTTCACCAATCTCAAATGGAAAAACCCGGTCATGGTCGATGACACGATCGGCGGCACAGTAAAAATTACCGACCTGCGGCGCTCCGCCAGCCATCCGCAATGGGGCATTGTCACGCTCGATTTTGACATCCGTAACCAGCAGGGCAAGCCGGTGCTGACCATGCGGCTGGCCAATCTGGTCGAAACGCGCAATGCGGAAGCCGCAGCATGACGCGCTGGTTCGAGAATATCGCGCTGAACGAGATATTTCCGCTCGGCAGCCACACCTTCACCGCTGACGAGATCATCCGCTTTGCCAGCCTCTATGATCCGCAATATTTCCACCTCGATCCCGAGGCCGCCAAGCACAGCCATTTCGGCGGGCTGGTCGCCAGCGGCTGGCACACGGTCAGCGTCGGCCATCGCCGCATGGTCGATGCGCTTGAGGCCGAAGAGCAGCGCCTGCGCGGGCTGGGAGAAGAGCCGGGCATTTCCGGGCCCTCTCCGGGCGTCAATTCCATGGAATTCAAGGTGCCGGTGCGGCCGGGCGATACGGTGAGCTACGAGCTGGTGGTGACCGACAAGCGCGCCTCCAATTCGATTCCTGGTTGGGGCCTGCTGTTCAACCGCATCACCGCCACCAATCAGCGCGGCGAGCTGGTCTATACGGCCGAAGTGGTGGGCTTTTCCAAATTGCGCGATTACCGCGCGCCAATTGGCCAGCGAGTGTTGCTCGCGCTCACCAGATGGCCCTTGATCGGCGGATTGCTCAAGCGGCGCTCTTGAATGCGACAGCGCGCCCCTTCACTCTGCTGCTCATGCGCCGAATCGCCCTAACCGCCAGTCTCCTCGCCCTTGCCGCCACGCCCAGCTTTGCCCAGCAGGTTCAGGGCAATTGGTCATGCCGGGACACTAATGCCACCCGCGCCGGTATCCTGACCATCTATGGCTCGGTCTATGGCTTCGCCTCGACCACCTTTGGCGACCCATCCTCGGGGACGGGCGTCATTATGGGCTACCAGGATGGGGTCGGCTTCAGCGACGGGCCCCTGCGCGCCGCCCGCAATGTGCAGGCCGGGCGGGTGATTCCTGATCCCAATCACGGCGTGGCCATGCAGCTGGAAACTGGTGATGCCATCGTGATGTTGTGTACACCGCGCTGAGCTGAACGAGCTTAGTCGCATCCGCGAACCCTTCCATTCATCGCCATCACCCCGCTCGTCCGGGTGATCCATCTCTCCGCATCAGCCGGGGCAATGGATTGCCCGGACGAGCCGGGCAATGACGATGGAGGGAATAGCTTGGGATGCGCGGAGGCACAGCGAGCCCACAGTATTCGGGCCAGCGGCGCACTGTCCCCATCCACGAGTCATCCCGGCGCAGGCCGGGGTCCAGGTCCGTGGCGCGCCGCACACATCCAGCTCTGGGAGGGTCTTCAGCATGGATTCCGGCCTGCGCCGGAATGACATCGTGGGTGATGCGGGGTTACCCCCCTCCCCAATTCCGCCCCCCAACAGACGGGGACTTGAATTTCTCTCGCCCTACGCGCATTGTTAACACGCGGCGCCGGGCCCCTCTGGCGAGAGTGATGATGCTCTCGCGATGTCGGAGCTGCTCCAATTTTCTCATGGAGATGGTCCGGCGATGGAATCGCTTCTTGCCGCCCTATCGGGTGATTTTCTAGGTACTCCCGTCTATTTCTGGATTGCGTTCATTACGATCGTGATCGCTCTGCTGGTTTTCGACCTCGGCGTCCTGCACAAGGATGAGCACGAGATCGGCGCCAAGGAGAGCCTGACGCTATACGGCTTTTACGTGCTGATTGCCGTGGCCTTTGGTGGCTGGGTGTGGTGGCAGCGCGGCGCCGAAGCCGGTCTCGAATTCTATACCGGCTACCTGCTCGAACAGAGCCTGGCGATGGACAATATGTTCGTCATTGCCACCATTTTCGGCTTCCTGGCCATTCCCCGCATCTACCAGCACCGCGTGCTGTTCTGGGGCATTCTGGGCGTCATTCTGTTCCGCGCAATCCTGATCGGGCTCGGCGCGGCTCTGGTCAATGAATTCAACTGGATCCTGTTCGGCTTCGGAGCCTTCCTGGTATTCACCGGCATCCGCATGTTCACCCACAAGGATGAAGAGCCGAACCTCGAAGAAAACCGGGTTTTCCAGTTCATCTCCAAACGCTTCCGGGTGACCAAGCAGCTGCATGGCCGCAATTTCACGGTCAAGCAGCCCGACCCCAAGACCGGCAAGATTGTCACCTGGCTGACCCCGCTGGCCGTGGCACTGATCATGGTGGAAGTCGTCGACCTGGTCTTTGCCGTGGATTCGGTGCCCGCCGTCTTCGCCGTGACGCAGGACACCTTCATCGTCTACACGTCCAATATCTTCGCTATTCTGGGCCTGCGCTCGCTGTATTTCGCGCTGGCAGCGGCAATGAACCGCTTCCGTTATCTGCAGGTGTCGCTGGCAATCATCCTGGTGCTGGTGGGTATCAAGATCTTCCTCGTGCCGCTGCATATCCATATCGATACGCTGCTCTCGCTGCTGGTCACCATCAGCATCCTGGCGGGCGGGATAATCTTCTCGCTCTACAAGACGCGCAACGAGCCCGATATCAGCGCCGAGGAGCGGCCCGAAACCGGCCAGCTCGAGCCGTAACGCTCCGGCACTGACAAATACGCTTAACGAGGCCCGGCGCATCCCCTTGCGCCGGGCCTTTCGCTTGCCCAGTCTTGCCTTAATTCCGGTTTAACGAAAAAGAAACGACCACAGGAGCCAAGGCATGGGTGCCATCCAGGAAATCGTATTCGACTGCGACAAGCCGGCCAAACTGGCCCAATTCTGGGCCGAGATGCTCGAGGGCTATGCCGTGCGGGACTATGACGAGGCCGAAATCGCCCGGCTGGCCGCGCTCGGGCTGACGCCGGAAACCGACCCCACCGTGATGGTGGATGGCCCAGGCCCCAGCATCTGCTTCCAGAATGTGGAAGGCCGGCGCTATGACAATAATCGCGTGCATTTCGACATTGCGGTGAGCGAGCGCGGCAACGAGGTGGAACGCCTCAAAGCCGCAGGAGCCGAAATCGTGCGGGTGCTGCCGACCTATACGGTGATGCGTGACCCCGAGGGCAACCAGTTCTGCCTCGTCGACCAGCGCCAGGCCATGGCGGCTTAACGCTGCTGACATCGCCTGTCACGGCCCATAGCCATGCTGGCGCCAATCACAGCTTGGAGCCACGCCATGTCCCTCATCGCCACCTGTCACTGCGGCCAGACCAGGATCGAGCTGCCCCATCTGCCGACCTCGGCCAAGGAGTGCAATTGCAGCTTCTGCCACAGGACGGGCGCGGTCTGGGGCTATTTCGGCGAAGGCGAATTGAAGATGCTCTCGGCGACCGCCGAGAAAACCTATTCGGCCAGCGGCGGCATGAACCTGCACCATTTCTGCGCCAATTGCGGCATCCAGACCTGGGGCGATTCTCCCGACTGGGCCTCAATGTACAATAGCGACGGCACGCCCAAGAACGGCGACCCCAACAGCTTCCCCACCGCGCGGACCTATGCGGTCAATCTGCGGCTGGTGGACGAGTTGGACCTGTCGAGCCTGGTGATCGAGAAGATGGACGGGCGGAAGAGCTGGTAGGGCCTCGTGCCCTCAATGCCCCGCAAACGCCATCAGCGTTGAGACTTCCACCCCCTCGGCTTCGAGCTTTGCCGCGCCGCCGAGGTCCGGCAGGTCGATAACGAAGGCCGCATTGGCCACCGTAGCGCCCGTACGCCGCAGCAGACCCACGGCGGCGATGGCTGTGCCACCGGTGGCGATGAGATCGTCGACCAATAGCACCGTGTCGCCAGCGTCGAGCACGTCGGCATGGATCTCGATCGTATCAACGCCATATTCGAGCGCGTAATTCTGACCGATAGTTTCACCGGGCAGCTTGCCCTTCTTGCGCACGGGGATGAAGCCGACGCCCAGCGCAATCGCCACCCCGGCCCCGAAGATGAAGCCGCGCGCTTCGATCCCGGCGACATGGGTGACGCCCAGATGACGATGCGCCTCGGCGATCTGCTCAATGCTGGCCTTGAAACCCTCGGGATGCTCGATCAGCGTAGTGATGTCGCGAAACAGGATGCCCTTTTTCGGGTAGTCCGGAATCGTGCGCACAAGGGCCTTGAGGTCGAGCGTCATCGCAATCCTGCAAATTGGATAATTGGTCTTGGAAAAATCAGGGAGCGCGGCGGCCCATGATGTGTCGCGCGATCACGCCGGCATTATAGGCGGCCGAGCGAGTCACCCCGATAGCCGTTTCGCGCGCCTTGGGGTTGCTGACCACCGCCCGCACACCGGCGCGCACCACGGGGTGGCGGCTGACGGTGATGGCGGCGCTGACAACGGTCACGGCGATGCGAACTGCGGACATGTCGGCGGCCTCGCGATTGATTTGGCTATTGTTATCATATTGCGGCCCGGCGCGCGCTTGGCAAGAGCCCTGAAGCCGATGTGACCGCGGCAAAAACAAAGGGCTCCCGAGGGAGCCCTTTGCGAAATCGTGTCGCGCCGAGCTTAGTGCTCGATGCCCTGCCACAGCTTGCGCTTGGTGGCCCACATCAGGCCGGCAAAGGCGATGAGGAACAGCAGCACCTTGAAGCCGGTCTCCTTGCGAGAGACCAGGCCCGGCTCGGCCAGCCACATCATGAAGGCGGCGACGTCGTGCGAATATTGCTCGACCGTCATTGGCACCGGCTCCTGGCCCTCGGCGGCTTCATAGGCCACCAGATCGTCCTGCAGCGGGGGACCCATGCCGATGGAGTGGCCGGGGAAGTAATCGTTGTAATGCTTACCCTCGGGCAGATCGAACCCTTCGGGCGCTTCATCGTGATAGCCGTTCAGCAGCGCGTGGATATAGTCCGGGCCGCCTTCCGAGTAACCGGTGAAGTAATTGGTGATCCACCAGGGGAAGGCGTCCTTGATACCACGGGCCTTGGCCAGCACCGAGAAATCAGGGGGCACCACGCCGCCATTGGCGTCGCGGGCATCCTGGTCGGTCGCGAAGGGCGACGGCCAGCGGTCGGCCGCCACGGCCTTGCGGGTGCCGCCATCAGCGGTCGGATCGGCCACGTCATATTCGAGCGCCAGCGCCTTGACCTGGCCTTCGGTGAAGCCCGGGCCGCCCTCTTCGGAAAGATTGCGGAACGCCAGCAGCCTTGCGCTATGGCAATTCGAGCAGACTTCGCGGAACACCTGGAAGCCGCGCTGCAGCTGGTTCTGGTCATAGGTGCCGAAAATGCCGGCAAAGCTCCAGCTTTCCTTGGGCACAGGCGGCGCGGTGCCTTCGGCAGCGAAGGCAGGCGCTGCAGCCATGCCGGCGGCGATGGCGACAGCAGCGATGATGGTCTTGAACGTCAACATTGAACCCGCCCCGCCTTTCACGAATGTGCCTTGCCGAGAACGCTCTCGGAAATGCTGGTCGGCAGGGGCTTGGCAACCTCAATGCGCGACAACACGGGCAGGATGACGAAGAAGTGGAGGAAATAGTAGCCGGTGCACACCTTGGCCAGCGTGGTGTAGGGCTCGGCCGCTTCCTGCGCACCCAGATACGCCAGGGCGATGAAGTCGAGCACGAACAGGGCGTAGAACCACTTGAACATCGGGCGGAACGTGCCCGAGCGAACCTTGCTCGTATCCAGCCACGGCACCACCAGCAGCGCCAGCATCGACAGGCCCATGGCGATCACGCCGCCAAGCTGGGAGTTGATGAACAGCACGTTGAAGTCGATGGCGCGCAGGATGGTGTAGAAGGGCAGCAGATACCATTCCGGCACGATATGGGACGGGGTCACCTGGCTATTGGCCATGATGTAATTGTCGGGATGGCCCAGGATGTCGGGGGCGAAGAACACGAACCACGCGAAGGGGATCATGAACAGCACCATCGCGAAGGCGTCCTTCATCGTATAATACGGATGGAAGGGCACGGTATCGCGTTTGTCCTTGACCTCGACGCCGATCGGGTTGTTGTTGCCCGGCACGTGCAGCGCCCAGATATGCAGCACCACGACCGCCGCAATGATGAACGGCAGCAGGTAATGCAGCGAGAAGAAGCGGTTGAGCGTGGGGTTGCCCACGGCAAAACCACCGCGCAGCAGTTGCAGCAGGCTCTCGCCCACCACCGGGATTGCCGAGAAGATATTGGTGATAACCGTGGCGCCCCAGAAGCTCATCTGGCCCCAGGGCAGCACATAGCCCATGAAGGCCGTGGCCATGGTCAGGATGAAGATGACGACGCCCAGGATCCACAGGATCTCGCGCGGCGCCTTGTAGGAGCCGAAGAACATGCCGCGGAAAATGTGGATATAGAGGGCCGCGAAGAACATCGAGGCGCCCACCGAGTGGACCGCCTGGATGATGCGGCCGCCATTGACGTCACGGCGGATATGCTCGACCGAGTCAAAGGCCAGCGCCACATTGGGCGTATAATGCATGGCCAGGATAATGCCGGTGACGATCTGCACGCCAAGGCACATCACCAGGATAGCCCCGAAGGTCCACCAGTAATTGAGGTTCTTCGGCGTGGGGAAATCCATCAGGTGCTCTTTGGCAAACCTGACGACGGGCAGGCGCTCGTCGAGCCACTTTTCGGCGGCATTTCCTGGAACGTAAGTCGAATGTTCTGACATCGGAAAAGCCCCCACTAACCGATCTGGACCAGCGTATCGCTGATGAATTCATAAGGCGGCACCACAAGATTCTTGGGTGCCGGGCCGCGGCGGATGCGGCCGGCGCTATCGTAGTGCGAACCATGGCAAGGACAGAACCAGCCATCGAAATCGCCCGACTGCCCGATCGGCACGCAACCGAGATGAGTGCAATTGGCGATCATGATCAGCCATTCTTCGTGGCCGGGCTTGGTGCGCTGCTCGTCGGTCTCGGGATCCTTGAGATCGGCCAGCGGAACCGCCTTGGCCTCGTCGATCTCGGCCTGGGTGCGATGCCGCACGAAAACCGGCAGGCCGCGCCAGGTGATCGTCACCGACTGGCCTTCTGGAATATTGGCGAGATTGAACTCGATACTGGCCAGCGCCAGGGTCGACGCATCGGGATTGAGCTGGTTGATCAGCGGCCAGACCACTGCCGCCGCGCCCACGGCACCAACGGCACCGGTTGCGACATACAGGAAGTCCCGCCGCGTCGTTGAATGTTCTGCTTGCGTAGCCAAGGTCACGATCCCCGTACAATACACGCCCAACGCGGCCGGTAGCGGCAGGGCCTCTCACGCATAAGCGGAATCAGCCGCCGTCCACCCTCAAGCGGCCCGTCAGTCCGGGGTTCTTTTTGCACTGTCACAGGAACTTGTCCAGTGCGGTGGGCGATGACATGGATCAACTGCGACACTATTCCCAACCCGATTGCCGCAGCAGGCCTTAAAGTGCCAAATCCGTGGCGGGGATACCGCCTTGCCCGAGGAGCCCATGTCCGTAGAACTCGCCCTCTATCAGCCCGATATCGCCAACAATACCGGCACGCTGATCCGGCTTGGCGCGTGCCTGGGCACGACTATCCACATCATCCACCCCACCGGCTTCCCGTTCTCGGCCAAATCGCTGGCTCGGGCCGGGCTCGACTACCTCGACCATGCCATCGTGCGCGAGCACACCGGCTTTGCCGCTTTCGAGCAATGGCGGCATTCCGAGGGGCGACGGCTGGTGTTGCTGACCACCAAGGCGACGGCCTCGGCCTACGAGGCGCAATACGAGGCCGATGACATCCTGATGGTGGGCCGCGAAAGCGCCGGCGTGCCCGACGCGGTTGCCGATGTCGCTGACCTGCGCGTGCGCATCCCGATGCGTGACGGCCTGCGCTCGATCAATGTGGCGCTGGCCGCAACGCTGATCCTGGGGGAAGCAAAAAGACAGACCGACGGGTTTACAGAGCTCAAATGAGGGTTCATTCCACTGCCACCATGACTCTTCCGCCCGATATCGACGATAAAAAAGCCATAGCCGCCGCCTGGTTCCGCGCATTGCGCGACCGGATTTGCGCCGCTTTTGAACAGCTGGAGGCCGATGTAACCGGCCCCAATAGACACCTGCCGCCCGGCACATTCGAGCGCACGCCCTGGGATCGCGCCGCCGGCGGGGGCGGGGAAATGTCCATGCTGCATGGCCGCGTCTTCGAGAAGGCGGGCGTGCATATCTCGACCGTCCATGGCGAATTCTCGGCCGATTTTGCCAAACAGATGCCGGGCACCGAAGCGGGCGCCCAGTTCTGGAGTTCGGGCATTTCGCTGATCGTGCATCCCTGGAACCCCCATGTTCCGGCGGTGCATATGAACACGCGCATGATCGTTACCGGTAAGCAATGGTTCGGCGGCGGGGCTGATTTGACCCCGGTGCTGGATCGCCGCCGCGTACAGGACGATCGCGACAATCTCGATTTCCACGCCGCCATGCGCGCCGCCTGCGCGGATCGGCCGGGCGTCGATTACCAGCGCTACAAGGACTGGTGCGACGAGTATTTCTTTCTGCCCCACCGCAACGAACATCGCGGCATTGGCGGCATTTTCTACGACCAGCTCAATTCGGGTGATTGGGCAGCCGATTTCGATTTCACCCAGGCGGTGGGCGAAGCTTTCCTGGGGATTTATCCCGAACTGGTGCGCCGCAATTACGAAACCGCATGGAACGAGGCCGACCGCAACGAGCAGCTGATCCGGCGCGGGCGTTATGTCGAATTCAATCTGCTCTACGATCGGGGCACCATGTTCGGCCTCAAGACCGGGGGCAATGTGAACTCGATTCTCTCCTCCATGCCGCCTGAAGTGCGCTGGCCGTGACATGACGCTCTCCGCCGTCGAAATCATCGGCTATCGCTCGGTCCGGAAAATCCGGTTTCCGGTGCGGCAGTTGACGGTGCTGGTGGGCGGCAATGGCGTGGGCAAGACCAACCTCTACCGCTCGCTGGAACTGCTGCAAGCGGCAGCGCGTGGTACGCTGGCCGATGAGATCGCGCGCGAAGGCGGGCTGGCGTCGATTTTCTGGGCCGGCGGCAAGAATCTCTCACCAGACGGCAGTTTCGAGCCGATGTACCGCACTGATGGTTATCGCAAGGGCGAGGGCAACAGCCTGCGGCTGGCCGCGAGCTTTGCCGATCTGGGCGACGGCAGTTTCGATCCGACCTATCGGCTTGACGTGGGCTTTGCCCCGAAGGAAGCGACGGCCGCCTTTCCTAACGAGGCCCAGGTGCGTGCCGAGAGCCTTGAATGGCAGCAACGCGGCAAGGCTGTCAGCCTGATGGATCGCAAGGGCGGCATGGCCTGGGCACGCGACGCAGCGGGGCGACGCGAGTTGGCTGATGACGATATCTTGGCCAGCGAGACGGCGCTGGCTGCCTTGTCGGGGCGCTCGGAAGTTGCGCTGGTGCGGGATTCGCTGGTTGCTTGGCGCTTCTTCCACGGCTTTCGCACCGATGCGGAATCGGCACTACGCCGCCCCTCTCGCGCGGTGACGGCACCTTCACTCGCTTCGGACGGCAGCAATCTGGGCGCGGTGCTGGCAACGCTGCACCATATTCGCGGCGACCGCATCGATCTCGACCAGGCGATAGAGGATGCTTTTCCCGGTGCCGAACTGGTCATTCCGGAGGTCGGCGAGTTCGCCAGCTTCGGCATGCGTTATGCCGAAATGCCCAAGCGGGTGTTCGCGCCACACGAATTGTCGGACGGGACGCTGCAATTCCTGGCGCTGGCGGGGGCGCTACTGTCCTATCGGCTGCCGCCCTTCATCGCGCTCAACGAGCCGGAGAACAGCCTCCATCCCAACCTGCTCCCGATGCTGGCACGACTGATCGTCAAGGCGGCGGAGCGCAGCCAGGTATGGGTCGTGACCCATGCCCGCGACCTGGCCGACGCCATAGCCGCCGAAAGCGGCGTGTTGCCACGCGAAGTGGTGCGGAACGATGACGGCACATGGCTGGAAGGATTGAGCCAAATCGGCGAATTTGCCGACGATTGAAGGATCGTGCCACGACCTCGTCCTTCGACAAGCTCAGGATGAGGTCTACGGGATATTCAGCGCCATATCAGTAGACCTCATGGTGAGCCTGTCGAACCACGAGGTCGTGGCACAAACCCTGGAACCCTCCCCTGCCCTGCACGTTCCCTCCCACTGCTCAAACTAGGGAGATGCAGATGAAACGCTTTGATTCGGGCTCACTGATCCCCGGCTCCACCTGGCACGCCGAGGCGGAAAGCGAAGCCGAGGTGGTGCGCCGCGCGGTAGAAAATCTCAAGACCCTGCACGGCGAAACCGATGTGCGCCCCGAAATGATCGAGCGCATCAAGGAGCGCATCGTCGATACCGACGGGCCCAAGGCGACCAAGCACTAGACTCTGGCCTGCGCCAGCAGAGCCTCCCGATCCAGCGCAAAGCCGCTATCGATCCAGATGCGCTCAAGGCGCGCCAGTTCCTGGCCCAGAGCCGGCCCCGGTTTGATGCCGAGGCCGGCCAGATCATTGCCCGAAATCGGAAACGGCACCAATTGCACGGCCGCAAGCGAGCGCGCGGCCTCGGCCAGCCGGTCGGGCTTCCAATTGCCTTGCGCGGCCGCTAGGGCCAGCCCCTCGACGGCCACCTCACCAAAGCGATAGGCGGCTTCGTCCAGCCGGTCCTGCTCCACCATGTCAGCGGCGGCAGCCACGGTTTGGGCCGCGCGCATGACCTCGTTGGAGAGCCGCCATTGCTGTTGCACGGCGTCGTCCGGGCGACTACCGATCAGGACGGCAAGGCGGGTGGCTGGGGTAAAGCCACCCAATGTTTCATAGGCCTTGAGGGTTTTGAGCTGGTCGGGGTCGATCTCGACCAGCCCGATGGCTGCCATGGCGCCCAAAGTCAGCGCGATATCGGGCAAAGCCAGCATGCGCATGATTTCGCTGCCGACCCGCTCGGCCGACAGATGGCCCAATTGCCCGACCGCCGCGGCACAGGCGGCCAGCCCATCGGGGTGGAACTTTTCGCCGCCATGGCTCGCTGAAAAGCGGAAGAAGCGATAGACGCGCAAACCATCTTCGGCGATACGCGTTGCGGCGTCGCCGATAAAGCGCACCCGGGCATTGAGCGCGTCATTGATGCCGCCCAGTGGGTCAAACAGGGCACCATCGGCCCCACAATAGAGCGCATTGAGCGTGAAATCGCGGCGGGCGGCGTCCTCGGCCCAATCAGTGCCAAAGGCCACCACGGCATGGCGGCCATCGGTTTCCACATCCCGGCGCAGCGTCGTGACCTCGGCCAGGGTCTCACCCAGTTTGAGGGTCACCGTGCCGTGGTCGATGCCGGTGGGATAGTGGGCAATGCTATTAGCCTCGGCCCGCGCGATGACCTCATCGGGGGTCAGTTCAGTCGCCAGATCGATATCGGGATTGTCCCGCTCGCGGCCCAGCAGCGTGTCGCGCACCACACCGCCAACGGCGCGAGTGCGGCCCTTGTCGCCATCGAGTGCAGCAAAGATCGCCTGCGTTTCAGGGCGCACTAGCCACTCGGCGCTGGCCAACCGCTCTTCGGGGCTCATAGCACGGCCTCACCCAGCGCCAGATCGCGGAACTGGCGGGTCAGGTTCGCAGTAATGCCCCAGATGGTGTGCCCGTCGTGGTCGATCTGCCAGGTGCTATGCTCTTGTCCATTCCGCTTGATGCGGAACCGGCCATAGCTCTCGGTGTCCAGAATCCGCTGCAGCGGCACTTCGAACACCGAATGCACCTCGCCCGGATTGGGCACGAAGGGGCCGCTGGGCGCCACTTCGGCAACGACCGGGGTGATCAGGTAATTGGTGCCGGTGAAATAAGTGGGCATGAAGCCCAGAATGCGCGCATCCTGGCGCCGCATCCCAACCTCTTCATAGGCCTCGCGCAAAGCGGCGGCTCCCACATCGGCATCGGATGCATCCACCTTGCCGCCGGGAAACGCCACCTGGCCAGAATGCGCCCGCAGGTCCGGCGAGCGCTCAGTATAAAGCACGGTATAGCCCTCGGGCCGCCGAATCAGCGCGATCAGCACCGCCGCCGGCACGGGTGGACGATCAAAGGCCCGTTCCGGCAGCCAATCGGGCACTAGCTGTTCGCCACCCGGCACAGCAGGCGGGGCAGGCAGCAGCCGCGCGGTAAGTTGATCGATGACGGAAGCGTCCAGCGACAAGAGGCACCAGCAATTCAAATCGGAATGCGGAGCTTAAGCGAGCCTGCCCGCCCCTGCATCCCTTTTATCGCTGGAACGCCGCAATCGAACCGCTGAGCGTCGTGGCCAGCGATTTGTCATCGGCATAGACCAGCACGCGGGTCGGATCGACCGGGCCCGGAAACTGGATGGCGCCCAAAGTGGTAGGCTCCCAGCCCAGCGGGCAATAATAATCGCGATCGCCGACCAGCATGACGAACTGGCCATCGCCCCGCGCCAAAGCGCGCTTGGTGACTTCACGGGCCAAGAGCTTACCGGCGCCGAGCTTGCGGAAATTGGGATGGGTCGCCAGCGGGCCAAGCATCCAGCCATTGATGCCGCCAACGCTGATCGGGGTCATCCAGACCGAGCCGCAGGCGGTGCCATCCACCTCGGCAACCAGGCTCAGGCTCTTGTCGATCGGGAACCGCTCGCGAATGCGAAAGGCGGTGCGCGCAAACCGTCCCGGGCCAAAGGCAATGGCCTGCAATTCCTCGATGAAAGCATCATCGGCGGCAGTCGCATAGCGAACGGTCGGGACACGAAGGGGCGAAGCGGAGACAGCAGCGGCCGCAGCCGAAGGCGCAGATTGAAGGCTCATGACAGTATCCAGGATGGAATGCGTAGGACAAACCCGGCGCCCCAACAGGGCACCGCTTCAAAAGACCGCTTACGGTCGTCGTGTCACCAGCAAAACCTTTACCATCCTGGGCGCCTCCACGCCTAAAAATCGCATTAGCACCATGGGGGCCCCGCGTAAACAGAAAGGTATTGCAGCACCGAAGAAAATCAAGACCTTCGGCAGGCGCTGTGTTCAATATGCACAACGGTTCGTCACGCCATTGGGTTCTTATCCTTCTTCCCGCGCCGGTCTATGTGAAGGGCAACGTATTCGGCTTGCCGGACTTAGACCTGCAAACGAGACGACAACATGACGGAAAGGGTTCGATCGTGGGACAATTGATCGACGGTAAATGGTCTACCCAATGGTACGACACCAAAAAGACAGGCGGTAAATTCGAGCGCAGCCAGGCCGGCTTCCGCAATTGGATCACCGCTGACGGCAGCGCGGGGCCATCGGGCGCGGGCGGGTTCAAGGCCGAGGCCGGGCGCTATCACCTTTATGTGTCGCTGGCCTGCCCCTGGGCGCATCGCACGCTGATCTTCCGCAAGCTCAAGAATCTGGAAGACCTGATCTCGGTCTCGGTCGTCTCGCCCAAAATGCCCGACGAAACCGGCTGGAGCTTCAAGACGGACGAAGGCTCGACCGGCGACAGCCTGCTCGGCAAGGACTTCCTGTGGCAGGTCTACACTCAGGCCGTGCCGGACTATACCGGCCGCGTCACCGTGCCCGTGCTGTGGGACAAGCAGACCGGCACCATCGTGTCCAATGAAAGCTCCGAAATCATCCGCATGTTCAACTCGGCCTTCGACGAGTTGACCGGCAATACCGATGATTATTACCCCGAGGCCCTGCGCCCGCAGATCGATGCCATCAATGCTCGCGTCTATGACGACATCAACAATGGCGTCTACAAGGCCGGCTTTGCCACCAGGCAGGAGGCCTATGACGAGGCCGTCGCCAAGCTGTTCGACGCACTCGACTGGGTCGAAGGTCTATTGGGCGAAACCGCTTATCTCACCGGCGAGGCCATCACCGAAGCCGATTGGCGGCTGTTTACGACCCTGGTGCGGTTCGACGCGGTCTATGTCGGCCACTTCAAGTGCAACCGCAAACGCATCGCCGACTACCCCAATCTCAGCCATTATCTCAAGGCGCTGTACGAGGTTCCCGGTGTGAAGGAAACGGTCGATCTCGACCATATCCGCACGCATTACTATTGGAGCCACATCACGATCAATCCGACGCGGATTATTCCGGTTGGGCCGGAGCTGCCGTTTTTGAAGTGAGCGCCTGCGCTTTCTACCCTCTCCCCTTGTGGGAGAGGGACCGACCTGACGCGTTCAGCGGAAGGTCAGGGTGAGGGGTTTGCGCCATCCCATGCTCTAGTGCCTATGGAAGCACCCCCTCATCCGCCCCTTCGGGGCACCTTCTCCCACGAGGGGAGAAGGAAAGAACGGCCCCTCAATACCCCCAAATCTCCCGCTTGGGTTGCCCATCAAAATACTCGTCGATCCGCTGTGAGGTCGCTGGCGTAACCCCTTGCGGCAAGGCCTTGCGGTCAAACCAGCCGGCTTCGGCGATTTCGTGATTGGGCTTGAACGCGCGCTCCAGCACATGGCTCTTGGCGACATAGAAGGCGACGTGGTCGCGATCGGTCACGGGGCTGGCATTGTGATAGATGCCGAACAGCTCGATCGGCCCGGTGACCCGATAGCCGGTTTCTTCCAGCGCTTCGCGCCGGGCCGCCGCTTCCATGGTTTCCCCGGGGTCGACACCGCCGCCGGGGAACTGCCAGCCCGGCACATAGGTGTGGCGGATCAGGAACACCTTGTCCCCATCCACCAGCATGATGCGCGCGCCTATAGTCATCCTGTGCCAAAGCCCCTTGAGCGTCAGGAAGACCTTGGCGCGCACCTGCTGGAATCGATTCATCTGCATGGCTGGCTCCGTTTACGCCCTATCGGTAGCAGAGCTTTGATGACGACAAAATTGACGTTACGGGCGATTGTCCGTTTTCTTGCCCCTTTCCTTCTGGCATTACGCCCCTGATGATCACCCTTGCCCACATCTCCGACATCCATCTTTCGCCCATGCCCGAGGTCGCCCTGCGCGATCTGCTTGGCAAGCGGCTGACCGGCTTCCTCAACTGGAAGCTCAAGCGGCATGGCGAACTCAATAGCGAGACGCTGGCACGCCTTGTAGCCCACATGCAGGGCCAGAATGCCGATTTTACGGCAGTGACGGGCGATATGACCAATCTGGCGCTGGATAGCGAAGTGGCCCGCGCAGGGGACTGGCTGCGGGCTTTGGGCAGCCCGGAGCGCGTCGCCGTCTGCCCCGGCAATCACGATGCCTATGTGCCCGGCGCGCTGGAAACGGCGCAAAAGAACTGGGGCGATTACCTCAAGGGCGAGACGCTGGATAGCGCGGCCTTCCCCTTTGTGCGGCGCGTGGGCGAGCTCGCGATCATTTCCTGCTCCAGCGCCGTGCCAACCCGGCCCTTCCTCGCCATCGGCCGGTTCGACGAAAAGCAGGCCGACCGGCTGGGGCGGATTTTGAAGGCTATGGGCGATGCGGGTTATTTCCGCACCGTGCTGATCCATCACCCGCCCAATGCCGAACTCCAGCATCCCTCATTCGGCCTCAAGGGGCACAAACTGTTCCGCCAGGTCATTGCCGATCATGGCGCCGAGCTGATCCTGCACGGGCACACCCACCGCTCTTCGATCCACTCCATTCCCGGCAAGAACCACGAAGTGCCGGTGGTCGGCGTCGCCGCCGCCAGCGCCGCCCAAGGCGGCACGCTGGACGATCCGGCGCGCTACAACCTGTTCCGAATCGAAAAATCCGGCGAAGGCTGGACCTGCACCATGCGCGAATACGGCTTCCAGCGCCTGGGCTCGGACATCGTCATGCGCCTGCAAATGCGGATCTACTAAGCGCCGATCCTCCTGTTATCGCTCGATAGGTTTGGCATTTTGGCCATTGGAGTGGCTCAATGTTCGCAGTCATTTGGCTCACCAAAATTGGCTAAGCGCGGATGGGGCCCGGTGCTGAACGCGATGCCATTTCTCGGCATTTAGCAAAGATGCGTCCCTACAGAGCTTCCTGCAGTTCCACCTCCAACGCTTGATATCGTTACTCCTCCCAGCTTCGGACATGTCGACAGCGTTTCTGAGGCCTGCTGCGGCGACCTGACCAGCATTGTCAGCCCCAACGATCGCACGAGCCAATACAACGCGCGCCTGGCGGTCATTCCAAAGGCAAGTCAACGCAGTTTCCATAGGGCGAACGGCACGGGCATCGTCTTCGCTACGCACTTGCCCGCCGTTGCGATGGCAGCTTTCGGGAACTGGCGTTCCGAGTTCGCATGACTTAAATGGGACCGGAAGCTGACTGGCAGCTTTCGGCGGCTAAACCGCGGCAGCAGACCTTAAACTAGTCGAACTCAACCAGGTCCAAGGCCATCGGTCGTCGCAAGTTCTACTGCGGTCTATACGCCGAGTTCGGGCGTTTGGACCCTTCGGGCGGCCGGCTTTACGGTGGGATGCGGCTAGCGAATGTCGCGCGCCAACGGACTCAAGTCGCGGGCTCAGCTGGCGGGTTCCCAATGATCGGTGGCCAGCAGGCAGTAACTTTCTGTCGGCCGCGGGACGCAAACCCGTATAGCAACGAGGCCGCGGGCGATCTCCTTGTCCAAACGGAATGGACATTTGCTGTTTAGATCCTGCTTCGTGCCATTTATTGCGCCGAAGGTATGCCGCCGCCGACAGCGACCTTGAGTGCCACGTAGTTCATGGCCATCTGCCACCAGGGCTTTTGTAGTAGCACGAGCCGTGGCGGCGGGCAGAGGCGCGGATCGTCGTGGGGAAATGGGCAGCGAGGGTGATCCTCGCTGCCGCCATGATGCGTCAGGTTATTTGGCGGCCGCTGGCATGAGGCTGGTCCGCTTGCTCGCCTTGCGGTGGTCCTTGGCCAGCAGCACGTAGAAGGTGGGCAGCATGAACAGGGTGAAGAGCGTGCCCACCAGCATGCCCATCACCACGACGATGCCGATGGCGAACCGGCTGGCCGAACCGGCGCCGTCGGCCATCAGCAGGGGCACGAGGCCGGTGACCATGGCCGCCGTGGTCATCAGGATGGGGCGCATGCGCACGGCAGATGCCTCGATGATTGCCGAACGCCTGTCATAGCCCTTGCTCGCCTGGATTTCATTGGCAAAGGCCACCATCAGGATGCCGTGCTTGGAGATCAGTCCGATCAATGTCACCAGCCCGATCTGGGTGTAGATGTTGATCGTGGTGAAGCCCAGATAGAGCGGCACCAGGGCCCCGCTCAGCGCCAGCGGCACCGTCAGCAGGATGACGAAGGGATCGCGGAAGCTCTCATATTGGGCGGCAAGCACCAGGAAAATCACCACCAGGGCAAAGCCGAATGCGACCGTCAGTTGATTGCCTTCGGCGACGAATTGCCGGCTGTCGGCCAGCCAGTCGATGCTCATGCCGGGCGCCAGCGGCTGGGATTGCATATAGTCGACGGCCTGGCCCATGGTGGCCCCAGGCAGCAGCACGGCAGACAGGGTTGCGGCATTCATCTGGTTGAACTGGCCCAGACGATTGGCCTGCACGCTTGCCGTGCTGGTGACAATGGTCGATAGCGGCACCGTCGTCGCCGATGCGGTGCGGACGTGATAGGAGCCCAGGTCTTCCGGCGTCACCCGGTCCTTGGCCGCCACCTGCGGTATGACGTCGTAGGAACGGTCATAATAATTGAACCGGTTGACGTAATTGCCGCCAACAAGGGTTGCCAGCGTGTCGGCAATGGTCTGCATGCTGACCCCCAGTTCACCAGCCTTGGCGGTATCGATGGCGATATTGGTGGATGGGCTGTCGAACGCCAGATCCGTCTCGACCCAGGCGAAGAGGCCACTTTGCCACGCCGCCCATTTCAGCGTTTCCATTTGCTCGAAGATCGCGCCGTATCCGGCGGTCGAGCGCAGCACGAGCTGGAACGGCAGGCCGGCGCTGGCCGCCGGTAGCGCCGATGGCTGGAACGCCGTGATTGAAGCGCTCAGAATGCCGGCAGACTCGCCGAATAACTGCCCCTGTACTTCATCCGAATTGCGATCCCGTTCGGCCCAGTCCTTCAAAACCACCCCGCCGAAGGAATTGTTCTGCCCATCGATGCCATCGACGAAGAAGCTGGAGCCGAATTCCGGCAGGCGCGAGAAGATCTCGTCAACTTGCCTTGTCGCAGCGGCGGTATAATCGAGGCTGGCATATTGCGGCGCCCGAGCCGCGGTAAACACCACGCCCTGGTCCTCCGGCGGCGCCATTTCGCTCTGGCTCTGGGTGAAGAACACGACCGTCGCTGCAAGGACCATTACTGCGCCCGCCAATACCGCCCAACGGTGATTGAGGCTGTGACCGAGCAGAGCCGCATAGCCGCGGGCGACCTTTTCGAAAAAATGCTCGACGGCCAGCGAGAGCCGGCCTTCGGTGACCTTGCGGTTGATCAGGAGCGCGGTCATCATCGGCGACAGGGTCAGCGCCACCACGCCCGACACCACGACCGAACCGGCCAGGGTGAAGGCAAATTCGCGGAACAGCCCGCCGGTGAGACCGCCCATCATGCCGATCGGCGCATAGACCGCGGCCAGCGTGACGGTCATGGCGATGACCGGACCCACGATCTCGCGGGCGCCGATAATGGCGGCTTCGACCGGGGTTTTGCCGTCCACGATATGGCGGTGGATATTCTCCACCACGACGATGGCATCGTCGACGACGAGGCCAATGGCCAGCACCATGGCCAACAGCGTCAGCAGGTTGATCGAGAAGCCGAATGCCAGCATCAGCGCCGCCGTGCCGATGAGCGAGAGCGGAATGGTGATCACCGGAATGATCACCGCGCGCATCGAGCCCAGGAACAGGAAGATCACCACCACGACGATGACCACCGCTTCGACCAGGGTATGTTCGACCTCGGAGATCGAGGCGTGGACGAAATGGGCGATGTCGAAGGCATTGGCAATCTTCAGACCCGGAGGCGCGGTCGCCTGGATATCCTCGATGACCTTCTCGGCCGCGGCCACGATATCGAGCGGATTGCCCTCAGGGGTGGGATAGACCTCGACCACCACCGATCGCTCGCCATTGTAGCGGGCGCCGGTATCGTAGCTCTGGCCGCCGATTTCCAGCGTGGCGATATCGGAGAGACGCACCAGCCCGCCGATGCCGCTCTTGATGACCATCTGGCGGAAGTCGTCGATATTGGTCAGATCGGTCGAGGCGGTGATGTTGGTGACCGTCTGGCCGGAGCGCAACACGCCGGGAGCGGCCTGAACATTGTTGGCACGCAGCGCCGCAACCACGTCGCCGGCGGTCAGATCGCGGGCCGACAGCGCATCCGGATCGATCCAGATGCGCAAAGCCAATTGCTGGGCGCCAGCCAGCGGCGCCGAAGCCACCCCGTTGATCGAGGTGAACAGCGGCTGGGCGACGCGGGTGATGTAGTCGGTGATCTGCGGCACCGTCATCGTGGTGCTGGTAAACGAGATATATTGCACCGCCGAGGCGCCATCGGTGATCTTGGTGATCATCGGATCGGACACGCCTGCGGGCAGCAGATATTTGATCTGCTGCACCTTGGCCAGGATTTCGGTCATGGCGCGGTCGGCATCGGCATTCAGCACCAGCTTGGCCTTGATGCTGCTCAGCCCCGTGGTCGAGGTCGATTGCAGATATTCGATACCGCTGGCGGTGGCGATCGATTGGGCGATCTGGCTGGTGACAAAGCCCTGCATCACCTCCTGGGTTGCCCCGGGAAATGCGGTATTGATGGTGATCGTCGCGCTTTCCAGGTTCGGATATTGCCGGATGGGAAGCGAGAACAGGCCGATGCCGCCGACCAGCAGGATCAACAGGCTGACCACCACCGACAGGATGGGCCGGCGGATAAAAATATCAGTAAAGGACATGGGGACCTACCAGGCGGGTGCAGCAGCGGGAGCATTGGGATCGGCGATGGTGACGGCGGCGCCCGGCGCGACACGCAACTGTCCCTCGGCGATCAGCACATCGCCGGGCGCCAGGCCGGAAATGACCTCGACCCGGCCGTCCAGCCGGGTTCCGACCGTGACCGGCACGATGGCCGCCACGCCGTCCCGCACGAGATAGGCCACATCGCCCGAAGCGCTTTGCTGGATGGCGGTTCCGGGCACCAGGATGGTGTCGGGCTTGGACGGCAATGACACCGACACATTGGCGAACATGCCCGGCCGCAGCGTGCCATCGGTATTGTCCAGCGTGGCTTGCACCGTCACATTGCGGGTTTGCGCGGAGATCACGGGATCGATCGCTGTGACGATGGCGGTGAAGTCCTGATCGGGGAACACGTCGATCGTGACCCTGACGGCGGCGCCGATATCCAGCTTGGGCAGGTCGCGTTGCGGCACGCTGAAATCGACATGCAGCGTGTCGATGGCGGTCAGCGTGGCAATGCTCTGCCCGGCGGTGACGAAGGCACCGGGCGCAACCTGGCGCAGGCCGATAACCCCGGCAAAGGGCGCGGTGATGGTCCTTTGGGCGATGCGGGCGTCGATGATGGCGACATCGGCCCGCGCCTGCTCGGCCTCGACTTCGCGCTGCTGCAAGGCCTGGCGGGATTCGGTGCCCGATGGCGCGAGGCGCTGCGAGCGTTCGAGTTGCAGATCGGCGAACCGGGAGCGCGCCTGGGCGGCCAGCAGTTCGGCTTGCTCCGTCTTGTCATCCAGGGCGACGAGCACTGTGCCGGCATCCACCGTTTCACCGGATTCGAAATTGATCTGGCTGATGCGGCCCCCCACTTCCGGCGCCAGCACGATTTCGTCGGCGGCCTTGAGCGAGCCGATGGCCGCGATGTTCAGCGGCAGATTTTCGAACGCCAGCTCGACCGCCGAGACCTGGACGGGCGCCGGGGCCCAGGCGGAAGCCGCGGCTGCGGCGGCGGCGCGGGCATCGCGCCAGGACATGATGGCATAGAAGGCCGACCCCAGCACGGCAACCGCCATGACTACGGCTATAAAACGCGGTACGCGCCGGGGCCGGATTGGCGTTTCACCGCCAATTCTGGTGCCGCCGCCGATAATGGTCTCGGCATAGATTGCCGTGCCATCCACTTCGACGGACAGACTGGATTGGGAAGCGCTATTGTGCTGGATATTGGACATTGTGTTCTCCGCGCTGACAGGCGGAGGACGTCGTGATCACCCACGAACACCATGCGCCTGTACCCGATCCGGAAGGATCGAGCAAAAGACGCCATGGGTCCGCTCAAGAGCGACAAGTCTCGCTTGCGCGAGGATCGGGATGACCATCCGATCTAAACTTTTTCCGGCAAATGAAATCGAGTGCCAAGCAATCCTTGCCACTCACGCCCTTGTTGTATCGGTCATAAATCCAAATGCAAATCGAAGAATTCGAGGTGCTGCGATCGAAAGCTCGGTTGACATTTTTGTCGAACTCACAGCAACGCCACCGAGATTCATAGGTAGCATCCGCCGCGACTAGCTGAACGATTTATCGCTGGGAACTGAGAGGCTGCAGGTCACGATGTCGATCCAACGCCTGAGTCGCACGGCAGCTTTCAGGAAATTGCGAGGGGCGATCTGAACGGCCGGAATGGGCGCTTCGCTGCATTCATTGAGCTTTTCTTTGCTCTACAATGCAGGGTTATTCCCGGATGGCTCGGGCCGTATTAGCCGGCCTCGGGTTTGCCATTCTCCCACTCCGCCACACTTGGTGTTTTGACTTCGAACTGATCCTGCGTGCGGGTATAGCTGTGGCCGCCGAGGCGGCCGATGGCGTCCATGGCGTGCTGGTCGATATGCAGGTTTGTGGGATCGACGGCGTCGGAGCGGACATAGAGGCCGACGACTTCGCCCAGGATGATCTCGCGGGCTTTGCCGACTTCCAGGGTCATGTAGCGGCGGCATTCGAGGGCGGCTGGTGCGGCTAGAATGCGCGGGCTGCGCACCATTTGGCCCGGGGCGGTCGCCAGGCCAGCTTCGGCGAGTTCGTCCACTTCTGGGCCGAATTTGATGGCGCAGATTTCCATTTGTGCCGCCAGGGCCTGATCGACGATATGCACGGTGAATTCGCCCGTTTCGCGGATATTACGGGCCGTGTCCTTGAAGCTCATGTTCGAATAATTCTCCACGCCGATGGCGACGATGGCCGGATCATGCGTGAGCACGTTGAAGAAGCTGAAAGGGCCGGCATTGGCTCGGCCATCAAGGCCGAGCGTGGTGATGAGAGCGATCGGGCGCGGGATGACGGTGCCGATCAAGAGCTTATATCTTTGCCGCGCATCGAGCGCGGCAAAGTCGAAATGGGTATGTGTTTCGGCCAGCTGGTCCATCAGGCGGCGACCCGGTGGGTTTCGAGCGGGGTATGGCAGCTGAGGTTTTCGAAGCCATCCTTGGTGACGAGATAACAATCGCCGATATTGCAGCCGGCGGACTGGGCTTCGAGCCATTGGGTGTGCAGCACGAAGATCATGCCCTCTTCCAGCCGATCGAAATTGTGCGAGGAGACGTTGAAACTGTTCTGCGCGCCCGCCATGCCGACCGAATGGCCCAGATTGGGGTTATGCGGACCATGGGTGGCCGGATAGACATGCATGAGCTTGCGGCCCTGCGCTTCCCAATCGGCGTCCGGCACATATTGGCGCGGCAGCAGGCGCGGGCCGCCATCGTCAGCCGGGCTCCAATTATAGGGCATGGTGCGGGCGTCGGGCGCGGTCAGCAGGCCATGATCGATATAGGACGAGAAAGCAGCGTTGTTGACCTCGCTGATCAGCGTGCCCGGGCGGATCAGCTGTTCGGCGCGCTTGACGCCTTCGGTGCAGGCGGTGAGTACCTTTTCCTGGCGGGCGGTGATGTCGCCGACGGCGATCATGCGGGCGGTCTGGGCTGTGTAGCCGCGATAGGTGACGTTGGAGATATAGAGATTGATCAGGTCGCCGGGCCGGACGACATGTCCATAGGGCTTGCCGCAATGGGTGCCATATTCGTTGATGCCGATCTGGTATCCATCGCCGGTTTCGCCACCACGGGCCAGCTGGGCCAGGCTAAAGGCCGCGTAGATTTCGGCATCAGTTACCCCGGGGCGAGTGACGTGATAGGCGGCCTGGGTGCCGATGCTGATGAGCTGGGCGGCGGCGCGGAACATTTCCACTTCACGCGGGCTGCGCAGCTTCTGCATGCGGTCGATGATGGCATTGTCGCCGACAAATTTGGCCGACGGCATAGCCTCTTCGAGATGGCGCCAGAATTCGAGTGAGGTGCGATCGCCCAGGCGCCCGATCTGGCCCTTGGAGAGGCCCAGTTTGGCCAGGAGATTGGCGCAGTGCTCGGCGGTGAGGGCCACTGACGAGCCCGGCCGGTCGGCATATTCGCGGCCGACTGCGCCGATCTGCCAGATGTCCTCCACAAGCATGGGCTCGCCGCCTGGCGGCAGGATCACCGCTTGCGTGAAGAAGGAGAGCAGCGTGATCGGTTTGTCGCTATCGGTGGGGATGATCAGCACGCCCTCGCGCATCCAATCGCAGACATAGCGCAGATAGGCGTTCGAGGTGTGGAACCAGCCCACCATGTCGGTGTGGACGACCAAAGCGTCGTGCCCGGCGAGGACGGCCTCGCGGCGAATGCGGCGCAGGCGTTCCTCGTATTCTTCCAAGGGCAGCGGCGGCGGTGCCTTGAAGTCGAAATCCGGTTGGAAATCGGACAACAGTTCTTCGATCCGGCGGGTGCCGGTGGGGGCGTGGACGTTCATTTTGGTTCCTTTTTGGAGCGCTGCAGCGCGTTGACTATGAGGTTTGGGATTTGCCGAGGGCGCGGCGGCCAATGAGCAGGCCGATCAGCACCACGGTGATGAGAATGCCGGACATGGCGGCGACGCGGACGTCGAGCCCTTCCTCGATCAGCGCGAACATGCGCAGCGGCAGCACCGTGGTCGAGGGATCGGCGAGGAAGAGCGAGATCGAGACATTGTCGAGCGACTGGATGAACACCAGAAACGCCCCGGCCAGAATGCCCGGCAATAACAGGGGCAGGGTGACGCGGCGCAGCGTGGTGAACCAGCTCGCGCCCATCAGGGTCGATGCTTCCTCAAGCGACGGATCGAGCCCCTGCGCAACGACCGCGACGGAGCGGTACATCAGCGGGCCGAACACCACGATATGGCCTGTTATGGTGAGCCAGAGCGACGGCCGGATGCCGATGAGATTGGCGACGATCAATGCCGCCAGCCCATAGACCAGGCTCGGCAACACGAGGGGCGACAGCAGCAGCGGCTCGACCGCATTGGCCGTATTGCGACGAACCCGGCTGGCACCGATGGCGGCGGGCACCGCGAACAGCAGCGCGCCGAGCACGGCCAGGGCCGCGATCTTGAGCGAGTTGAAGGCGGCGATATGTTCGGTCGATGAGCGCACCGGATCGAGCAGGGCTTCATACCAGCGCAGCGAGAAGCCCTCGGGCGGAAATTTCAGCGTCTGTCCGCCGGTAAAGGACATGATGAGGGCCAGCACGATCGGCGCAATGAGGAACATCAGGCACAGCGTGCCGAAGCCGAAGACGAATAACTTGTAGAGCCATTCGGGCAGCGGATTGGTCTGATATCTAGCCATGACCGACGAGCCTCCGGTGACGGGACAGCATTGAGAGGACCAGCAGGAGAATGCCGGTGGTGAAAAGCAGGACGACGGCAATGGCCGAGGCCAAAGGCCAATCGAACAGCGTGCCGACTTCGCGATAGATCAGCTGCGGCACATAGACATTGCGGCCCCCCCCGATCACCGCCTGGGTCACGAAAGAGGCGCTGGTGCTGGCATAGACCAGGATCCAGCCGGCCAGCAGCGCCGGCAGCATGAGCGGCAGGAGCACCGTGACGAAAACCCGCCAGGGCCCAGCCCCCGCTACTTCAGCCGCCTCGGTCAGATTGCGCGGCAGGCGGGAGAGGATGGCGACCAGGGGCAGGATGATCAGCGGCAGATCGATCTGCGTCATGGCCAGCACGAGGCCTAACTCGGTGAACATCAGGCTGATCGGGCCGCCGGTCAGCCCGAGCGCCATCAGGCTCTCGCTGATCGGCCCCTGCCGCCCGAGGATGACGATCCAGGCAAAGGTGCGCACCACATTGCTGGTCAGCATGGGGATCAGCGTCAGAAAGATGATGGCCTGCCGCATGCGCTGGCCGCTATGCCAGAACAACAGGGCAATCGGGATGCCGAGCAAGGTGGTGCCCAGCACCGTCTCGAAACCGAGACGGGCCGTGTTGAGCAGGACGCGGAAGTTGAAGGGATCGCCGAGGAACTTGGCATAGTTCTCCAGCGACGGCCCGGTCTCGCCGGCAAAGCTATAGGCGACGAGCAGAGCGAGCGGCAGTGCGAAGAACGCTACCGACAATGCCAGCATGGGCACGAGGAATGGAAAGCCGCTCGCTCGCATCGGACTAGCCTGCAACCAGGGCGTCGAAGGCGCGGATCCAGTCGGCCCGGTTCTTGTTGATCATCGCCCAATCGGGATAGACGAGCGAGGGGATCGTATCCCGCGTGACAAAGGCCTCGATGCCCGGCGTCAGGGCGACGTCCATATTGGTGGGGAACATTTCGGTGGGCGGCAGGGTCAATTGCTCCTGCGCGGCCTTGGAGATGGCGGCATCCATATAGGCGTAGGCGGCATCCAGATTAGCCGAGCCCTTGGTCAGGTGGATATTGACCGGCGCCGCGGGCGATCCCGTCTCGGGATGCACGAATTCGGCGTTGAGCCCCAGGCTTTTGAGTTTGGCGACATTGCTGGTGCTGCACATGAACACCGCGATTTCGCCCTGCTGATAGAGCGACATCTGGCTATTGGTGCTGTCGACCACGCCGGCCAGGTTCTCCGGGTGATCGGCAAACAGCTTGAACACCGCCTCCATGTCATCGGGGCCGCTGCCATAGATACTGGCGAGCTGGGTATAGGCCATGACAGCGGTGTTGGAGCCAAAGCCGGTCCAGGAGACCTTGCCGGCAAAGGCCGGGTTTTCGAACAGGTCAGCATAGCCCTTCGGCGCCGGCACCAGATCGGGATTATAGGCGATGCCGTTGACTTCGACGGTAACGGTGGGACCATATTCGCCCTGGAACGCCGGATCGAGCTTGCTCCAATTGGCGAGCCGGCTGGTGTCGATTTTCTGGATCAGGTCGTTTTCAAGGGCGATGGCCATCTGGCCCGGCGACATCAGCAGTGTGTCATAGGCGGGGCTGCCGGGGCTGGCCATGATCTTGGCCAACTGGTCCTGCGCCAGGGCCGGAGCGATGGTGAGATCGAACCCGGCTTCCGAGACCAGCGGGGTCAGCACGCGGCGATAGGCGTCCTCCCAATTGCCGGGGAAGGTCGCGGCAACCATGCTGCCATTGGCAGCGCGGGCGGGAATGGGCAGCAGGCCGGCGGCCGCCGCACCGGCGAGAAATCCGAACTGGCGGCGGGTAAATTTCATTGCAGTCATGTCATGCACCATGGGGTTCGAGGCAGGATCAGGCAGAAGGCATCCCGGACTGGGCCGGAAAGACGTGGCATCGGGCGGTGTCGATGCTGGCAAAGACGGTGGTGCCGGCGGCCGGGACAAGAGTTTCCGGGCCGCGTGCCTGGCTGGCACGCAGGTCGCCGCCATTGGCAAGAATGAGATCGTGCACCAGGCTGGGGCCCAGCGGCACGGAAACGCCGACCGTCGCAACCAGCGCATTGGCGGCGGGCGCATCGACCAACGACACATGTTCGGGCCGGCAGGTGGCGACGACAGCAGCGCCGGTGACGAAATCCAACCGGCGGGGCAGCGACAGAGCCTCGCCCGAGCGCAGGCGAAGAATTGTCGCATTCGTCTCCAGCGTTTCAACGATGGCTTCGAACTGGTTGGCCTGGCCGATGAAGCGATTGACGAACAGGGTCTGCGGCCGGTCATAGACCGCCATGGGCGTATCGATCTGCTCGATGCGGCCCTTGTTCATCAGCACGAGCGAACTGGCCAGACTCTGCGCCTCTTCCTGATCGTGGGTAACGATCAGCGTGGTAATGCCCAATGTCTTTTGCAGGCGCAGCATTTCGACCTGCAGGTCAAAACGCAGTGCCCGATCGAGCGCGCCAAAGGGTTCATCGAGCAGCAGCAGGGATGGGCTGGGCGCCAAAGCGCGGGCGACGGCGACGCGCTGCTGCTGGCCGCCCGAGAGTTCACGCGGCAGGCGCTTGGCATAATCGGCCAGTCGCACCAGTTCGAGCATTTCGGTCACGCGCTCGCGGCGCTCCGTCCGGCCCACATGCTGGCAGGCCAGGGGATAGGCGATATTCTCGGCCACCGTCAGATGCGGGAACAGCGCATAATTCTGGAACACCATGCCGATACCGCGTTCGCGCGCCGGCAAATGCGCCAGATCCGTATCCCCCAGCATGATGCTGCCGCTGCGCGGGCTAACCAGCCCCGCAATGGCGCGGAGCACGGTGGACTTGCCGCAGCCGCTCGGGCCGAGCAATGCGGCGATCTCTCCAGCGGGCACCGTGAAGGACACCTCGTCAACGGCGGCAGCGCCACCATAACTATGGGTCAGCCCCTGAACGGACAGGGTATTGGCAATGAGGCCACTCATTTGGTCTCTCCCGGTTCGTCCTGTCCGTCAAAACGGCATGAGACTTGCAATGGGTATCAGGGGTGTTAGCAGTGGTGTTGCCAACCTCATTGCAAGCGCCGTGCCACATCGAAACTCGCCAGTCATCTTTCTTACAACACGTTGATATAAATAATGAAATTGAGTTACAATGAACATGCGAAAGTTTGTACGCATAACAGTTCGCATGTTATGGCGCAAAAAATGATGCACAAAATTTCGTCAGCTGCGCTATTGTTGGGCAGAGATTCGGAGTGACCATGCGTAAGCCGACACGGAAAAAGACCGCGCCAATGGCGGAGCCGCTCAGCGAGATCGAAGAAGCCGAGGATGTGACGGACCGCATCTGCGCGACACTCGCCACCGCTATTGGAGAAGGCGCGCTCAAGCCCGGCAGCAAGATTATCGAGGAGGCCATAGCCGAGCATTTCGGCGTCAGCCGCACCGTAGTCCGGGGCGCCCTGGGCGTGCTGCAGCGCGATCGCCTGCTCGAACGCAAACGCAACCGCGGCACCTTCGTGGCCGAGCCTTCGATTGAGGAGGCCAAGCAGCTCTTCGAAGCGCGACGGGCCTTGGAGCGGACGACGCTTGAACTGGTGCTGCAACGCATCACACCAGCCGATCTCGACCGGCTGGAAGCCCTCACCGAGGAGGAGTTGCGCGTCTACCGCGCCGATCACAACGCGCCCAAGTCCGCGTCAGTCGGTCAGTTCCACGTCGAACTGTCGCGGATCGCCGGCAACGCGGTGCTGTCCGAGATGCTGGCCAAACTGGTCGCCCGGCTCTCCCTGGTCATGGCGCTTTACGAAGACGAGCGCGTCGACGATTGCGGGGCGGAGCACCACCGGGCGATCGTCGCGGCCCTGCGGGAAAAAGACCTGAAAAAGGCACAAGGCCTGATGGACACCCACCTTGGCGACATCGAGGGCCGCGTGGAGCTGACCGAAGGGCAGGGCGAGCGGCACAGTTTCGTATCGCTATTGGAGACGTTTAGCCGCGCTTGAAATGATCGCCGATTTACATTGCCCACTCACATATAGGAAGCAACGGCAGCTTTGAGCGTCACCGCGGGAGCACCGAATGTCCGATAAGGGGCGCGTTGCGGCCTCTGACTGTCGCCCAGCCGGGCTGTACCCTCACCGTCCCGCTCGAGGAAGCTATCACCATCGAAGCTATAACCATCATGAAGGGTGATCCCTGCGTCCAATTGGTGATGATGACCTGCGAGGTGTTGCCTTGCCACGGCTTTCCGGGAGACGCCCTGCCCTGACGTGCTGCAGGTCTCGGCGATCACGTGGTGCCGAGACCTTTTCGAACCTGAGGGCCGCACCGAAGCGCCCTTCGTCGTCCCACTCCACGTCTGAAGTGCCGTCGGACGAAAACAGGCGAATGCACCGGCGGGGGCGCGCGGCTTAAGTGCCGGCATGCCGTAGCTTAAGGCGCAGTTTCAGAAATTGGCGCTTTGTGCTTGGCAGAGCGCCAATCTCTTGCAATAGACCACCATGGCCAACAGCAATGACGACTACATTTATGACGACGCCACCGGCGAGTGGCGCCCCGCGTCGGAGGTAACCAGTGCCGCGCTTAACGGCGTGAGCGAGGTAAGGGATGCGTCCGGCAATATTCTTGCCGACGGGGACTCCGTTGTCCTGGTTAAGGATCTCAAGGTGAAGGGTGCGGGCCAAACGCTCAAGCAAGGCACAGTGATCAAGTCGATCCGCTTGACCGACAATCCAGAAGAGATCGATTGCAAACACGATGCGATCAAGGGCCTGGTCCTCCGAACCGAATTCGTACGCAAGCGGTAGCCGCAAAGACGCTTCCTCAGCGCACCAGCGGAACGGCAAATCTACCCATTGCGGCCCCGATCGCTTGCCAGTGGATACCCAACCGATGGGCTAGAGTGTCAGCGTCACCCAGGCGTGCCGATGATGCTCGTAAACCTGCTGTTGCGGTGTCTGAAACGCCGGATCGGCGAAGCATCCCAGCGCGACGGCCACCATTTCCGGTTTCCTCGACGGGTACCAGAACGCCGTTGTCCCGCACTGGGGACAAAAGTGGTGCATCACGGAGAACCCGCTGTCACTGCCGCGGTCATAGACGCGAGTCTCCCCTGATATCCGGACCCGACAGCGGGCAAAGAACACTGCGACCCCGAAAACGGATCCTGTGCGCCGTTGACACTCAAGGCAATGGCACACAGACACCTTGGCCGGCTCACCAAAGCAGTCCACCTGCACCTGCCCACAAGCACATCGAGCGGCTTGAGATATTGTCATGTCCCCATCTTGGCCCGTCGTTGTGGCAGTTTGCAATGGGAGCATGGCCTGGCCTGCTGGCTCGAAACAGCGGTTGGCGCATCACGCCAGCCCGCACTGCGGCGAGCACCCGCCGCTGGGCCGATCGGGCATCAGCACGCCCTGATCCACTCCCTCCCAAGCTCTCATACGAGCGCGGCCATCTGCAGCTCAACCGACTTGCACATGGGTAATGGTGTCAAGAGGACGCGAAGAAGCGACCGCGCGGCGGCGCGCAATCGATTACCTTCAGATTGCGCGCGACGGCGGGCCCGCCACGCACAATTGTTGGTCACGACCGCCGTTCGGGCGAAGGTCTCCACCTTCTGGTCTTGGTCAGAGCTTGATAAGGCCACCATCGGCGGCGATGGTCTGCCCAGTGAGGAAGTCGGCGTCCTCGCTGGCGAGGAAGGCTACGGTGCGCGCGATATCGGCTGGGGTACCGAGACGCTTGATGGCCTGGTTCATGTAGACCTGGGCCTTGACCTCATTCGGCATACCACTCGCGCCCTCGGTGTCGGTGATACCGGGGTGGACTGCATTGACCGTGATGCCGTCGCCTGCCAGCTCGTTGGCCAGAGCACGGGTCAGTCCGACCACGCCCATCTTCGAGGCGACGTAATGCGAGAAACCCATGCCGGCAGGGGTGACCAAGTTGACGGCGTCCGAAGCGATATTGACGATCCGGCCCCAACTGCCCTTCCTCATCAGAGGGACAAGGGCGCGAGCGCCCAGGAACTGGCTGTCGAGGTTGGTCGCCAGCACGCGGCGCCACTCGGCGTAGTCCATCTCCGTCAATGTGGCGACCGGATAAATGCCGGCGGCGTTGACAAGGATGTCGGCGCGGCCGAACTGGTCCGCTACCGCCTTGGCGGCGCGCGCCCAATCGTCCTCGCTGGTGACGTCGCCGTGGAGCGAGATCGCCCCGTTCCCCAGTTCATCGGCGAGCTCGACTGTGTCACCCCGGTTCACCAGCACCAAGGTCGCCCCACGCTCGGCGAGCAAGCGGGCCACGCCTTTACCGATGCCGAGGCGGCTGCCGGTGACGACCGCGATCTTGTTTTCGAAGTTTTGCATGGTTCTATCCGTTTGTGGGTGATGCGTTGGTGTCCGGCCGAGTTCGGGGAGCGCCAGCCGATCCTGATGATCGGCCGCCCAACATCTGGTGTTCCCTTGACCTCGCTCCCAGCCTATATCTTTCGATAAGTACTATCTGGAATCTCGATACATGCTCGACGGCGTTTCCCTGGACTATCTGCGTGCCTTCGTCGCGGCGGCACGCGAGGGCAGCTTTTCTGCGGCGGGCCGGCGGCTCGGCCGGGCACAGTCTGTGGTGAGCCAGACCGTGGCGAACCTGGAAGGACAGCTCGGCGTCGTGCTTTTCGACAGGACCGGGCGGCGGCCGCAGCTCAGCCGGCGGGGTCGCGCTCTCCTGCCCGACGCGGAAGCCATCGTGGTTGCCGCGGACCGTTTGAGGGCGAAAGCGCGTCGTCTCGCCGAAGGTCTTGAGGAAGAACTCTCTGTCGTGGTCGACGTCATGCTGCCACAGGAAAGACTGATCGCGGCCATCGGCTCATTCTCGGCGGCGTTCCCCGACATTCCTATCCGCCTCCATATCGAGGCGCTTGGAGCTGTCGCCGAACTGGTTCTCAGCGGCCAATGCCGCATAGGCGTCACCGGGACCTTGCCTATTATCCCGGAAGGACTGACGGCAGAGCGGTTGTTTGGCGTCGAGATGGTCACGGTCGCCGCGCCGAACACGCCGATCGCGCAACATGACGGACCGGTTCCGCTGGGCCTGGCGCGTAGCCAAGTCCAGATCGTCCTGACCGACCGCTCGGCCCTGACCCAAGGTCGCGATTTCGGGGTTCAGAGCGAGAAGACCTGGCGGATCGCCGACCTCGGCGCCAAGCTTGCCCTGTTGCGCGCAGGGCTTGGTTGGGGACATATGCCCCTAGCAATGGTGCGTGACGATATCGCTACCGGTTACCTGCGACGCGTGGACATCGAGGGGCCCGGTCCGGGAATTCTCCCGATGCAGGCGATCTTCCCTTCGGACCGACTCCCGGGACCGGCCGGAAGGCATTTCCTCGACGATCTCACAAGGCCGGCATCCAAAGTATCGAGGGACCCGGGTCGTGGGACGAACCATCAAGTCCTCAATAACGCTGCTGAGCGCCCAGCAATCCTTTCGCAGTCGCCTTGCCAGGAAATGGGCGGCTGCGGACGTCCTAAGCGATCGAGCGCATAAGCCGTGTGGCTGTAGGCGACGCCCTCATGGTCTCGTGGCAAGGGTCGCCTCGCTGCGGCCAGTGGCCCGGTGAATGGTGCTGCACCGATTTCCGCGGCGAGCTATCCCTTCAAGTAGCCCATGCTCTTGACGATCTTTCCGCCGCGCACGCGCATGATATTGACGCCGCGGACCCGATCCTGGCGACCTGCTTCGCAGAAAGTGCCGCAGCCGAATAAGCTTCTGACGAGCCGGAGGAAGCGCTCCGGGCATCGTCTTCGCTACGCACTTGCCCGCCGCTGCGATGGCAGCTTGCGGGAAGTGGCGTTCCGAGTTCGCATGACTGAAATGGGGGTGGCGGCTGCCGCTCCTGTCATGGGTGACATCGGTATCCTCGCCGCCTTCGGGGGCCCTCACGAGCATAGCGATCAAGTGCCTCATGTTGGCGGCGACGTCGGAAGTATGCCTTGCCTGGTCTCCTCCTATGCCCAATTGCCCACAACGACACAGTGCCCGTCACGAGCAGATGCCGTTGATGCATTCGCGCCCAGAAGCTTTGCTGGCTCTCAGCCCCGGGGCGTAGGGGCATTCACCAGGGTCTGGGCCGGACATTCGTCGCCGCTACGCACTGTTGTTCATTTGAACATCTCCTTTGCCAAATGAAAATTGCGTTGCTACGACTAGACAACGCGAGGACGGAGATCCTTTGCTTAATAACAGGAGGAACCACCCTATGAAGAAGCTAGCGCTGCTCATAACGACAGGCGTGATCGCCGCATTTTCCCAATCTCCTCAGGCCGCCGCGCAGACCGAGATTGCCTGGTGGCATGCCATGGATGCCGAACTGGGCAAGAAGCTCGAGGAAATCGCCACCGGCTTCAACGAGAGCCAGTCCGAGTACAAGATCGTCCCAACCTACAAGGGCACTTATCCAGAGACCCTGACCGCCGCCATCGCGGCCTTCCGCGCTAACGAGCAGCCCGCCATCGTCCAGGTCTTCGAAGTGGGTACCGGCACCATGATGGCCGCCAAGGGCGCCGTTTATCCGGTCTACCAGCTGATGGCGGACAATGGCGAGCCGTGGGATCCGTCGGGCTTCCTCGCGCCGGTCACCGGCTACTATTCGGATACTGACGGCAACATCCTGTCGATGCCGTTCAATTCCTCCACCCCGATCATGTATTACAACAAGGATGTGTTCGAGAAAGCCGGCCTCGACCCCGAGACGCCGCCCAAGACGTGGGCCGAACTCGAGACCATGGGCCGCCAGATCATGGAATCGGGCGCCGCTCCCTGCGCGCTCAGCAGCGCCTGGATCACCTGGATCCAGACCGAGAATCTCTCTGCGATCCACGACAAGCCGTTCGGCACGCTCGAAAACGGCTTTGGTGGTCTCGGCACCGAGTTCACCTTTAACGGCCCGCTGCAGGTCAAGCACTGGGGCAATCTCAAGAAGTGGGCTGACGAAGGCCTGTTCCAGTATGGCGGCCCGGTCGGTGGCGCGGATGCTGCTCCCAAGTTCTATGCCCAGGAATGCGCGATCTTCATGAACTCCTCGGCCGGGCGCGCCGGCGTCATCAACAATGCCAAGGACTTCGAAGTCGGCTTTGCGCCGCTTCCCTATTATGACGACGAGATCACCGAGCCGAAGAATTCGATCATCGGCGGCGCCACGTTGTGGACGCTGAATGGCAAGGATCCCGAAGTCTATAAGGGCGTGGCGCAGTTCTTCACCTATCTCAGCCAGCCTGAAGTCCAGGCCGCGTGGCACCAGTTCACCGGCTATCTGCCGGTCACCAATGCCGCCTACGAACTGGGCCAGGAGCAGGGCTATTATGCCGAAAACCCTGGCTCCGACATCGCCATCCAGCAGATCACCCGCGGTACGCCGACGGCCAATTCCAAGGGCGTGCGCTTCGGCAACCTGACTCAGGCCCGCAATGTGGTGGATGAAGAGTTCGAAGCCATGCTTGCCGGCTCCAAGACCGCCCAGGAAGCCCTGGATTCGGCCGTCGAGCGTGGCAACCAGATCCTGCGCGACTTCGAAGCCGCCAATCAATAAGGCCTTCCACCCCAAGCCCGCTCCACCCTCCCACGAGGGTGGAGCGCCAGCACAGGCCGCATCCAGGCGACAGCACTGCTGCGCCGGAGCGGCATAGAACGAGGCGGAGCATGCAGGCCAAGCGAACCACCTTCCCCAACAAGATTCTGCCCTATGTGCTGCTTGTCCCGCAGCTGGCCGTAACCCTGGCCTTTTTCATCTGGCCCGCCCTGCAGGCCGTCAAATCCTCGTTCGAACGCGAGGACCCGTTTGGCTTCAAGACCACTTTCGTGTGGTTCGAGAATTATCGCCGCCTATTCGTCGATCCGCTCTATCTGAGCTCGGTTGGCAAGACCGCGATCTTTGCCGTGAGCGTGACGGCACTGTCGATGTCGCTGTCGCTGATCCTCGCCGTCGCGGTGAACCGCGTGCTGCGCACCAACAGGCTCTACACCACCATGCTGGTGTGGCCCTATGCCGTGGCGCCGGTCGTGGTCGGTATCCTGTGGTGGTTCATGTTCAATCCCACCATCGGCATTGCGCCCTACATGCTGCGCGCCGTCGGCGTCAGCTGGAACCACCGCGTCGATGGTGTCGACGCGATGATCCTCGTCATTATCGCGGCCAGCTGGAAGCAGATTTCGTACAATTTCCTGTTTTTTGTGGCCGGACTGCAATCGGTGCCGCAATCGCTGATCGAGGCGGCCGCCATCGATGGCGCCGGTCCGTTCAAGCGGTTCTGGACCATCGTCTTCCCGCTCCTGGCGCCGACCACCTTTTTCCTGCTGATCGTCAATATCAACTACGCCATGTTCGATACGTTCGGCATTATCGACGCCACGACCCAAGGTGGGCCCGCCCAAGCCACGAACACGCTGGTTTACAAGGTCTATACCGACGGTTTTCTCGGCCTCAACATCGGCTCGTCGTCGGCCCAGTCAGTGGTGCTGATGATCATCGTCATCGCCCTTACCGCCATTCAGTTCCGCTATGTCGAGCGGCGCATTCAGTATTAGGGAGCGGCCAATATGATCGAGAACCGACCTTTCCTGGCTTTCCTGACCCACCTGGTGCTGATCATCGGCGTCGTCATCGTGGTATTCCCGGTCTACATCGCCTTCATCGCCTCCACCCATGGCAGCGGCGATTTCATGCGGGGGCTGGTGCCCCTGCTGCCCGGCCCGCACATGATCGAGAATTACCGCTTCATGCTCACCGAGGGCATTTCGAGCGCCGGTGCACCGCCGCTCTCGATCATGCTGCTCAATTCGCTGGTGATGGCCATCTCCATCGCCGTGGGCAAAATCGTCATCTCGATCCTTTCCGCCTATGCCATCGTGTTCTTCAAGTTCCCGTTCCGGCTGCTGGCATTCTGGATCATCTTCATCACGCTGATGCTGCCGGTCGAGGTGCGCATCATCCCCACCTTCAAGGTGGTGTCGGACCTGGGGATGCTCAATTCCTATCCCGGCCTGATCATCCCGCTGATCGCCTCGGCCACCGCGACCTTCCTGTTCCGCCAGTTTTTCCTGACGGTACCGGACGAACTGATGGAAGCCGCCCGGGTGGACGGAGCCGGCCCGATCAAGTTCTTCCGCGATATCCTGCTGCCGCTGAGCCGGACCAATATCGCAGCCTTGTTCGTGATCCTCTTCATCTATGGCTGGGTGCAATATCTGTGGCCGCTGCTCGTCACCACCGACAGCCGCTACTACACCATCGTCATGGGGATCAAACGGCTGGCGGCCACCGCCGATGCCGAACCGCAGTGGAACTTCGTCATGGCAGCCGTAATGCTGGCCATGCTGCCACCCGTCCTCGTCGTCATCCTGATGCAGCGCCTGTTCGTCAAGGGCCTGGTCGAAACCGAGAAGTAAGCACATGGCAAGCATCGACATATCAGGCGTCAAGAAGGTCTATGCCGGCGGCGTCACCGCCATCCACAGCCTCGACCTCGCCATCCCCGACGGGGAGCTCGTGGTGCTGGTGGGCCCGTCCGGCTGCGGCAAATCCACCCTGCTGCGCATGATCGCCGGCCTCGAGGCCATCACCGAGGGCACGATTTCCATCGACGGAACCGTGGTCAACACCAAGGAACCGGCGGAGCGGGACATTGCCATGGTGTTCCAGAATTACGCGCTCTATCCGCATATGACGGTGCGTGGCAATCTCGAATACGGGCTGAAGAACCGCGACACGCCGCGCGACGAGATCGACCGGCGCGTCACCGAAGCCGCGCGCATCCTCGAGATTGAGCCCTTCCTCGACCGGCGCCCGCGTCAATTGTCGGGCGGCCAGCGCCAGCGCGTCGCCATGGGCCGCGCCATCGTGCGCCAACCGAAGGCGTTCCTGTTCGACGAGCCGCTGAGCAACCTGGACGCCAAGCTGCGCGGGCAGATGCGCATCGAGATCAAGCGCTTGCAACGCAACCTGGCTACCACCAGCGTCTATGTCACCCACGACCAGCTCGAAGCCATGACCCTGGCCGACCGGCTGGTGGTGATGAATGGCGGACGCATCGAACAAGTGGGCAAGCCACTGGCGCTCTACGAACGCCCCGCTACACTATTCGTCGCTGGCTTCATCGGCTCGCCGCCGATGAACCTGATCGATGTCGCCTATCTGCGGGACAAGGGCGTCCTGGAGCTGCCTGACGGTACCGATCTCGTCGGCATCCGTCCGGATACGATCCAACTGGCGCCACCCGAGGGCCCGCACATCACGCTGAACGCCACGGTCGAGCTCTACGAGCCGATCGGCGGCGAAAGCCACCTGCATATGCGGCTCGACGGCAACGGGCAGCTTATCGTCGCGGCCGTACCGGCCCGCACGGCTGTAACCGAAGGCGCCGAAACAGCTCTTTACGTCAGCACGGCGGACCTGCATCCCTTCAACCAGGAAACCGGCCGCCGCACCGATTGAACGCTGGGCGTCACCAGGGGACATGCAAGATGACCGATCGCCGGCCTCAGACCACTGAGCGAGTTCAAGCACCACATCGCCTTTGTGGTCGCGCCGTGACGGCGCAGCATCCGAGAGCGCGCCATCCGCGCGGGATTGTTGCAGGTCCTGGTCAATGAACGACCCCCGGCTTTCGGACCGACAGAACGACATATTGGTGCGCATCGGTGCGCGCGGAGCCCAGCAGATCGACCGGCTGGCGCGCGAATACGGGCTCACCACGCAAAGCATAAGGCGCGATATCAACCTGCTGTGCGAACTGGGTCTGGCCCGGCGCCTGCATGGTGGCGTCGATTTGCCCGTCCTGCCGCAAAACACTTCCATCAATGCGCGCGCCAGCCTCCACGGTGGAGCCAAGCGGCTCATTGCGGCCCGTGTTGCCCAAGACATTCCGGATGGCTCCACCGTTTTCATGGGAATAGGCACCACAGTCCGTTTTACGGCCGAGGCACTGCGGGGACATTCAGGCCTTACCGTCGTCACCAACAATGTAGATGTCGCGCTGACCCTCGGCGACGTCGAAGGCATCGAGCTGCATCTCGCCGGCGGGGTTTGGCGGGCCAACGACCGGGATTTGGTCGGAGCGGATACCCTTCGCTACTTCGAAAAGTTCCACGCCACGCACGCCGTGGTGGGCACTGGCGGTTTGCACCCCACCAGCGGAGCGCTCGACTTCAGCTACGAAGAATCCCAGATCACCAACGCGATTCTGCAGAATTCGAGAACCCGCTACCTCGTTGCCGACGTCAGCAAGTGGTCCGGTACCGCGGCGGTGCGGGTGGCGCCATTTTCCGAATTCACCGCTTTCGTGACCGACCTGATGCCGCTCGAGCAAAGGAACGAAGAGAGCCTGCGCCAGAGCGGAGTACAGGTCATCGTTTGCGGAACACCTGACCCTTAGGCCCGGCTTGCAGGTACGAGATCAAGGTCAGCTTAGCCCCTCATGCGGACCCCAACCGGTTCCCAAAAGCTTTTGATGTGGGACCGTATCCCGCAGCCCGTTGAAAGTGTCCGCGAAACACAGGTAATGCGCTAGTTGAAGGGCAGGCTAACCTTGATCTTTGCGCTGGTGACCGTTCCGGTATCGCCACCGATGCCGTCAAAGGCCGACGACAAGCCGAATTTCGCGCCTCCGGGCAGAGATAAATCGATCGTGCCTTCAATGCGGGCGTGGATATTGCCGAAACCGGAAGCCGTTGTGGTCCTGAGAATATCGGCGATAGCTTCAAAGCGCAGGCCGGTATCGATGACCACATTGCCCGCGGCTGTGAAGCGGTGGGAGATCGCTGGCCCCACGGCGATCTGGCCGAGACCAGCAGTGATCGAGGCAATGCCGACCCCCAGACTATCGGTATAGGCCTTGGTGGTTTCCTCGAAATAGCTCACCCGGGCACGCGGGCTGAACGTCCAGTTGTCCCATTGCCACTGGCCCTGCAGCGAGGCGCTCAGCAGCCAGCGCGTGGCGTCGAACCCGTCCTCATAGGTGCCATAAGGGCTGACCAGATTTGAGGATGTGCCCGCTGCGGCGAGAATGTCGAGATAAAGACTTTCGGTCAGGCGCGCGGTGGCATAGGGCCCGGCCAGCCAGCCGGTGCCCGATATGTCGCCGAATCCAGCGATGAGCTTTGCGACAGGTGGTCCACCTGCACGAACCCACCGATGAGCAGGTCCGGCGTGACCAGATAATCGGCTCCGAAGCTGGCAGTGTTGAAACTGCCTTCCGGACCACCGGCGTCGAACAAGGCGAAAGTCCCCTCGAGCCACATGTCGAACTGGCCGGCTGCCTCATTGCCGGCGAGATGCTCGATGGCGCCGAGCGAGGTGGAGACGGTGAGCGGGCTACCCTCGACGACGCCCGGCAGATAATTCATCAGCGCGGAAACGGGATTGCCGCCGGAGGGCATGGCGCCGTTGAGGCGGTCGATGCGACGCTGGATATCGGGCTGGTTGGCCAGGATCAGGTCGGCGCGGGTGATCAGGAAATTCTCGATCAGTCGGCTGGTCTTCTCGCCGGACTGGACCGAGGTGAAGGTGCAGACCAGCGCTTCGCCGGCATCGAGAACGATATTGGCCGTGCGGCTGGCGATATCGGTGGTGCTGTCGGCATCGGAGCAAACCAGCCCGGTCAGGCCGAAACCGGCGCCGCTCATGTCGTCGGCGGCGACGCTATAAGTCCCGGCCGCGAGGGATATGGCCGCGCTTTCCCCGCGCCCGTCGGAAGTGGCAACGGAAAGGGTGAGGCCGCTCGTGGATGACGAGAAGCCGAACACCGCGTCGTTGCCGTCGGTCTCCTGCCGAATTGTGACCGAACCCAGCGCAATCACCGTATGGGCGAGTGTGGGTGTCACCGAGCCGGCATGGGCTGGGTCGCCGTCGTAGCGGGCAAGGATCGCATGCGAACCGGTCCCGAGCAGGCTGGTCGTCAATGTCGCAACACCCCCCGACATTGCCGATGGAGGCTGGGCGGCCCCGTCGATCAGAAAGGTGACAGTGCCGGACGTCGTGGCCGGCAACACCGTGGCGGTGAAGGTCACCGCCTGCCCGGGCGTCGAGCTAGGGCTGGATGCAGCAAGCGTTACCGTTGTGACGATCTGGCTGACCGAGTGGGCAATGCCGCCGGTGCTGGACCCATTGTTGATATCTCCAGAATAGGTGGCGGTGATGGCGTGCGGACCAACACCGAGTGTAGAGAGCGTAAGCATGGCTTCCACACCCGATAGCGGCACGCTGCCCAGCGACGTCGCACCGTCGAAGAACTCAACGCTGCCGGTCGGCGCCACGGCGCCGGACAGCGTCGCGGTGAAGCTGACAGTCTCGCCAGGCGTCGAGGTTGGGCCACCCTCGGTGCCACGCTGCTTTGCGAAGTTGCGCTGGGGCAGATATCTCGACCCTCAGCAGTTTCTACAAAACGTCGACCTGGGCGAGACAGGTAATTAAAGGATAATTAAGCATTATATTCCCAACATCGGGCATTACTTATTTAGTTTTTAGCCCGGTTGTGATGCAAAGAAGCCATTTTCGCCCAAGTATTTGGCCGTCCCGCCGGTGCCTGCTCATGTCGAGCGCGCCATTCGTTGTCGCGCTGGCGACGCTCTCGCCGGCATTGGCGCAAGTGTCCATTGGCGGGGATAGCGCACCGTCAGATCCTGCATCCATCGATGGCAGTGTCGACCTGACTATTGGCGTGAATGGTGCTGGTAGCTTGACCATTCTCAATGGCAGCACATTGACCAATGCTATGGCTTATGTGGGGTTCGATGTGGGCGGCGTGGGCGTCGTCACGGTTTCCGGGCAAGGGTCGCGCTGGGACAATCTTGGTGATGTCATCATTGGACAGGAAGGCAATGGAACGCTCGACATTCAGGCGGGCGGGTTCGTCAGCGGCGGGAAGGGCTATGTAGGGAACGGTCCCGGCGGCGTCGGCGTCGTGACGGTGTCGGGCGCGGACGGTTTGGGCAATGCTTCGACCTGGTCACTTCGGCAAGATCTGAACATCGGATATCCGGGGACAGGAACGCTCAATATTGCGACAGGGGGGCATGTCGCGGTTGGCGGGCGGATCGATGTTGGTGTTGCGGGGCAAGGCAAAATGGAGCTCTCGGATGGTGCCACTCTATCGAGCAACGACGGCGTCGTCGGCACCGACGCCTACGGTGAGGCCATCCTGACTTCGGGCGCATCCTGGACCATGGTAGGGCAACTCACCGTCGGTCTGGTCGCCCAAGGCGACCTGCGAATTGAAGACGGCGCCAGCGTCACCAGCAACCAGGGCTATGTGGGCGCCCACCCCGGTAGCGACGGCAGTGTCACCGTGACGGGGCCGGGGTCGAGCTGGGAGATGACCAGCTTCAACCTTACCCTCGGCAATTACGGGGTCGGGGCGATGACCATCGAAGATGGCGCGCGGGTTTACGCGAACGCCGGCGTCTATCTCGGCATTTCGGACGCGACGGCTAGCGGCACGCTGAGTGTGCTGGGCACGCCAGGTGCGCGCGGGGTTCTGGAGACCAGCGGTTTCCGGGGCGGGCTGGGCACGGCAGACGTCACCCTGGATGGCGGCATTGTTCGGGCCATCCGGAACAATACGAATTTCTTCAGCACCTATGGCGCTCAGCAGATTACCCTTGGCGCTGGCGGCGGCTTCATCGACACCAATGGCTACAATATCGGCATTGCCCCTGTCATGACTGGCGCGGGCAGCCTGACCAAGGATGGCCTGGGCACGCTCACCCTGACCGGCGCCAATAGCTATAGCGGTGGCACGACCATCACGGCCGGCATCCTGCAGCTGGGCAATGGCGGCACGAGCGGCAGCGTTGTGGGGAATGTCGCCAACAGCGGCGTGCTGGCCTTCAACCGCTCGGATGTGGTGACCTTCGCGGGGACGATCGCCGGGACGGGCGGCGTCTGGCAGGTGGGCTCCGGGCAGACCACGCTCACCGCCGATAGTTCGGGCCTGTCGGGCGTCTCCCGGGTGTATAACGGCATTCTCTCGGTCGATGGCACGCTTGGCGGCTCGATTGAGGTCATCGGTGGGCGGTTGCAGGGCATCGGCCAGGTGGGGACGACGACGAATTTTATCGGGGGCACCATCGCTCCGGGCAATTCGATCGGCACCCTGACCGTGGCCGGTAATTATCTCGGCAATGGCGGCACGCTCGAAATCGAAACGGTTCTGGGCGGTGATAGCTCGGCCACGGACCTGCTGGCGGTGACCGGCGACACGGCCGGTAGCACCAATGTTCGTGTCATCAATGTCGGCGGCAATGGCGCACAAACCAACGAAGGCATCAAAATCGTCGATGTCGGCGGCGCCTCCGACGGCGATTTCACGCTGCTGGGGAGCTATACTTTCGAGGGGGCTCCCGCGGTCGTTGGCGGCGCCTATGCCTATCGCCTGTATCAAGGGAGCGTCAGCACGCCTACCGATGGTGACTGGTACCTGCGGTCCGCCTTGATCAATGGGACTACCCCGCCGGGGCCGCTTTATCAGGCCGGAGCTCCGGTCTACGAGGCCTACGCATCGATGCTGCAGAGTTTCAACGAGCTTGAAACCCTCCAGCAGCGCGTCGGCAACCGGTCCTGGACGGCCGGTATGATTGAAACGGGCGCCTTGCCCGAAGCGGCTGGCGCCAAGAGCGGCATCTGGGGCCGGATAGTCGGCCGCCATGCCGATATGAATTCCAGGTTCTCCACGACCGCCGCAGATTTCGATGTCGATACCTGGCAATTGCAGGCCGGGGCTGATCAACAGCTCTATTCGGGCGAGGCCGGCAAGCTTGTCGGAGGACTTTCAGCGCGATACGGCACCATTGCGGGCGATGTAACCTCGGTGTTCGGAAACGGTTCAGTCAGCAGCACCGGCTATGGCCTGGGCGGATCACTGACCTGGTATGGCTCGTCCGGCTTTTACCTCGATGCCCAGGCCAACCTGACCTGGTATGACAGTGCGCTTGCCTCCTCTACCGCCGCGACCAGTCTGGTTTCGGACAATGGCGGCTTTGGCTATGCAATCGGCGTCGAGGCGGGCCAGCAGGTCGCGCTCAACCAGAACTGGTCGATCACGCCCCAGGCGCAGCTGACCTATTCCGATGTCAGCTATGATGGCTTCACCGATGCCTTCGGTGCTGCCGTTTCGCTGGCCGAGGGCGATGACCTAACCATCCGGCTGGGCCTTTCGGCCGACTACCAGGACGCCTGGATCGATGAAACCGGCGACACCAGCCGTCTGCATGCCTATGGCATTGCCAATCTCTACTATGACGTCCTTCCCGATAGCAGGACCGACCTTGCCGGAGTGGAACTCGTCAACACACAGGACAATCTGTGGGGCGGCTTAGGGATCGGCGGCACATATAGCTGGGGCGACGACAAATACGCCGTCCATGGCCAGGCCGGCGTCAACACAAGTCTGGTCAATTTCGGCAGCAGCTACAGCTTTGCCGGCACGGCCGGGCTCACCGTCAAGTTTTAGGGTGTTTCTGGCCCCGGCTGGTCAGTTGTCAGGCCGCGACAATACCCCGGTGGCGCAGCGGGCGGCTTTTGACGGCCGCTGCCGAGCAATCCGACGTAAATGCTGTTAGTTCAGCTTGATATCGTCCTGGCTGCAATGACGGCGATCAAAATGGGATCGTATCTGACGTGCAATTCATAGTTGCCAAAACTTCCAGATATGTGGGTCGCAATGACCCCAATGGGAGTGAGAAGGCGACTGCCACGAGAGCCCGTCAGCCTTAAAACGCGCAAAGGGCCGAAGGTGCGTGATCGAGGCCATTCCCGCCTCGGGCCTCGGCTCAGGCACCGTGAGGTCCGGCACGATTGCCGGACCGGTCCAAGGGCATAAACACGCCGACTATCCCCATCATCACGCGGCGACGCGCCACGGCCTCGGTGTCATTGTAGCGATCGATGGCCCATGACAAAGCGAGCACAAGTTCGAAGACTTCTTCGGCCGTAATAGCGACGACTGCCTGGCCACAGGCCTGAGCAGCCTGCAACAGGCGCTCTGTCTCCTTGATCATTGGCCGGTTTGCCTCGTTCAACGACGCCGAAGCATCGGCATGGGCAGAGGCCAGGCAATAAGGCAGGTCATGCCAAATATGCAGCCGCCACGCTAACCCAACCAGCCATTCTGCCAGTGCAGGCCCGGGATCGAGCGCAACTGAGAGCCCTTGTCCATAGGCGAGCGCATCTTCGAAGCTCGACCGAATAACCGCGGCGAGCAGGTCTTCCCGGGTCGGAAAGTTGCGATAGAGCGTCGCGTTGCCAACCCCGGCGAGCACGGCAATGCCGTCCAAAGACGCCATTACCCCTTCGACCTCAAAAGTTCGGCGCGCCGCATCCAGAATTGCCTCACGATTTCGCAAAGCATCGCTCCGCACCCGGCGGACCTTGGATGTGGTGTCAGCAGATTCCAGCTTGGACAGCAAATGCGCCATGGCATTCTTCTTGCGTAAATGGGGGCACTCCCCATATTTGGCATTACGGGGGCAATCCCCACTTACATAGAGAGTTCAAATGGAAAAGTCACTCGAAGGCCGGACGGTACTAATCACCGGCTCCAACGGCGGCCTCGGAGAGCAGTTTGTGAACCAGGCGCTGGAGCGCGGTGCGCGCAGGGTCTATGCGGCGGCGCGTACACCTCGCCAATGGAACGACACACGGATTCAGGCGCTCACGCTCGACATCACCGATCCCCAGGCTGTTGCAGATGCTGCGACACTAGCATCCGATGTCGACCTGCTGATCAACAACGCGGCCATCGCCCCCGCCGGTGACTCCATGTCCGGCCCCGAGGAAGAGCTGCGTCGGATTTTCGAGACCAATTTCTTTGGCACGCTGCGCGTTGCCAACGCCTTTGCCCCGGTGCTGGCAACACATGGCGGCGGCACGATTCTCAATGTCCTTTCGGCGGCGGCCTGGATTGGCCTGTCGACCGGATACTCGGTTTCCAAGGCCGCGATGTGGTCGGCGACCAATGGCTTGCGGTTCCAGTTGCAGGCCCAGAAGACGCAGGTCATTGGGCTGTTGGTCGGCATGATCGACACACCGATGTCAACCCGATGGGATGTTCCAAAGGTGAGTGCCGCCAGCGTTGTCGCACAGGCCTATGACGGCGTTTCCAACGGCGCGATGGAAATCCTGGCAGATGAGCCGACGCGGAGCCTCAAGTCTATGCTGAGCATGAAAGGCGAAGAACTTTATCCCATGCTGCACGACCAACTGGCCTCGTTCAAGCCCTGACCGTCGTACGGTCCGGCTGAAGGCGGAAATAGAGCCACTTCCGGCCTTAATCAGGCCGGAAGTCACAATGGACGGGGGCAGCTTTTGAGACTGCGATCCTTGGGCCGGAACCTGTTACAGCAGCCGTCAGCTCAATTGGAGAAGGATGTGGTCGACAATACTTGGGATTGTTCCGGTTGCGTCGATTTTAGTACCGGCGGGAAGGTGTTCACCGCTCCTATGGTAGCGCACAACCACCGCGCGCTCCTGCGGCGCGAAGCCCGGCTCATTCGGCCGCCCGTCCAGTCGTCTGTTCAACGTCTCGACATCTATGTCGAGCACAAAAACCTTGTCGAACACGTCCAGGAACTTATGGAAATTACGGGAGCCACCACAAAAGAAGGTAATGGAATGGGTGGTGTCCGCGGCAATGGACCGAACGTTTTCAACGGGCCAGATCCAGTGCGCGTGCCCCCAAACAACTCGATCCACGGCATCCGGGGGTCCTTCAAGTGCCTCGCCTATGTCGGTGTCCCCGACATAGGCCAAGGCCCGATCACCATGGACGACATGAAAACCACGTCGCTCCAGTTCGGTGGCGACCGACGTCTTTCCAGTGCCGGAGCTGCCTTCGATCAAGTAGTTCTTGGCGCCCATAACGCCACTTACCACGGCCCGCGCCTCCCTGAGAAGACACGCCCGAAGAGAATACACTTTAGCAACGGCAGGCTGTGGAGCTTGCACGCAGACGGCACCGGGTTGTAGTCAAAATCGACGGCTTCTGGACCACCGCCAGTTAGCGCCAAGGGTCAATGTAACACCTTCCGCGGCCAATCGGCCGGTGCCTCGAAAGCCGGTATTTTTCGGGGCGCTTTGGCCTACGAGACGCCTATGCGGATCACGGCAATGGGCAGCCTCCCATTGATGCGTTTTCTGCATCAATTGGCCAAAACAACGCAATTCACATCCCCGATCGTCTCGGGCATTTGCTTGGGCGAACAGGGAGTGGCCGTCCATGCAGGACGATTTAGTGCGAATTCCATGCGTGATGATGCGGGGCGGAACGTCCAAGGGACCATTCTTTCTCGCCCGCGACCTGCCGGCTGATCCGGCCGCGCGGGACGCGCTGCTCATCGAGATCATGGGGTCGGGCCATCCGCTCCAGATCGACGGCATTGGCGGGGGCAATACCCTGTCCTCCAAAGTGGCGATCGTTGGCCCCGCAAGCCGCGCCGATGCGGATGTGGACTATCTGTTCGCCCAGGTGAAGGTCGATGCCGCCCAGGTCGATACCGCTCCCAATTGCGGCAATATGCTCTCCGCGGTGGCGCCCTTTGCGATCACGGCGGGCCTGGTGATGGCATGCGACGGGGAAACCCGGGTCAAGGTTCACAACGTTAATACCGGCAAGATCATCGAGGCCCGCATCCAGACGCCACACGGCGAAGTGCGCTATCAGGGCGATGCCAGCATAGACGGCGTGCCCGGCGACGCCGCGCCGGTATTTCTGGCATTTCATGACGCGGTCGGCGCCAAGACGGGCCGCCTGCTGCCCAGCGATGCGGTACTGGAAACCATCCAGGGCCATAGCGCCACACTGATCGACGGCGCCACCTCCGCTGTCATCCTGCTGGCCGAGGAGTTTGGGCTGACCGGCTCGGAAACCACCCGCGAGATCGAGGCGAATGACACCTTCATGCGCCAGCTGGAAGCGATCCGGCGGAAAGCGGGCGAGCGCATGGGTTTTGGCGATGTTGCCAATTCGGTCCTGCCCAAACCCATCCTGATCGGCACACCGACCAAGGGTGGCGATCTGGCCGTGCGCTATTTCACACCCCTCACCTGCCATAGCGCCCTGGCGACCACCGGCGCGGTGACTGTCGCCATGGCGGCTACTGTTGCCGGAACGGTGGTGAACAGGGCTTTGCACAATTGGTCCGCTCCGGCAGAGCTGACCCTCGAACACCCCACCGGCCGTATGACGGTGCGGGTTGAAAATCAGGCATCGGGAAACGTCCCCGTCGTCTATGTCATGCGAACATGCCGCCGGCTGTTTGAAGGATCGGCGCTGGTACGAAGAAGAGTCTGAAAATGTCCGGCCAAGGAGGGCCGGATCAATCAACGATCCCAAGGGAGGACACTATGCTGCAATTTTCTCGCCGCGCCGCTTTGGCGCTGGGCCTGGCCGCTACGCTCGGCTCGGCTGCGCCCGCAATGGCCCAGTCGGATTACCCGAATAAGCCGATCACGCTGATCGTTTCCTATGCGGCCGGTGGCGGCACCGATGCCATTGCCCGCCTGTTCGCCGCCCGTTTCGAAAAGGCGCTTGATGGTCGCGTCATCGTCGAGAATCGTCCCGGCGCCGCGGCCAATATCGGCACCGAAGTGGTCGCCAAGGCCGACCCCGACGGCTATACGCTGCTGATCGGTAACCAGGGCCCAATGGTGGTCAATCCGCACCTGTTCCATCTGCCTGCAGATCCGACCGAAGCCCTCGATCCCATCGCCATGATCGCCGATGCGTCCCTCGTCATCGTGGTCGGCCCCAAGCAGCCAGTCGCGACCTTGGGCGAACTGGTGGAAGCCGCCAAGACCCAGCAATTGGTCTATGGTTCGGCCGGCAATGCCTCGGCCAGCCATCTGGCATCCGTGCTGTTCGGCCAGACCGCCGGCATCGACATCCGCCACGTTCCCTATCAGGGCGCCGGGCCCGCAGTGAACGATCTGGTGGGCGGCCACATCGATTTCATGGTCACCACGATTCCATCCGTCATCGGCTTGGCGCAGGACGGCACGCTCAAGGCCCTGGCCGTCACCGGCTCCCAGCGCTTCGCGCAGCTGCCCGACGTGCCCACCGCCGAAGAGGCCGGGGTCGCAGGCTACACAGCTTCGGCTTGGTATGGCCTGCTCGGCCCCAAGGGCCTGCCCGAGGACATCCGCCAGCGCCTGGCCGATGCTACGGCCGAAGTGCTCGCCGATCCTGCATTCCTCGAAAAGCTCGCCAATGACGGCGGTGTGCCGTCAACTTTGGTTGGTGCGGATTTTGCCGCCTACATGGCTCAGGAACGCGCGCGCTGGGGCGATGTCGTTACCGCAGCCGAAATCTCGGTGGAATGACCATGTCGGACGAAGCTAGCTCGCCGAGCGCACGCTTCCCCTGGAGCCAGGACGGCATTGCCGGCCTGGCTCTGGTGGTCTTTGGCGTCGTCATGTTCTGGGCCGGCCTGGAACTGCCTTTCGTAACCAGGAGTGGCAGCGTCGGTTCCGGCCTGTTGCCCCGGCTGCTGGCGGGGATCATCATCGCGCTCGGCATCGGCCAGCTCGTGCTTGCCTATCGCAGGCCCGGCCCGGGCACGGGAACTTGGCCGCTGGCCCGCTTCCTGCCGGTATTTGTCGGCGTGGTGGCCTTCGCGCTGACCATTCGTGGTTCCTCGTTCGGGCCACTGGCGATCCCCCAATTGGGCATGGCCGTCGCGGCTCCGCTCGCCATTATCGGTTCGGGCCTGGCCGCCAAGGAAGCCCGCATCGGCGAATTGCTGATCTTTGCCGTCCTGCTGACAGCCTTCTGCGTCGGCGTTTTCCGCTATGGCCTGGGGCTTTCCATTCCCGTGGCCCCATGGTTGATCGGATTCTGAGATGTTTGACGTCTTTGCCAATCTGGGCCTCGGCTTCACCGTTGCCCTTACGCTCCAGAATATCGGCCTGTGCTTCCTCGGCTGCCTGATCGGCACGCTGGTCGGCGTTTTGCCCGGCGTCGGCCCGGTCGCCACCATCGCAATCCTGCTGCCGGTGACCCTCTCGCTTGATCCGACCGGCGCGCTCATCATGCTAGCCGGCATCTATTATGGCGCCCAGTATGGCGGCTCGACCACGGCAATTCTGGTCAATATCCCCGGCGAGGCCACAGCAGTGGTCACCGCCCTTGACGGCCACCAGATGGCCCGCAACGGGCAGGGTGGTCTGGCGCTGGGCCTGGCGGCCATCGGCTCATTCATCGCCGGCACCGTGGCGACCATCGTCATTGCCGCGGTCGGCGTGCCGATGACCCGTTTCGGACTGCTGTTCGGACCGGCGGAATATTTCTCCTTGATGATCATGGGGCTGGTGCTGGCGGTCGTGCTGGCGCATGGCTCCATCCTCAAGGCCGTCTCGATGATTGCGGTGGGCGTGCTGCTATCATGCATCGGCGCCGATATGGAGACGGGCCGCGAACGCATGACGTTCGGCCTGCCCATGCTGCATGACGGCATCGAATTCGTCGTCATCGCCATGGGCATTTTCGGCTTTTCCGAGATTTTCAAAAATCTGGCCGACCCGGAAAAACGTGATGTAGTGCGAGGTTCGATCGGTCGTCTCTGGCCGACCTGGACTGAACTCAAGCAGAACCTCGCGCCCATGTTGCGCGGCACCGCGCTTGGCTCGATCCTGGGCGTTCTGCCGGGCAATGGCGCCATTCTGGGGCCGTTTGCCAGCTATGCGGTCGAAAAACGCCTGTCCAAAACGCCCGAACTGTTCGGCAAGGGCATGCCGGCGGCCGTGGCGGGGCCGGAATCGGCCAATAATGCCGGCGCCCAGACCTCTTTCATCCCGCTGCTTACCCTTGGCCTGCCGCCCAATGCGGTCATGGCCCTGATGGTGGGGGCAATGATGATCCAAGGCATCGTGCCCGGACCGCAGGTGATCGAGCGCAATCCGGATCTGTTTTGGGGCCTGATCGCCTCGATGTGGATCGGCAATCTGATGCTGGTCATCATCAACCTGCCACTCATTGGCCTGTGGGTGAAACTGCTGCAAATCCCCTATCGGCTGCTGTTTCCCGGCATCGTCGTGTTCTGCTGTATCGGCCTGTTCTCCATCTCGAACGATCCGGCACAGGTGATCATGGCGGCCATTTTCGGGCTAGTCGGATATGGCTTGTTCAAGCTGGGTTTTGAAGCGGCGCCCTTGGCACTGGGCTTCGTGCTGGGCGATCTGCTCGAGCAAAAGCTGCGTCAGGCGCTGATCATATCGAATGGCAATCCTTCCACCTTCATTAGCTCCCCGCTCTCGGCCGGCTTGCTCCTGGTGGGTGTTATCGCGCTAGTCATGGCCGTGCTGCCATCCATTCGACGCTCGCGCGACGAAGTCTTCGTCGAGAATTCCTGATCCTGGTGGATCGCCGGGCCAGTCTCGGCGGTCCGCTAACCTGGCTTGCCCCAGCGCTGCATGAGCCGATCCACGAATTGCTGGGCCGGCGGGGAGAGCCTGAAATTGCGGCGCTTGATCACCCCGATCGTGCGCGACAGCGACGGCGAGCGCAGCGGGCGGGTGGTAATGATGGGGTGCCCATTCAGCGGCGTCGCCAGCCGCGGCAGGACCGATATGCCCAGACCCGCTTCGACAAAGCCCAGCGATGTCGACAAATGGGTGGTTTCAAAGAACCAGTTGATCTTGAGATTGGCCCGCGCCAGCGCGGCATCGAGCAGCGTGCGATTGCCGCTTGAACGGTCCACGGTAATGAGCCGGTGCCCATGCAGGTCCGACCATTCCACATCGTCTTTGGCCATCAGCGGATGATCCTTCAATGCGGCGAGCACGAAAGGGTCCTCGCCCAGCGGGAGGAACTCGAGTTCGGAACTGCCCGCGCCCATGAAGTTGATGCCGAACTCGGCCTCCCCGCGCGACACCGCATCGACCCCGGCATTAGCCGTCAGATCGAGCACCCGGATTCGCACATCGGGGAAGTCCGCGGTGAATGCCTTGATAAAGGATGGCAGGAAATAAAATGCCGCGGTGGGCAGGCACGCCATGGTGATCAGCGCCGCCCGGCGAACGCCGACATCGCGGAACGAGAACAGCGATGCATCGAACTCATCGATCAGCCGCCGTGCCAGCGGCTCAAGCTCGCGGCCAATCGCCGTCGGCGTCACCTGCCGCGTCGTGCGCTGAAACAGCTGCGCCCCCACCGTGCCCTCCAGCTTCTGGATACGCCGCGACAGCGCCGGCTGCGACATGTTGAGGACATCGGCAGCACGCCGGAAATTGGACAGTTCCATAAGCGCGATAAACGCCCTCAGATCCAGCGTGTCGCAGTTGAAGATCACTTAGCAGACTCCGGATCGACGAAGGCCGAGGACGGGACACACGCCTTCGCGGCACCATTGTATTCATTGCGCGCATGGAGGCAACCGTGCCGGGCATGATCTTCTCCCGATAGGACCACGTGTCCTTGTCGGGTGCCACAGGCGAAAGGGCAATGATCTGGTTGCCGCAGGCGTGCTTTCGACTTGGACCAGCAGAGGAGCCGTGCAAATCCAGTCAATTGTCGTCTGGGTTGAGGACGTGCAGGATGCTGGCCTTGATCCGGGCGAATTCGGCGTCGCCGCGGCTGCGTGGCTTGGGCGTGTCGAGCGTCACGACTTCGGCGATACGGCCGGGGCGCGGATGCATGACGATGATGCGGTCCGACAGGAATACCGCTTCCTCGACGTCGTGGGTCACCATCAGCATGGTGATGCCCTCGTGCTTCCAGATGCGCAGCAATTCGGCCTGCATCTTGGCGCGTGTCAGGCTGTCCAGCGCTCCGAGTGGTTCGTCGAGCAACAAGGCTTTCGGCCGTGGCGCCAGGCTTCGCGCAATTGCCGCGCGCTGCGACATGCCGCCCGAGAGCTGGTAGGGGAAGGCGGTCTCGAAGCCCTCAAGACCGACCAGGTCGATCAGGCTCGAAACCCTGTCGCGCTTCTGGGCCGGGCTCAGATTGGACTTGTGCAGGCCCAGGCCCACATTTTGGCTGACGGTTTGCCAGGGTAACAGACGATGATCCTGGAACAGCATGCCCCGCGACAGCGACGGGCCGGTCACCAATTCGCCATCGACATGGACGCTGCCCGCATCGGGGAAATCGAGGCCGGCGATTAGGCGCAGCAGGGTGGATTTGCCGCAGCCGGACGGCCCGACAAGGCTGACGAATTCTCCCTGGGCGACGCTGATCGACACATCGCGCAAGGCCGGGACCTCCCCGGCGTCAGTCTGGAACACGCGCGAGACGTTGCGGGCCTCAAGGGCGATAACCGGTTGCTGGATTGGGACGGTTGCAATGGCGGGCATCAGTCACGCTCCTCGAACATGCGATAGGTCAGGTCGGTGTGGGTGCCGCGGGGCTTGGCATTTTTCCAGCCCATGGCACGGGCAAAACTGCCCATCTCGCCGCTGGCGATGAGTTCGGCCTCCTCGCGCGGATCATCGCGGTCGCGCAGCGGGGAGACGAAGAGCGCGTCGGTCGGGCAATAGAGTTCGCAGAGGAAACAGGTCTGGCAATCGCCCTTGCGGGCGATGACCGGTGCGCCATCTTCGACCGCGTCGAAGACATTGTCCGGGCAGGCCTTGACGCAGAGATTGCACTGGATGCAGCGGCTTTCGCTGACAATCTCGATCATTGCGCAGCCTTCTGGGCACGGCCCGTTTGCGGTTGCGCCCAGACGCTGTCCAGGCCACCCGAGACGATGCGCCGCGCCTGGGCAGGGTCGGTCTGCGGCAGGTCCTTGCGACGATGAATGCCGCGGCTTTCGCTGCGCTGGCGGGAAGAGGCAAACATCCAGCGAGCCGTGGCCGCCATCGCGAGGGTCTCGCGAGCGCTGGCATAGTCGGCGCCCTCCTGCAGGGAAAGGGCGTCGGCCCAGCTGGTTTCGAGCGCTTCGGCAGACGCATCGAGTTGGGTGCCGGTGCGGAAGAAGCTGCGATCGAGGGGCAGGATTTCCCGCTGGATGCTCGCCTGGACGGCAGCGATGTCATTGCCACGGCCGGTGCTCCGGTTGGCAAGGCTCCTGGCAGGCCGGCTGGCATGGGCCTCGCCGAGCGATGTGGCGAATTTGCTAGCCGCAGCACCAGCCCAGACGCCCGTCGCCAGGGCCCAGGACGAATTGGGGCCGCCGCCACCACTGGTCGCACCGGCCATGGACTCGCGCGATGCTGCATCGCCCGCCGCGTATAATCCGGGAATATCGGTCGCCGTATCGTCGCCAATCAGCAGGCCGCCTGTGCCGCGCACGGTGCCCTCATAGAGCAGGTCGACCTCAAAGCGCTGGGTAAAGGGGTCAATGCCCTGCCGGTCGAAGGGCATGAAGATATTGGCTTGACCGCGCATGCCCGATTGCACGCGCGCATTGGCCTTGTCGAGTATGGCAAAGACCCGACCCGCCTCTAGGCCACGCGCCACGATATCCTGCCGATCGCCCTTGGCTTCGAGCTTGTTGCCCGCTTCGTCAAAGAAGGAAGCCCAGAAATAGATGATGCCCTTGGTCACCGAGGCGCCGACGGGGCAAATGCCGTACTGGCCGGAAAAATCCATGCCCGACATGCGGGCGCCGGCTTCAGCCGCCATCAGGTAGCCGTCGCCGGTCAGGTTGCGCGTACCGATGGCGCCGCTGAGAAAGGCGCAGCCGCCCGAGGCGATCACCACGGCGCCGGCACGCACCTGCCATGGCGCCCCGCCGATCCGACTGATGCCGCGAGCCCCGGCGGCGGCGCCATCATGCATCAGCAGTTCGGTTGCGGGGCTCTGGTCGAGAATAGTGGCGCCACCCTTGATCAGCTTCTGGCGCAGGAAACGCAGGTAGTCGACGCCGCGCATCGAGCCGCGATAGGACGAGCCGTCCTCGATGGTGGGAAAGCCGTAGCCCCAGACCGAGAGGCGATCGAGCTGGAAATACACTTCGTCGAGCACGCGGTCTACGAGAGCGCCATCGACAAGGCCGAGGCCGCGGCTCTCGCGTGCGGCAATGGCTCTTTCGCGCTCCTGGCTGGAGGGCGCGGTATTGATAATCGAGGAATTGCCGGCGGCGGTGGCGCCGGAGGTGCCGACATAACCCTTTTCCGCCAGCACCACCTTCGCCCCGGATTCAAGCGCACTGAGCGCGGCCCAGCAGCCGGCGGGACCGCCGCCGATGACGAGCACGTCGGCAACCAGATCGAGCTTGTCGGCAGTTCTGCGCGTCATGACTGGGGTGCCCGCCATTTGAAGGCCCGTCGCGACACATAGGCGAGGGCGCGATTGATGGCGAAACCGACAATGCCGATGGCGATGATGCCGATGATGACGCCATCCATCGAACCGCGCATGCGCGAGGCCGAGAGAATGATGCCGAGGCCATCCCCGGCAGAGACGAAATATTCGGCGCCGATAGTCGACAGCCATGCGGTGGCCAGCGCCAGTTCGAGGCCCGAAAAGATGGCGGGTGCCGCGGCCGGCAGGATGATGCGGGTGATCATCTGGCGGCGGCTGAGTTCGAGCGCCCGCCCGACCTCGAGATAGGGCAAGGGCACATTGCGGCAGCCGGCCTCGACATTGATAACGGTGGGATAAAAGGCCGCCAGCGCCACGAGGGCGATGATGGTCTGGCCACCAATGCCCAGCCACGCGGTGAGCAGCGGCATCCAGGCAAAGACAGCGATTTGGCGGATGGCATGAAAAGTCGGGCTGACGACGCGGCCGGCGGTCTGGTTGAGGCCGGTCAACAGGCCCAGTGCCACGCCAAAGCCGGCGCCAATGGCAAAGCCGGCGGCCATGCGACCCACCGTACCGAAGAAGGCGCTGGCCAGCGAGCCGTCGGCGGCCATGCTGGAAAAGCTGGCCCAGATGCGATCATAGGTGATGAAGATGTAGCTGTTGCCCCAGCCATTGGCCGAGACGACCCACCAGCCAAGAGCGAGCAGGGCCGGCAGGACGAAGCCGCGCAAATCCAGTTTTGAGGCAGTGCGCGTGGTCATGGTCAGCCCACCGATCTCGTCTGCCATACGGTCAGGCGGTTTTCGATCCGCACCATGACGAAATCGATCAGCCAGCCGACAATGCCGATGACGATCATGGTGACGATGACGATGTCGAGATAGAAGAGCTTGCGGCCCCAGTTCATCAGGTAACCGATGCCGGAGGAAGAGGCGATGAGTTCGACCACGACGAGCGCTTGCCAGCCCTTGCTGAGGGCGAGGCGCAGGCCGGCAAACAGCGACGGCAGGATGGATGGGATGATCACCTTGACCAGCGTCGTGCGCCGCGGCAGTTCGAGCACCCTGGCGACTTCGAGGTAGCGCTGCGGCAGCGCGCGGGTGCCCTCATAGCTGGTGACCAGCAGGGGCATGAAGCAGGTCTTGGCGATCATGACGAATTTGAGCGTTTCGCCGACCCCCAGAAACAGCATCAGGAAGGGCAGCCAGCCCAGGGCTGGCACCAGCCAGATGACGCGGATCGTGGGGCCGATATAGGCTTCAACGGTGGGCGAACGCGCCATCAGAATGCCGGTCATGATGCCCAGCGTGCCGCCGATGAAAAGGCCCCAGGCAATGCGGCCGAGGCTGACGCCGACTTCGTGGAAAATCTGACCGCTTGAAAACAGATCAACCGCGCTCGACCAGACCAGGCTCGGCGGCGGCAGGATGAGTTCGGAAACCCAGCGAAACTGCGTGGCCGCGATCCAGAGCAGGGCAATCGCCACGGGCAGCACAAGTGGGAGGGCGGCCTGCACCGCACGGCCGCCCGGAAAGTGCGGTCGCGCAAACAGGCCGCCACCGGCCCGCGCATAAGCGGGATTGGTAGTGAAAGTCTCGGTCGACATAGACATCCTTTCCGGTGACGCTGCCCCGTTTCATCCAGCGGACGCGCCCGATGGATGCGTATGCAAAAGCTGCCGTCAGGCGGTGCTGCCGTCGGCCTTGTGCTTCTTCCAGGTGTCGGCGAAGCCGAGATCGGCAATAGCCTTGTCGATGAAGCTGCTGTCGATCCAGCTATCGAGGTCAATGTCGCCGCGGATCAGCTCGTTGGCCTTGGTGTAGTCAATGCCGCCCTGATACTGGGCCCGCACATAGTCATCGATGATGGGCGACAATTCCTCGGCAAAGCTGAGGCCCTCATAAACCTTGCGCAGGGTCGCAACGTCCTCGCCGGCCTTGGCATAGGCATCCAGCACGGCGTCGAAATTCTCCGGCTGCGCCGCGAAGTGAGCCGCCTTCACATAGGCGTTGACGACGCGCTGGGTCGTCTGCGGATAGTTTGCGGCAAAGTCCTCGGTGACGAGGAAGCCACCGAAATTGCGCGAGGCATTAAGCTTGTCGCGATTGGTGTAGATCAGCCTGGCATTGCCGTCGTTGACGAGTTGCAGATAGCCCGCGCCACCCCAGCCGATATCGACTGCGCCCGAGGCGACAGCGGTCAGCTCGTCACCACCCTCGAGATCGAACAGCTCGACATCGGCTTCGCTCAGGCCATGCTCTTCCAGCACGCGCACGAAGGCCAGATGAGGCGCCGTGCCGCGGCCGATAGCGACACGCAGGCCTTTGAGCTCGGGGACCGTGTTCGCCGCGATGTTGTTGTTGACCACCAGATAGGAATGGCCGGCGCCCACCGAAGCAAGCAGCTTGGTCGGCAGGCCGCGCGCCTTGCCCGTAATATTGGGGAAGCCGCCATAACGGCCGAAATCAGCCTGACCATTGGCGATGGCTTCGTTGACAGCCGGGCCACTGCCCGCCGGATAGGTGAATTCGAGCGCAACGCCGTCCGCCTTGAACTCGTCTTCAAGATAGCCCAGCGTATGGGCAAGTCCCAGGATGCCGGTGGTATAAGGCTGGCCGTAATCGGCGGGGTTGGCATAGAACCGAATCTTCTCGGGCAGCGTCTCCTGCGCGAAGGCACGGCCGGGCAGGACGGCCAGCGCCGCCGTGGCGGCGGATGCACCCAGGAACCCGCGACGGGTGAGGGTAGTCAGGCTCAATTCGATCTCCATCGCACATTAGCGGAAGTGACCCGCCTAATCCCATAAACTTAGTAGAGATTGAAAGTGCGCGGCATCCCTGTCAATTCGCCCCTTTGGCGCTGAAACCGGCAAACGCGACGGAGAGTTCAGCCTGAGGCTTGATCGTAGATTTTGTTTTCCGCTTCCGTTTGGCGCGGAAAAATCAAATGACAGTTTGTACCAATAATTGGTGGGCGACCCTCCGAACGATTTGGATTGCACGCGATTGCAAAATGAATCCACCCTCCGCGTCCCGCATCAACGCCGGTCTGGCGACAGTCTGAAGTATGCTCCGCTTGCCGTTGGACAACAGGTGTTCGGCACGTTAGTAAATTGGCCATGCACGGGCGTGCAGCATGAGGGTTGTTTGATTGAGCACGGATACCAGAGACCGCAGCTTTGTGAGCGCCGAAGAGGTCGCGCGGCTGGCGGGCGTCTCGCGCTCGGCCGTGTCGCGTACCTTTACGGAAGGGGCCAGCGTCTCTGACGCGACCCGAAAGAAGGTGCTGCATGCGGCCGATATGCTCGGTTACCACGTCAATCACCTGGCCCGCGGCCTCTCCCATGAGCGCAGCAATATCGTGGGTATTGTCGTTTCCGATATCCCCACGCCCTACCAGGCCCGCATGCTCGACGAAATGACCCGCCAATTGCAGACCATCGGCAAGGTCGGCATGGTGATCAACACCACCGGCGATGCGGGCAGCGTCGCCAACGCCCTGCGCCAGACCCTCAATTTCCGCGCCGATGGCGTCATCGTACTCTCCGGCACCCCCGATGCCTCCCTGATCGCCAGTTGCGTCGCCAATGGCCAGCGGGTCATCCTGATCAACCGCAGCGACCATATCGCGGGCCCGGTGAATGTCGCTGCGGAGAACGCAGAGAATGCACGGGAGGCCTATCTGATGCTGCGCCGGGCCGGCTGCCAGCGGCTCGCCGTGGTCTCCTCCACTGCCGGCACGCCCAGCCTTATGGCGCGCGAGGAGGCGTTCACGGCCGCTGCCACGCAGGATGGTATGTCCATTCCGGTCATCAAGGCCGGCCCTACCGGATACGCTGCGGGCGCCGAGGCCGCGCGGCAATTATTCAGCCGCAGCGCAGCGCCCGATGGCATATTCTGCGTCACCGACCTGCTGGCACTGGGATGTATGGATGCGGTGCGGCATTCGTTCGGGCTAAGCGTACCGCAGGATGTCAGCATTGTCGGGTTCGACGATATCGAACAGGCGGGCTGGGACTCATACGCGCTGACGACGTTCCGTCAGCCTATCGATGAGATGGTAGAGCACATCGTGCAGCTACTGTCCCAAACCGAGCCCGGAGAATGGGCACCGACTATTGCTCCGTTTAAACCTGTGCCGATCTGGCGCCGCTCGGTGTTACCACGTCCGGCTGTTTAGACCCGGCATTCGTCATGCCGGTTTGCCGCGCTCGGTTTCCGCGTCGATGCGCGAAATCCATTCCGAGGCCTTGCGGGCCGATGCAATCAGCATGGGCTTGGGCGCCTCGAACCATTCATCAGGCCGCAATTGCCGCCTTGTGCGCACATGATCAAGCGCGATATCCAGGGTGGGGAACATTTCGGGCATGGCATGGTGCAGGAATAGAGCCACCAGCGTCACCGAACGACTGCGCCCGCCCCGGCAATTGACCAGGACATTGCCCCGCTCGCGGCGCGGATAGGATGGCCGTTCGGGCAGGATCTGGCTGAATGCCCCCTGCAGCAGATAATAGCCGGCCAGCATCATGGTCTCGGGATTGCCCGGCCCATCGATCAGCCCCAGCTTGTAATAGCGGATCGCCCCCGCGCCATGCCCGATCTGGGACTGGTTGGCCTCCACGGCCGGCTCGGTGACATAGTTGAAATCCAGGTTCACCGCGCAATTGACCACGGTAGAAATGCCGTTCTCGCGCAGCAGCGCAACATCGCTCGCGCCCTCCATGCCGCTGATGAAAATATCGACGCCATAGGGCGCCACATTCTCCACGATGCGGCTGAGCTTGGGGCGGTCATAGCGCGGGGAGGCAAGGTCCATGATAGTCTCCGGCCCGGTTTGCCGGGCATTGCGAACTCAATTGGCAGAAGGTCCGGCAACGCAGTCCGCAGCGTTGCCGGCACGGTTTCAAACAACCAGCGGAATGCCGGTCGAGATGCTCATGGCCTCGGCAATGGCCGGCGTTGCCGCCAGCACCGCCCCGCCTTTCGCCAACCCGTTCACAGCAAGAAAGGGCGCCACCACGCCACCGGCTTCTTCCACCAGCAGCAGACCGGCCAGGCAATCCCAGGGCTGCATATGCAGTTCGGCATAACCATCGGAGCGCCCATCGGCCACATAGGCCAGCGCCAGCGCGCCCGAGGCGGCGCGGCGCACATTGGCGCCATCGTCCAGAATTTTGGTCAGCGCATCGAGATAGAAATGCTGCGGCACCCGGGTCGACCAACCCAGTTCGACACAGGCCGCATCCGGCCGCGTCGTACCGGCCACCCAGATCGGGGTGCCATTGCGCGCGGCCCCCTGCCCGCGCCGGGCAAAATAGAGCTCGTCCAATGCTGGATTGTAGATAGCGCCCAACACAGTTTCGCCGCCCGATACCAAAGCGACGGAAATGCAGAAATGCGGAATCTGCCGGGCAAAATTGGCCGTGCCATCGATCGGGTCAACCACCCAGATTTGCTCACCGACAACGACCCCGCCAGTCTCTTCCCCCAGAAAACCGTCCTCCGGAAAAGCCTCGGCAAGCCGTGCCTTGATATGGCGTTCAACCGCCGCATCCGTCTCGGTCAGAAAATCCTGCGGTCCCTTCATGGCAATCTGGGCTTCCGAGCGCTGTACAAAGCCATCGCGCGCGATAGTGCCCGCCGTGCGCACCAGGTCCAGACAGAATGCCTGGCGCGCATCGAGATCGACCGCTAGGCTGGGGCTAGCCATAACCACGTTCATTTCACATCAACTCCGGGCAGGTCGTCCTTGGCGCGTTGCCGGCGCGCGGAAACCCCCTCGGCAACCCGCTGCAAGGTGGGGTAATCGCCTCCCTGCCCCGTAGCGATATAACCAGGGCACAGAAAGTCGGGGGACCCTTCGGCAACCTTGCCCATGGTCAATCCCTGATAACGCCCTCCCGCTTGCCGCAGGATCAGGATGGCCGCAGTCACGTCCCAGGCATTGACGCCAAAGCCCGTCGCCGCATCCGCCCAGCCGGCCGCCACATGGGCCAAGCTCAGCGCCGCGCTGCCAGGGCGGCGCATAGTCGAAAATGTCTCGGTCAGCTCGCCAAAATCGGCCAGCGCCACGTCCCGGCCGTCAATACGGAAATCGCGCGACACGGGATAGCCGGTGATCAAAGTCGCCTGCCGCTCATCGGTCACGGCGCTCGAGCGCAACACCTTGCCATTGAGCCAGGCGCCGCTCTGGTCAGCGCTGAACAGGTTTTCGGCGATCGGGTCATAGATGACCCCGGCGACGATTTCATCGTCAATCACTGCGGCAATGGAGACGCACCAAAAGGCAATGCCGCGCGCAAAATTGGATGTGCCATCGATCGGATCGACATACCAATGCACTCTGCCATTGCCGGTCGAGCCGCCCTCTTCGCCCAGAAAGGTCGAATCGGGCACTTCGCCCATGATGAAGTCGCGAATACTGACCTCGCTCTGCTTGTCATGCACGGTGACGATGTCATGCAGGTCGACCTTGTAATCCACCGCCATATCCGAGCGGAACGCGGCGCGCAGCGGATCGCCCACCAACAAAGCAGCGCGGCGCGCCACATCGAGCAGGTCGGGCTGGGGGAGTAGCTTGGCACTGGGGCTGGTCATGGACACTCTTGCGGTTTGAAGTGGTCCCCGGAACAGCTCCGGGGACCGTAGGCTCGGATCGTGGAGGCGACCCGGGCCGATGGGGTGAGGCTTACTTGCGGTAGTTCATTTGCCAGAAATCCTGCCAGTCCTGCCGCGTGTCCCAGTCATCGAGGCCCGTGCTGGCATCATAGGGGAACAAAGCCGCGACATGCTCGGCTAGCCCCGAGGGCTCGTCGGCGGGAATGCCCACTTCGCTATTGGTCGACATCTTGCCGTCGGCTACCTGCGGGGCGATGCCCTCTTCGGTCAGGATGTAATGGACGAACAGCCGTGCGGCGCTGGGGCTGTCGGTGCCGGTGGCGATCAGGGCCAGCTTGGTATAGGTCCAGCCCACCCAGGGGGTCATCTCGGCGCAAAGGCCCAGTTTATAGCCCTTGTCCTCATTGTCGCGGAACTTGGCCGAGCTCATCAGGCCAAAGAACGGCTCGGCCTGCCCCGGCGCGCCCACCGCTTCCGACACCGGATCATCGCCATCGGTCACCAGCGGCCCGTTCGACGCGAAGGCCTTGACCCATTGCTGGGTCGCCGTCTCCCCGCTCACATCCAGATCCGTGCCGAAATGGGCCTTATAGGCCGCCGCCAGTTCGGCGTCGGCATGCGTCTGCATCTGGTTGAACCAATCGGTATAGGTGCCCTTGGTCAGCGGATCGACAAAGGCCACCTTGCCCTTCCATTTGGGCTCGGTCAGTTCCCAGATATTGCTCACCGGGCAGCTGTCATAGACCTCGGTATTGTAGGTCCACACATTGGCATTGGTCGAAATCGCCAGCGGATTGCGGAAATAGACCGGGATCTTGTCGGTCATATCCACCGGCACCCAGCTTTCCACGATCCCCTGCGGCAGCAATTGCGCCAAAGCCGCCGGCGCATCGGTGATCAGCGCCACATCGCCTGCCACGTTATTGGCCTGCGCTTCGCGGATGATCATTTCGAGCTGGCTATTGGCCGACACTTTCTGCCCCGTCGCCTGCACGCCATATTTGGCCGTGAAAGCTTCGGCCATATCCACGATCTTGCCGGTGCTGTCGTAGATGGTGATCGGCGGCTCGGCTTTTGCCGCTTCGATCAGCGCATCGAGGTTGAATTCCTGCGCCATCACCGGCGCAGTCAAGAGGCTCACGCCCAGCAAAAGTGACGTCGTCAGGAGTGCATTCACCTTCGGAAATCGAACGTTCATCCCAGTATTCCCCCCTGCCTTATTTGGCATAATTCAACCGCCACAAATCCTGCCAATCCTGGCGGGCATCCCAATCCTCAAGGCTGGTCGCCATGCTGTAGGGAAACACCCGATCCAGCACCGCTCCGATCCCGGAGGGCTCATCGGCCGGCAGACCAACATCTTGATTGGTCGACATTTTCCCGTCTTCTGCCTGGGGCGCGATGCCCTCGGCAGTCATGACGTAGTGGATGAAAAGCTTGGATGCGTTCGGACTATTGCTCCCAGCCGTGATCACCCCGACGCCGGGATACATCCAGCCAAGCCAAGGCTTTAGCTCGCTACACAGGCCCAGCGTAAAACCATTTTCCGCGTTGTCGCGAAACTTGGCCGAGCTCACGAGGCCCACAAAAGGCTCCGATTGCCCCGGCGCCGCGACTGCTTCAGCGGCCGCAGCATCGGCATCGGTCAGCAGTGGCCCATTGGCCGCCAGCGCCTTGACCCATTGGGCCATGGCGCTTTCTCCACTGGTATCGAGGTCCTTGCCGTATTGCTCTTTATAGGCCGCCGCCACCTGCGTATCGCCATGCGCCTGGGTCTGGTTGAACCAGTCCACATAGGACGCCTTGTTGAGCGGGTCCTGCATGGCGACCTTGCCCTTCCATTCGGGCTCGGTCAGCTGCCAGATATTACTGATCGGACAGGCATCGTAGAGTGCCGTATTGTAGACCCACACATTGGCACTGGTGACCACGACCAGCGGGTCCTGGTATTCTGGCGCTATTCTGTCGGCCATATCCGGCGGCACCCAGCTGGTGACGAAACCCTCCGGCATCAATTGCGCCATGGCGGCCGGGGCATCGCTGATGATCGACACATCCCCCTGCACATTATTGGCCTGGGCTTCACGGATGATCATTTCGAGCTGATCGGTCGCCTTGACCTTGGTGCCCACGGCCTTGACGCCGTATTTGGCGGTAAAGTTGTCAGCCATTTCCACGATCTTGCCGGTGCTGTCATAGACAGTGATCGGCTCCTCGCCCTTGGCCGCCGCGATCAGCGCATCCAGATCGAACGCCTCCTGCGCCAAAGCCGGCGATACCGCGAGCAGTGCGGCAAAACTGGTGACCAGCACCCCCGCTTGTTTCAAATTCAACATTTCGTCTCCTCCCTCATCACTCCCTGCCCCGCCATGCCATTCGGCTTATGTGCGGGGCGGCGAACCTGCCGCTAGCGCGAGTAGTGGATGCGCCAGAAATCCTGCCAGTCCTGGCGCAGCTCGAAATCGAGCTTGGCCGTCGTGGTGTCATAGGCCATCAATTCGCCCATCACAGCGGCGACGCCCGAGGCCTCCTCGGGGTTGGGCGCAATGGTGCTATTGGACGAAATCTTGCCGTCAATGGTCTGGGGCGCGATGCCCTCTTCGGTCAGCAAATAGTGGATGAAGAGCCGCGCGGCATTGGGGCTGTCGGTGCCTGCTGCGACCATGCCAAAGCCGGGATAGAGCCAGCCGGCAAAGGGTTGCATGCCGCCGCAAATACCCAGCTTGTAGCCCTTTTCGGTATTGTCCCGATATTTGGCGACCGAGCTGATGCCGAAATAGGGCTCGGCCTGCCCCGGCGCGCCAATGGCATCAGCAACGGCCGAAGAGTCAGCCACCAGCGGCTGGTTTTCCGCATAGGCCTTAACCCAGGCCGCCGTCGCACTTTTCTCGTCGGTGACCAGTGGCTTGCCGTAGAGCGCTTCATAAGCCGACGCCATTTCGGCGTCATGATTGGTCTCAAGCTGGTTGAACCAATCGGCATAGGCGGGCTTGACCAGTGGATCGAGCATCGCAACCTTGCGGCTCCATTCGGGCTCCGTTAGCTGCCAGATATTGGTTACGGGGCAGGTCTCATAAGCCTCGGTATTATAGGTCCAGACATGGGGGTCGGTGACCAGCACCAGCGGGTCCTGCAAGGGCGCCGCGATATTGGCCGCCAGATCGGGCGGCACGAAATTCTCCACCACGCCTTCGGGCACCAATTGCCCCATCACCGCCGCCACATCGGCGGCCACGGTCACGTCGCCCGTGCTGTTGCCGGCCTGGTGCTCGCGCAGCAGCAGCTCGATCTGGTCGGCTTCGGAGACCTTCTTGCCTTCGGCGGTGACGCCATATTTGGCGGTGAAGGCCTGAGCGGTTTCAACGATCTTGCCGGTCACCGCATAGACAGTGATAGGCGGCTCGCCCTTGGCGGCGGCAATCATCGCTTCAAGCTCGGCGCTCTCTTGCGCCAGAATGGGGCTGGCGCAGCACAGGGCCACAAGGCTGGTCAGGATCGCGGTAGTAACCGTCTTCGTCATCAAGGCGTCTCCGATTATCTTCGTTGTCACTTGGCCTTGGGCGTGCGCATCAGCCGGTCGGCAGCATCGAGACGCTGGCCCTTGCGGTCGAACACATGCAGCGCCTTAGGCTTGGCCCAGACAGTCACCACCGCACCCACCGCAATTTCCGGCGCTTCATGGGTGGTGAGGAACAGCGTGCCATCGCCGCTGCGCAATTCGAGAATCCAATTGCCGCCGGTAGGCAGAATGCCGGTGACCGTTGCGGGCAGCTGAAACGCCGTGGCGGGAACCACCGATGCGTCCTCGTCGATCCGCAGAGCCTCGGGCCGCAACCCGACCGAGCCGACATCGCCCAGGCTGGCATAGCGTTCACTGAGGAACGCGCCCATGGCCTGCGCCGAAGCGCTGCGTCTATCGGCCATCAGGTCCAGAATATTGATCGGCGGGCTGCCGACGAATTCGGCCACGAACCGGTTGGCCGGCCGCTCGTAGATATCGTCGGGCGTTCCCATCTGCTGCAATGTGCCCTCGCTCATCACCGCGATCGTGGTGGCCAGCGTCATCGCTTCCCACTGGTCATGAGTGACGAACACGATCGTCGTTTTGAACTCGGCATGGATACGTTTGAGCTCGGCCCGCATTTCGAGCCGCAACCGTGCATCCAGATTGGACAGCGGCTCGTCGAGCAGCAGCACGCCAGGATTGACCGCCAGCATGCGCGCCAGAGCCACGCGCTGCTGCTGCCCGCCCGACAATTGAGAGGGATAGCGGTCACGGTATTTCTCGATATCGAGCGCCCGCATCACCTTGTCGACCCGCGCTTCACGCTCGGCCTTGGGCACTTTGCGCAGGCGCAGGCCGAAATCGGTATTGCGCTCGATGGTCAGATGCGGCCACAGCGCATAGCTCTGGAATACCAGCCCCATTTCCCGCTTTTCGGGCGGCACGAACACGCCGTGGGTGACCGAATCCATCATGCGGTCACCGATATGGATTTCGCCGCCGGAGAGGTTTTCGAGCCCGGCAATCATGCGCAGCGTCGTGGTCTTGCCGCAGCCCGAAGGGCCGAGCAGGCACATGAACTCGCCGTCGCCAATATCGAGGTCCAGGTCCGACACGGCATTGGCCGAATTGGCGCCGTAGTTCTTTTGCGCTCCGCGCAGGTTGATCGTTGGCATGAACTAGCCTCCCAGCCCTTCGGCGATATTGGTTTTGGTGAGCCGCTGCGCGGCGAGCGTTCCGAAATAGGCGATGCCGGCAATGATCAGCACCACGCCATTGGCAGCCTGAGTGTAGTGATAATCGACCAGGCGCAGCGAGAAGGTGGTCAGCACATCGGTTGACGGCACGGCCAGGATCACAAAGAGGCTCAGCCCTTTGATGCCCGAAATGAAGGGCAGCAGAATGCCGGTGACGAGCGATCCCTTCTGGATCGGGATCACCACGGTGATCATCCGCCGCAGCCAGCCGGCGCCGGAAATCTGTGCGGCCTCTTCAGGGTCCTTGCCCAGCTGCATCATGGCCGAGATACCGGCGCGCGAGGCATAGGGCATCTGGTCGGCAATCAGCGCCAGCATCAGGATGGTCACCGTGCCATAGAGCGCGGGGATCGGGCCGCGCTGCACGGCAAAGAGCGAGAGATAGGCCGTGGCAAAGGCGATGCCGGGCACCAGATAAGGCAGGAAGGTGATCTGCCGCAGGAACACCGAGAGCGGCCGCAGCGGCGTGCGCACCACGACATACCCCACCAGCAGCCCCAATATGCCCGAGGTGACCGAAGCGACGCCGACGATCCACAGCGTGTTCCACGCCGCCATCCACAGGTCCCGGCTGAGCAGGATGCCGGTGCGCAGCGCCACGGTATCGAGATTAGTGCCAATCCAGTAATCGAGCGTGAAATTGTCGGGCGTAAACCGCGCCGGCTGCTTCATAACGGTGGAGAGCAGCAGCGTCAGCAGCGGCAGTCCAACGCTGAGCATGAAGATCAGCCCGGCAAACACCGTCGCCGGAATGCGCAGCACGCCGAGGCGCGACTGGCGGTTCATAGTGCCCTTGGAGCCGATAGTGACGAAGCGGCGGGCTTCCTTGACCAGCTTGGCGTCGATCAACAGCGTCACGATACCGATCAGCATGATCGAGCCCGCCACCACCGCTGCCACGCCGGTCTGGCGCGAGGCGATATTGCGGAACAGTGAGGTCGCCAACACGTCAAACTTGACCGGCAGGCCCAGCACATAGGCCACGCCGAATTCGCCCAGGCATTTGGCAAAGATCAGCACGATGGCCGACAGCAGCGCCGGGCGCATCAGCGGCAAGATCACTTGCCAGGCCACCTGGCTCGGCCGGGCGCCCAGAATGCGCGCAGAATCCTCAAGCTGGCTATCGAACCGGCGCAAAGCCGTGCCGAACAGCAGGATGATAAACGGCGAATAATGCAGCGCCAGAATCACCGTGATCGGCACTTGCCCATAGGCCAGCCAATCGGGCGGCGTCAGGCCCATGGCCTCAAACCAGCCCGGCTGCCCGCCCACCGTGCGGTTCTTGAAGAGCGTGGTCCAGGCCAGCGCAAAGGTCCAGGCCGGCAGCATATAGGGCACGATCAATGCCGTAGCGAACCAGCGCCGAGCGAACATATCGGTGCGGCTGATCAGCCAGGCCAGCGGAATACCCACCAGCATGGACAGACTGATCGCTCCGGCCGCAACCGACAATGTGTTGAGCAGCGGCTGCCAGAACAGATCGCGCGAAATCGGCGAGAGGAAGGTGCGCGTCAGATAGTAGAGCGTGAAGCTGCCAATGTCCGAAGCAATGCGCCGCTCATCGCCAAACTGGACCCGCGCCGCATCGGTCAGCATGGACAGGATGGGCACCAGGATCAGATAGGCAAACAGCAGCGCCGCGAAAATCCCGATCAGCGTCGTCGGCTCGCGCATCGCCACCTTGAGACGATATTTCAACGCCTGACTGGCCGAAGGCTGGGCGACAGACCGCTTATCCTGCACCGGGCGCAATGAGGTTTCCGACACGCTCATCGGCCAGTCCACTTGGCCAGTGCACGCAGAAATAGCGCGCACGACATCACGGTCCCAATCATGCGGGTCCTCCCATAGTCATCCCCCTGCTGCCAGGCCGGTTATGCCAGCTCTATCGGACAGCACGCGCCAATCCCGGCGCGTTGGAATGAATGTTCCACGGCAGACGCCACATAGTCAATACAAGGAAGCAACAATTATGCACATGCGTGCAAATTACATTTTATCCTTCAATATCAGTTACATAGAATAATTTATATGGCATTTTTTATGAGGTATCATGCAATCATGTGCATATGGCTTTGCGCGCTTGAACGATGAACTCGGTCCAACAGCTGCAGCCGGCGCAACCCTCCGCGAAATGCCCGAGTCACTCATCATCCTGCAAATGGCCACAAGCGGTCTAAGGCACAAATCTCCATCCCGAACCTCCCGCGGGACCGGACCACTTTCACGTCACGATCATTGGCCTAGACACCCCAATTTGCATACGAATGCAAAATCTATTGCATTCGTATGCAAGCCCGCTTACCAATTATGACGTGCGGAAGACACTGGCGCAGTGTGAGGTAGATTTGTGACCTGGCACGGCTGCGGGAGCGTGAACGACAATAGGGATGGGCGGCGGATGGCCTGAGGGGCGCGCCGGTCACTGTCAGGAGAATGATATGAATCTTATGCTGAAGACCACCGTCTCGCTGGGAGCCCTGCTCCTGACCGCGGGCGTTGCTTTTGCCGAATGCGGCATCGAGGGCACCGGCTCCGTCCGCATTCTCAGCAATGACTTTGAGGCGCTGCGCCTCGTCAACGCCACGGCCCAGGACTGCGCCTCCGACACGGTCACCGTAACGGCCAATGCCAATACCGAGCACAAGAATCTCCAGGTGCCGGCGCTGTCCATAAATCCCGCCGAATATACCGTTGCGGTGGTGGCCAATAATTCGATCGTGCCACTGCTCAACGCGGACCTGATCCGCCCGCTGGACGACCTGGTGGCCAAATATGGCCAGAGCCTGCAGCCCAACCAGCTGATCAAGATCGACGGCAAGACCGTGGCCATCGCCTTCATGGGCAATGCGCAGCACCTGTTCTACCGCAAGGACCTGCTCGACCAGGCCGGCATTGCCGAGCCCAAGTCCTACGAAGATATGCTGGCCGCAGCCGAAAAGCTCAAGGCCGACGGCATCATCGAGACGCCGCTGGCCGCCTCGGACAAGCCCGGCTGGGATCTGGCCGCCGAATTCGTCAACACCTATCTCGGCACCGGCGGCGAATTCTTCGCGCCTGGCTCGGCCGAGCTAGCCATCGACAACGAGAACGGCATCAAGACGCTCGAGACAATGAAGGCGCTGACCGCCTATATGGACCCGGACTACCTGACCTTCGACGCCAATGGCATCCAGGCAGAATACAAGGCCGGCAAGGTCGCCATGATGGTGCAGTGGGGTTCGCTGGCTGGCGACATGCTGAATGGCGAAGGCGCCGCGGAAGGCGTGGTGGAGAACACCGTGCTTGCCGGTGCACCGACCATTGCCGGCGGCTCGATTCCTGCGGTTGCGCTGTGGTGGGACGGTTTCACCATCGCCAAGAACATTTCGGACGAGGACGCTGCCGCTTCGTTCCAGGCCATGGTGCATGGCATCAGCCCGGAAATGGTCGCGGCCAATCCAGCTGTCGCCACCTGGTTGGTGGCCGGTTATGAACCCGGTCCGAGCGCGGTCGGCGTGATCGCCACGGCCAATGCCGGCGCCCGCGCCTATCCGATGCAACCCTATATGGGCCTGCTGCACACGGCGCTGTCCTCGGAACTGGCCGAGTACATGGCCGGTACGGAAGACGCCGAGCAGGCGCTGGCCGACGTCAAGGCGGCATACGACACCGCTGCCAAGGAAGGCGGGTATTTGTAAGCTGGCTTGAGGCGACGATACCTCAGTCGGCGCCCTCCCTTGAGGGGAGGGATCAAGGGTGGAGGCGGTTGGCCCCATATCGGGGCCAACCGCCTCCCAACCTCCCCGTCGAGGGGAGGTGCCACGCGGTGGTGGGGCGACATCCTGCTTCATCCACGACGTTAAGACTGGCTAGCTCTGCTTTCTGGAGGCCTTGATGCCGCATAAGACATTCTTTGCCTTCATCCTGCCCTCGCTGATCGCGATGGTGCTGTTCATTGCCCTGCCGATCGTTTCGGTCGTGGTGCAGAGCTTTCATGTCGAGCATGGCCGCGTTCTGGTATCGGTCGAGAGCTGCCAACCTTTCGGCGGCTGCACTACCGAAACCCGCGTCGATACCGCCGCCATGGCTGAGTTGCGGGCCGAACAGCCGATGGGGCAGTTCAATGGCCTGGGCACCTATCTCAACCGCGGGCATCTGGCGGTAAACGAGATCGGTGCGATCCTCGCTGACAATGCCGGCTTGGGCGACATTGTCAGCCGCATCTACAACCTGCCCTTCTACAAGGCGCTGAGTTTCACGCTGGTGTTCTGCTTCGTGGTCACGCCGCTGGCCATGGCGCTGGGCTTTGCCATCGCGCTGGCGGTCAATACCCTTCCCAAGGTAACCAAGGGTCCGGTGATCTTCTTCTCGCTGCTGCCGATGATCATCACGCCCCTGATCGGTTCGCTGATCCTGTACTGGATGATCCAGCCCAATGGCATTATCGGCGCCAGTCTGCGCTACCTGATGAACGACCCGACATTGTCGCTGCGGCAATCGCCAGTGCTGACCTGGGCGTCACTGCTGTTCTATGGCGTTTGGACCAATGCGCCGTTCAGCTTCGTGGTGTTCTATGCAGGTCTGCAGACCGTGCCCGGCGATACGCTGGAATCGGCGATGATTGATGGCGCCAGCCGCTGGGAGCGCATCCGCTACGTGATCATCCCGCACCTCGCCCCGCTCGCCACCTTCGTCGCGCTGGTGCAATTGATGGACAATTTCCGCGTCTTCGAGCCGATCGTCGGCTTTTCGGCCGAAGCCAACGCGACCTCGCTGAGCTGGATGATCTTCAACGACCTTTCGGGCGATGCCCAATTGTTCGGTTCGGCCGGCGCGACTTCAGTGCTGACCATTATCGGCGTCATCATCCTGCTCATGCCGGTGCTGATCCGCACCTGGCGCGAATTCAACCACAAGGTGGTCTGACATGTCCGAAGCAACACTCAGCCAGAAGCGTCCGCTGCCGCTCAACCTGTTGATCTATGGCTTCATCATCCTGTGGGTGATCTTGGCGGCCTTTCCCTTCCTGTGGACCGTGTGGGGGTCGTTCAAGGTCGAGCCGGACTTCTTCTCGCGTCAGAGCTGGTGGAATGCCATTTTCGGCACCAATACCGAGCGGCAGACCGGCAGCACCTTTACCGGCAGCGGCTATTACGGCGCCTGGGTCACGCGCGAATTCTGGCGCGCGGTGGGCAATACAGCCATCGTAACTGTATCGGTGACGGTGATCGCGCTCACCCTGGGCACGCTGGGCGGCTACGCGCTCGCCCGCTCCGGCCAGCGCTATGCCTTCTGGATTCTGATCATCGCGCTGGTATTCCGCGCCATGCCGCATATCACGCTGGTCTCGGGCTATTTGCTGCCCTTCTTCCAGCTTAATATCTGGGGCGTGCTGCCGACCTCGATCATCGTTCTGGTGGCGATCAACCAGCCCTTCACGCTGTGGATGCTGCATTCGTTTTTTCTTTCGATCCCCAAGGATCTCGATGAAAGCGCCATGGTGGATGGCTGCTCGCGCTTCGAAGCCTTCCGCCGCGTCATCATTCCGGTGATGTGGCCAGGAGTGGTGACGACCGGCCTATTCAGCTTCCTGCTCGCCTATAACGACTTCGCGGTCACCTCCATGCTGCTGAGCTCGGACAACCAGACCATGGTGCCCAAGATTTCGAGCTTCCTCGGCTCGGTGCAGGAACAGGGCAATGTAATGTTTGCCGTGGCCGCCGTGGTCTCGGCCACCGTACCGCTGTTCATCCTCGTGCTCTTCTTCCAACGCCAGATCGTCTCGGGCCTCACGGCCGGCGCAGTAAAGGGATAAACTCATGGCCCAAATCCGCCTCAAGAACGTCTCCAAGCGCTGGAGCAATTTCGTCGGCGTCGACAATTTCAACCTCGACATTGCCGACCAGGAATTCTTGGTGCTGCTTGGCCCTTCCGGCTGCGGCAAGACCACGACCATGCGGATGATCGCCGGTCTCGAAGACATTACCGAGGGCGAGATCTGGATCGGCGACCGGCTCGTCAACAAGCTCGAGCCCAAGGATCGCGACATCTCGATGGTGTTCCAGAGCTACGGGCTCTATCCGAACATGACGGTCTACGAAAACATCCGCTTTCCGCTCAAGGTGCGGAAGGTGCCGCAGGAGCAGCACCACGAGCGGGTGATGGCGGCCTCGAGGATGGTCGAACTCGACGACTTCCTGCAGCGCCGGCCTGCAGCCCTGTCGGGCGGCCAGCGCCAGCGCGTTGCCCTAGCCCGCGCCATCGTGCGCGAGCCCAATGCCTTCCTGATGGACGAGCCCCTGTCCAATCTGGACGCCAAACTGCGCGTCTCGACCCGGGCGCAGATCAAGAACCTGCACCACACGCTCAAGCGCACGACGATCTATGTGACCCATGACCAGATCGAGGCCATGACCCTGGCCGATCGTGTGGTGGTGATGCAGAAGGGCCTGATCCAGCAGGTCGGCACGCCGATGGAGATTTACGACCGGCCAGCCAATACATTCGTTGCCAGCTTTATCGGCTCGCCAGCTATGAACCTGGTTCCTGGTGATATCCAGGATGGCGTGTTCTCCGGCGCGGGCATTCGGATCGATGGCCTGCCCAAGGCCGCCAAGGGTCCGGTGACGCTCGGCTTCCGCGCCGAGGATGCGGTTCTGGCGGAAGCCAACGGCCAGATCGAAGCGCCGATCTACACAGTTGAGTTGCTGGGCGAAGCGACCATGATCTCGCTGCGCGTGGCGGGCGAGCTGGTCTCGATCAAGGTGGGCAAGGACTATCGCGCCGAAATCGGCGATGTGGTGCGGGTCAATATCGCGCCAAGCGCCTGCCATCTGTTTGACCGCTCCACCGGCCAGCGTATCGTGACGAGCAACTGATATGCACGGGGAACCGGCCGTGACGATCGACCCATCGGAAGAGGCGTTTGCCGACAGCATCGCGCGCCACGGCCTGGCCATGAGCGCCGCCGAGGCGGAGAGTGTCTATAAGCTCGCGAGCTGGATGCGTAACGGCCTGGCCGAAATCGATGTGGGCTTGAGCGACGGCGATGCAGAGGCTGACGCTGCGCTCGACCTGTCGCTGTTCGAGCAAGGCAATCGCCTGCGCGATGGCCGGCTGACCGCCATTGCGCTGGTCGAGGCCTGTTTCCGGCGCATCGAGCGTCGCGACCCGGCATACCGCGCCTTTTACGTCATCGACCGCGAAACTGCCCTGGCTGCCGCCCGCCGGGCCGACGCTGATTTCGCCGCGGGCCTCGACATCAGCCATCTGCAGGGCATTCCCATCGGCATCAAGGACCTGATCGATGTCGCGGGCCTGCCTACCACAGCCAATGCGCCGGGCCGCAAGCAGGCAGTCGCCGATGCCGATGCCGAAGTCATCAGGCGCTTGCGCAGTGCAGGCGCCGTGGTGGTCGGCAAGCTTGCCACCTATGAATGGGGCACGGTCGGCCCTGACAACCGGGGGACCTTTCCGCCCGCCCGCAACCCCTGGAATCTCGAGCATATTACCGGCGGCTCGTCCTCGGGCAGCGCCGCTGCCGTGGCTGGTGGCCTGCTGCGCACCACGCTGGGCACCGATACGGGCGGCTCGCTGCGCGGCCCAGCTTTCTATTGCGGCGTGGTGGGCCTCAAGCCCAGCTTCGACCTGGTCCCGCGCGATGGGGTGTTGCCCATGGCCGGCAGCATGGACCATGTCGGTCCGATCAGCGCGAGTGTCGCTGAGGCGGCAATGACGCTCGATGTCATCGCCGACCTGCCCGCGGACCGCTCCGCCATGCGCCTGCTCGGCCAGCCCATTGCTGGCAAGCGTATCGGCTATGCCCGCGACTGGTTTGCCAATGACAGCCAGACCCAGCCGGCCGTGCTGGCGGCGATGGATGCGGCTATCTCCACCCTCTCGGAGCTCGGTGCAGTGATCGAGAAAATCGCGCTGCCGGACTATGACGATATCGAGGTGGCAGCGGCGACGATCCTGCACAAGGAAAGCTTCGACTATCACGCATCCGAACTGCGCGACCACCCGGACGCCTTTGGGCGGCGAGCCTTTCTCAGCCTTGCGGCGGGCCTGGCGGTCTCCGACGAGGAACTGGCCGTGGCCCGGCAGTGTGGCGACAGGTTCCGCAGGGCCGTCGATTACCTGCTCGAAAGCCACGATGCCATCGTTACCGTCGGCGCCTTGACCACCGCCCTGCCCGCGGCCCCGTTCGAGAAGGAGGCTGTATGGACGCCGATGCGCACCATCGGCTTCAATGTCAGCGGCCATCCCGTATTGGCCCTGCCGATCGGCTTTGACCATGGCCTGCCCATGGGCATGCAGATCATCGGCCGGCACCGGGACGAGGCCGGCATCGTGCAGATCGGGCACGCTTTCGAGCGGGCTACCGACCACAGCGTGCAACGGCCGCCAGCCGTCACCGATTAGAGAACACTGGTCGTCCCGACGACCGCATTTACAAATTTGCATACGTATGCAGAATACGATACCAACAGAACGGGAGGCGGCTAAAAATGCCAGTCTGGCTCAAGCGCGGTAAGGATGTCGAGGAGCGTGCAGAGGCGGATCGCCGGGTGCGCGCCACGGTCGAGGGCATTCTAGCAGATATCGAGAAGCGCGGGGACATCGCCGTGCGTGAGCTGTCGCAGAAATTCGACAAATGGGATCGCACCGATTTCCGGCTGAGCCAGGCCGAGATCGACCACTGCATGAACCAGCTGACCGACCAGGACCTCAGCGATATCGAATTCGCCCAGACGCAGGTGCGCAACTTTGCGCAGGCACAGCGCGCCACGATGACCGATCTGGAAATCGAGACGCTGCCCGGCGTCACGCTCGGCCACAAGCATGTGCCGATCAATGCGGTGGGCTGCTACGTGCCCGGTGGCAAATATCCGCTGCTCGCCTCGGCCCATATGTCGGTGATCACCGCCAAGGTGGCCGGCTGCGAGCGCGTCATCACTTGTGCTCCACCATTCGGGGCAAAGCCGGCACCGGCCGTCGTCGCCGCACAGGCCATGGCCGGTGCCGATGAAATCTATGTCCTGGGCGGCATCCAGGCCATCGGCGCCATGGCGATCGGCACCGAAAGCATCCATCCGGTCGACATGCTGGTGGGGCCGGGCAATGCCTTCGTGGCCGAGGCCAAGCGGCAGCTATTCGGCCGCGTCGGCATCGATCTGTTTGCCGGCCCAACCGAAACCCTCGTCATCGCCGACGAGACTGTCGATGGCGAAATGTGTGCCACGGATCTGCTGGGTCAGGCTGAGCATGGCCCGACCTCGCCAGCGATCCTGTTGACCAATTCGGAAAAGCTGGCGCGCGAGACCATGGCCGAGATCGAGCGCATCCTCGATATCCTGCCCACCGGCGAAATCGCCCGAAAGTCGTGGAACGACTTCGGCGAGGTCATCATCTGCGACAGCTACGAGGAGATGCTGGCCGAGGCCGACCGGATCGCTTCCGAACATGTGCAGGTGATGACCGATCGCGACATGTGGTTCCGCGACAATATCACCAATTATGGCGCGCTGTTCCTCGGGCCGCGCACCAATGTGGCCTATGGCGATAAGGTAATCGGCACCAATCATACCCTCCCCACGATGAAGGCGGCGCGCTATACGGGTGGCCTGTGGGTGGGGAAATTCATGAAGACCTGTACGTGGCAGACCGTCACCAGTGACGAGGCTTCGGCCATGATCGGCGAATATGGCTCGCGGCTCAGCATGCTCGAGGGCTTTGTCGGTCATGCCGAACAGGCCAATATTCGCGTGCGCCGCTATGGTGGCCGTAATGTGCCCTATGGCACGGGCGCGACGCCGCGCGTGGAGGCTGCCGAATAATGGCCCTGCCGCGCACTCCCAGTTTCCGCCTCGATGGCAAGCGGGCTCTCGTCACCGGGGGCACGCGCGGCATCGGGCTGGGTGCGGCGGTGGCGCTGGCCGAGGCCGGTGCGGCGGTGACCATCGCTGCCCGCACGGCGGGCGATATCGAAATCGTGGTCAACCAGATGGCGGATGCGGGGCTTGCCGCCGAGGGCGTGGCGCTGGATATTACCGACAGCGATGCGGTCAAGGCGTTCGTCGGGGATGTCGAACCCTTCCAGGTGCTGGTCAACTCGGCCGGAACGGCGCGGCATTCCAGCTTTGCCGATATCACCCCGGCCAATTACCAGGCGGTGATGGATCTCAACCTGGCGGCGACGCTGTTCGTGTCCCAGGCGGTGGTGGCGCGGCTGGTGCAGGCGGGCCTGGCGGGCTCGATCATCCATGTCTCCTCACAGATGGGCCATGTCGGCGGCCCGGCCCGCGCGGTCTATGCCGCCAGCAAGTTTGCCGTCGAGGGCCTGAGCAAGGCCATGGCCATCGAGCTGGGCGCCAGCGATATCCGGGTGAATACGGTTTGCCCGACCTTTATCGAGACAGACCTGACAGCGAAGACCCTGAGCGATCCTGAATTCAGGAACTGGGTTCTATCCAAGATCAAGCTGGGCCGGCTGGGACGCGTGGAAGACATTATGGGCCCAATCGTGTTTCTGGCCTCCGATGCCGCGGCACTGGTGACCGGCACGGCATTACTGGTGGATGGCGGATGGACAGCGGAATAAAGAAACCGGGCGTCACCTCCAGCCAGGTCGCCGAACATGCCGGCGTCTCGCAATCGGCTGTGTCTCGCACCTTCACGCCGGGCGCTTCGATCTCCTCCAAGACACGGCAAAAGGTGCTGGCTTCAGCCAAGGTGCTGGGTTATCGGCCCAATGCCATCGCGCGTTCGCTGATCACCAATCGATCGCGCATCATCGCGGTGGTGATGGCGTATCTGGAAAATCTGTTCTATCCCGATGTGCTGGAAGAGCTGGGCCGGGCGCTGGCAGCAGAGAATTACCACCTGCTGCTGTTCACCGGCTTCAAGGATCGCGACAGCGATCCTGTGTTCGACCAGTTGATGCAATATCGGGTCGACGGCATCATTCTGGCCTCCACATCGCTGTCGTCCGAGCTGTCGGAAGAATGTGCCACGGCGGGTATTCCGGTGGTGCTGTTCAACCGCACCACTGAACGCGACGCGGTATCCAGCGTCACCACGCGCAACCGCGAGGGCGGCAAGCGCATCGCCGATTTCCTGGTGGCCGGCGGGCACAAGAGCTTCGGCTATATTGCGGGCCTCGAAAATTCCTCGACCAATCGCGACCGCCAGCAGGGCTTTGTGGAAGGCCTGGCTGCGCATGGTTTTGACAAGGTCACGATCGAAACCGGCAATTATTCCCGCCCCGACGCGGAGGCCGCTGCGCGGAAGATGTTCGCGCGGCCCGACCGTCCCGAGGCGCTGTTCGTGGCCAATGACCACATGGCCGTGGCGGTGATGGATGTCGCGCGCCACGAATTCGGGCTGCGGATTCCTGAGGACCTATCCATTGTCGGCTATGACGACGTCGGGCCAGCGCGCTGGACATCCTATGGCATCACTTCGATGAGCCAGCCGCTCAAACGCATGGTGGAATCTACCGTCGACATCCTGATGGACCAGATCGCCAGCGGCGAAATCGAGGCCGAGCACCGCATCCTGACGGGTGACCTCGTGGTGCGCACCTCGGCCCGCCTGCCCCAAAGCGGCGTTGTCGAGCGCGATGGCCAGCGCATCTACAAGCCGCGGGAGGCATGATGACCGACGCCGGCCTGTTCGACCCCATGATCATATGGAGCGGCTGGCGCGCGATTTCGCGCGGCCAGCGCGCGCTGTGCATACGAATGCATTTCTGAATATCCCTCTGATTTTGCGAGTGAAAGGACCATCCCATGACCCAGTGGACACAAAGCGAAATGGAAAAGCGCCTGGTGCGCTATGCCGACCTTAAAGGGCTGCGCAATGCCTTTATCGATGCGCGGACGCCCGGTTCGGACCGCAAGGAGAATTTCACCATTATCGGGCCGGGCGTGAGCGAGAATCCGGCACAGGTCGTGCATATTCCCGAGGCGCATGGTTTCAATTTCGGCGCTGCGCGCCAGCCCTTCGGCTGTACCAACAGCCAGCACAGCCACCTGACGGCGGAAACCTTCCTGGTGCATACCGGAAAGTGGCGCTTCGTGTTCGGCGCGAATAAGGACGAAGGCTATATCGACGTCGAGCCAGGCGACGTGGCCACCGTCCCCACCCACATGTTCCGCGGCTTTGAGAAGCGTGACGAAGGCACGGGTTTCCTCGCCGTGGTGCTGGGCCATGACGACCCCGGCAAGGTGGTCTGGGCGCCGAGCGTGTTCCAGATGGCCGAGGATTTCGGCCTCAAACTGCTCAAAGGCGGCAAGCTGATCGATACCACGCTGGGCGAGACCGTGCCGGAAGGCGCCGAACTGGAGCAGCCGCCAAGCGCCGAAAAGCTCAGGGAATTGGCGACGCCGCCGATCGAGGAATTGGCAAAATATGCGCTGAAACCCGAGCAGATGAAGGGCAATCCGAGTTCGCCGCTGGCCGGCGAAGGTGTCGAAGAGGCCGCGCTGATCGGCGACGTCGATGCCCAGGACGGCTTCAAAGCCGGACCGATCATCGGGCATTGGCAGCATGGCTTCGCGCTGCGTCGACTGAAGCTGGAAACCGGCGCAACGATTGCGCCGCACAGCCGCCGGGAGCAGGAGGTGATCTTTGTGCAGTCCGGCACGCTGGAAGTGAATTGGGCCGACGGGAAACTGATCCTGGGTGCTGGCGATACATTGACGGTGCCGGTGGGCCTTGCCCACGGGTTCCGCAATGCGGCTTCGGCCGATGCGATTGCCTTTGTGGTGCGTGGTGCGGCAGCCCCCGCCGCCGCGGTCTGGGCCGAGGCCAAGGCGGCCGAGTAGCCCGACGGACTACTATCAGGCCTCGCCCTTGCCGGGCGGGGTCGCTCTGCTTTCAAGGAGGATCGACATGCCTGCAATTTCCGCCCAGGTGCTGAGTGCTCTGCGCAAGGCCGACACGCCCACAGTGTGCAATGCGCTGGAGCATGTGATGGGCGGGCGGACCGCCGAGGGTTTTACCAAGACGCCGGTGGTTTGCGCCGATCCAAGCCTGCCGCCGGTGGTGGGCTTTGCCCGCACGGCGAAGATACGGGCATCGTCTCCCGCGCAGAAGCCGGCGGCAGAAGTGCGGGCGCTACGCATGCAGTACTACGAGTACGTTTCGGCGGGAGAAGGCCCCAATGTCGTGGTAATCGAGGACACCGATTATCCCCACGCCATTGGCGGTTTCTGGGGCGAAATGCAGGTGGCCCAGCATAAGGGTCTGGGCATTGCCGGCACGGTGACCAATGGCGTGTTGCGGGATCTGGGCATGCTTGACGAGGGCTATCAGGTCATTGCCGGCTCGGTCGGGCCGAGCCATGCCTTTGTGCATGTGACCGAACTCGATTGCCCGGTGACCGTATTCGGCATGGCGGTGCGCCCCGATGATCTGGTCCATGCCGACCGGCATGGCGCGGTGGTTATTCCGGCCGAGCATATCGAGCGCATGGCCTGGGCCATCGACGTGGTGATGCGCAAGGAAGTGCCGGTGCTGACCGCGGCAAGGGCGCCGGGCTTTACGGTCGAGAAGCTGCGGGCGGCCTGGGCGGAGGCGGATAAGATCAGCTGAGCCTCCTTACCCTCTCCCCTTGAGGGAGAGGGACGACCTGGCGCGTTCAGCGGAAGGTCAGGGTGAGGGGGGTGCTGCGCCATCCCGTGCCAGAAGGTTAGGAAGAGACCCTCATCCAACCGAAATTCGCCTTCGTGAATTCGGTGCCCCTTCAGGCACCTTCTCCCTCAGGGGGAGAAGGGTGACGACTGTGAATGCAGTTCCTAAAAGGCCCGCTTTCGCGGGCCTTTTAGCTCAATTCGACTTTGCCTGCATGCGATCTAGCCGCAATTGTGCGGCGCGGCGGTGGCCTTCGAGACCTTCGCTAGCCGACTGCCGCGCCGCAGGTGGCGCCACCTGCTTGACACCCTCTTCATCGAGCCATTGGTGCGTAGCGATCTTGACATAGGCGCCGACCCAGAGACCGCCGGTATAGGCGCCGGCACCCATGGTCGGGAGCGTATGGTTGGTGCCTGAGCACTTGTCGGAATAGACCACGCTGGCCAGTTCGCCGATGAACAAGCTCCCGTAATTCCTCAGCTTTTTGGCGAAGGCCTTGCTGTCCGCCGTGTGCACCTGCAGGTGTTCGGCAGCGATCAGGTCGGAATAGGCGATCATCGCGGCCTCGTCGGCGCAGACGGTGATTTCGCCATAGTTGATCCAGGCTTCGCGTGCGGTGGTGGCGGTGGAAAGGGTCTCGAGTTGCTTCTCCACTTCGACCAGCGTGGCCTCGGCCAGGGCCCTATCGGTGGTGATGAGGCCGACGCGGGTGCGGATGTCGTGTTCGGCCTGGGCCAGCAGGTCGGTAGCGATCATCTCGGCATCGCCGGTGGCGTCAGCAACGACGAAAATCTCTGATGGGCCAGCGAGTTGGTCGATGCCGACCGGGCCAAAGACCTGGCGCTTGGCCTCGTTGACGAAGGCATTGCCGGGGCCAACGATCTTGTTGACGGCCGGAACGCTCTCGGTGCCATAGGCCATGGCGGCTATGGCCTGGGCGCCGCCGATGCGGAAGATGCGGTCGGCGCCGGAGAGATGGCAGCCCGCGATCATGGCCTTGTGGGCATTGGGGGGCAGGCAGGCGATGACCTCGTCGACTCCGGCGACCTTGGCTGGGACGATGGTCATTATCGGTGCAGATAGAAGGGGATAGCGGCCGCCGGGGACGTAGCAGCCAACGCGCTGAATGGGGATGACGCGGTGGCCCATATGCACGCCCGGCAAGGTCTCGACTTCGAGCGGCAGGATGGTCGCGAGCTGCGCCTGGGCGAATTTTCGCACATTGGCGATGGCGAACTCGGTGTCCTTGCGGGTCTGCGGATCAAGCTCGGCCAGCGCGGATTCGCGTTCCGCTGCAGTGACTTCGAAGACCTCCAGGTCGGACTTGTCGAACCTAGCCGAGTATTCGCGCACGGCGGCGTCGCCGTTGCGGCGAACATTGGCGATGATCTCGCTGACCAAGGTTTCGACGGGAGCATTGTCGCCGATCGAGGAGCGCTCGGGGGCTTTGACATAGGTGACGCCGGGAAAGGGCGAAGCGGGGGTTTGGGTCATGCGCAGATCACTCCGAAAAGCGTAGCAGATGACGCGAATGCGTTAGCGGACTGCTAGCATCGAGCGTCACATCAAGGTGTCGTTTTGATCTTGCATACGTATTCAATATTTGCCAGAGTTTTTTGGCAAAATCGGTCTTGGCCATTGGTCGAGGCCTGCCCCGATGGCGGGGCGGACCCGGGTTGGATGAACAAAGTTATTCCCGTCGCGAAAACTATCGAGGGCGCCGTGGCGCGCCCCCTGCCCTTGTTGCTGCTGCCCGGCACGGTGTGTGACGAGCGGCTGTTTGCGCCAGTGCTGGCGGAACTCGATATGCCCGCGGCGATTGTCGGCGACATGACCGGGGCGACATCCACGACGGCGCTTGCCGCGCGCATCCTTGCTGTCGCACCAGAGCGGTTTTCACTGCTCGGCTTTTCGCTCGGCGGCATTGTGGCGCTGGAAATGCTGGCGCAGGCGCCTGAGCGCATCGCCGGGCTGGCGCTGGTGGATACGACGGCCCGGCCGGACTCTCAGGCTAATGCCGACAAGCGCCGGGCGGCCGTGGCCAAGGCTCGCTCCCAAGGGATGGACAGCTATATCGAAGATGCTTGGGCCAATCTGGTGGCGCCGGAACATCTGGATGACGCCAGTTTGCAAAAGCTCATCACCGAGATGGCGCGCAATGCAGGGCCGGATGTGCTGGCGAGCCAGTCCGAGGTGGCGATCCAGCGCGCCGACAGCCGGCCGCGGCTGGGCGCTATTGCCGTTCCCACCCTGATCCTGGCGGGCGAGGCAGAGCGGGTCTGCCCGCTCGAGGTGCATGAGGAAATGGCGCGAGCCATTCCGGGCGCCCGGTTTTTTACCATTCCCAAGGCGGGGCATTTCGCCCCGCTTGAAAATCCAGCCGCTATGGCGCGTCATATGCGCGATTGGCTGGGCGAGATCAACGCCATTCCGGCAGACGAACGAGGAGCGATCATGAGCGAGACCACCAGCAATTCCAAGGCCAAGGGCGGTTCCGCCGGGGCGGCGGAGGAGAGCGTGCTTCAGGTGGAGCGCCGCGACTATCCCGATCTGGCGCCCACCGACCGGCCGCGCAGCCAGTCGCTGGATGGGTTCGACGATATCTATACCGACATCGTCGACTACATCATCCGCTGCACCCACAAAATTTGGGACGAGCGCGATATCGGGCTGATCTACACCCACTATACCCACAATTGCGTGCTCTATGGCACCACCGGCACGATCTACAACCGCGAAGACGTGGTGCGCGACACGATCCAGCGCCTGGTCAGCTTTCCCGAGCGCCGCGGCATGGGCACGCAAGTTATCTGGAACGGCAATGACAAGGACGGCTTCTATACCAGCCATCTGGTGACCGGCTCGGGCCGGCACACCCAATATGGCCATCTGGGCCAGCCGACCGGCAAGCCCTTTGTCAGCCGCACCATCGCGGACTGCATGGTGCATCGCAACATGATCTATCGCGAGTGGGTGGTAGCCGACCAGATGGCCATCATCAAGCAATTGGGCCTTGATCCGCACCATTTCGCCATGCGCACGGCCAAGCAGAAATTCGATGCCGGCCTGACCTCGCTCGATATCGGGGAGAACCGCCGTTTCCTCGGCCAGACACGACCGAGCGAGAAGGCGGATTTGAGCCTGGCGCATAACGATATCGAGGCACAGACGATCGAAATGCTGCACGAGGTTTTCGTCAAGCGCATGTTCGGGCGGATTGCCCGGGACTATGCCCCGACCGCGCAATATCACGGGCCGCTGATGAAGGAGCTCTATGGTGTCGCCGCCATCATCCACCAGCATCTGGGCCTGATCGGCTCGCTGCCGGACGCTTCCTATGAAGTCCAGCATGTCGCCTCCAATCCATGCGAGGAAGGCGGCACCAAGGTCGCCGTGCGTTGGGTGATGGAAGGCCATCACCTCGGCTACGGCATTTTGGGCGAATTGGGCGATCCGACCGGCAAGCGCGTGCAGGTGATGGGCATGAGCCATTATCACTGGAAGGACGGCAAGATCGTCGACGAATGGAATGTCTATGACGAGCTGAGCCTGCTGGTGCAGGTCAAGCTGGGGCAGTTGGCCGAAGACGCGCAGGTCTGAGGGATCAATCATGGAGCGGCGAGCGTTGCCACTGGCCCGCTCGCCCGCACCTAGCCTGCTGTTCAAACTCAACGCTAAACATTCACGCGCGATAGCGCAGCGCCTCCACAAGTGCCGCCAGCGCCGGGGTCTTCTGCCGCCTGGTGGGGTAATAGAGATGGTATCCCGGCAAGGGCGGGCACCAGGCCTCGAGACAGCGCAGCAGCCGGCCGCTCTTTAGGTGTTCGGCCACCTGATCCTCGAAGATATAGGCCAGTCCCTGCCCGTCCAGAGCGGCTTGCGCCAGCAGGTCGCCGTCATTGACGGTGAGGGCGCCATCGACCTTGACGTCGAGCGCCCTTCCATTTTCCCAGAATTGCCAGCGGGCGATACTGCCGGCGCTGGCCATGCGGAAATTGATGCAATCGTGCCGGGCCAAATCGCGCGGATTTTCCGGCTTCCCATGGCGCTCGAAATAGCCCGGCGCTGCCACCACGGCCACGCGGGCATCGGGGCCGATGGGCACCGCCACCATGTCCTTTTCCACCTGATGGCCAAAGCGAATGCCCCCGTCGAAGCCGCTCGCCACGATGTCGGTGAAGGCATCCTCGGCGGAGATTTCCACCTTGACGCGCGGATAGGCCTGGCGGAACGCCGACAGGGCCGGCAGCACCAGGGCGCGGGCGGCAAAACGGATGCTGGTCAGCCGAATAGTGCCGGAGGGCGTGTCGCTCAAGGCGGTGAGCGCCTGTACCTGCGCATCGATATCGGCAAGGGCCGGCCGCAGCGTTTCCAGCAGGCGCTGGCCCGCTTCGGTGGTGCGTACGCTGCGCGTGGTGCGCGCCAATAGGCGCAGCCCCAGGCGCCGTTCGAGATTGCTGATCGTCTGGCTCAGCGTCGCCTGCGACAGGCCAAGCCGGATCGCGCCGCGCGTGAAACTGCGCTCCTCGGCCACGGCCAGGAACGCCGCCAGATCGCTCAGGTCCTCACGCTTCATTTATCGACCAGACCAATAAACCCAATCACATTGCTCAGTCTAATGCAGAGAAGCGACTTGTCCTATCTCCTTTCCATCACCCCTTGGAGACTAGAAAATGCCTGTCACTCCCCGTTTCACCGCCCTGGTCACCGGCGCCTCCTCCGGCATCGGCGCCAGTTATGCCAAGCGTCTGGCGGCCCGCGGCCATGACCTGATCCTCGTCGCCCGCCGCGCCGACCGACTCGAGAAGCTCGCGAGCGAATTGACCGGCGCCTTTGGCGTTAGTGTGCGAACCGTCACTGCTGACCTGTCCAGCGATGCCGGTATGGCAGAGGTCGCCGATATCCTGGCCTCAGATACTTCGATCGACATGCTGGTCAACAATGCCGGCGTCTCCTATCTCGGCGCCAGTATGGAGATCGCGCCGGAAGCAATCGATACCCTGCTTGCCGTCAACATCACCGCGTTGACACGGCTGTCGCGCGCTGCACTGGGCGGCTTTGTTGCCCGCAATCGCGGCACCATCGTCAATATCGGCTCGGTCCTGGCGTTCAAGGCTCCTCCGATCGCCTCGGCCTATAGCGGCACCAAGGCCTATGTCCTGTTGTATACGCGCGGCTTGCAGGCCGAATTGAAGGACACTGCCGTAAAAGTGCAGGCGGTGCTGCCCGCCGGGGTCGCCACCGAAATCTACGATGGCACGATCTTGCCGCTCGACCAGATTCCGGCCGAGCTGGTGATGAATGTCGATGCGCTGGTCGACGCAGCCTTGACAGGCCTGGATCGCGGCGAAGAGGTCACTTTGCCATCGGTGGGGGATCTAGATCTCTGGGCGCGCTTCGACGCTGCCCAGGATGCCCTGTTCGCCGCCAGCCAGACGGGAACACCCGCACCGCGCTACGGCGTTTAAGAGCGACGGGCTCTGCCGATATCTCGGCAGAGCCCCAGGAATTATGCCGCCTTCTTGCTGCGCCGGCCCTTGCCGATATCGGGCAGGAAAATGGTCAACAGGCCCAGCAGCGGCAGGTAGGAGCAGATCTGGTAGACGAACTCGATGCTCGTCCGGTCCGCCACGATGCCCAGCACCGCCGCGCCAATTCCGCCAATGCCGAAGGCAAAGCCAAAGAACAGGCCTGCAATCATGCCCACCCGGCCGGGCACCAATTCCTGCGCAAACACCACAATGGCCGAGAAAGCCGAGGCCAGGATCACCCCGATGATGAAGGTCAACACCACCGTCCAGGTGAAATCGGCATAGGGCAGCGCCAGGGTGAACGGCAGCGCACCCAGGATCGACAGCCAGATCACGAATTTGGTGCCGAACCAGTCCACAATGGGCCCGCCCGCTACCGTGCCGATCGCCACCGCGCCCAGGAACACGAACAACAGGATCTGCGCGTCCTGCACTGACACGGCAAAGCGTTCGATCATGTAGAAGGTGTAAAAGCTCGAAAGGCTGCTCATGTAGACATATTTCGAGAACACCAGCAGGGCCAGCACGGCGATGGCCATGATGACGGTCTTGCGCGGCAAGGTCACGGCCGGCGCCGGGACTTTGCGGCTCCGATTGGCGGCGCGGTGGCGGCTATACCAATTGCCCACCTGCCACAGCACGCCGATGCCCAGCAATGCCGCCAGCGAGAACCAGGCAACGCTGCCCTGCCCGCGCGGCAAGACGATGAATGCGGCCAGCAGCGGCCCCACGGCCGAACCGAAATTGCCGCCGACCTGGAACAGTGCCTGCGCCAGCCCATGCCGTCCGCCCGAGGCCAGCCGCGCCACGCGGGAGGATTCGGGGTGGAACACCGCCGAGCCCAGCCCCACCACGCCCGCGCCGACCAGCAGCATCCAATAGGAATGCGCATAGGCCAGCACGACAAGGCCGATCAGGGTAAAGCCCATGCCGATGGGCAGGGAATAGGGCAGCGGGCGCTTGTCGGTATAGATGCCGATCAAGGGCTGCAGCAGCGAGGCCGTAACCTGGAACACCAGCCCGAGGAACCCGATCTGGGTGAAATCGAGCCCGTAATCCTCCTTGATCATTGGATAGAGCGCGGGAATAAGCGACTGCATCGTGTCATTGAGCAGATGGCAGAAACTCACTGCCATGATGACGGCAAAGGCCGTCTGTTCCCCCGCTTCCCGGTCTGCAGCCACTGCACTATTCGTCACGATATAGCTCCATATTGAGGCATTCTCGATAGACCAATTGCGCCTGTCCCGCATTCGTGTTCTGGTCAATTTACTTCGCGAGTGGGCCAAGCATGAAATCGGACGTCAACGGGCAGAGCGATCATCTGCAGCGCCTGCGCCAGATCGAGGCCGCCCCGGCGCCGGTTTACGCCCTGCCCTCGAGCTATCCCGCCGGCCACGCCGTCGCGCCGCATCACCATAGCCGCGCCCAATTGCTATATCCCCGCACCGGCGTCGTCATGGTGACGTCCAGCCAGGGCCGCTGGATGGTGCCACCCGAACATGCCTTGTGGATTCCGCCCGAACTCGAGCATTCCGTGGACATGATCGGCCATGTCCATATGCTCTCGATCTATGTCTCGCCCGCGGCTCTGCCCGACATATCGGCCAATGTGCGCGTGGTGGCGCTGACCGATCTGGCCCGTGCGCTGATCGTGGAAGCCGTCGCCCTTCCGCAAGACAACGCCACGCGCTCGGGTCTCGTCATGGCGCTGCTGCTCGATGAAATTGCCAAATTGCCCGAAATGCCGCTCGGCCTGCCCTTTCCATCCGAGCCGCGCCTCACCGCGCTCTGCCGCAGCTTCATCGAAAACCCGTCCCCGCATCTGGTGATCGACGAATGGGCCGGGGCTCTCGCCATGAGCCGCCGCGCCTTCACCCGGACATTTCGCCGTCAAACTGGGGTGAGCCTGTCGCTCTGGCGCCAGCAGGCCTGCCTGCTCAGCGCGCTACCGCGCCTGGCCAATGGCGAAGCAGTCACCAGTGTCGCGCTGGACCTCGGCTATGACAGCGCAGCCGCCTTCACCACCATGTTCAAACGCATGCTGGGCGCCCCGCCGCGGCAGTATTTTGCGGGAACCGGCGGCTCTCCAGCCTCATAGGCGCGTAGCGCGGCTATGAGATTGTGGGGAACCCCATCGCACACCCATGGCGTCTCCAATTGACGGCGGTCCCAATGTCCGCTTTTTCGAGTGTGGATCGGCATTGCGACACGTTCGGCGCTATAGTGGGCGGGTGATTCACGGCCGGGTATCGATCATGCAGCTCCGCTTTCTAAGTGCCATATTCACCGCCTTCTTGCTGCTCGCCGCGCCTGGGCATGGGCAACAGGCCGCGCGTGACCTGTTTAGCGCAGTGACGGGTCCGACCGGTGGGCCTTCGGTGCCGATCGGCAGCTATGCCAAGGGTTGCATTGCTGGGGCCGTGCAATTGGCGACGGATGGGCCGGGCTGGCAGGCCATGCGATTGTCGCGTGACCGCCGCTGGGGCACGCCCGAGCTGGTGCAATATATCGGTGCGCTTGCCCAGGCTGCGGCGCAGGATGGCTGGCCGGGCCTCTTGGTTGGCGATATGGGACAGCCGCGCGGCGGACCGGCCAAAAGCGGGCACGCCTCCCATCAGATCGGGCTCGATGTCGATCTCTGGTTGCAGCCCATGCCGGGCCACACCCTGAGCGCCCAGGAGCGCGAGGAGCTATCCGCCATTTCGGTGCTCAAGCAGGGCAGCCGCGACATCGATCCAAACCGTTTTGGTGAAGCCGAGCGCCTGCTGATCTATCGCGCGGCGCAATTGCCGGGCGTCGCCCGCATCTTCGTCGCACCGGGCATAAAGCGCTCGCTGTGCCAGACGCGGTGGCGGGACCGCAGTTTTCTCGGCAAGATCCGCCCCTGGTATGGTCACGACGACCACATCCATGTCCGGCTTTCCTGCCCAACTGGAGCTTCGTCCTGTCAGGACCAGGATGTGGTGCCGCCCGGCGACGGCTGCGGCTCCGAACTCGACTATTGGTTCACCGATGCCCCCTACCAGCCCAGCACCAGCCCGCCGGCCCCACCGCTGACGCTGGCGGATTTGCCTAATGCCTGCACGGCTGTCCTCGAAGCAAGATGAGGCGTTTGGCTCTTGCTTCGACTCCGAATTTGGGCCGATCTTGCAAAAAGAACGGCATCGCCCCGGCGGTGCAGATGCAGAGGAGAAAACAGTGCTGAAGAACAAAGTGATCCTGGCGGCCTCCGCCCTGGCGCTGGCCATGGCCGCAGCGCCCGCCAGCGCCCAGGCGGTGCTGACCGCCAGTTCCGAACAGACCACGACCTGGGTGCGCAATTTCAACCCGTTCAACCAGACCTCTGCGCGCGCCACCACCAAGGATTTCATCTACGAGCCGCTGGCCATCTTCAATCGCCTGGCCGGCAACAAATGGGAATATCGCCTGGCGGAGAGTTTCGAGCTGGCGGACGATCTTAAATCGATCAGCTTCACCCTGCGTGACGGGCTCAAATGGTCCGATGGCGAGCCCATCACCGCCGATGACGTGGTGTTCACCTACGATTATCTCAAGAAATTCCCGGCGCTCGATTTCAACTCGGTGGCGCCGCTGATGGAGTCGGTGGAAAAGGTCGACGAGCGCACGGTGCGCTTCAACCTGGTGCAGCCCAATTCGCTGATCGCTACCACCATCGTGGCCATGCCCATCGTGCCCGAGCACATCTGGAAGGATGTCGCCGATCCGGTCACCTTCGCCAATGAGACCCCGGTCGGCTCGGGTCCGCTCACCGAAATCACCCGCTTTACGCCCCAAGTCTATGAGCAATGCCGCAATCCCAATTACTGGGACGCCGAGAACCTCAAGGTCGATTGCATGCGGCTGCCCCAGCTGGCCGACAATCCGCAGGTTCTGTCGGCACTGGCCGATGGCACGCTCGACTGGGCGACCAGCTTCATTCCCGATATCGACAATACTTTCGTCGCCAAGGACCCCGAGCACAATAAATACTGGTTCCTGCCCTCGAGCCTTGTGGCGTTCACGCTCAACCTCGAAAGCCCCGACGAGAACAACAGGAAAGCCTTCAACGACGTGAATTTCCGCCGCGCGGTCAGCATGCTGATCGACCGGCAGACCATCATAGACATTGCCGGCTATGGCTATCCGGTGATCAACGAAGATCCTTCCATGCTGGGCGAATTCTACAAGGCCTTCAGCAATCCCGAAGTCGCCACCCAGTTCGGCCAATATGGCAAGTTCGACCTTGATGCCGGCGTGGCCCTGCTCGAAAGCTCGGGTTATGTCGATAAGGACGGCGACGGTTTCCGCGACAATCCCGACGGCACGCCAATCGCCATCGACATCGAAATCCCCAATGGCTGGACCGACTGGATCGACGCCACCCAGATCGCTATCGAGACGCTGAAAGAAGCGGGCCTGAACGTGAAGATGAGCACGCCCGAGGAATCGGTGTGGGCCTCCGACCTGATCGGCGCGAAATACGCGATGTCGCTCAACGCCATAGGGTCGGCCGCCAATCCCTATTTCCCCTATATTCGCTCGTTCAACCCCGCCGATTTCGGCAAGAGCCGGACCTCGGCCCAGCGCTGGACCGACCCTGAAGTGGTCGAGATGCTCAACAAATATACCCAGGTGAAGGACCCGGCCGAGCAGAAGTCGATCATGGACGCCATCCAGCTCAAGGTCGCGGAGGCCATGCCGGTGATCCCGGTCTACAACAGCCCGTCCTTCTACCAGTACAGCACCAAGCGCTTCACTGGCTGGGCCAGCGCGGAAAATCCCATCGTTTCGCCGGTGATTTCCAATGCCAATCCGGGCCGCCTGCTCCAGCTGCTGGCCCTGCGGCCGGTCGCGCAATAGGCTGAACTGACGCAAGCGGGGACGCGCCAATGTGCGTCCTCGTCTCAGGGTCGCCGAAAGGCCGTGGGTTTGCCACCGCCGAGGCGGCTGATGCGCGCAATGGCCTCGGCCAGGGGCTCGATGGCAACGGCCATGTGCCAGCTATTGGCGTGGATGATATCGGCCTCGTTGAGCATCACCGCCACATGCCCGCGCCAGAAAACCAGGTCGCCGCGCGCCGGGGTTTCGATCGCTCCGCCCATCCCCGCCTGCTGGTCACTGTCCCGCGGGCAAGTGCGGCCACTGGCGTAAAATGCCTGCTGCACCAGACCGGAACAATCGAGCCCCAGGCTCTCGCGCCCGCCCCACAGATAAGGCGTGCCGACGAACTGCTCGGCAACAGCCACATAATCCGTCTCGGCCTGCTCGATACCAGCCAGATGCTCCGCGACGAACCAGCCGCCAGCCGTCTTGATGAAACGCCCCTCCTGCCCCTCGGCGGCAAGCATGGCGTTCATCGAATAGAGTCCGGTGGGCGCGGCCTTTATGCTGGGCGCACTGAAGCCATAGCTGCGCAGCGCCCGCACCCTGTGGGTCGGCGCGGCCGAGACCTCGCCCAAAGCGCTCGCCTCGACATAGCCGACATAGCCATCGCGCTTGGCCTGCCCGAAGGCCCAGCCATCCGCCTCATCCAGCACTTCGAACAATTCGCCGAACAGCACTTGATCGAGCTGCTCGGCATCCGGCGACGGGGCGCGGCGCAGAGCGGCCGAGGGGACCGCGGTCTGGCGCATGGAAGTGTCGATATAGCGGGCAGCCGGCACGATGCCGTCCAGCGACCGGGCGGCAATCCCGCCACGAGCCAGGGTGAGGCGGGGATCAGGCAAGGCAAGTCCCCGGCATGGCTGAGGTGGCGCGGCGCTGGCTTGTCATGAAGGAAGGATGGCACATGCGCGGACGCTAGCCCAACCAGCGCCCTCTGTCACTGCCGGCCAAACGTCAGATTTTGTCGCGCACCCGATTGTGGATTTCGGCCACTTCGGGGGTCATGGCATCGCCGAATGCGTCCATTTCGAACACCGGCCGGATTTCGAGTACACCGCCGCCGTCCATCGGATTGGGGCAGCGCCGGGCCCAGGCCACGGCCTCGTCCATATCCCGAACGTCCCAGATCCAGAAGCCGGCCACCAATTCCTTGGTTTCGGTGAAAGGCCCGTCGATCACCGTGCGGCTGGAACCGTCGAACAGGATGCGCTTGCCCTTGTTGGAGGGCTGCAATCCCTCGCCGCCCTTCATGATACCGGCCTCGACCAATTCCTCATTATACTTGCCCATGGCCTTGAGCAGTTCGGTGGAGGGCATCACGCCCGCTTCGCTGTCTTCGTTGGCTTTGACAAAAACCAGAACCCGCATTGTTCTATCTCCTCAATTGTGCCGGATTATCCGGCTTCCAACCACACGACGAACAGCATGGCCCGGATTCGACACAGCGCAAGCGCCCTACTCCCGCCACGCCTGCAAATCACCTATATGGGTGGCACCATCCGCGAGTGATCAGCCCCGTGACCGAACAATTTCTCATCGAGCGCCCATCCTTCCATCCGGCGACGGGCCGGGCCATTTTTACCTATGGCTTGGGCGGCAAGAGCTTTACCGAGACCCTAACCCTGCCGGAAGCCGATCCCGAAAAGGCGGCCAGTCCCGCTTTTGCCAAGCTGCTCGATCTGACCGCAATCGTATTGGGCGTCAGCTATTTCAAGCTGCGCGCGCCCTTCGAGATCGTCGCGCCCAATATCGCGCTGAGCGAAGCCGAACAGGCCTTTGCTATCGACGTCTATGAGAACGGCCTGGGCGAATTCTATGCCCGTAATAATCTCGCCCGTTTCGGCAAGCTGACCATTTCGGCGCCGCATGATATCGAGGCCATCAAGCCGATCGTGGCCCTGCCCGACCGTGCTTTGCTGCCGATCGGTGGCGGCAAGGATTCGCTGGTCAGCGTCGATCTGCTGAGCGCGGTAGGCCTTGATTTCACGCCCTTTGCCGTCAATCCCAAGGGACCGATCATCACTTCGATCGACAAGATCGGCACTAAGCCGGTCTATGTCACGCGTACGCTCGACGCAGAGATGATCCGGCTGTCCAGGGAGCCGGGCTATTACAATGGCCATGTGCCTTCGACGGCGATCAATTCCATGATCGCCGCGCTCTGCGCCGTGCTGTTCGGCTTCAACCAGATCGTGCTGTCCAATGAGCGTTCGGCCAGCGAAGGCAATGTCACCTTCGATGGGCGCGAGACCAATCACCAATATTCCAAATCGCTGGGCTTCGAACTGCTGATTGCCTCGATCCTGTCTGACGCCACCGGGGGCGCGCTCAAATATTATTCCCTGCTCCGCCCCTATTCGGAAGCGCGCATCGCTTCGCTCTTCACGCATGAAACCAAGTTCGATCGGGTGTTTTCCAGCTGCAACCGCAATTTCCGGCTCACCGGCAATGACGGTCCGCTCTGGTGCGGGGAATGCCCCAAATGCCATTTCGTCTTCCTGATCTTTGCCCCCTTCATGGCCAAGGACAGGCTGCTCTCGATCTTCGGCAAGGACCTGCTCGACAATCTCGATAACGAGGCCTCGTTCCGCGAACTGTCAGGTCTTGCCGGGCAGAAGCCATGGGAATGCGTGGGGGAAATCCTTGAAGCAGCGGCGTGCCTCTATACGCTCACCCGCCATGCCGACTGGCATGAGGCGGCCGTGGTGCGCGCGGTCAAGGCAGACCTCTTCGCCCAATATGGCGAGCCCAAGCTGCAGGCGGCCATGGCCGAATGCCTGACCGACAGCCACGATCATCACATCCCCCCGGCCCTTGCCGCCAAGGTGGCTGCCTATGCGGTTTGAAGAACCCGTCCTGCTCTATGGCGCCGGCCGCGAGGCCATTTCCACCGCCGCCTTTCTCAAGGCGCGCCAGCCCGATCTCAAGCTTTATGTGACGGTCGATAGCGGGCAGGCCGATATTCCCGGCACTGAGCAGATTGCGGCGGACGACCTGGGCATGGCGATCCGTGACCATCGCTTCGGCCTCATCGTCAAAAGCCCGGGCGTGTCGCGCTACAAGCCGGTGTTCGACATTGCCCGCCATTCCGGCATTCCGGTGACGTCCAATCTCAACCTCTGGGGCGCCACCTATCGTCATGGCCGCACGGTGATCGCCATAACCGGCACCAAGGGCAAATCCACCACCGCGACGCTGACCCATCTGATGCTGACCCGTTCGGGGATCGACGCGGGCCTAGCGGGCAATGTGGGCGTCGCTCCACTCGACATTGCCGACCGGCACCCGGTCGTCATCTTCGAATTGTCGAGCTACCAGACCGCCGACATGAACTTTTTGCCCGATATCGCGGCGGTGACCAATCTTTATCCCGAGCATGTCGACTGGCACGGCTCGGTCGAGCGCTATTACGCGGACAAGTTGCACCTGATCGATCGCGACGGCAGTTTCCCGGTAGCACTGGGCGCCGGCGCCAAGGGCAATGCGCTGGTGGCCCATGCCGTGCGCGACCACCGCCGCCTGCTGCGCGAGCTGACGCCGGAGGAACTGGCTGCCATCGACAAGGCCGCCATCGGCTCCCGCCTCAAGGGCAGCCACAATGTCGACAATGCCCGCCTCGCCGCCCAGATCGCGCTGGCCGCCGGCGCCAGCCTTGAGGGCGTGGTGGCCGGGATCGCCGCCTTCGTGCCCCTGCCGCATCGGCTGGAGGAACACCAATTCGGCGGCACCATTTTCGTCAATGACTCGATCTCAACCACGCCCGAAGCCACCAAGGCGGCGTTGGCGGCCTATAAGGGTTTCCGCATCGCGCTGATCGCGGGCGGGCACGAGCGCGAGCAGGACTATACGGAATTGGCAAGCCTATTGGCCGGCTATGGCGTGACCACGTTGGCCTGCCTGCCTGTCACCGGCGCCCGCCTCGCCTCGGCCACGATAGCGGCGGCACCCCACATCACCGTATTGGCGGAGCCCGACCTCGCCAGCGCCATGCACACGCTGGCAGACTATAGGAAGCAATTCGACGCAATCATCCTCTCGCCCGGGGCGCCCTCCTATAACCAGTTCAAGAATTTCGAGGAGCGTGGCGTACGATTTGTTGGGCTGGCGCAAGCGATCTTTGGCTAGCCGGGAGCAAAGAAACCCGGTTTGCGGGGCCGCAGCGACACCATAAGTTAGCCGCATATCCCTCAAGCCCCTGGAGCGGCCATGCCCGGTCTGATCTATCTCGCCATCGCCATTGTCGGCGAGGTGATTGCCACGTCATTCCTGCGCGCCTCGGCCGGGTTTACCCAGCTTGTCCCCACGATCGTGGTGGTGGTGGGCTACGGCATCACCTTCTATTTCTTTTCGCTGGCGCTGCAGACCATTCCCGTGGGCATCGGCTACGCCATTTGGTCCGGTGTCGGCATCGTGCTGGTCTCGATCATCGCCTATTTCGTCTATGGGCAGACGCTGGACCTGCCCGCTCTGATCGGCATCGGGCTGATCCTGGCCGGGGTGCTCGTCATCAATCTCTTCTCGCAATCATCCACGCATTGATCAGAACGCGGCATTGAGCGAAGCGGGCGGCACGCCGGCCGCCGCCAATGTCGCGCCGATCCGGCCCAACAGGCCCGCGTCACTGATGCGCTTGCGCAATTGCGGCAATAGGCCCGCCGCCCGGAAGCTGGCAATCTCGAGCACCTGCGGCAAATAGCGATTGACCACCGCGCTATTGCCCGCCTCCTGCGCCGCCATGATCGCCAGCACCGGCCCCAGTTCGCGATCGGCCGTGGCATAGATTTCGGCATGGGCAATAGCGGCAGGAAAGTCCCGGTCGCGCAGCGCCAGCAAAGCCGGCACGCCGAAATACCAGGCAGGCGGATTGGGCGGCACGCTCACCGATTGATCGGCCAGAGCCCGCGCATCGTCGAGCCGGCCGGAAAAGGCCAGCAGCCTGGCATAGCCGGCCAAGGCATCGGCACTGGCCGGGTTGAGCTGGGTTGCCGAGCCGAATGCGGCTTCGGCCTGCGCTATGGCGCCGATGGTTTCAAACAGCCGCGCCTGCTGCTCCCAGACGAAGCCATCGATCGGGGCAGCGGCAATGGCTTGCGCCATTTCCGTCTCGGCCGTCTTGTAGCGGTCGGCCAAGGTCTCGGCCGTGCCGATCTCGGCGATCAGGCTCGCCTGGGCCGCCAGGACACCGGCCTTCTCGCCTTCGCTGGCGGGCAGCGCCGCAAAACAGGCACTGGCGCGCTCGCCCGCCTCGGCGCTGCCCGTATCGCGATAGAGATCGAATGCTACCCGGCAGAGATAGGCGTTCTCATTGCCCGCAATGGGTGCATCTGAGGCCAGAAATTGCCGCGCCTGGGCATGCACCGGTCCGCGCGTGCTTCCCAGCACCAGGCTCAGCCGGCGCGACACTTCGTCGAGCGCCAGGGGCTCACTGGCGCGGGCCAGGGGCAGCGAGATCACCTCGCTCCAGATGATATCGCTGGTCCGCGTATCGGTGAGAATGGCGCTATATTGCACCATGTCGGCATCGACCCGCGCAATGCCGCTCAGCGCAAACTCCGCGGCCGCCACCGGCTCGGGTGCCGGCGCGCCGTCATAGCGCACATCCATGGTGTCGAAGGCTTCCAGATCCGTGACCAGCTCGATCGCCAGGCCCGACAACGGCAGGGCGCTGCGTCCCTGCCCGGTCAGGTTCTGGAACTCCGCCACCACCAGACTGGGTCGCTGCACCGCGCCTGTGGCCAAGGCTTGTGCCGCCTGGCGCGGTTGCCAGGTCGCCGTCGAAAAGGCAATGGCAGCCGCGCCCAGCGCGATCGTGGCCAATGCGAACCAGGACAGGGTTACGCCACCCCGCCGCTGCGCCTGCGCCGGCCTTGACTCATCTTCTGCGACCGGCGCCGCCGGCTTTTCAGCCGGATCTGCCACCAGCTCGAATTCAGGGACATAGCGCCCCACCGGCAGTTTTATTCGCACCGGTTCGGCCGCACCCTCCCCCGCATAATAGGCGTCGAGCAAGCCCCGCAGCCGCCGCGCCTGCACGCGCACAATGGGGTCCGCCTGGGGGTCGAAATCAGCTGGCCGGCCGAATACATCGACGGCGATGGAATAGGCCTTGATCGCCTGCTGTTCGCCATCCAGCGTGCGTCCCACGATATAGGCGGCAAACTTGGCCAATTGCGGCGAGCGCGCGATTTCGGGCCACTCGAGCAGATGATCGAGGGCTGCAACGATCTGGTCGCGCTCTGGTGCAGGTTGCAGAACGGCACACCTCCCCCGCAAAACGGCGCGATTGTGTGCCTTTACATGTAAAACGCAAGCGAATGTTACCTGAGCATTACCCCGCTTTGCCTGTTTCCCACGGTCCGGTTCGCGCATAGGCGGGCTGTCGGCGTCCCAATGCGGCGTGACCTCGTTTGCGGTGGTGCGGCGCCTCCGCGGACATTCTTGACCATGCAAGGTTAGCTCGGCCCTCCGTCTCACGACGGTGCGGCCGCTTCTTTTTCTGGACGCCATCCGCGTCCAGCTCGGTTGGCATGCAATCCCTGCGTCCACAGGTTGCATGCCTCGGCGGAGAGGTGCTGCAGGATCTGCCTTCGGGCCGGCCTTGCATTCCCAAGCTCCCTCTCCGCCACTTGGCTAAACCCTCCGGCAGCTTGCACCTGCGCCGGAGCGGCGTGCCGGCCCTACTCCAAGGGGGCTTGGCAACAGGGCGCGGTCGCGACACCTCCCGGTCGTTGATCGTACGGGGGGAGAGGCAGGATCGGCAGCGCGCATGTCCCTCGGCGCGCGCCATCAATCTCCATCTGCTTCTCCCCGCGGCCCTTTGACCGCAGGATTTTGCGCATCCCGGCCCACCACATGATGGGCAAACGCTCGCAACACGGCCAGGATCATCACCGCCAGTACCGCCACGCCCAGCGCGATCAGGTAATAGCCCAAAGCCACAGCGACGCCGACAGCGCCCGCCAGCCACATACCCGCGCCCGTGGTCAGCCCTTGCACACCCCCGCCGCGCCGGAAAATCGCCCCGGCGCCGAGAAAGGCGATGCCCGCGGTGACCGCCTCCACGGCGCGGATCGGGTCGGGGTTGGAATGCCCCTCGCCCTGGATGGTGTGGAATATCTCGAACGCCAGGATGGTGAACAGCGACGCCGCCACCGCAATCAGAATATGCGTGCGCAGCCCGGCCTCAGCCGTGTTCCACTCCCGCTCGAACCCGATCATGGCGCCCAAAATGGCTGCGATCACCAGGCGAATGGCGATGATGTGCTGGGGCAGGAAGGTATCGACATATCCAATGGCGTTGCCGGCATCCATGGCGTGGGCCCTTGTAGTGACGCTGCCGTCACAACCGTGAGCCCGCTTCGTTGGTTCCGATCAGACCGTCTTGAGCCAGCCGCCATCGACGAAATAGGTCGAGCCGGTCGAGTAGCTCGCCTTGTCCGAGCACATGAAGACGAAGAAGTTCGCCAATTCCTCGGGCGTCGCAAAGCGCTTCATGCCACCGGCTTCGTCAGCTACGCCTTGCAGGTGCTTCTGCCAGCCATCTTCGCCCGCGATCTGCTTGGCCGTCTTGATCCAGTCCGGCGTCAGCACCAGGCCCGGATTGATCGTATTGACGCGGATATTGTCACCGACCACTTCATTGGCCAGCGTCTTGGAAAACATCATCAAGGCGGCCTTGGTGGTGTTGTAGATCGGCTCATACCACAGCGGCTGCACCGCACAGATCGAGGCATTGTGCAGCACCACGCCACCGCCGCGCTTCTTCATCGCTGGCACCAGCCCGCGCGCCAGCCGCACGGCGGCCATCACATGCAGGTCCCAATAATATTGCCATTTGGCGTCGTCGGCCTCGGCAATGGTTTCGTTCGAGCCGGTCCCCGCATTGTTGATCAGGATATCGGCCCCGCCAAAGGCCCTGGCCGTACCCTTGATCACCGCCTCGCAGCCTTCCGCGGTCGCCACATCGGCGCTGATGGCGGTGGCAATAATGCCGAAGCTGTCGGCTATACGCGCTGCCGCATCATCGCCGCGCAGCTTGTCGCGACCCACCAGCACCAGATTTGCCCCCTCGGCCGCCAGCCCTTCGGCGACAGCCAGCCCGATACCCACCGTTCCGCCGGTGATGACGGCGACCTTGTCACGCAGGTTGAGGTCCATTGCAGTCTCCCTGAATTATTCTTCTATGGTCAGCGCGATATCTTGATTGTCCGCCGCCCGCGCCTCGGCAAACACCGCGGCGATCGCCTCAATGGTTTGCTTGACCTCGGGGTTTGTGCCCCCAACACCTCGCACCATCAACGCGTAGGGCGGCTTGAGAGCGCTATCTTCTGGGGTGCGTAATATGTCCCACAGCGCATCCAGATTGCGCCCGAAATAGCTGGGTCCAATGGCAGTTTCGATAGCCCGGTAGACGTCATCGCGGCTCTGCCAAGACGTACCATCCAGCACCACCTGCCGTGCCTCAGTCATCCTTGCCGACGCGGATCTGCAGCTTCACATCACTCGGCCGTGCTTCAACCGCCCGATCAAACGCCTTGATCGAATCCTCAAAGGCAAAGGTCTCGGAAATCAGCGGCTTGAGATCCACCTTGCCCGAGGCGATGAGCGCGATGGCGCGGTCATATTGATGGGCATAACGGAACACGTTTTCGATCCGCAGCTCCTTGGTCGATGCGCCAGCAATATCCACCGCCACCGGATCGACCGGCAGCCCGACCACGACGATAGCGCCGCCCGGCCGGGGCAGGTCCATGATGGTCTTCCAGGCATGGGGCGAGCCGGAACATTCGAACACCACATCGGCGCCCCAGCCCTCGGTTAGCCGGGCGACTTCCTCGACGATATTCTTTTCGCGAATATTGACCGGAATGACGCCCTGATAGCGCGCCGCAATATCGAGCTTGGGCTGGGCCAGATCGGCCACGATCACCCGCGCACAGCCGCCGGCAAGCGCGGCAATCGCCACCATGGTGCCAATCGGCCCGGCGCCCAGCACTACCGCGGTATCGCCGGGTGTGATCCTGGCCTTGGCCGCCGCCTGCATGCCCACGGCGAAGGGCTCGACCATGGCGCCTTCGGCAAAGCTGACATTGTCGGGCAGCTTGAAGGTGTAATTGGCGGGGTGAACGACTTCGGAGGTCAGCACGCCATGAATGGGCGGGGTGGCCCAGAAGCGCACGGCCGGATCGACATTATACATGCCCAGCCGGCTGGCCCGCGAATTGGGATCGGGAATGCCCGGCTCCATGCAGACCCGGTCGCCCACTTTGAGATTGGTCACGCCCGCGCCGACTTCGGTGACGGTCCCGGCCGCCTCATGGCCCAGCACCATGGGCGCATTGACGACGAATGGCCCGATCTTGCCATGGGTGTAATAATGCACATCCGAGCCGCAGACGCCCACGGTGTGAATGGCAATCTTGACCATGCCCGGCCCCACATCGAGCGGCAGATCGATATCGCGCAGCGCCAGTTCATGCTGGCGTTCAAGGACAAGGGCGCGGACTTTGGTCATTTCTTCTTCCTGGGCGATCACAGAGGGATGGCCTGAGTTTCAGGTCAGGCCGAGTCGAGAATGGCGGCTTTCGAGAACCGGAGCGCAGCGTACATCAGTACGTGAGCACCGGAAGCGGAGAAAGTCACCATTCGCAGGCCGGCATCACCTGAAAATCAGGTCATCCCCGGAGGTTGCATCGCGCCGGTCATGATCGCAACCGCATCCGACATCGTATAATCCTTCGGATTGATCACCGCGATCCGCTTGCCCAGCCGGTGGATATGGATGCGGTCCGCCACCTCGAACACATGCGGCATATTGTGGCTGATCAGCACGATGGGCAGGCCGCGCCGCTTCACGTCGAGCATCAATTCCAGCACGCGGCGGCTTTCCTTGACGCCCAGGGCCGCCGTGGGCTCGTCCATGATCACCACGCGCGAACCAAAGGCTGCCGCACGGGCGACGGCAACACCCTGCCGCTGGCCACCCGAGAGCGTTTCCACCGATTGGTTGATGTTCTGGATGGTCATCAGCCCCAATTCGCTCAGCTTTTCGCGGGCCAGCCGGTTCATGGTCGAGCGGTCGAGCAGCCGGAAGATATTGCCAAGCGGGCCGGGTTTGCGCATCTCTCGGCCGAGGAACAGATTGTCGGCAATCGACAGGGCGGGCGACAGCGCCAGATTTTGGTAGACCGTTTCGATGCCGGCCAGCCGCGCCTCCATCGGCGATTTGAACTGCACGGGCGAGCCATCGAGCTTGATCACACCCGCATCGGGGATCACGGCGCCGCATAGCGCCTTGATCAGGGTTGATTTGCCTGCGCCATTGTCGCCGATGACCGCCAGGATTTCCCCCGGCATCAGCTCGAAATCGGCATTGTCGAGCGCCACCACCTTGCCGTAGCGCTTCTGCAAGCCTTGCGCGCTGAGGATGGGCTGGGGGCCGGCGATGGGGGTTGCGGTAAGGCCCGCGGCCGTTTGATCAAGGCTCATGCGGAAATCTTCCTGATCCACTGGTCGGTGGTAACAGCGATGATGATGAGGGCGCCCACGGCAAATTCCTGCCAGAGCACGTCGACGCCTGCGAGCGCCAAACCATTGCGGAACATGCCCACGATAAGCGCGCCGAGCAGCGTGCCGACAATCGAACCGCGCCCGCCGAACAGCGAGGTGCCCCCGATCACGACGGCGGTGATGGAATCAAGGTTCGCCGTCTGGCTGCCGAGCGGGGACACCGCGCCGACGCGGCCGATCAGCACCCAGCTCGCCAGCGCACAGATGAACCCGGCCAAGGTATAGACGCCGATCAGCGTCATCTTGGTATTGATACCGGCCAGCCGCGCGGCTTCCGGATCGTCGCCCGTGGCGTAGATATGCCGGCCGAACGCAGTGCGGTTGAGAATGTACCAGACCGTTGCGGCGATCAGGATCATCACCATGGAGCCGGCCGTGAGGATTGCTCCCCCGCCCAGTGCGACCCTGGCCCCCATCCATTGCAGCATGGGAGCGATCGCCGCGATATCCTGGCTGCGGATGGTTTCCGATTGCGAGATGAAGATGATCATGGCGCCATAGATCGACCAGGTGCCCAGCGTCACGATAAAGGGTGGCAGCTTTACCAATGCCACCAGCACGCCATTGATCAGCCCGCACAGAATGCCGGTGCCAATACCGAGCACGAAGGATATTTCCACCGGCACGCCCGCAACGACGGACAGCCGCCCCATGACAATGGAGCTCAGGATCATGATCGCCCCGACGGACAGATCGATGCCGGCGGTGAGGATGATCAGGGTCTGGGCAATGCCCAGCACGCCGATAATGGTCACCTGCTGGAGCACCAGCGACAGGTTGAAGGGTGCGAAAAACTTGCTGCCCGCCGCCACCGAAAAGATCGCAATGGCCACGATCAGCACGATGAAGGGAATGGCCGTCGGATAACTGTGCAGGAACGCCTGGAGCCGCCGGACCGGGCCGGGCGCGTCCTCCTCAAAGCTGGCCACCGCCTGCGCGGCCCCCGCCAATCCCTTTTCCGCTACGGCCGAGCCGCTTGCGTCATCACTCATCAACGCCCCTCCCCAGGGTATATTTCAGTAGGCCTCATGGTGAGCTTGTCGAACCNNCGACAAGCTCAGGATGAGGTTGAACCATTCTCCCGGTGGTTAGATCAGCTTAGCCCCAGCAGAGTTCCGCGCCCTTGGCCGTGTCGATGGACTCAACGCCCGCCACTGGCTTGTCGGTCACCAGCGCTGCGCCGGTGTCGAAGAAGTCGAGGCCCGGCGTCGCCGCTGGCTTTTCGCCGGTATCGGCGAATTTCTTGATCGCTTCCATGGCCATGGCGGCCATTTTGAGCGGATATTGCTGGCTGGTGGCGCCGATCACGCCGGCCTTGACGTTGGCAACGCCCGGGCAGCCGCCATCGACCGACACGATCAGCACCGAGCCATCATCCTTGCCGATCGCCTTGAGCGCTTCGAAGGCACCGGCCGCAGCCGGTTCGTTGATCGTATAGACCACGTTGATGTCAGGGCATTTCTGCAGCAGCGTTTCCATGGCGGTACGGCCACCATCTTCGGCGCCGCCGGTCATTTCGTGCCCGCAAATGCGCGCATCGTCTTCGTCGCCATATTTATTGGGGTCTTTCACATCGATCCCGAAGCCGGCCATGAAACCCTGGTCGCGCAGGTAATCGACGGTTGGCTGGTTCACCGCCAGATCGAGAAAAGCGATCTTGGCATCGGCTGCCTTGTCGCCCAGCGTGCCCTTGGCCCAGGCGCCGATCAATTCGCCCGCCTTGCGATTATCGGTGGCAAAGGTGGCGTCGGCCGCATCGATCGGGTCGAGCGGGGTATCGAGCACGATCACCAGCAGGCCCGCATCACGCGCCTGCTGAATGGTCGGCACGATGGCGCTGGAATCCGAAGGCACGATGGCAAAGCCCTTGGCGCCTGAGGCGATCAGATTTTCGATGGCTGCGATCTGGCTGTCATTGTCGCCATCGAACTTGCCGGCAAAAGTGCGCAATTCAATGCCCAGCTCGTCCGCCTTGGCCTGGGCGCCTTCGCGCATCTTGACGAAGAAGGGATTGCCTTCCGTCTTGGTGATCAGCCCGACAATGGCCTCCTGCGCCATGGCCGCCGTGCCGCCCATCAGACCCAGCATCACGGCCCCTGCGGCCGCGATTTTGATAAACCTACCCATAATGTCTCCTCCCGAGAATTGCCGTCACCCTGATGGGCGCAGCGGGTCGACAGTCCGTGCGGCGCTCTCCTCCGGCCACCCGTCCTTGCCGCCATATCAGCCGCACATTCCGCTCCTGTCAATAAATTAATCCAACTGATTTATTAATTGACAGAGCCACCCGTTCGGCGCCACTAGTTTGCCGGGAGGAGCTGCAAGCCAATGAAAACGATTGCGAATTCGCATCCGTTCGGGCTAGCTGCGCTAGGGCAAATTATTGGCCTGGTTAAGAAAACAGGGGCGGATGGATGGTTGAGGCAGACGGCGGTCGGGCCCGTTCGGACGATCTGAGCCGCGGCACCAACCAGACCGGCGTCCGCCTCTACAATGAGCGGCTGCTGCTCTCGCTGATCCGCCGCCATGGCGCCTTGCCCAAGGCCGATATCGCCCGCCGCACCGGCCTGTCGCCCCAGACCATTTCCACCATCGCCAATGCGCTGGAGCGCGATGGCCTGATCACGCGCCAGTCCCCCTTGCGCGGCAAGGTCGGCCAGCCGCTCGTGCCCTATGCGCTCAATCCGCGCGGCGCGTTTTTCCTGGGACTCAAGATCGGCCGCCGCTCCTCCGATATCGTGCTGCTCGATTTTACCGGCAATGTGCTCGGCCGCATCCACGAGCCGCATCCCTATCCCACGCCGCAAATCGCGCTGGCTTTGGCCCAACGCGGCATTACCGAGCTGACCGCCCAGCTCAATCCCGCCGAGCGCAGCCGCATTGCCGGCTTCGGCATCGCCTCGCCCTTCGAATTATGGAATTGGGAAGCCCAGCTCGCGGCGCCCCCCGAAGTGCTCGAATCCTGGCGCACTGCCGACATCCGCCGCGACATCGCTGGTATCAGCACCTGGCCAGTCTATCTGCACAATGATGGCACGGCTGCCTGCGCCGCCGAACTGGTGCTGGGCAATGGCCAGCATGGCGAGGACTTCCTCTATATTTTCCTCGGCTCGTTTCTGGGCGGTGGCGTGGTGCTCAATGGGCATTTGTTTCCCGGCCGCACCGGCTATGCCGGCGCACTCGCCCCCCTGCCCGTCCCCGTTCCCGGCGGCTTCCAGCAACTGCTGCGCAGCGCCTCCATCTATGTGCTGGCCGACCGGCTGAAGGCGGCGGGTGTCGATCCGCAAGTGCTTTGGCTCGACCCCAGCGATTGGGGCGCGCTTGGCGCTCCGCTTGATGACTGGATCGCCGAAGCTGCCCAGAGCCTGGCGATTGCCTGCGTCACCGCCGTCTCGATCATCGACTTTCGCACCATCGTGCTCGACGGCGCCTTCCCCACCGCCGTGCGGGCGCGTCTGGTGGAGGCAACCCGGGCGGCTTTCGCCCAATTCGACCGCCAGGGCCTGGCGCCCTTCGACATTGCCGAGGGCACGATCGGCTTCGGTGCCCGCGAGGTTGGCGGCGCCTGCCTGCCGCTTCTGGCCAACTTCACGCAGGACCGCGAAGTGCTGTTCAAAGAAAACAGCTGATTAAGATCGCTCTGCGGATTTATGCGAAATCTAGTAACCAGTCTGCAAGTTTACCCGGTCTAGGTTAAGCCGGTAATCGGCCCGGTTCCTATTCATGCAGGCGCAAACTTCGACGACCGAACGTTGGCACTTCATAACGGCTGTCCTGCTGCCCGTCGTCCTGGCGTTGGTTGCAACGGCTGCCGCTGTGATCGGCTTTGTCTTCTGGTCGACCAGCACGATCGACCAGCGCGCCATCGAGCGCCAGACCACCATGGTCACCCAGGTACTGCAGGGCAAGCGTGATCTCATGCTCAAGGACCAGGGCGGCATTGCCATCTGGGACGAGGCGGTGATCCATACTGGCCAGACCTTCGATCACGATTGGGTCCATGCCAATATGGGCCTGTGGATGCACAATTTCTTTGGGCATGACCGCACCATGGTGCTCGATGCCCAGGNNCCAGCCGCTCTACGTGATGGAAGATGGGCAAGCCGTAGCCACGACCAGCTTCCGCGACATGGCCAGCGGCGTCATGCCTCTCGTCCAGCAATTACGGACCCTGATCGACGCCGGCCGAATGACCGATTTCATCAGCGGCAGGGCCGAAGCTCCGCCCACCGTGTGCGATTTTGCGCTGGTCGATGGCAAGCCCGCCATTGTGGGTGTCACCCCCATTGTCAGCCACACCCGCACCCTGGCGCACACGGCCGGCACGGAGAGCCTGATGGTGTCGGTGCGCTTTCTCGGCGCCCAGGCCGTCACCGAGATGATGCACCAATACCTGATCGAGGATGCAGCTTTCGTGCTCGTCCCGTCCGCCAGCCCCGATCGGGTCTCCTATCCGGTGATCAACGACGTCGGGCGCTTCGTGGCCTTCTTCGAATGGACCGGCGATCGTCCCGGCCGGCTGATGCTGGGTCACACCGTGCCGGTGCTGATCTTCGTCATCCTGGCTGGCGCCCTGCTCTTCATGCTGCTGCTGCGCAAGCTGCGCGGCTCCTCGGCCGCCCTGCAAGAAGGCCGCCGGGTTGCCGAACATGAAGCCGCCCATGACCGGCTAACCGGCCTGCCCAACCGCACCAATTTCGATACCCATCTGGCGCGCATACTGCGTGAGCAGAAGGCCCCCAGCACCAATATCGTGCTGTTGATGCTTGATCTGGACCGCTTCAAGCAGGTCAATGACACGCTCGGCCACCAGGCCGGCGACGATCTGATCCGCAGCGTTGGCGAACGCATCCGCCTGGTCGTGGGCAATGAGGTGATGGTGGCCCGCCTCGGCGGCGACGAATTTGCCATTCTCGCCGTTACCCATAATCGCCCCTTCGACGCCATGGCCGTATCCGGCCGCATCATCGAAGCCATCGGCCGGCCCTTCGATCTCGGCCACTTCAAGGCCCATGTCGGGGTCAGCATCGGCATTGTCGAAGCCGATGCCAGTTCGGCTGAACCGCGCGAGCTGGTGCGCAAGGCCGATATCGCGCTCTACGAGGCCAAGGCGAGCGGACGCAACCGCGCCATGGTCTATGAGGAGCATATGAACGAGCTGCTCCAGCTCCAGCACACGATTGAAGGCGAGCTGCGCGCGGCGCTCAACCGCAACGACCAGCTTTCCGTCGCCTTCCAGCCGTTGGTCGATCAGAAGACGCGCAAGGTCATCGGCGCGGAGGCTTTGGCCCGCTGGTATCATCCCAAATACGGGCAGATTTCTCCCGCCCGCTTCATTCCCGTGGCCGAAAATACCGGGCTGATCGAAGAGCTGGGCGAATTCGTGCTGCGGCGCGCCTGCGAAATCGGCGCCAGCGCGCCCGGTCGCACCATCGCGGTCAACATTTCCCCGACCCAGTTGCGCAACCCGTATTTCTCCAACCAGGTCTTCGACATCCTGCATCAAACGGGCATGCGCCCGATTGATCTGGAACTCGAAATCACCGAATCCATCCTGCTCGACGATGAGAATATTTCGGCCCAGAACCTGCGCACCTTCCGCGCCGCCGGCATCCAGATCGCGCTGGACGATTTCGGCACCGGCTANNATCAAGATCGACCGCTCCTTTGTCAGCCAGCTCGCCGAAGGCCACGTCTCGGTCGCTATCACGCAGGCCATCGTCACCCTGGCCCATGCCATGGATATCGAAGTCACCGCCGAAGGCGTGGAATCGGAAAAGCAGGCGACCATTCTGGGCAAGATGGGCTGCAATACCCTGCAGGGCTTCCTGTTCTCGGGCGCCGTCATTCCTGCCAAGATTGCCGGCATTTTCGCCGATCCGCTCAATACGCCCGAACGCCGCCGTCGCGCCCGCAACCGCGCGGCCTGAGGGACTTACCCGACGGCCGCCAGCACGACACCCAGTCGCTTCTCGCGCGTGGAAAGCCCGGGCCGGCCCTTGCCGGCCTCGAGCCACAGGGCCTGCAGCTTGCCCTGGTCGAACAGCTTGAACAGGCACGGCGCGATATAGGACTTCCGGCAGATCGCCGGCGTATTGCGCAATTGCTCGGCAACCTCACGCGCCACCTGCGCCATCTGCCGCCGCCGCGCCGACATCGAGCCCCCGCTCTCCATGCGGGCCAGCGCCTCTGCGGCCATGACGCTGGCATGGAAGGTGCGGAAATCCTTGGCCGAAATATCCACCCCTGCCAGCTCGCGCAGATAGTCATTGATGGCGCCGGTCTGGATCGGCCGGACCGTGCCACTCTCGTCGCGATAGACCAGGAGGCGCTTGCCCGGCAATTGCTGGATCCGGCTCAGGGCCGTGGCCAGCGCCTTGTCGGTAAATCGATAATCCGCGCGCTTGCCGCCCTTGGCCGCAAAACTCACGCAGACCTCCTCGCCAACCACCTTTACGTCGCGCGTAAACAATGTTCCCGCGCCCCGGGTGCCGCTGGTTTCGAGATATTTCTCGCGCCCCACCCGCATCGCCGTCTTGTCGATGAGCGCCACTGCGATGGCCAGCGCCAGTTCACGGCTGCCGGTTTGCGCATTCAGCCCCGCCCGCACCTTGCGCCGCACTTTGGGCAAGACGGCGGGGAACGTCGCCAGCCGCTTCAGCTTGCGGCCATTGCGCTTCAGCTCCCAATCGGGGTGATAGATATATTGATCGCGCCCCGCCTCATCGACCCCCAGCGCCTGGATATGCGCCCGCGGGTCACTGGCAATCCGCACCTGCTGCCAGGCTGGCGGAATGCCCAAAGCCGCCACGCGCAACCGGGTCAGCCGGTCGCTGATGACAACGCCATCGGCATCCACATAGCTGAAGCCCTTGCCGCGCCGCTGCCGGACAATGGTCAAATCCTCGCGGCTGGCTCTGATCAGGCGGGCCATCAGGTCGGGTTCGGCTGGCTCATGGTAAAGACGAGATAGATGATGGCGAACAGGATAATGATGCCGATCAGCGAAATGACCAGCACGCGCATATTCATCTTGCGCGGGCTGCCCTGCCGGACCTCGGTCTTATTCTTGTGTGGATCATAGGTTTCCAAACTGGTTCTCCCCTTTTGGCGCTTTAGGGGCAAACGTGCGCCCTTCGCCCTGGTTCCGGCCAAAGCCGGGACTTGACGCCGCAGGGCCAGCGGCCGACTCTCGGCCATTGCCCATTCCAGGATATTTTGATGACCTCTGCCGCACTTCTCACCCGCATGATCATGGCCGGACAGGGCAAGGCGCCAGCCGATCTCGTCATCAAGAATGTGCAATTGCTCGATGTTATCACCGGCGCTGTCACGCTAACCGACATTGCCATTGTCGGCGACCGCATCGTGGGCACCCATGCCGGCTATGAAGGCGAAACCATCATCGACGGCGCCGGCCGCTACGCCGTGCCAGGCTTCATCGACACCCATCTGCATATCGAATCCTCCCTGGTCACCCCGTTCGAATTCGACCGCTGCGTGCTGCCGCATGGCGTCACCACCGCCATCTGCGATCCCCATGAAATCGCCAATGTGCTGGGCGCCGAAGGCATTCGCTATTTCCTCGATAGCGCCGAACAAACCATCATGGATGTGCGGGTGAACCTGTCCTCCTGTGTCCCGGCCACCGGTTTTGAAACCAATGGCGCAGCGCTGGAAATCGAAGACCTCGAGCCCTTCCGCAACCATCCCAAGGTCATTGGCCTGGCCGAAATGATGAACTTTCCCGGCGTGCTATCGGCCGATCCGGGCATTATCGCCAAGCTCGTCGCCTTCCAGGATGGCCATATCGACGGCCACGCCCCGCTGCTGCTCGGTCAGAGCCTCAACGGCTATCTCGCCGCCGGCATNNGACCAGTGCCGCCGAAGCCCGCGAAAAGCTCGCCAAGGGCATGGCGATCCTGATCCGCGAAGGATCGGTCTCCAAGGACCTCAAGGCGCTGGCCGAGATCCTCGACGAAAACACCTCCAGCTTCGTCGCCCTCTGTACCGATGATCGCAACCCGCTCGACATCGCCGAAGAAGGGCACCTCGATAGCTCCATCCGCCGCCTCATCGCCATGGGACGGCCCCTGCACCACGTCTATCGCGCCGCCAGCCACTCCGCCGCCCGGATTTTCGGCCTTACTGATCGCGGCCTCCTCGCCCCCGGCTGGCGCGCCGATATCGCCCTGCTCGATAGCCTTGAGGATTGTCAGGTTTCCGATGTGCTGACCGCCGGTCGCCTGGTGCGCCCTGAGCTGTTTGCCGCGCGCAAACCCGTAGCGCCGGTGGGCCTAACCTCGGTCAAATCCCGCACGATCGTGGCCGACGATTTCATCATTCCCGCCCGCCCCGACCGCAACCAGACGCCGGTGATCGGCGTCAAGCCGGGCCTGATCCTCACCTTCCGCGAATCCGCCGCGCTGGCAATTGGCGAACGCGGCACCCAGGCCGACATCGCCCAGGACGTGCTCAAATGCGTGGTGATCGAGCGCNNNCGTCATTGGCGCCAATGACGAAGACATGGCCGTGGCCGTCAACCGGCTGATCCAATTGCAGGGCGGCTTCGCGGTAGCCGACGGCGGGCAAATCACCGCCGAACTGGCTTTGCCCATCGCCGGGCTGATGAGCCTCAACCCCTTCGAAACCGTCGCCCAGGATCTGCATCACCTGCGCGACGCCGCCCTTGCCCTGGGCTGCGTGCTGCCCGAGCCGTTCCTGCAGGTCGCGTTCCTCGCGCTGCCGGTCATCCCGCATTTGAAGATGACCGACCGCGGCCTGTTCGACGTCGATAAGTTCGATTTCGTCAGCTGATCAATGCGCCTCGCGCGCCTTGACCTTGCGCCGGGCCGCGTGCAGCAGCGGCTCGGTATAGCCTGAGGGCTGATCCGCGCCATGCAGCGCCAGATCAAGCGCGGCCTGGAACGCCACCGATTGAAAATTCTCCGCCATCGGCCGATAGATCGGGTCATCCGCATTCTGCTGATCGACCACCGCCGCCATGCGCTCGAACACCGAGGTCACTTCGTCCTTTGACGCCAGCCCATGGCGCAGCCAATTGGCCACAGCCTGCGAGGAAATCCGGCAGGTGGCGCGGTCTTCCATCAGACCCACATTGTTGATATCGGGCACTTTGGAGCAGCCCACGCCCTGCTGCACCCAGCGCACCACATAGCCCAGAATGCCCTGCGCATTATTCTCCAGCTCCCGGGTAATTTCCTCGCGGCTGAGCGAATAGGGCGCCTGCACCGGCATGGAGAACAGCTCCGAAAGCGGGGGCACCGGCTGGTTGTGACGGCGTTGCTGCGCCTCGAACACGTCGATCTGGTGATAGTGCAAGGCATGCAGCGTCGCCGCCGTTGGCGAAGGCACCCAGGCAGTGTTCGCACCGGCATTGGGATGGCCGGACTTTGCTGCCATCATCGCCGCCATATCGTCGGGCCGCGCCCACATGCCCTTGCCGATCTGCGCCTTGCCGGAGAGGCCACAGGCTAGCCCGATCAGCACATTGCGGTCCTCATAGGAGGCAATCCAGCGCTCGGACTTGATCTCGTCCTTGCGCAGCACCGCCCCGGCTTCCATCGAGGTATGGATCTCGTCGCCCGTGCGGTCGAGAAACCCGGTATTGATAAAAAACACCCGCTCACGCGCCGCATGGATCGCGGCCTTGAGGTTAGCCGAAGTGCGGCGCTCTTCGTCCATGATGCCGATCTTGATGGTCAGCGGCTTGAGCCCCAGCATCTTCTCCACCGAGGCGAAAATCGCGCAGGCAAAGGCCACTTCCTCAGGCCCATGCATCTTCGGCTTGACGATATAGATGGCGCCCGTCGTGCTGTTGAGCGTGTCATGCATGGCGCAGAGCACGGTGAGAGCCGCATCCATCAGCCCTTCGCCGATCGGCTTGCCATCGGCTAGCACGGCATCCGTCGTCATTAGGTGGCCGACATTGCGCACCAGCAGCAACGAGCGCCCCTTGAGTACCAGCGGCGCGCTGTTCACGTCCTTGTAGCTGCGATCGGCATTGAGCTTGCGCGTCACCTGCCGCCCGCCCTTTTCGAACGTGTCTTCCAGGCTGCCATTCATCAGGCCCAGCCAATTGCGATAGACCCCGACCTTGTCCTCGGCGTCGACCGCCGCAACCGAATCCTCGCAATCCTGAATCGTCGTCAGCGCGGCCTCGACAATGATGTCGCTCAGCCCCGCCTTGTGCGATCCGCCGATCACGCTACCCGGCTCGATAACGAGGATGACATGCAGCCCATGATGGCGCAGCACCAGCTCGCCCTTGGTCTCGGTGCCGCCATAGCCGACAAAAGCGGCCTGATCCTTGAGCGCCGTGCGGCCCGCTGCCGTATCGACGACCAGGCGGCGGACGCCATCTTCCTTGATCACATGATAGCCAGTGACGTCGCGATGGCTGCCGCTTTCCAGCGGAAAAGCCTCGTCGAGGAAGCTCGCAGCCTTGTCGACCACCGCTGCCCCGCGCGCCGCATTATAGCCCTTGCCGGGCGCCAGGTCGCCGCTGCGTTCGATAACGTCAGTGCCATAAAGCGCGTCGTAAAGACTGCCCCAGCGCGCATTTGCGGCATTGAGCGCATAGCGCGCATTGCTGACCGGCACCACCAATTGCGGCCCGCAAAGCGTGGTGATCTCGGGATCGAGCCCCGTGGTCTCGATGGAGAAATTGGCCGGCTCGGGCACCACATAGCCGATATCCCTGAGGAAGAATTCGTAGCCCTGCGGGTTGTTGGTAACCGGGCCATAGCGGCGATGCCAATCATCGATCCGGCCCTGCAAATCCTCGCGCTTGGCCAGCAGCGTCGCATTGGTCGGGCCATGCTCAGCCACCAGCGCGGCAAACCCGCTCCAGAATTGATCGGCCGACACGGAGAGCCCGGGAAGCGCTTCTTTCTCAACAAAATCGACCAGCAGAGGATGAACTGAAAGGCCGGATTTTGTCGCGTAGGTCATTGTCGTTCCTTCTTCGTCTCCTCCTTGTCGGAGGTAATTGCATAGGGCGCGATCTTTCCCGCGGCCCCGCAAGGGAGCGAACGGACAGCCCGGCACAGGCAGGAGATTCAGCGCTAAAACCACGCCGACCCTAAGACAAGGCCAGCGTCCTCACAACCCGCCTAAAGTTGACTTCGCCCGTGCGCCAGCAACATAGACCTCGGCAATCGAACGATCGTCGCCCAGCGTCTGCAACAGGAAGAGCTCTTCGACCAGACTGGTCACCGTCTCCATGCGCAGCCGCATGGCCGGCGTGGCGCTGGCGTCGAGCACCACCAGATCCGCCGCACAGCCCGGCTCGATCGACCCGATTGTGCCTTGGAGCGATAGCGCCCGGGCATTACCCAGCGTCGCCATATAGAAGGAATTGAGCGGGGTCAGCCGCTGGCCGCGCAATTGCAGCACCTTGTAGCCCTCGTCCAGCGTCGCCAGCATACCGTAATTGGTGCCCCCGCCGATGTCAGTCGCAATGCCGATCCGCACCCCGGCCTTGGCCAGCCGCTCGCGATCAAACAGCCCGCTGCCGAGGAACAGGTTCGATGTCGGGCAAAACACCGCCACCGATTGCGTTTCGGCCAACACCTGCGTTTCGCGGTGATTGAGGTGGATGGAATGCCCCAACAGGGTCTTTGGGCCAAGCAGTCCATAATCCTCGTAGATGCCGGTATAGTCCGGGGAATCGGGGTACAGCTCCATCGAGAAGCTGATCTCGGCGGCATTCTCGCTCAGATGCGTCTGCACATAGCATTGCGGATGCTCGGCCACGAGCACCCGCGACGCCTCCAGTTGCGCCGGGGTCGAGGTAATGGCAAAGCGCGGCGAGATGGCATAGAGCCCGCGGCCCCGCCCGTGCCAGCGCTCGATCAAAGCCTTGGTGTCGTCATAGCCGGATTGGGCGGTGTCGCGCAGCGCTTCGGGCGCATTGCGATCCATCATCACCTTGCCGCCCACCATCAGCATATTGCGCTTTTCAGCCTCGGCGAAAAAGGCATCGACGCTTCGCGGATGGCTCGAGCAATAGGCCACGGCACTCGTCGTGCCATTGCGGATCAGCTCATCATAAAAAGCCGCAGCCACCGCGCCGGCATGCCCCTGCTGGCTGAACTTTTGTTCCTCCACAAAAGTGTAGGTATTGAGCCATTCCAGCAGCGAGCCGGCATAGGAGGCGATCATCTGGCTCTGCACATAATGCAGATGCAGATCGATAAAGCCGGGCAGGATCAGATGCGGTCGATGATCGATAATCTCGGCATCGCCCGCTAGGCCAGCATCAAAATCGCCAACGCTGGCCACCTTGCCATCGGCAATCACCACCATGCCGTCGGCGAAATAGCGATAGCTCGCCGTGTCATCGATACCCTGAGGCTCGCTGACAAAGCTCAGTACCCGCCCGCGCAAAATAGTCCGGCTCATTGGCCCGAGCCTTCGCGGAACCACTCGACCAGCAAGGCGCGTTCAGCCGTGGTCATTTCAGTGGCATTGCCCGGCGGCATGGCGTGCGAATACCCCGCCTGGATGGCAATATCCTTGGCGTGGTTGGCCACCGCAATATCATTGTCGAGAATAACATTCTTGGGTGCTTCATAAATACCCGGCCAGACCGGCTCGGCCGTGTGGCACATGGCGCAGCGGGTCTGCACGGTCAGGCTGGCATCCTTGAAATGGCTGGCTGCGAGAAAGGGTTCGGCCGCCCGAGACGCCACCTCCTCTCCGGCCGAGCCCGGCAGTTTAGGCGCGGTGGAAAGCCACGCAATGATCAGGAACAGCACCACCGCCACCGCCCAGGTCCAGTGCGGATTGCCCTTGCGGGCGTGGCGCGTGTTGAAATAATGCCGGATGACCACGCCGACCAAAAAGATCAGCGAGGCGATGATCCAGTTCCACTGCGTGGCAAAGGCCAGCGGATAGTGGGACGACAGCATGAAGAAAATGACGGGCAGCGTCAGGTAGTTATTGTGCAGGCTGCGCTGCTTGGCGATCTTGCCATATTTGGCGTCGGGCACGCGGCCGGCCTTGAGATCGGCCACCACGATCTTCTGGTTGGGGATGATGATCATGGCCACATTGGCCGCCATGATCGAGGCGGTGAACGCCCCCATATGCAGCATCGCCGCCCTGCCGGTGAACAGCTGGGTATAGCCCCACGCCATCGCCGTCAGGATCACGAACAGCACCAGCATCAGCCCGTTCTGGCTCTCGCCCAGCGGCGACTTGCAGAGGCGGTTATAGACCACGAAGCCCAGCACGATCGAACCCATCGAGATCAGGATCGCCGCCCAATTGGGCACGTCCAGCACATTGCGGTCGATGAGATAGATGTCAGCACCGACATAATAGACCAGCACCAGCAGCATGAAGCCGCTCAGCCAGGTCCAATAGCTTTCCCATTTGAACCAGGTCAGGTGCTCGGGCAGGAATTCGGGTGCCACCAGATATTTCTGGATGTGATAAAAGCCGCCGCCATGCACCTGCCATTCCTCGCCATGGGCGAGCGGGGGCAGGCTGGGCGTCTTGCGCAGGCCTAGGTCGAGCGCGATGAAATAAAACGACGAGCCGATCCAGGCGATGGCCGTGATGACATGCAGCCACCGGACCGCGAACATCAGCCATTCATAAAAAATTGCAAAATCGCCCATCAACCAGTCCTCTTAGTAGACCTCATGGTGAGCCTGTCGAACCACGAGGTCGTGCCACCGACCGCGCCACGACCTCGTCCTTCGACAAGCTCAGGATGAGGTCTACTTGGTGGTCGTGAAAAGGGGCGGGCGCAGGCCCGCCCCCTCAACTCAGTCAAACAACCCTTAAACCGGCTGTTCAACGCCTTCGACATACCAGTCCATGCTGAGCAGCTCGGCATCAGTCATGGTCACGCCGGCGGCGACACGTTCGGCACCGGTATTGTCCTTGATCGGGCCGGTGAAGATGTGGAACGAGCCGTCGATCTGGCCGGTGCGGATCTTCTCGGCATCGGCCACGACGTCGGCCGGTACCTTTTCGTTATAGGGGCCCATCTGGACCACGTCTTCCTTGAGACCTTCCCAGGTATCGCCGGCCACCCAGGTGCCATCGATCACCGCCTTGGCGGAGGCGAGGTAATGCGGACCCCAATGGTCGATGATGGCGGTGAGCTGGGTTTCCGGAGCAAAGGCGCTCATGTCGGCGCCCTGGCCGAAACCACCAATAATGCCGCGCTCCTGGGCAACCTGCAGGGCTGCCGGGCCGTCGGTATGCTGGGCGATAATGTCGATGCCCTGATCGATCATGGCACGGGCAGCGTCGGCTTCCTTGGCCGGGTCGTTCCAGGTCGAGATATAGACCGGCTTGACGGTGAAGTTGGGGTTGATGCGGCGGCCGCTCAGCGCCAGCGCATTGATGCCCATCACGACTTCCGGGATCGGGAAGGAGCCGATATAGCCCGCCTTGCCGGTCTTGGACATGTGGCCGGCAATGGTGCCGCAAACCGCGCGCCCTTCATAGAACCGGGCATTGTAGAGCCCGACATTGTCGGCCTTCATATAGCCGGTGGCGTGCTCGAACTTCACGTCGGGGAATTGCGGAGCAACCTTGATCACCGAGTCACCAAAGCCGAAGCTGGTGGCGAAGATCAGCTTGTTGCCCTGCTGGGCCAGTTCGCGCAGCACGCGCTCGCAATCCGGGCCTTCCGGAACGTTCTCGACATAGGTCGTCTCGACCGCGTCGCCCAGCTGCTCCTCGACATAGATACGGCCCTGGTTGTGGGCGTAGTTATAGCCATTGTCGTTGATGGTGCCGACATAGATGAAGCCGATCTTGAGCGGCTCGGTCTGGGCGAAAGCCTTGGAGCCGAGCAGCGGCAGGGCTGCGGCTGCCCCGCCGATCTTCAGAATATTACGCCGTGAAAGGGTCATTTGTTTCTCCTGATTGACGTCTTGATATTCGATTGAGCCGGTCATTGGCGCCGGCTCAATTGCTGGGCAGAAACGGCTTGCCGAGGCAGGCCGGTGCATTGCTGGTTGCGTCGCGCCGGATCGAAATCAGGACCAGCACGATAATGGTAGCGAGATAGGGCAGAGCCGCCCACAGCTCGGACGGAATGACCGAAAGCGGTCCGCCGCCGGCCTTGGCATAAAGCTCCATGGTCATCACCAGCCCGAACAGATAAGCGCCGGCCAAGAGGCGGAATGGCTTCCACGAGGCAAACACCACCAGCGCCACCGCGATCCAGCCCCGGCCCGCCGTCATGCGCTCGGCCCATTGCGGGGTCAGCAGCAGCGGGAAACAAGCCCCGGCAATGCCGGCCATGGCGCCACCGAACATGACCGCCGCATAGCGCACGCCCTTGACCGAATAGCCGATGGAATGGGCCGATAGATCATTCTCCCCCACTGCGCGCAGGATCAGCCCCGAGCGGGTGCGGTGCAGGAACCACCAGATCGCCGCCACCATGAAGAACGAAAAATAGACCGGAAATGAATAGCCGAACAGCACCCGCCAAACCGGGTGGGTCGCCAGTTCCGCCGGAAACAGCGGCCGCATCAACTGCACCGGCTTGGCCGAGAACGGCGCGCCCGCCAGCGCCGAGAACCCGGTGCCAAAAATCGTCAGCGCCAGCCCCGTCGCCGTCTGGTTGGCGGAGAGGCTGAGCGTCAAGAACCCGAAGATCAACGAGGCAGCCGCCCCGGCAAAGGCCCCGCACAGCAGCGCGAAATAGGGATTACCCGTATAGAACTGCCCGGCAAAGCCGGCGATGGCGCCGACCAGCATCATGCCCTCGACGCCCAGATTGAGCACGCCGCTCTTTTCAACGACCAGTTCGCCCAAAGCCGCGATCAGGATCGGGGTGGCCGCGCCCACCAGGGTGACGATGATGGCGATATAGATATCCATCTACGCCGCCCCCGCCGCCGGTTGATTGACCACGCGCTTGAGCCGGTAGCGCACCAGAATGTCGCCGGCCAGCAGGAAGAACAGCACCATGGCTTGGAAAATCCCGGTGGCGGCATTGGGCAGGCCAATCGTGGTCTGCGCCACCTCGCCACCGACAAAGGTGATGGCCATGACAATGCCGGCAAAGATCACGCCCAGCGGATTGAGCCGGCCCAGAAACGCCACGATGATGGCGGTGAAGCCGTAATTGGTGGGGAATCCCGGCACCATGCGCTGGAACGGGCCGGCGACTTCGAGCACGCCCGCCAGCCCCGCCAGCGCGCCACTGACCAGCATGGCCAGCCAGATCGTCTTGTTCTCGGAAAACCCGCCATAGCGCGCGGCATGAGGCGCAGCGCCGACCACCCGCATCTGATAGCCGAACACCGAACGCGACATGATGAACCAGGCCACCAGCGCCACCACAATGGCGATGGGCACGCCCAGATGCACGATCGTGCCGGGAATGATATTGGGCAGGCGCGCCGCCTCGGAGAACAGCCGCGTCTGCGGAAAGCCCATGCCCATCGGGTCCTTCCAGGGCGCACGGATCAGATAATAGATCAGTTGCACCGAGGCATAGGTGAGCATCAGCGAAGTCAGGATTTCATTGACGTTGAGGCGTGTCTTGAGCAAAGCCGGAATGGCCGCATAAAGCGCCCCGCCCACGACGCCAGCCAGGATCATCAGCGGCAAAATCCACGGCCCGGTCATGCCGTAAGTAGCCAGCGCCACCCAGGTACCGGCCAGGCCCCCGATAATGTATTGCCCCTCCGCGCCGATATTCCAGACATTGGCGCGATAGGCGATGGACAGCCCCACCCCGATAATGATCAGCGGCGCGGCTTTGACGCCAAGGTCCTGCCATTTGTAGGCATTGGTCAGCGGGGTGAAGAAGATCTCGCGCACCGCGCCAATGCCGTCATAGCCGATCAGCGAAAAGATGATGGCGCCCACCAGCATGGTCAGCAGCACGGCCGCAATCGGCGTCGTATAGAGCATGAGCCGGGACGGCTCCTGGCGCTTTTCAAGCCGGAACTGCATCGGCGACCTCCATCGTGCCATGCACTCCGCCCATCAATAGGCCAATCTCTTCCACCGACACTTCGCCCACCGGCTGGGACGCCGATAGCCGCCCCAGATTGATCACCGCCAGCGTGTCGCACAGCGCCAGCAGTTCATCCAGATCCTGGCTGATCACCACAATGGCCGAACCCGCCGCCGCCAGATCAACCAGCGCCTGATGGATCGCCGCGGCAGCACCCGCATCAACGCCCCAGGTCGGCTGGCTCACCACCAGCACGCTGGGCTTTTGCAGGATTTCGCGGCCCATAATGTATTTTTGCAAATTCCCGCCCGAGAGCGAACCCGCAGTCGAGCCCGGCCCCAGCGCCTTGACCGCAAAATCGGCAATCACCTTGCCGGTATAGGTCTTGGCGGCGCCCGAATTGATCAGCCCCAGCATGACCATGCCCAGCCGATCGCGCGCCGTCAGCACCGAATTATCGCTCAGCGAAAAATCGCCCACCGCCGCATGGCCATTGCGCTCTTCGGGCACGGCACAGAGGCCACGTTTGCGCCGGCCCGTCGTATCGAGCAGGCCTAGCGGATAGCCATCAATGGTCACTGCATCCTTGTCATCGCCAATAATCTCGCCACTCAGCGCATCAAGCAGCGCGTTCTGCCCATTGCCGGCAACCCCGGCAATGCCGAAAATCTCGCCAGCCCGGACGGTAAAGCTCACATTGTCGACCGGCACATCGAAATGCCCGGTCTTCTTGGTCGAAAGCCGCGACACCACCAGCTTGGGCAGGCCCATGGACCGGCCCGGCTGACGCACAATATCCTTGAGACCCGCGCCGATCATCTTCTCAGCCATGGAGCGCGATGTCTCCTGCTTGGGATCGCAGGTATCAACCAGCTTGCCGCCGCGCAGGATCGTCGCCGTGTCACACAAGGCTTTGATTTCATGCAGCTTGTGGGAAATGTAGAGAATGGAACAGCCCTGCGCCGCGAGCTTGCGCAACACGTCGAACAATTGCTCGACCTCCTGCGGCGTCAGCACCGAAGTGGGTTCGTCCATGATCAGCAATTTCGGATCGAGCAGCAAAGCGCGCACGATTTCGATGCGCTGGCGCTCACCCACCGACAGCGTCGCCACGGTGCGATGCGGATCGAGCAGCAGGCCATAAGTGCTCATCACCTCGCGGATGCGGGCTTCCAGATCGCGCGCCGGAATTTTGGCGTCCATGCCCAGCGCGATGTTTTCCAGCACCGTCAGCGCTTCAAACAGCGAGAAATGCTGGAACACCATGCCAATGCCGAGTTTGCGCGCCGCCTTGGGATTGGCAACGGTCACATTCTGCCCGTCCCAGCGGATCTCGCCGGCATCAGGCTGCATGATGCCATAGATCATCTTGACCAGGGTGGATTTGCCCGCGCCATTCTCGCCCAGCAGCGCATGGATTTCGCCCGGCTTCACCGCAAAACTGACATTGTCGTTGGCGAGCACGCCGGGAAAGCGCTTGGTGATACCGGTCAATTCCAGCCGATACGGCATACTAGCGTCCAATCACCGCCCCCAGTTTCGTGGGGGCGCGTGCCCGCGCAGTTTCAGCTTCCCACTGCCCAATGTGGACCATAATTTCTGCCGCCGCCAGTGCCGCAATGACCGAAGGCCTTTTATCCCCAAGCCCTTGGCGACCAATGGGAGAAATCAGCCGGGCAAGCAATGCCGGATCGCCCCCTTCGGCAGCAAACCAGCTGGAGAATTTGGCGCGCTTGGTCTGCGACCCCACCATGCCGACATAGGGACTGTCACTGCGCTTGAGCGCTTCCGCCACGATCAGGAAATCCAGCGCATGGTCGTGGGTAAGCACGACATAGCTGCTGCCCTGTGGCGCCGACCGCACCGCAGCCTCGGGCATAGCCACGCGCCGCCACGCCACACCCGCCGGCAAAGTGCTCAATTCTTCCTGCCGCGTATCGATCACTTCGGACCGCACCGGCAGCAGCGCCAGAATCTGCGCCAGCGCCCTTCCGACATGCCCAGCGCCAAAAATATAGATCTGCGGTTCCTTGGCCTCTTCGGCAGCAATGCGCCCGACCAGATTGGCCCGCACAACCGCATCGGCATGGCGCAGACTGACCCCGACCCGGCCCCCACAGCATTGGCCGATTTCCGGCCCCAACGGCACATCCATCGCCTCCTGGGCCCGCCCCTCAGCAATCAGGCGCCGCGCATGGTCAATGACCATATATTCGAGCGCCCCGCCGCCAATCGTGCCGAAGATGGAGCCCATGCTGACCAGCATGAACGTGCCCTGCTCCCGCGGCGACGAGCCGCGCACGGAGGTAAGTTCGCAGGCGATGATGGTACGGTGCGCGGCGAAGAAATCGGCGAGTTCGGCGGAGCGGGTCATAGGGTGGCCTCCCCACGGTCGAGATTAACCGCCGCGCAGAACCCCCACCCTCGTTCCCTCCCCTCAGGGGGGAGGGAGGCGATGGAACCGCCAATATGGAGGCTAAATGAGGCGTGGTGATCGAGAGCGTCCCCTCCCCCTTGAGGGGAGGGACAGGGTGAGGGTTCTGCAGTGGGGATGACCACCAATCTCACCCCCTCACTCCCCGCTTCAACCGCTCGCACCCCATCAACACCCGCTCGGGCGTCACCGGCGTATCCAGCCGTGGCGCAATTTTGTAATCCGCCACGCTCGCCACCGCCATGGACAGTGCCTCGACCACACTCATCGCCAGCATGAACGGCGGCTCGCCCACCGCCTTGGAGCGGCCAATGGTCGGCTCCTTGTTCACCGACCATTCGGCCAGCCGCACAATGAAAATCGGCGGCACATCACTCGCCACCGGAATCTTGTAGGTGGACGGCGCCTTGGTGCGCAGCTGGCCCTTGTCGTCCCACACCAGTTCCTCGGTGGTGAGCCACCCCATGCCCTGGATAAACCCGCCCTCCACCTGCCCGATATCAATGGCCGGATTGAGCGAGCGCCCGACATCGTGAAGGATATCCACCCGGTCCACCACATATTCGCCCGTCAGCGTATCGATCGTGACCTCGCTGACCGAAGCGCCATAGGCGAAATAATAGAACGGGTGCCCCCGTCCGGTCGCCCGGTCCCAGTGGATTTTCGGCGTCTGGTAAAAACCCGCCGCCGAAAGCTGCACGCGGTTCAGATACGCCGAGGCGATCAGCTCGGCAAATTCAACGAATTGCTCGCCCGCCTGAATGCCGCCGGGCACAAACTCCACCGCCGCTTCATCGCATTGATAAAGCTTGGCAGCATGGGTAACGAGTCGCGCCTTGATCTGATTTGCCGCATCCCAGGCTGCCATGCCGTTGAGATCGGAACCCGATGAAGCAGCCGTGGCCGACGTGTTCGGCACCTTGCCGGTGGAAGTCGCCATGATCTTGATGGCATCGAGCCCGACGCAGAAGGCATCGGCCAGAACCTGCGCCACCTTGATGTAGAGCCCCTGCCCCATTTCGGTGCCGCCATGGCTGAGATGGATCGAGCCATCCTTATAGACATGCACCAAGGCGCCGGCCTGATTGTACCAGGTGGCAGTGAAGGAAATGCCGAATTTGACCGGCGTCAGCGCAATACCCTTTTTAAGGATCGCGCTCCCCGCATTGTACTCAAGGATCGCCTTGCGCCGCGCCTGATAATCGGAGGATTGCTCCAGCTCGTCCACCACGCGATGGATGACATTGTCCTCCACCACCTGGTGATAGGGCGTCACGTTCTCGCTGTCGGTGCCATAGAAATTGGCCTTGCGAATATCGAGCGGATCGCAGCCCAGATCATAGGCAATATCCTCGATCCACCGCTCGGCCGCCATCATGCCCTGCGGGCCGCCGAAGCCGCGAAAAGCGGTGTTGGACACGGTATTGGTATAAAGCGGCTCGGACCGCACCCGCACCGCCGGATACCAATAGGCATTGTCGGCATGGAACAAAGCCCGGTCCGTGACGGGGCCGGAAAGGTCCGAGGAAAAGCCGGCGCGCGCGCCATAAACAGCATCGACCGCCCGGATCTTGCCCGCCTCGTCATAGCCCACGTCGTAATCGACCACGAAATCGTGCCGCTTGCCGGTGGCCGTCATATCGTCGTCGCGGTCAGGCCGGATTTTGCAGGCGCGGTTCCATTTCTTGGCCGCAATGGCTGCGACCGCCGCGAACAGATTGCCCTGGGTTTCCTTGCCGCCAAAGCCGCCGCCCATGCGGCGCACATTCACCGTCACCGCATGCTGCTGGATGTTGAGCACATGGGCCACCATCAACTGCACTTCGCTGGGATGCTGGGTGGAGGAATAGACGGTCACGTCCTCATCTTCGCCCGGCACCGCCATGGCAATCTGGCCCTCAAGATAGAAGTGATCCTGCCCGCCAATGGTGACGCTGCCCTTGACCCGGCGCGGGGAATTCTCCAATCCGCCCGCCACATCCCCCCGCTCCAGCTTGAGCGGCTCAGTCACCAATTGCCCGCCCGCGGCCTGCGCAGCGCGGACATCAAGGGCGAACGGCAAATCCTTGTACTCAACCTTGGCGAGATGCGCCGCCCGCCGCGCCTGGTCGCGGGTTTCCGCGATCACGGCAAACAGCGGCTGGCCCCAGAAATGCACCTTGCCAGCAGCAAAGATCGGCTCGTCATGCTTGTGGCTGGGCGAAACATCATTCTCGCCGGGAATGTCCTCGGCAGTGAGCACGCCAATCACGCCGGGCGCGGCTTTGACCGCCGCATAGTCGATGGCAATGATCTCGGCATGCGGCTTGGTCGACAGCGCGAGATAAGCATGCATCGTGCCGGCCGGCTCGATCATGTCATCGATATATTCGGCCGAGCCGGAGACATGCTTGGGCCCGCTATCATGGCGGGTGGATTCGTGCAGCGTCGAGCGGGAAATGGTCGGGTGCTTGTTCATCACGCCACCTCCCGCCGCAATCTTTGCCCATGACCAGTCGTCTCATGGAAAAACCGCAGCAACAGGTTCTGCGCCGTCAGCAGGCGATATTCCGCCGAAGCCCGCATATCGGAAATCGGCTGATAATCCTCGCCAAACACGGCCATCGCCGCTTCCACATTCTCCAGCGTCCAGGGCTTGCCCACCAGGGCCGCTTCCACCGCCTTAGCGCGCTTGGGCGTCGCCGCCATGCCGCCAAAGGCAATACGAACCATGCCGACCACGCCGGTATCAGTCACGAACACCCGGAACGCCCCGCACAGCGCCGAGATATCTTCCTCGCGCCGCTTGGAAATCTTGTAGGTGGCGAAATGCTCACCCGCCGGCAGATAGGGAATGGTGACGCTTTCGACAAACTCGCCTGGCTGGCGGTCCTGCTTGCCATAGGCGAGAAAATAATCCTCCAATCTGATCTCGCGGCGATGCTCGCCGCGCCGTAGATGCAGCTTGGCCCCCAGCGCAATCAGCGGCGGCGGCGTATCGCCAATCGGCGAACCATTGGCGATATTGCCGCCGATCGTCCCCATATTGCGGATCTGCTCACCCGCAATGCGATCCCACAATTCGCCCAATTGCGGGAAATTGGCCGCAATGGACGGAAGCGCTTCCGAATAGCTGACCCCAGCATAAAGCCGCAATTCGCTATCGTTTTCGGCGATGCGTTTAAGTTCTTGCAGATGGCCGATGAAAATCACCGGGCCGATGCGGCGCATGAATTTGGTGACCCACAGCCCCACATCGGTCGAGCCGGCAACAATGGTCGCACCCGGATTGGCTTCGTAGACGGCAGCAAAATCATCAAGGCTCGCCGGCACGATAATCTGGTCGGCAATCTCGACGCGGCGCCCATCATGGATCGCCTTGATCTTGCCCTTGAGCGCAATGCGCTCGGCCCGCAGCGGATCGGCCTCTGGGGCGCCATAGGAGGAAATCGCCTTGGCCGCGCGGATGATCGGGGCATAGCCGGTGCAGCGACAAAGATTGCCCTGCAGCGCTTTTTCAATGGCCGGCTGGCTCGGATGGGGATCGCGCATCCACAGCCCATAAAGGCTCATCACAAAGCCCGGCGTGCAAAACCCGCATTGGCTGCCATGCTGATCGACCATGGCCTGCTGCACGGGATGCAGCGTGCCATCCTTCGCCCGTAAATGCTCCACCGTCACCACATGAGTGCCGTGCAGGCTCCCCACGAAACGAATGCAGGCAGTGACCGAGTCATAGATCATCTCGTCGCCAGCAAGTCGCCCGACCAACACGGTGCAAGCCCCGCAATCGCCCTCGGCGCAACCTTCCTTGGAACCGCGCAGCCGCTTTTCCAGCCGCAGGAAATCGAGCAGCGTGGTATCCGCCGCCACATCGGTCAGCGCGATTTCCTCGTCATTGAGGATGAAGCGGATGGCGTTGGCGATCTCGGCCATGCCCTAGCTCCCCCGGTAGGTCGAATAAGCGAAGGGGCTGACCAGCAGCGGCACGTGATAATGCTTGTCCTCGGAAATCGTGAAGCGGATCGGCACCACGTCGAGGAATTGCGCCTCCAGCTCCACGCCCAGGCGCTCGAAATATTGCCCGACATGGAAATGGATTTCATATTCGCCATGCTGGAACTGCTGCTCGTCGAGCAGTGGCTGATCGACCCTGCCGTCCCCATTGGTATAGCTATCGGCAATGTGATGCGTATGATCGCCATGCACATAGAGCAGCTCAAGCCGCATCCCCTTGGCCGGCTTGCCATGCATCGTATCCAATACGTGCGTCGTCAAGCGTGCATTACCCGCCATAAGCTGCTCCTTGCGTCGTCCCCGCACAAACCATAGCGCGCGTGGAATTGTTCTTGATACTCTCAATTTGGGAGCATTATGCTGCCAGATCGGCAGCAGTGTAAGATCATGGATTCAAAACCAAAGCCACAGGACCGCCCCCGCGAGCACGCCCTTTCCACGGGCCTTTTGGCACGGGTATTCCACCAGCCATCGCTGATCTATTTCAACGCCGTGGCGACCCACTTGTCGATCCGCGAGGCGGCGCGACGGCTCGATATCGCCTCATCGGCCATCACGCGGCAGGTCGCTCAGCTTGAAGATGCCTTGGGAATTGCCCTCTTCATCCGCGAAAAACGGCGCTTGCGGCTGTCCCCAGCAGGAGAAATCCTGTTCCGCCATTCCCGCCGGCTGGCCGCCCCAATCGAGGCGGCGGTGTCCGAAATCGAAATGCTGCGCGGCATCAAATCCGGCTCGGTGCGCATCGCGGCGGCCGAAAGCATTGGCCTGTCCTTCCTGCCCCGCCTCATCACCGATTTCGGCCGGCGCTATCCCCGGCTTAATCTCGATGTCTCGCTCACCTCCTCCTCGGGCGTCATCGAGCGGCTGCTGGACGAACGCGTCGATATCGGCCTGGGTTTCATCGCCAAGCCCCCCCGCCAGATCGACGTCGCCTTCCGCCGCGACGTGCGGATCGGTGCGGTGATGGCGCCCGATCACCCGCTGGCCGCCAGCAAACACCTCACCTTCCGCCAATGCATCGAGCATCCGCTGGCCGTGGCCAAGCCCGAAATCTCCATCCGCGAAGTCATCGAGCCCTTCCTGCGCGGCTCAGCCACCATCCTGCCGCCGCTGGTCGAAGTCGATTCGATCCGCCTCATGGTGGAACTGGCTCTGGGCGGCCACTATGCCTCGATCATGACGCCCATCGGCGCCCAGAACGAAATCGAGCGCGGCACGCTGGTCTTCCGCCCGCTCGAAGACAGCGGCCTGCCCACCAACCGCTTCGGCATCATGGTCCGCGGCGGCAGCGCATTGCATCTCGCCCCCGCGATATTTTTCGACCACGCCAAAGGCTATTTCGAAGGCGTCTCGCTGCCGGGGGCGGTGTGAGCCCTGCGCCAGGGCATCTAGCGCCCTGCCCCCACATCTGCTTACCTTACCCCCTCCCTCCGACCTTTCCACGAGACAGTCCAATGCGTTACCCCCGCGACATGCACGGCCACGGCCCCACTCCGCCCAATGCCAATTGGCCCGGCGGCGCGCATGTGGCGGTGCAATTCGTGCTCAATTACGAAGAGGGTGGGGAAAACAATATCCTGCATGGCGACGCCGCGTCCGAAGCCTTCCTGGTCGATGTGGTGGGCGCCGCGCCCTGGCCGGACAAGCGCCATTGGAACGTTGAATCCATGTACGAATATGGCGCGCGGGCCGGCTTCTGGCGGCTGCACCGCCTGTTTACCGAAGCCGCCCTGCCCGTCACCATCTATGGCGTCGCCACCGCCTTGATGCGCGCCCCGACCCAGCTGGCCGCCATGCAGGACGCCGGCTGGGAAATCGCCAGCCACGGCTATAAATGGGTCGAACACAAGGACATGACGCCCGAAGTCGAGCGCCAGCAGATCGCCGAGGCAATCCGCCTCCACACCATCGCGACGGGCGAGCGCCCCCTGGGCTGGTACACCGGCCGCTGCTCGCTCAACACCGTCGATCTGGTCTCAGAGGCCGGTGGCTTTGCCTATATCTCGGACACCTATGACGACGACCTGCCCTATTGGCGCGTGCATCAGGGCAATCCGCAACTGATCATTCCCTATACGCTCTCGGCCAATGACATGCGCTTCGTCACCGCCAGCGGCTTTGACAATGGCGAGGAATATTTCCAGTTCCTCAAGGACAGTTTCGACTGCCTCTATGCCGAAGGCCAGGCCGGCTCGCCCAAGATGATGTCGATTGGCCTCCATTGCCGCCTGGTCGGCCAGCCCGGCCGCTTCCAGGGGCTCAAAAAGTTCGTCGACTATATCAAGAGCTTCGACAAGGTCTGGGTGCCCACCCGCCTCGACATCGCCCAGCATTGGGCCAGGGAACACCCCTATCAGGCGCCCGCTTTCATCCCGTCCCAGCTGCCCAAACCCGAGTTCGTCGAAAAATTCGGTTCGATCTTCGAGCACTCCCCCTGGATTGCCGAACGCGCCTGGGAGGGGGAACTGGCCCCGGTCAACGACACCGCCATCGGCCTGCAATTCGCCCTGCGCACCCAGTTCCGCCTGGCCAGTGACGAAGAGCGCCTGGCCGTGCTGCGCGCCCACCCCGACTTGGCCGGCAAACTGGCCGCCGCCAAGCGGCTAACCGCGGCTTCGACCGAAGAACAAGCCTCGGCCGGGCTCGACGCCCTGACCGATGCCGAGCGTGAGAAATTCACCGCGCTCAACACGTCCTATGTCGAAAAATTCGGCTTCCCGTTCATCATCGCGGTCAAGGACAATACCAAGGCCTCGATCCTGGCGGCGTTCGAGACGCGCATCACCAACAGCGCCGCCGAAGAGTTCAAGGCGGCCTGCGCGCAGGTCGAACGCATTGCGCTGCTGCGGCTAAAGGCGATCCTGCCGTAAATCCGGCAGGTCGGCTTCCCGCAACAGGGTGGCCAGCAAGGCCAACAGCCCAAGCCAGGGCACATTGTGCCGCAGCCAATCCGCCGTTTGCCGCCCGCTTTGGTGCTCATGTTCACTCATGAGCACCAGTATGCGCGCCAATAGTTGATGATTTGGTAAGCCTAACGCCGCGTTACCAGGCGTCCGGCGTGCGCACCAGATGCACGATACCAGCCGGGTTGAAGAACCACCCGCCCGCGAAACCCTCGCCCAGCGGCTCGATGCCATCATTGCGAACCACCCCCGCCCCCTGCAACGCATTTGCCGCGGCAGGGAAATCCGGCGTGAACAGCTCCAGCCACACCTCGGCTTGCGACAATTGCGGCACATGGTCGATCCATAGCCGGTTCGGCCCATAGATAAAGCCGACCACATCCGGCTTCTCCGGAACGCGCTGCAGCTTGAGCGTGTCCCGGTAGAACGCCAATGTGACCTCGTAGTGATGGGTCGGCACCTTCATGGCAATATTGATGCCGCCGCCGATCTCCGCACTCACTTATAAAATCCCTCGCGCAGATTGATGCCGTGCTCGATATAGGCCTTGAGCGCGCACAGCATGCCGGTCCAGCCTTCGCAATTGCCCAAGGCGGCCTTGAGCCCTGCATCGCCGTCGCGCCAGCCTTTTTCCGCGATGGTCACCAGCGTCCGGCCATCATCGAGCCCGGAAAAGCTCATGGTGACCGTCGTGTCATAGGCCGGCCCGCCATCATCGGCCGCCTGCCAGTGCAACACGATTTCCTTGTCTTTCTCGACCCGCTCGACCTTCACCGGAAAGGCCCCGGGGAAATCGGCAAAGTCCCAGCTCACCGTTGCGCCGGTCTCCAGCCGCCCCTTGGCGCCGCCCGTGGTGAAATAGCCCGATAGCTGCTTGGGGTCGGCCACCGCCTCGAACACCTCATGCACCGGCTTGGCGATGCGCCCGCTCACCCTGAAATCATAAGTCATTTTGTCTCTCCTCATGCTTGACTGCACTTACGATATGTTATAAAAATATAACATGTCAACTGAAGACGAAAACGACAGCATCTTCAAGGCCCTGAGCCACCGCGCCCGTCGGCATATCCTCGATCTGCTCAAGGATGAACCCCGCACCACCGGCATGCTCTGCGATCTGCTGCCCGAGCTCGACCGCTGCACCGTGATGCAGCATCTCAAGGTGCTGGAAGACGCTGGGCTGATCGTGGTCGAGCGGCGCGGCCGCGAGCGCTGGAACCATCTCGACGCTCTGCCCATCCACGCCCTGCACGAGCGCTGGATCGGTCCCTACGCCACCTATGCCGCCGCCATGCTGAGCAAGCTCAAACGGCAGGTGGAGACGCCAGCCTGACTTGCTTCGACTCTGCCGAGACGCTACGCCACGGCCATTGGAGGGTCCCATGTTCAAGCTCTACGTCGCCAACAAGAATTACTCGTCCTGGTCGCTGCGTCCCTGGGTGCTGATGCGCGAACTCGGCATCCCCTTCGACGAACAGCTGCGACCCTTCAACGATGGTCCGACCCTGGCTTTTGGCGATGTCTCGCCCAGCGGCCGCTTCCCCTGTCTCATCGATGGCGACACCCTGGTCTGGGACTCGCTCGCCATCGCCGAATACCTGGCCGAGAGCCATGAGCAGGTCTGGCCGGCCGACAAAATCGCCCGCGCCTTTGCGCGTTCGGCCGCCGCCGAAATGCATTCGGGCTTCCCCCATTTGCGCAATATCTGCGGCATGAATGTCGGCATCCGGGTCGAACTCTCGGCCATTCCTGACGGCCTCGCCAACGACATCGCCCGCATCGATGCGCTATGGAACGACGGCCTCACCCGCTTCGGAGGACCCTTCCTTGCCGGAGAGAGATTCACCGCCGTCGACGCCTTCTTCAGCGCCGTCGCCTTCCGGGTGCAGATCTACGATCTCAAGCTCAGCGCCCCTGCCGCTGCCTATGCCCAGCGCCTGCTGGCCTTGCCCTCGATGCAGGATTGGTATGCCGCAGCGCTCAAGGAAACCTGGCGCAAGGCACTCTATGAGCGGGAAGCCCTTGCCGCCGGCCGCATCGTCGCCGATTATCGTCAGACTGCCTGAACGCTGGGAATATTATGGCCGATTCAACCTACGCCACCCCGTCTGCTGGCCTGCCCGCCCAGACCGCCCTCCACACCGGCCGCGCCGTCTTCACCGAGGCCTATGCGGTCATCCCGCATGGGGTGATGCGCGACATCGTCACCAGCTATTTGCCGCATTGGCAGGACACCCGCGCCTGGGTCATCGCCCGGCCGCTCTCGGGCTTTTCTGAGACCTTTTCGCAATACATCATGGAAGTGCTGCCCGGCGGCGGCAGCGAAAGACCCGAGCCCGATGCGGGAGCAGAAGGCGTGCTCTTCGTGGTCGAAGGCGAGATCAGCCTCACCATCGAGGGCAAATCCCACCTGCTAACCGCAGGCGGCTATGCCTTCCTGCCCCCCGGCTGCGTCTGGACCCTGCTCAACACCAGCGCCGCACCCGCCCGGTTCCACTGGGTCCGCAAGCGCTACGAAGCCGTCGACGGCATCGAGGGGCCCACCGCCTTCGTCGCCAATGAACGCGATACCCCCATCCGCTGGATGCCCGGCACCGACGATCGTTGGGGCACCACCCGCTTTGTCGAACCCACCGACCTGCGGCACGATATGCATGTCAATATCGTCACGCTCGAGCCCGGCGCCTCGATCCCGTTCGAAGAAACCCACGTCATGGAGCACGGGCTTTATGTGCTCGAGGGCAAGGCGGTCTATCGGCTCAATCGCGACTGGGTCGAGGTCGAGGCCGGCGATTTCATGTGGCTGCGCGCCTTCTGCCCCCAGGCCTGCTACGCGGGCGGCCCCGGCCGCTTCCGCTACCTGCTCTATAAGGACGTCAACCGCCACATGCAGTTGAGCCTGCGCTGATGAGCGCCCCGGCCATCCTCATCGAGCCGCTGACCCCCGAGGCGTTCGCGCCCTTCGGCCAGGTGATCCAGACTGCCGGCGCCCATCACTACCCCATCAATGCCGGCATGACCGAGCGCTTCCACGACCTGGCCAATGTGCAATTGGCCGGGGACAATCCCCGCCCGCTGATCTCGATCTTTCGCGGCCAGCCCTATGCCATTCCGCTCAATCTGAAGCTGGTCGAGCGCCACCCACTGGGCAGCCAGGCCTTCTATCCGCTCTCCGACAGACCCTTCCTGGTCATTGTCGCGCCTGACATGGACGGCATCCCGGGCACGCCCCGCGCCTTCCTCACCGGGCCGGGCCAGGGCGTCAACATAGCGATGAACACCTGGCATGGCGTGCTGACGCCGCTGGAGCGCGACAGCGATTTCCTCGTGGTCGATCGCGGCGGCGATGGCAACAATCTGGAGGAATATCTTTACCCCGCGCCATTCATCGTCAAACACGCCGATTGAAACCCGGACGGGCGAGCATCCATAATGCTGCCAAGGCGTTACCTTGGGATCGATAGCTTGAGAGGGAGGACACCATGCTCAAGATCGTGCTGACCCTGTTGCTGCTGCTCACCACCGGATTTGGCTCCGCCATGGCGGCGGAGGACCTGACCTTTTCCGGCGAAGTGACCTATCGCCAACGCATCGCCCTGCCGGAAAATGCCCAGCTGCGCGTGACGCTGGTCTCGCTTACCGCCGACGGGCCCAAGCCCATTGCCGGCGCCACCGCCCTGCTCGCCGCTCCCGGCCAGGTGCCGCTCTCCTTTGCCTTCGACGTGCGCTCCAATGTGGTCGCGGCCGGCGGGAACTATGGCCTTTCCGCCGAAATCCTCTCCGGCAACACCGTTGTGTTCCGCGACGCTGCCCCCGTGCCGGTGAACCTGCAAGCCATCGCCCCCGTCACCATTATCGTGCAGCCCCTGCCCGTCCCCGCCGATCCAGTCGCCACGCTCGATATCATGCCCACCATTTTTGAAACCGAATGGATCGTCGACAGCATCGGCGGCACGCCCGTGCTGGCGACTGCCATGCCAACCCTCTCCATCGCCCCCGAAGGCCGCGCCGGCGGCCACGGCAGCTGCAACAGCTATTTCAGCGAAGCCGCCTTCGCCGATAATGGCCTCAAATTCGGCCCCGTTGCCGGCACCCGCATGGCCTGCGCTCCCGACATCATGGCGCAGGAAGCCGCCCTCTTCGCCGCCCTTGCCGCGACCGCAGGCTACGAGATCAAGGGCAATATCCTCCACCTCAACGACGCCGGCGGCACCGCGCTGGTCGTGCTGCACGCCGCCCAATAGAAAGCTGAAGATGGATTCTGCCGGTCTCATTGATCGCCTGCTCGACGTCATCGAGCAGGACATCGCCCCTGTCACTCAAGCTGGCGTAGCGCGCGGCAACAAGCTGTTCGGAGCGGCCATTCTGCGCAAATCCGACCTCTCGGTGGTGGTGGCCGAAACCAATAACGAGATCGAAAACCCGCTCTGGCATGGCGAAATGCACGCCATCAAGCGCTTCTTCGAACTCCCCGCCGACCAACGCCCCGACACCAAGGATTGCCTCTTCCTCGCCACCCACGAGCCCTGTTCGCTCTGCCTCTCGGGCATCACCTGGTCCGGGTTCGACAATTTCTATTTCCTGTTCAGCCACGAAGACAGCCGCGACAGCTTCGCCATCCCCTACGACATCCAGATCCTCAAGGCGGTCTATGCGACGCCAGACCCCGAAACCGGCACCGTCTCCCCCGACCGCCCGCTCTACAACGCTACCAACCAATATTGGACCAGCCACAACATCGCCCGCATGATCGCGGGCCTTGACCGTGGCCACCGCGAAACCCTGCTGGCCCGCTTCGATGACGTAAACGCCCTCTATGCCGATCTCTCCGCGGCATACCAGAAGGACAAGGGCAACAAAGGCATTCCGCTGGCCTAAGGGAGGAACAACACTCCCCACATACCAGCCATGCCGAACCAAACGCCGCACCATGCGTTGATGCTTCAGAATTGTTCCCTTCCGAGGCACGTCATGTCCCAGATCGACCAGGTAGAGCCGCACGCCATCCCGCGTCTGGCCATCTTCACCGACTTCGACGGCACATTGGTCGAGCTGGCCGAAACGCCGGACGGCATCGATGTTCCAGTATCGCTGGCCCATCAGCTTGAGCGCACCGCGCGCGAACTCGACAGCGCCTTTGCCGTGCTCACCGGCCGCGAGATCGAGGATATCGATAAATATCTGGCCCCGCTCACGCTGCCTGTCGCCGGCGCCCACGGCACCCAGCGCCGCCGCGCCGATGGGTTTGTTGAAACCGTCGATCCCGCCGCTGTCCTCGCCGCCGAGGAAATCGCCCATGCCATCGAGCCACTGATCGAAACCCATCCCGATCTGGTGCTCGAAGCCAAGGAAGGCGCCGTTGCCCTGCATTACCGCCAGGCGCCCGAGCTCGAAGATGTCTGCCGCCACGCCATGGAAGAAGCCGTCAACGGCATTCCCGATTTCACTCTGGTCGCCGGCAAGATGGTCATCGAGGCCCGTCCCCGCAGCATGAGCAAGGGCACGGCCCTCCGCGCCTTCATGCAGGAGGAGCCGTTCCTCGGCCGCCTGCCGATCTTCATCGGCGATGACACCACCGACGAAGACGGCTTCATCGCCGCCCAGGAACTGGGCGGCGTCGGCATCAAGCTGGGCGAAGGCGAAACCTCAGCCCGCATGCGCATTGCCAATGTCGCCTCGGTCCACGCCCTGCTGCAGGGCCTGGGCGACATCGTCGCCCGCGACCGGGAATATGAACGAACGCATTAAAGCGTCTGAACTGCATCCCTCTTTGCGGAGCTGCAGTTCGGCGTCTGGACTAAAATAGGGGCAAAAACATATGAGCCGTTTGATCGTTGTTTCCAATCGCACGCCGGGAAAAGGCCCCGCCGCGGGCGGCTTGGCTGTTGCCTTGCGCAAGACCCTCAGCGAACGCGAAGGCTTCTGGTTCGGCTGGTCGGGGCGCCTGGTCGAGCAGCCCGAGCGCGAGGCGCGCTTCGAGGATATCGATGGCCTCTCGGTCGCCCAGATCGATCTGACGCGCGATGATCACCACGATTATTATGCCGGCTTTTCCAACTCGATCCTGTGGCCCAGCTTCCACCTGCGGCTCGATCTCGCCACCATCGAGGCTCATTGGTATGAGGGCTATCGCCGCGTCAATGTACAATTCGCCCGCGCCCTGCTGCCCCTGCTCAAGCCCGATGACGTCATCTGGGTGCATGATTATCATCTGATCCCGCTGGCCAGCGAATTGCGCAACCTGGGCGCCCGCAACCGCATCGGGTTTTACCTGCACATTCCCTTCCCCACCTCCGACGCGCTCTACGCCATCCCCCACCACAATGACCTGATGCGCGACCTGTCGCGCTATGATCTGGTCGGCATGCAGGCCAAGCGCGACGTCGCCGCCTTCACCGAATTCGCCGATCACCAATCGCCCTCCTCGCTCTCCGGCAATCCGCTCAAAACGGTGGATTTCAGCCGCACGGAGGTAGATTCCTTCCCCATCGGCTCGGATCCCGACGCCTTTGCCAAGCTCTCGGTCAGCCCCGCCGCGACCAAGATGGTCAAGCGCATGGAGCGCGTGCTGCGCGAGCAGAAGCTGATCCTGGGCGTCGATCGGCTCGACTATTCCAAGGGCCTGCCGCAGCGCGTCGAAGCCTATGAAAAGCTGCTCGCCAACAATGCCCGCTTCCGCCGCCATGTGCATATGCTGCAGGTGGCGCCGCCCTCGCGCGACACGATCAAGGAATATCAGGAAACCAGCGACGCCCTCGACGCCATGTGCGGCCGCGTCATGGGCCGCTTTGCCGAACCCGATTGGCAACCCCTGACCTATGTCAAACGCGCCTATGGCCAACCCAGCCTTGCCGGCCTCTACCGGCTCGCCAAAGTCGCCTTGGTCACCCCGCTGCGCGACGGCATGAACCTGGTGGCCCACGAATATGTCGGCTCGCAAAATCCGGCAGACCCCGGCGTCCTCGTGCTGTCGCGCTTCGCCGGCGCCGCTGAGATTTTCGATGGCGCCATTGAGGTCAATCCCTTCGACACCGACGAAACCGCCGAAGCCCTGCGCATCGCGCTGGACATGCCGCTCGACGAACGCATCTCCCGCTGGACCTCGCTCATGGCAGCCGCCCGCGAACACAATGTCGAAGCCTGGGCCGCCCGCTTCCTCGAACGGCTCGCCCCCGCCACTACCGCCGGCAGCGGCACCAGGGATATCCTCTATCTCGCCTCGGTGGCGTGATCCTTCCTCCCTCTCCCCTTGAGGGAGAGGGACGGCATTTCTGCGTTCAGCAGAAATGACAGGGTGAGGGGTTCTGCGTCATCCCATGCCAGAACCCCAGAAAGACACCCCTACCCCGAAATCCAGGGGCTCCCCGAAGCCTCCAGCAGCGTCACCAGCACCCCATTCATCGGCGTCGGAATGCCGTGCTTGCGGCCCAGCCGCACGATCACCCCGTTGCGGGCGTCCACCTCCAGCTGGTGACCAGCCAGCCGGTCGGCGTGGAAGGAGCCCGCGACGGCGCCCTCCCGCATGGCCTTCGCCGCTTCGACCGCATTGTCGATGACCGATTGCGGGATCGTCGCGCCCTCGGCCCGCCCCACCGCCGCGCATTCTTCCACCACGCCCCGCACGATGCCTTCGAGCGCCGCGTTCCACACCGGCCCCGTAGCCCGCAGCGTCAGCGTCGGCACGATGGACTGGCTATTGCCGGTCAGCTTGATCCACAGCTGCGAGGTGAAATCCTCATGCGCCGCCGCTTCGATCTCGGTCTTGGCAAACAGCGCCGCGAAATCCTGTCCATTCGGCCCGGCCGGCACCGCGATAATGCCATGCCGGTGCTGCACGATCTGCCCCGGCGCATTGCGCACCGCCGGCAGATTGATCATCACCGGCACGATGGTCTGGGCGGGCACCAGATGGGCGAACAGCTGCACATGCTCCACGCCATTCTGCACGATTGCCACCCGCGTCTGCGGCCCCGCCAACCGTTCCAGCCATGGCTTTGTGGCATCGGCATCATAGGTCTTGGTGCAGACCAGAACCCAGTCCACCACCCCGGCCTGGGCCGGATCGGTGAAAATCTCGGGCTGGGCCGTGATCACCCCTGCCGGTGTCTCGACCCGCAATTCATCAAACGCTGTCCGCGCACAGACACTCACCGAGAGCGCCGCATCCTGCGCCAGCCACGCGGCCAGCGTCCCCCCAATCGCGCCCGGTCCAATGATGGCGATCTTCGTCATGGCAGCCTCCAAATGCAAAAAGGGCGGCCACTGGGGCCGCCCTCTTCATATCCGATTCCGTGCCGTTTTATGCGCGGCCGCGCTGGCGATCCACATTGGAGCGGCCATTGGTGCGGGCTGCGTCCTTCTGGGCTTTGCCCCAGCGCTGCTTCTTGGCGTCGGCCTTGGCGCCGATGGGCTTGCCGGTTTCAAGATCGCGACGCACGCGATTGACCTGGCCTTCAGGCCGGGCAACGCGTGGCGCTTCGACCGGACGAGTGCGGGCCGCTTCCACCGGACGGGTCCGACCAGCTTCAGCCGGACGGGCACGCGGCGTTTCCGACGGCTGGTGATGCGGCTGGCTCTTGCCCTCACTGCCGAATTCGGCAAAGGGACGACGCTCGGCCGGGGAACGGCGATCCACCTGCTGGCGCGGGTTCTTGGCCGAACGCGGGCCCGGGCGGCCACCGGACGGCTTCTTGTAAGCCGAACGCGGTGCTTCGTTGACGCCGGTATCATTGCCCAGATGCAGGTCACCCGACACTGGCAGCGTGCGGCGGATCAGGCGTTCCACATCGCGCAGCTTGCCGCGCTCGGTGCCATCGCACAGGGTAATGGCAATGCCCGAAGCCCCGTTACGGCCCGTGCGGCCAATACGGTGCACATAGTTTTCCGGGTCATCAGGCAGCTCGTAATTCACCACATGGGTGATGCCGGGCACGTCGATACCGCGGGCGGCGATATCGGTCGCCACCAGGATGCGCACGTCACCGGAAGCAAAGCCCTTGAGCGCATTCTGGCGCGCATTCTGGCTCTTATTGCCGTGGATCGCCGCGGCCTTGTGGCCGTCGAGATCAAGATTCTTGGCGACGCGGTCGGCGCCATGCTTGGTGCGCGAGAAAATGATCACGCGTTCCATATTTTCGGTTTCGCTGGCCAGCAGCTCATTGAGCACACCGCGCTTGGCCTTGGCACCGGACAGGATCACCCGCTGGTCGATCTTGACCACCGTAGAGCCGGCAACCGAAGCGTCAACCCGCACCGGATCATTCAGCAGGCCCTTGGCCAGATCCGCGATCTCGGGCGCCATGGTGGCGGAGAACAGCATGGTCTGGCGGCGCTGGCCGATAGCCTTGGCAATGTGCTTGACCGGGGCGATGAAGCCCATGTCGAGCATGCGGTCAGCCTCGTCGAGCACCAGCCAACGGGTCTCGTTCAGCTTGATCTTGCCATCATCCATCAGGTCCTTGAGACGACCGGGGGTAGCAACGACAACGTCGACGCCCTTGGCAATCTTCTGCACCTGGTGGTAGCGCGACACGCCGCCCAGCACGAGCACGGTCGACAGCGCCATCTTGGAGCCGGCAAATTTGCGGATGTTTTCGTCGATCTGCACGGCCAGTTCACGCGTCGGCGCCAGGATCAGCGCGCGGGTGGTCATCGGCCGGGCCTTGCCGGTCAGGGTCAGCAGACCCGCCAGGATTGGCAGGCCGAAAGCGGCGGTCTTGCCCGAACCGGTCTGGGCAATACCCATCAGGTCCTTGCCTTCCAGCAGCTTGGGAATGGCCTGCGCCTGGATCTTGGTGGGCACGGTGAACCCGCCAGCGGTCAGGCTGTCGGTGAGAACGGCGGGAAGGCCGAGAGAAGTAAAATCAGTCAATGTTTAGTCTTTCTGCGCATCAAGCGCATGGCGGCGCGCAGAACAATGCAGCGCGCATGTCGCCAGCCGCACCTGCGGTGGCGAGGGTCAACAAACGCAATCGGGCGATAAAAGGGAGATATCGCGCGGGTGCTGGCTCGAACCCGGACATACTGTTTCCGGGCTGACTTCGCCGCTCACCGCTAGGATCGATAAGAAGAGAAGTCCGTCGCTGATAGGCTTGCTGGCAGTGTCCAGCTGCGACGATGCTGCCTAAATGGGGGAAGCGAGCTGAAATAGCAAGGCAATTCGTGTTTTGCGGATGCATGGCGGGGTTGCGTGTGCGGGATTGGGGCTCTCTCGGAATGAGATCGCACCACAACCACAAGGCGGTCCCTCCCCCTATCAGGGGGAGGCTAGGAGGGGGTATCCCCTTCAAATCCCGCCATACCAATCATACCCATTATCCGGCCAATACCCGCCCTTGCCCTGCCCGAACGGCGACAGGTCATCCACCAGCTCGATCGTGTGCACATATTTAGGCTGCTTATACCCCAGCGCCCGCTCGATCCGCACCCGGATCGGTGCGCCATTGGCCACTGGCAAGGTCTGGTCATTCAGCCCATAGGCCAAAATCGTCTGCGGATGGTAGGCGTCGATCAGGTCCGAACTCTCATAATAGAGAATGTCGCCAGCCAGCGACGTCTGGATATTGTCGTAGCAATGATAGACGCAGAACCGCGCCTCAGGCTTCACCCGTGCCATATCCAGCACCGCCCCCAGCCGTGTGCCGGTCCATTTGGCAATACAGCTCCAGCCCTCGACGCAATCATGCCGCGTGATCTGGCTGCGCGCCGGCATATTGCGCAATTCGGCCAGCGAGAACGAGACCTCCTGCTCCACCATCCCCTTGATGGTCAGCTTGTAATTGGCAAAATCAGCGGCCCGCAGCGCGGAATATTCCGCCGTGCTCGGATTGGTCGAACCATTGGGCCGCTGCCCCTGCCGGATTTCGCTGGGCGAATATTCCCGCGCCAGCGTCTGCGCCCCGATGAGCCGCCGCTGCACCTGATAGGTCAGCACATTGGCCTGTTCGAGCACCGCCCGCACCTGATTGTCGCGCTGCCCCAGAAAATCGAACTGATCACACCCCGACAGGATCAACCCCGACCCGGCCGCAGCCGAGGCCCCAAGAAATTTGCGGCGATTAAGCTTGAACCCGCTCATGGCTTGTCTCCTCCGCTGGCCGGCGTGCCGGGGCTGGCGCGATACCAACCGGTGATCATCGAGCGCAGCTCATTGAGCGGTCCGGCCGCCAGCACCATGGCGATATGGATGATGAAGAACCCCACTAGCAGCACCATGACCACGAAATGGATCGTCCGCGCCGTCTGCCGCCCGCCAAAAATATCGAGCAGGAACGGCGCAATGGAATTCATGCCCGGCGACATGGTCAGCCCCGTCAAAACGATCAACGGAAAGAGAATGAAGAACACGCCGAAATAGCTCAGCTTCTGCAGCGGCCCATAGCTGCGGCCATGGTGAAACCGCAGCCGCGCATGGTCGGCCACATCCTTGGGTACCCCTTTGAGATCGTCACCCAGCGGCACGATATCGCGGCGAATATGCCCATTGATGAAGCTGGCCAGAAACCAGACGAACATGGTGAAAACGAACACCCAGCCAAAAAAGAAGTGCACCACCCGCCCCGTCGCCAGATCGCGATAGGAGGGAATGGTCACCGCACCCGGAAACGCGGTAAATTGCGGCTGCTCCGCCGACCCGCTCATGCCCAGCACGCCCGTCGTGTCGAATGTCTGCCCGAACAACGTCGTCTGCCCACGCGCCCCGGCATCGGTATTGACCGCGCCGATCTCCAGCACCGCATTGTCGAATTCAAAGCCCGATTGCTGCCCGATATACAGCGCGGGATGCGCATTGAAGATCTGCAATCCCGACAGCAGCAGGAAGAACAGGCAGATGGCCCATAGCCAATGGGTCACCCGCGTCCAGATCGATTGGCGATAGATCAGTGGGCCTTTGCCCGCCCGATCCGAAATTGTCTGCTCGCTCATCCATACCCCTCCGCGCAGCTGCCCCGCGCAGTCCGTAGCAACGGTACCGCGCGGGGAAAGCGTCGAACATCACTTAAACGTTATTGCGCAGCCGGCGCCATGGCACCGGTTTCCATGCCCATCGACTTCATCGCGCCCATCACGTCCATGCCCTGGTGCAAGCCGTGACAGGCCGCCATGGCCGCCTGCATGGCTTCGGGGAAGGTCATGGTCGCGGCCTGTTCGTTACACAGCTTATAGTCTGCATCGCTGATCGGCGTCATCGGACCCATAGCACCGGCCGGAGCCATTGCGCCCGCGGCCGGAGCCATAGCGCCGCCCGCCGGAGCCATGGCGTCTTCGGCAAAGCTTGGTGCTGCGGCAAAGGTGAAGGCGGCAATAGCCGCGAGGGAAAGTGTGCGCAGAGTGTGTGTCACGAGCTGTCTCCAGAATTTTGACCACGCCCCATCGCGCGGTTCATGCCCTGCCATTCGCCCTGTCAGCCGCCGACGTTACGCGGTCACAGCGTCGTGATTCCGAATTCTGCATTCCTTAGTGCCGTTGCCGATGTAACAATGCGGCCCGAGGGAGCGAATGAATGGGCAATGCAGACTGATCCCACCGAGATGCGATTGCGCAGCCTGATGCTCGCTTCGCTTGACGGCGATGCTGCGGCCTATCGGTCGCTGCTGGCCGAACTCGGCCGTCATCTGCGCCCCTATTTCACCCGGCGGCTCACCCCCGCCTTTGCCGCGCACGCGGAGGATCTCGTGCAGGAGACCCTGCTGGCCATTCATACCCGCCGCCTGACCTATGATCGCAACCGCCCCTTCACGGCTTGGCTGCACGCGGTGGCGCACCACAAATTCGTCGATCATGTGCGCCGCCAGTCGATCCGGCTGACCGTGCCGCTCGAAGACGACGCGCCAATTATCGCCCATGACGACAGCGCCGACGCCCTCGCCCGCCGCGACCTCAATGTGGTGCTGGAAACCGTCCCCGCCCGCACCAGCGATCTCATTTATCGCACCAAGGTCGATGGCGGCTCCGTCGCCGAGGCCGCCGCCGCCCACGGCATGACCGAAACGGCCGCCAAAGTGTCCATTCATCGCGGGCTCAAAGCCCTCGCCATGCGCTTTGCGGGAGGTCCGAAATGACCGACGATCTGATCGCCCGCCTCGCCGCCGACCTCAAGCCCGTGCGCCGCACGGCCATGCAGCGCCTGTTGCTCGGCGCGGTGATGCTGAGCGGCATCATCGCCATTCTCTCCATGAACATGTGGCTGGGCATGCGCCCGGACATGGACACCGCGCCGGGCACGATGATGTTCTGGAGCAAGTTCACCTATACGCTGGCAATCGCCGTGTTCGGCTTCTGCGCCACGCTGGTGCTGGCCCGGCCCGATGGCCGCACCCGCTGGCCCTGGCTGGCAGCGCTGGCTTTACTGGGCCTCTTGCTCATCGGCGCAGTGTTCCAGCTCACCCGTGCCGAACCGGGCGAGATGATGCCGCTGATTGTGGGCGGCACCTCGCTGGTCTGCCCGTGGCGCATCGTGGTGCTCTCGCTGCCGGTGCTGTTCGCCGCCATCTTCGTGCTGCGCCGCCTGGCGCCGGCCAATCCCACCCTGGCCGGCTTTGCCGCCGGCATCATGGCCGGCGGCACCGGCGCCTGGGTCTATTCCTTCGCCTGCGCCGAAAACGGCATGATGTTCGTCGCGCTGTTCTACACGCTGGGCATCGTGCTGGTCGGCGGCCTGGGCGCGCTACTTGGACGCTTCCTGCTGCGCTGGTAGACCGCTATTCCTCGCGCGCCGCCCAATTCATGCCGCGCCGCAGGATCGTCGCCATTTCCGGCACGTCGAACTCCCTAGCCGAATGGCCGAGCGTGGAATGAAACACCCGCCCCGCCCCATGCCGGCGCTTCCACACCACGGGCATCACCACCCCATCGATCCACGGCGCATGCTCGCCGGTAAAGGTCGTTGTCGCCAGCACCTCGTTGGAGGGGTCGACATGCATGTAATATTGCTCGGACGTATAGGGAAATGAGCTGATCCCGGCCATGATCGGATCGTCCGGCTTGGTCACATCCACCTTGAAGTCGATGATATTGCCGGGATGGGCCACCCATTGCCCGCCCACCATGAATTGATAATCCACCGCCTCGCGGAACGCGTCGCTCATCCCGCCATGGTGCCCCGCCAGGCCCACGCCGCCTTCTACCGCCTTGGTCAGGTTCGCCACCTCTTCGGCCGCGATCTTGCTCATCGTATAGATCGGAATGATCAGCGAGAGATCATGGATCGATGGATCGGCAAAGGCGCTGGTTTCGGTGGCCGTGCGCACCGAATAGCCATCCTCGTGCAGCCAACGGCGATAGATGGCCGCGCATTCCTCCGGATCGTGGCCTTCCCAGCCGCCATAGACAATCAAAGCACTCCGCATAGCCAATTCCCCGCAAATCAAAACGCGGCGGAGCTTATCGCAATGCGGTCTGATTGGAACCCTCGGCCACGCCGCCGAAAATTGACCAAAAGGTCCACTTTCGCCCGTCACGAAGACCTGTTTAACTGCTCTCTCATCGCGGCCGGCGGGAAGGCGGTCGCGGGGTGGCCGTCAAAAGCAATCAAAGGGACAACAGGGATGAAAAAGCTACTTCTGGGCGCCACGGCGCTAACCCTCTGCGCCGGTTTTTCCGGCGCGGCCTATGCCGATTTCACGCTCAATATCTTGCACATCAACGATTTCCACTCCCGGTTCGACCCGATCACCGGCACCGATTCCAATTGCGACGCCGAAACCGACGCAGCCGGGGAATGCTTTGGCGGCATTGCGCGCCTCAAGACCATTATCGACGATACCCGCGCCAAATACGCCTCCGGCAATTCGCTGCTGCTCTCGGCCGGCGACAATTTCCAAGGCTCGCTCTATTACACCACCTACAAATCCAAGGTCGTCTCCGACTTCTTCAACCAGATGGGCTTTGACGTGGTCGCCACCGGCAATCACGAATTCGATGACGGCCCCGAAGAATTCCTCAAATTCATCGAAGCGGCCAAGTTCCCCATCATTGGCGGCAATTTCGACGTCAGCCGCGATGAGAACCTGCGCGGCAAGATCAAGGGCTCCTTCGTCATCGAAGTGGGTGGCGAAAAGATCGGCATTATCGGCGCCACTACCGAGGACACGCCCGATATCGCCTCGCCCGGCCCCAATATCGAATTCACCGACGTGATCCAATATGTGCGCGGCGCCTCCGAAGCGCTCGACGCCGCCGGCGTCAACAAGATCATTCTATTGAGCCATATCGGCTATACTGTCGACCAGCAGGTCGCCGCCGCCCTGCCACTGGTGGACGTGATCGTGGGCGGGCATTCCCATACCCTCCTCTCCAACACCGCCGAGGGCGCTGCCGGCCCCTATCCCACCATGGTCACCAACCCGGACGGCGTCGAAGTCCCGGTGGTGCAAGCCAATCAATATGGCAAATATCTCGGCGACATCGCCATCACCTGGGACGACAATGGCGTCGTCACCAAGGCCGAGGGCGAACCCTTCCTGATCGACGCTTCGGTCAAGGGCAATGAGGACTTCAAGGGTCAATTGGCCGAACTGGCCGGCCCGATCGAAGAGGCCATGGGCGAGGTCATCGGCACTGCCACCGCCCCGCTCGAAGGCTCCCGCGAAGTCTGCCGCGCCATGGAATGCTCGATGGGCAATCTGCTCGCCGACGCTATTCTTGACCGTGTCGCCGACCAGGGCGCCACCATCGCCTTCCAGAATGGCGGCGGCATCCGCGCCTCCATCGATGCCGGCGAAATCACCGTGGGCGATGTCATCACCGTGCTGCCCTTCTCCAATACCCTGGCCACCGTGCAGGTCTCGGGCGGCGACGTCATCGAAGCGCTCGAAAACGGCGTCAGCGATGTCGAAAACGGCGCCGGCCGCTTCGCCCAGGTATCAGGCCTCAAATATTCGTTCGACCTCAAGCAACCCGCCGGCAGCCGCGTCAGCGACGTGCAGGTCAAGGATGGCGACGCCTGGGTGCCGATCGACGAGGAGGCCAGCTACACCGTGGTCACCAACAATTACGTGCGCGGCGGCGGCGATGGCTACGAAGCCTTCGCCAACGGCGAAAACCCCTACGATTTCGGCCCCCCGCTCGAAGAAGTCGTCGCCGACTACATCGCCAAGCTGGGCGGCGAATACACGCCCTACACCGATGGGCGTATCACAGAGATCAAGTAAGGTTTGGGTTTAGGAAGCACGAAGGGCGCCCGCGGGCGCCCTTTTTTGTTGGCCCCCTCTTCCCCTCTCCCCTTGAGGGAGAGGGATCGATCATTCTTCGTTCAGAAGAATGATCAGGGTGAGGGGTGCTGCGCCCTCCCATCGCTTCAATGCTCGCCCCCACCCACAGTGTCATCCCCGCGAAAGCGGGGACCTCTGTTTGCTTGGAGAGCCCGGTAAACGGAGGTTCCCGCTTTCGCGGGAATG
>UCAU01000005.1 GCA_900470445.1 Hyphomicrobiales bacterium | reverse complement strand
ATGACACCGTGGGTTTGACGGGCACACAGCACAAAAAATACCCCCGGAGTTCCCTCCGAGGGTGCCAAATCTCTCGGCAGCGCTAAAACCTACCCCTTCGCCGCCACCAGAGCCGCCAGCTTCGCCGGCACCGCGATATACCGCCGGATCAGCTCCACCCGCTCAGCCGTATAATACCCAGCCACATCCAGCATATTGAGCGTGCCCACCAGCTCCCCGCCCAAGATCACCGGCATGTTGACCACGGATTCACACCCCAGCGACTGGATCAGCGGATAATCCGGGAACACCTCGGCAATCGCCTCGATGGAATTGGCGATGAAATACTGCCGCGCCTTGTGCACCGTATCGAACCAGTGGTCGTAATGCAGGGGCTTGGTGCCCGAGGTCGGATAATTGGCCGCATCGCTCGTATAGACCCGGCGCGACAGCTCGTTTGCCATGTCCACGCTCATGAACGTGAACAGCTTGGCCCCCACAATCTCCTGCGTCAGCGTCTGCAGCGCCTCGAACGCCTGCTCGGCGCCCTTCGCCTCGGCAATCTCGGCATCAAACCGCGCCACAGCTGCAAAATAGTCAGTCATTCTTTTGGTCCTTAGTCTTCGATATTTGTGTTCATCGCCTCCCTCCCCCTTGNNGGGGGGGGGGGGTGTCGAGCCATCCACCGGTATGAGTTCGTTGAGGCCACGACACTCCCACCCTAACCCTCCCCTCAAGGGGGAGGGGACCGCTCTGCGCGATCCATAGTTCTCACTCAGCAGCCCGGTTCGCCCCCTCCGTCGCCGCCAGCAATTCCTTGGAATAAGCCTCCACCAGCTGCCCATGCTTGAGCTGCTCCACATCGGCCACTTCCACGATCCGCCCGTGCCGCATCACGGCCAGCCGGTCACACAGAAAGCTCACCACCGGCAGATTGTGCGTCACCAAGAGATACGTCAGCCCCTGTTCCCGCCGCAGGCGCTTCAGCAGATTCAAAATCTCCGCCTGCACGCTCACGTCGAGCGCCGAAGTCGGCTCGTCCAGCAGCAGCACCTTGGGCTCCAGCATCAGCGCCCGCGCAATCGCCACGCGCTGCCGCTGCCCGCCCGACAATTGGTGCGGAAAGCGGAACCGGAACCGCTGGTCCAGCCCCACGGCCTTCAACATCGCCTCCACCCGCTCATCCCGATTGCCCAGGCCATGAATGGCCAGCGGTTCGGTCAGCGCCGAGTCAATCGTCTTGCGCGGGTGCAGCGACCCATACGGGTCCTGAAACACCATCTGGCATTGCCTCGCCACGGCGCGATCCACCCCATGGCTGCGCGTCCGCCCCAGCACGGAGATCTCCCCCGTCCAGTCCGGCGCCAGCCCCGCAATGGCCCGCAAAATGGTCGATTTGCCCGAGCCGCTCTCGCCCACCAGCGCAAAGCTTTCGCCTTCCGCGATGGTCAGGTTCACCCCATGCACCACCTTGGTGTCGCCATAGGAAATATCGAGATTTTTGAGGTCTATCGCGTTCATGTGCCCGCCCATTGTGTCCGGTCGAGCACCGGCAATTCGTCCCGGCTCTCATTGATGGTCGGCATCGCCGCCAGCAGCCCCCGCGTATAGGGGTGCTTGGCATTGGCCAGTTCCCCCGCCGCGCATTCTTCCACCACAGTCCCCGAATTCATGACCAGAATCCGGTCGCAATAGCGGCTGACCAGGTTGAGGTCATGGCTGATCAGGATCAGTCCCATGCCCTTGCGCGTCACCAGATCGTCGATGATATCGAGCACCTGAGCCTGCACGCTCACATCCAGCGCCGAAGTCGGCTCATCCGCAATCAGCAGTTCCGGTTCGGGGATCAGCATCATGGCAATCATGATGCGCTGCCCCATGCCGCCCGAAACTTCATGCGGATAAAGCTTGGCCACCCGCTGCGGCTCGTTGATCCGCACCGCTTCGAGCATGGCAATGATCCGCGCCTCGATTTCGCGCCGCGGCAGCTTCTGATGCGTCACCAGCGCCTCGGCGATCTGCTCGCCCACCGTCATCACCGGGTTCAGCGAATATTTGGGGTCCTGCATCACCATGGAAATGCGCGCCCCGCGCACCGAGCGCATCTGCTTTTCGCTCTGCGCGGTCAGATCGATCCCCTCGAATTCGAGTTTGTCCGCGCTCACCAGCCCCGGCTTGCGGATCAGTTTCAGGATCGCCCGGCCCGTCATCGACTTGCCCGATCCACTCTCCCCCACAATGCCCAGCCGCTCGCGCCCTAGCTCGAACGAAATACCCTTGACCACCTCAACCCGCCCGCGATGGGTGGGGAAGCTTACCCGCAGATTTTCAACCTTCAGCAGCGGAGCCATCACTTGCCCTCGCTTTTCGGGTCAAGCACATCGCGCAAGCCATCGCCCAGGAAACAGAACCCCAGGCTCACGATGATGATGGCAAAGCCTGGCATGGTCGCTACCCACCATTGATCCAGAATAAACGTACGCCCGCGCGAAATCATCGCGCCCCATTCCGGCAATGGCGGCTGCGCCCCCAGCCCGATAAAGCCCAGCCCCGCCGCGGTCAGGATCACCCCGGCCATATCCAGCGTCACGCGGATAATCATCGAAGAGGTACACAGCGGCAGAATATGCTGCACGATCACCCGCAGCGGCGAAGCCCCCTGCAATTGCACCGCGGCAATGAACTCAGAATGCCGGATCGTCAGCGTCTCTGCCCGCGCAATACGCGCATAGGCCGGCCACGAGGTGATCGCGATGGCGATAATCGCATTATTGATGCCCGGCCCCAGCGCCGCAACGAAGGCCAGCGCCAGGATCAGCTTGGGCATGGACAAAAAGATATCCGTGAACCCCATCAGAATGCGGTCCACCCACCCTCCGAAATAGCCCGATACCGCCCCGACCAACAGGCCCAGCGGCGCCGAAATCAGCGCCACCAGCCCCACAATGGTCAGCGTAATCTGGCTGCCCCAGATGACCCGCGAAAAGATATCGCGGCCCAATTCATCCGTGCCCATCCAGTGCGCACCGGAGGGCGCCGCCAGCCGGTTCGCCAAATCCTGCCCGGTGGCCGAATAGGGCGCCAGCCACGGCGCAAAGATCGCCGTCAGTACCAGTACGAGGATGATCACCCCGCCCACCACGGACAGCGGGTTGCGCAGCAGTGCGGTAAACACCCGATACGCCCGCCCGGCATTGGCCTGCCAGCGCGAGGAGGGGGAATCTTCAAGCAGCCAGTCGCGTGTTGAACTCATCAGCGTGCCCTCGGATCCAGCACCCGGTACAAAACGTCCGAGACCTTGTTGATGAAAATGAACACCGCCCCGATCACCAGCGTCGCGCCGAGCACCGCGTTCATGTCGGCATTGAGCAGCGCCGTGGTCAGGTAATTGCCGATGCCGGGCCAGGAGAACACCGTCTCGATCATCACCGAGCCTTCCAGCAGCGCCGCATAGCTCAGCGCAATCACCGTGATCAGCGGCACCCTGATCGGGTTGAACGCATGCCGCCAGATCACCACCCGCTCCGGCACGCCCTTGACCCGCGCCGTGGTCACGAATTCCTGGCTCAACTGGTCCAGCATGAAGCTGCGCGTCATCCGCGCAATATAGGCCAGGCTAAAGAACCCCAGCACCGCAGCCGGTAGCAGCAAGTGATTGATCGCATTCCAGAAAATGTCGATATCGCCGGCGATCAGACTATCAACTAGTAACAGTCCGGTTACCGGTGGCACCAAGCCATCGTAGAAAATATCCAGCCGCCCCGGCCCGCCCACCCAGCGCAGCCGCGCATAAAACAGCGCCAGCCCCACCAGCCCCAGCCAGAAGGCCGGCACCGAATAACCCAGCAGCCCCACCACGCGGATAATCTGGTCGAGCCAGCTACCCTGCCGGCTCGCCGCGATCACCCCGAGCGGCACGCCCAGCGCAACCCCGATCAGAATGCCGATCGTCGCCATTTCCAGCGTGGCCGGGAAAAACCGGCTGATATCGGCAATCACCGGCCGCCCGGTCGAAACCGACATGCCGAAATTGCCGCTCAGCACATTGCCCACATACTGCACGAACTGCACATAAAGCGGCTGGTCCAGCCCCATGGATAGCCGCGCCGCGTCATACACCGCCTTGCTCGCCCGGTCGCCCACCACCGCCAGCACCGGATCGATCGGGATCACCCGCCCGATGAAGAAGGTGATCGCCAGCAGCCCCAAAAAGGTGAGGAAAATCGTGATCACAAAGCTGGCCACAGCCTGCGCCCTGCGCCCCCAACGCTTGCCCGCACCAATGCCGGTGCTGAGGGAGGGTGGTGCTGTCCCGATCTGCGGCTCCATGCTCACGCGGCTAAATCCCCCAAAGAAAACAAGGCAATAGGCCTGCAAGCGGATTCTCTTGCAGACTGTGAAGGGCTTCACATTTCGCTTTCACCATACAGAAAACTTTGCTTATATCAAAAAAATTATGGTGGAGACGTATGGCAGGCACCGCGCTGACCAAGTCTGATCTGGATGGGCACCCCAAGGTGGGCTCGCTCATTCGTGCCCGTCGCCGCCAGCAGCAAATGACCCTGCAGGAGCTCGGCACCGCCGCCGAAGTCTCGGTTGGCTATCTCAGCCAGGTCGAGCGCGACCACTCCACCCCATCCCTGGGCACCCTGGCGCAGATCGCCCGCGCTCTGGGCGTCGGCATCGATTACTTCGTCTCCGCCCCCAGCGCCGACAATGCCCTTACCCGCGCCAGTGAGCGCAACCGTTTTTCGGTCGATGGCTCCTCCATCATCTACGAACGTCTCGGCGCCGATTTCCCCGGCAACATGCTCTCCAGCTTCATCATGACGGTGCCTCCCGGCTACCGTTCCGAAACCGTGGCGCATGAGGGCGAGGAAATCCTCTACGTGCTCGACGGCTCCATTACCCAGCGCCTCGAAGGCGAGGAAATGGTGATGAACGCCGGCGATAGCCTGCATTTCCGCGGCAATCGCCCCCATTCCTGGTCCAACCACACCGACCAGCCCGCGCGCCTGCTCTGGACCGGCACGCTCACCCTCTTCCGCTCGACGGCCAAACCCTCCCGCCAGCCGCCGACGAAGCCGAAAACCGGCAAATCCAAGCCGGTGAAACAAAAGAAATTGGTCAAATAATAACAGGAGAAACGCTGATGAAACTGCTGACAGCAGCCTTACTTGCTACTGCGCTGACGCTGCCGCTGGCCGGCACCGCTGCCTTCGCTGCCACGCCTGCCGACGCTCTCGTCGTCGCCCAGAATATCGACGATATCGTCGCTATCGATCCGGCCCAGGCCTATGAGTTCACCTCGGGCGAGCTCAATACCAATCTCTATGATCGTCTCGTGCAATACGACGCCGAGGACACCACTGTTCTCGCGCCGGGCCTGGCCACCGAATGGGTTGCCGACGACGCTGCCAAGACCATCACCTTCACCCTGCGCGATGGCGTCACCTTCTCCTCGGGTAATCCGGTTCGCCCCGAAGACGTGGTGTTCTCCTTCTCCCGCGTCATCAAGCTGAACAAGACCCCCGCCTTCATCCTGACCCAGCTCGGCTGGACCCCGGAAAACATCGCCGACATGGTCACCGTGGCCGATGGCAAGGTGGTCGTGAAGTATGACGGCGATTTCTCGTCCGCCTTCGTGCTCAACGTGCTGGCTGCTCGGCCTGCTTCCGTCGTCGACGAAGTCACCGTCATGGCCAACGAGGTCGATGGTGATATGGGCAATGCCTGGCTGAACACCAATTCGGCCGGTTCGGGCCCCTTCGTGCTGGCCGATTACCGTCCCGCCGAAATCATCCGCCTCACCGCCAATGAAAACTACTTCAAGGGCGCCCCGGCCATGAAGACAGTGATCATCCGTCACGTTGCCGAAGCCGCCACCCAGCAGCTCCTGCTGACCTCGGGCGACGTCGATATCGCCAAGAACCTCACCCCTGACCAGATCGGCAGCCTGCCCGCCGATAGCGTCAAGGTCGAGACCTTCCCCCAGGCCGCCGTGCACTTCCTCTCCTTCAATCAGAAGGACGAAGCCCTGACCCCGCCGGCTGTGTGGGAAGCCGCCCGTTATCTCGTGGATTACGACGGGATGACCAAGTCCTTCCTCGCCGGCCAGATGGAAAAGCACCAGGCCTTCTGGCCCAAGGGCTTCCCCGGCTCCTATGACGAAACGCCCTATAGCCTCGACGTCGAAAAGGCCAAGCAGATCCTGGCCGATGCGGGTATCAAGACCCCCATCACCGTGACGCTGGACGTGATCAACTCGACCCCGTTCACCGATATCGCCCAGTCCTTGCAGGCATCCTTCGCCGAAGCCGGCATCAATTTCGAAATCCTGCCCGGCACCGGCGCCCAGGTCATCACCAAGTACCGTGAGCGCACCCACCAGGCCATGCTGCTCTATTGGGGCCCCGACTTCATGGACCCCCATTCCAACGCCAAGGCCTTCGCCTACAATTCCAACAATGCCGACGACGCCTACGCCGCCACCACCACCTGGCGCAATGCCTGGGCCGTGCCGCAGGAAATGAACGACGAAGTCACCGCCGCCCTGGCCGAACCCGATCAGGCCAAGCGCAACGAGCTCTATGTCGACCTGCAGAAGCAGGTGCAGGAAACCTCGCCCATCGTCATCATGTTCCAGGCCACCTACCAGGTCGCCATGGCCAAAGCCGTCAACGGCTACGTCAACGGCGCCACGTCGGACTTCGTCTACTATCGCCTCGTGACGAAGCAGTAATCCCGCAGCGGCCCTGCCATGCCGCCGCGAACGGGAGCCGAGCCCCAAGCCCGGCTCCCACTTTCTTCTCCCACCCACAATGTCATTCCCGCGAAGGCGGGAACCTCCGTTTCCTTCTCTAGGTTTCAACAGAGGTCCCCGCTTTTCCGACCGGATACCCCCTCCTAGCCTCCCCTGATGGGGGAGGGACCATTCAGGTCTTGTGACTCGATGGAGCCCCAAGAGTGGAGAGATCCCTCCCCCTATCAGGGGGAGGCTAGGAGGGGGTACCCCCACAAAAACTCAAAACCACCGAGCCCAACATGAATCCCACCCTCACCACCCGCCTCGCCAATCTCCGCGCCATCATGGCCGCCACCAATACCGATCTGGTCGCCATCGGCCCCTCCAGCCACATGCTCTACCTGGCCGACCTCTCCCCCCATGGCGACGAGCGCCCGGTGCTCCTCCTCATCTCGCCGACCTTCGCCGGATTCCTCATGCCCGCGCTCAATGTCGACAGCGCTCGCCAGCACACCGATCTGCCCTTCTTCCCCTGGACCGACGCCGATGGTCCCGATGCCGCCCTGCAGGACCTGCTCAACGCCACCGGCGTTCCGCGCATCAGTCCCTCCATCGTCCTTGATGAAACCATGCGCGCCGATTTCGCGCTCCTCGTCCTCGATGCGCTGCCCGGCGCCAGCCGCCGTTTCACCAATGACACGGTCGGCTATCTCCGCTCCCGCAAGGACGAAGCCGAATACACCGCCCTCAAGACGTCAGCCGTCCTCAACGATGCGGCCATGGCAGCCGGCTTCGCCGCCCTCAAGCCCGGCATTACCGAGCTTGCAGTCGCCAATACCATTCGCGAATTCTACAAGGCCAATGGCGCCACGCCCGAATTCACCAGCGTCTGCTTCGGCCCCAACGGCGCCTTCCCGCACCACCACACGGGCGACACCCAGCTCAAATCCGGTGACGCCGTCCTCATCGATATCGGCGGCCGTATCCACGGCTACCCCTCCGACATGACCCGCGTCGGCTTCTTCGGCTCGGCCCCTGAAGGCTTCGGCCAGATCCACTCCATCCTCGACCACGCCGTCACTGCCGCCATCGCCGCCGCCAAGCCGGGCGTCAAAGCCAGCGCCGTCGACAAAGCCGCCCGCGACGTCATCACCGCCGCCGGCTACGGTCCCAATTTCCTCCACCGCACCGGCCACGGCTTGGGCATCGATATCCACGAAACGCCTTACATCACCGCCACCAGTGAGACGGTGCTGGAAGAAGGCATGGTCTTCTCCATCGAGCCCGGCATTTACCTGCAAGGCCAATTCGGCCTGCGCCTCGAGGAAATCGTCATCATCCGCAATGGGGTAGCCGAAATCCTCTCCGACATGCCCCGCAACGCGGTTGCGGTGGGGTAACGGCATTGCTTGGCCAGCGTCACCCCACCCCCGATGTCACCCCGGCGAAGGCCGGGGCCCATCCCGAGATACGGGCCACAGCCGCAAGGTGTGCGTGACAGGGGCGAATGGCGACCTCGCCGCACGCGCCGGCAGATCCCTCCCCCTATCAGGGGGAGGCTAGGAGGGGGTATCCCCCAAAAGGACGCTTTAGATGCCCCCAATTCTCACCACCGACCGCCTCATCCTGCGCGCCCACACCGCGGCGGATTTCCCCGGCTGCTACACCCTCTGGTCCGACCCAGACGTGACCCGCTTCATCGGCGGCCGCCCGAGCACGCAAGAAGAAGTCTGGTCCCGCATCCTGCGCTATGTCGGCCATTGGGAAGTGCTGAACTACGGATATTTCCTCGTCACCGAGCGCCAGGCTGGCGCCGTAGTTGGCGAATTCGGTCTCGCTGACTTCCGCCGCAATGTCGTCCCGCCCTTCGGCGACACCCCGGAAGCCGGTTGGGTCATGCTGCCGCAATATCACGGCAAGGGTCTCGCCCAGGAGGCCCTCACCGCTGTCCTCGCCTGGGCTGACCAGACCATGCCGCGCACGGTCTGCATGATCCACCCTGACAACGTGCCCTCCCTCAAGCTGGCCGCCAAGCTGGGCTACACCGAATATGCCCGCGGCCAATACGGCGAACACACCCCGATCCTGCTGGAGCGGGTCGTGAGGTAGCGCAATCGCTCGGGCCAAACACCGGCCGTCATCCTCGGGCTTGACCCGAGGGTTCTAAACTTGCGGAGCATCGGAGGGTGACGGAGCTTTGCGTAAGATCTACGCCCTTAGCAGGGGCGTGCCTTTGGCCACATCCCGCTCAAACACCAGCACTTCATCCACCACGCTCAACCGCCCGTGATGCACGGCCGTCTTCCGCGCCGCCACGTCCGGCGGCCCGGCCTTGTCGGCCAGCTCGTCCCATTCGGGATGGGTGAAATAATACAGCGCCCCATGATCGCCTACCACGACCACATCGGCATGTCGTAGGAAGCGGATATCCATGGGGTCGGAGCCCGGTTCACCCCCGATAATCCCCTGTCGCTCCCAGTGCACCGCATCCTTGGAGCGGTACACGCCTTGCCCGCGCCATTCGTCGACGATCAGCCAATGCCAGCCACCCAGCACGAACACATTGGGCCCCTCATGCGGCGGCGCATCGGGCGAGCCGGGCAGCACCAGCCCCTCCTGCCGCCACGTATAAAGGTCCGTGCTGACAGCGCTCCACGTGCTCGAACCGGCATCCTCGTCCTTGTACCACATGCGCCACAGCCCATCCGGGCACTTGAGCACACAGGCATCGATCACCCGCGGCCCATTAAGCGTCAGCGGTCCGACCCGTGTCCAGGTCTCAAGATCGGGACTGGTGAAATGCGTGATCGTCCGCGGCACGCCCGGCCAATTGTCGGGTATGCCGGGAATATAGCTCAGCCACATATGATACTCGCCCTCGGCCCAGATCACCTCCGGCGCCCAATGCGTATTCTTGCCTGGCTCGTCGGCGGGGTCGTCGAGCCCCTTCACCGTCCCGCGATAATGCCAGCTCGCCCCATCGTCCGTGCTCACCGCTACCCCGATAGGCGAGCCATGAATCCAGGTAAAATTCGGCCCCTCCGCTGCCGGCTGCCGGTTGGTGTAAAACATCCACCACTCATCGGTACCCTGCTTGCGAATAACCGTCGGATCCGCCGCCCCATCGGCGATCGGATCGCGATAAATAGGTGCAGACATATTTTTGAAACTCCTCAGAAAATGTCGCCGTGCGCCCGGACCGCGCCCCACCACCGGAGCCTCCCCTCGCCCCTTGTGGGAGAGGGACGACATTTCTGCGTTCAGCAGAAATGTCAGGGTGAGGGGTCCTGCGCCCGCCCATGCTTCAATGCTCGTGGAAACAACCCCCTCATCCGCCCTTCGGGCACCTTCTCCCACAAGGGGAGAAGGGAAGGGTGGATGTGGCTGGGTCGTGGGTTACCCACCGGGTTCACCCCCTTGACGGGGAGGCTAGGGAGGGGTGACGAGAGCCCGATGTCTGGCCCTCACGCGCAAAACTGGGCCCTACACCCCCTCATAAACCCGTACCGACCGCCCATCCGGCCGATCAACCAATCTGCCCGCAACGCCCACCAAGCCATTGGCGCGACTCACCATCTCCCGGTCCGTCGCCAGCTTCCCGTCCCCGGCATCCTCAGTGCTCAGCACACTGGCCTTGAGCAGCCGCGAATACGGATGCTCGGGATTATCCAGCACCGTGCGCGCATCGCCCATTTCCACGATCCGCCCGCGCTGCATAATGATGATGCGGTTGGAAATGTAATACGCCGTCGCCAGATCGTGGGTGATGTAGATCACCGACACCTTCAGATCATCCCGCAGGCTCTTGAGGAGGTTGACGATGCTCATGCGCAGGCTGGCATCCACCATGGACACCGGCTCGTCGGCAATCAGCAGCGGCGGATTGGGGATCAGCGCCCGCGCAATGGCCGCGCGCTGGAGTTGCCCGCCGCTCATTTCATGGGGGTAGCGCCCCTTCACCTCGGCGAGGCTCAGCCCCACCTTTTGCAGCGCGCCATCCATCGCCCGGTCCAGGTCGCCCCTGTCCCTAAGTTTCAAAAACCGCCGCGCCGTGGATTCCAGATACCGATCGATCCGCTTGAGCGGGTTGAACGCTTCGAACGGGTTCTGGAACACCGGCTGCACATTGGCCATGAAGTCGAGCCGCTCGGCCCGGCTCACCTTGGCGCTCACCGTCTTGCCGCGAAAGCTGATCGTGCCAGCGCTGGGCAATTCCAGCCCCAGGATCATGCGCGCCAACGTTGTCTTGCCCGACCCGCTCTCCCCGATAATGGTGAAAATCTCGGGCTTTTCGACGCTCAGCGCAAAGCTCGCACCCTCCACGGCATTAACCAGTTTGCGCGACAACAGCCCGCCCATGGTGAATTGCTTGGAGACATTATTGATATCCAGCAGCGTGCTCATGCCATCACCCCGTGGCTTGCATGGGGCGCCACCAGCGGCTCCACATCCTGCCAGCGCCAGCAGGCGGTGCGATGATCCTTGCCCACCGTTTCCATCGGCGGCACGTCGGTCTTGCATTTGTCGACGGCCAGCGGACACCGCGGATGAAACCGGCACCCCGTCGGCGGTGAGGCGAGACTCGGCGGCCGCCCCTCCAGCGCCGGGCGCTGCGCCGTATCGCCAATGCGCGGCAGGCTCGCCACCAGATGGGCCGTATAGGGATGCTTGGGCGCAAAGAACATTTCGCGCGTCGGCCCTTCCTCCACCAGCCGCCCGGCATAGATAATGCCCACGCGATCGGCCACATTGGCATGCACGCTCATATCGTGCGTCACGAACACCACCGAGGCGCCCATCTCTTTTTGGATGTCGCGGATGAGGCTGAGCACTTCCTTCTGCACCACCACGTCCAGCGCCGTGGTCGGCTCGTCCGCAATGATGAATTCGGGGTGGCACACCGTCGCCAGCCCAATGGTCACGCGCTGCCGCATGCCGCCACTCAGCTCATGCGGATAGGCCCGCAACACATCCGGCGACAGCTTGAGCCGATCCAGATGCCCGATCACCCGCTGCTTGAATGCATCGCCCGACAGGCCCAGGGGCTTGGCCGCAAAGTCCTCGAACGTCTTGCCGATCCGGCGCACCGGGTTCAGCACGCTCATCGAGCCCTGCATGATGTAGCTCAGATGCTTCCAGCGCACCGCCTCGATCTGCTTGTCGCTGGCCGTAGCGACATCGATCGGATGCCCCTTGAAGTCATATTTGACCGAGCCGGCCACCACCCGGAACGGCGGCCGCATCGCCGCCGCCAGCACCTTGATAAACGAGGTCTTGCCCGAGGAGCTTTCCCCCGCAATGCCATAAACCTCGTTGCGCTTGATGCTCATGGTGATGTCATCGACGGCCCGCACTTCGCGCTGCACGCCATAATAGTTCATCTGGTAATAGGCCTTGAGCCCATCGACGGTCAGGATTTCATTGGCCATCATCAAGCTCCCATACGGCGAAGGCGGCTGCGCGGGTCGATATATTCGTTCATCGACATGGCCAGCAGGAACAGCCCGATAAAGGTGATGACGATCAGCACCACCGGAATAAGGATCCACCACCACACGCCCACCATCATGGCCGAGTGGGAATTGGCCCAATACAGCACCGTGCCGATGGTGGGATTATTGAGATTGGTGAAGCCCAGCACCGCCATGGTCACTTCCAGCCCGATCGACCACAGCATGTTGTTCATGAAGGTCGCGAACACGATCGGCATCACATAGGGCAGGTGCTCTTCCAGCAGCACCTTGCGGGTGCTCATGCCGGCAAACACCGCATGCCGGGTGAATTCACGATGCTTGAGCCCCAGCGCCACCGAGCGGATCAGCCGCGCGTCGAACGGCCAGCCGAAACACGCCATGATCAGCGCCAGCGTGAAACTGTCCAGGTTATTGCGCAGCACGAAATAGAACAGCACCAGGATCGGAAAGATCGGCACGGCCACGAAGATGTCGTTGATGAACATCAGCACCCGGTCCACCCAGCCGCCGGCATAGCCGGACAGCAGGCCCACCGCGATCGAGATAATGCGGCTCAGCACCGCCACGGTGATGCCGAAGATCAGGCTGTTCTTGAACGCGGCGGAGAGCTGCCAGAACAGGTCCTGTCCGCGCGAATTGGTGCCGAACCAATATTGGGGCGAGGGCGGCTGGTCGGGCACGGTCATGTAGATCAACGTAGGGTCGACCGGCGAGAAAAAGCTCAGCGCGGCGAAAATCACCACGAACCCGACCAGGATCAGCCCGATGGTGAATTCCAGATTATAGCGGATGAGGTCGCGAAATACTGCAAACATGGGGGCCTACTCCGTCCGCACGCGGGGATCGAGCAAAGGATGCAGCAGGTCGACGATGAAGATCGCCAGGGCCACCGCGGTGATCGAGACGGTCGATACCGCCAGCACCAGCGAATAATCGCCATAGTTCACCCCATCGATCAGCAACGAGCCGATGCCGGGATAGTTGAACACCTGCTCGGTGATGACGGTGCCCGAAAACACCCCGCCCAGCGCCATGGCCAGCGCCGTCAGCTGCGGCACCATGGCGTTGCGGATGATATAGGCGTCCACGATGGTCCGGCGGCTCACCCCGCCCAGTTCGGCATAGGTGACGTAATCGTCGTTGACGATATTGGACACCAGCGCCCGCATGCCCAGGAACCAGCCGCCAAACCCGACCAGCACCAGCGACAGCGCCGGCAGGATGGAGTGCTGCAGGATCGAGCCGATATAGGTCAGCGTCATGCCCGGCCGCACATCCATGGCAAAGCCGCCGGAAATGGGCAGCACCGGCCACAGAAAGCCAAAAATCACCAAGAGGATGAAGGCCACCACATAATAGGGGATCGGCTGCACGGCGATGGCAACGATGCCGAACGCCTGGAAAAACCGGTTGTCGGGATTATAGCCCGCCAGCGCGCCAAACAGATTGCCGATGATGAAGGTGATCAGCGTCGAAGTGGTCAACAGCCCCAGCGTCCAGGGCAGGGCGCGGGCGACCAGTTCCATTGAGGGGGTCGGGAAGGCCAATAGCGAGGGGCCCAGATCGCCGCGCAGCAGGCGCGCCCAGAAATTGAAGTACTGGGTCACGATCGGCTGCCCGGTGCCATAGAGCTCGGTCAGCGCCGCGCGGGTCGAGGCGATGGCCTCGGGCGACAGGTTCGAGCGGGCTGACAATCGTCCCAGCACCTGTTCCACCGGATCGATCGGGGACAGATGCGTCACCAGAAACGTCGCCGAAACCCCGCAAAAGATAACCGCAAGCAATTGCAGGATGCGCTTGCCGACAAACCATAGATAAGTGTTCATATATTTACCTCGCGACCTCGGCCCTTTCTTCCCCTCGCCCCTTGAGGGATAGGGACAGATTTTCTGCGTTCAGCAGAAAATCAGGGTGAGGGGTTCTGCGCTCGCTCATGCCAGAAGTGCAGAAAGAAGCCCCTCATCCCAACCGAGACTCGCGTCCACACATTCATCCCCATGCGGCCCGGCCCGTAGGCCGAGCCACCGGGGAGGCTCTTACGCGCCTGTAGCAGGCGTGATCTGGGTGAAGATGTACCTCCCGTTCGACCAATTGGTCACCGGATTGGCGTAGTTGTTTTCCGCGTTCGGCCAGCCGGTCCAGTACCGGGTCGATTGGAGCGAAAACACGTTATAGGCCATGATCGGAATGTTCGGCATCTCCTCGAGGTGGAGCTTGACGAAGTCCGTGCCATATTCGATCCCCTTGGGATCGTTGAAGTCGATGCCACGGATTTTCTCGATGATTTCGTCGAGCCGCGGATCCTTCCAGCGCATCCAGTTACGATCGGGCTGCGAGGCGCCGGGCTCCACCACGTAATCGGAATGATAGCTGTCGAGGAAGAAGCTGAGGTCGGGGTGACCGCCCCAGGTTTCCACCGCCCAGGCAATGTTGACTTCGTAATTGCCGACGCGTTGACGATCCCAGGTATCGGAGGCCGCTTCCACCTGTGCCTGCACGCCATTCTGCGCCCAGGTCTGGGCAATGATCGAGCCCAGCCGGTTGACCACGCCATCGGTCGGCACCATCACCGAGAAGGTGAAGGGCTGGCCGTCAGGCTGCGTCCACTGGTTGCCATTCTTGGTGAAGCCCGCAGCGGTCAGCAGCTCTTCGGCCGCCGGGATATTCTGCTTCCACCAACCATAGCCAAAGGCGTTGCGGATGGCGGTTTCGTCGCTCGGCACGGCGTCGCCGAATTGCGGGCGAACCATCTCGGCGATCTGCAGGCCCACTTCGGGATCGTATGGCTTGACCTTGCTGGTGCCGGTATCGATCTCGTAATTGGTGAGAAATTCCTGCAACGGCCCGTGATAGTCGCGCGGATGGGTGCCGGTTGGCGGCACCGAAATCGCCGACAGCGTCGCAGCGCCGCGATAGCTGGCCATCGACATGGCCCGTGCATCGAGCATCAGCGTCAGGGCCCAGCGCACGCGCTTGTCCTGGAACTTGGGGTTCTGCAGGTTGAAGATCGCCATCACCAGCGTCGGATCGGGATGGGCATAGGGGAAGCCGGGGAACCAGCCCTTGATCTGCGGGTCCTGCGCCACCACCGAGAATGTGGCTTCCGGGGTCAAGTCATGCACCATGTCGAGATTGCCATTGCGCATCTCGATCAGGCGGTTATCCGGGGACATGTTGTTGCGATAGATGATGAAGCGCGGCTTGGGCTCGCCCACCATGCCCAGCGCGGTCTTTTCCCAATCGGCGCGCTTTTCCCAGATATACCAAGTGCCGTTCGGATCGAACGAATGCAGCGTATACGGCCCCAGGCTCACCGGCGGATTGTTGTCGAAGCTGAGAATGTCCTCGACCTTCTCGAATACATGCTTGGGCATGATCCAGGCGCCGGTCCAGCGCACCGAGAACAGCGTGTGGAAGCGCGAATTGGAGGCGTTGAGCTTGAAGTGAACGGTATAGGGGTCGGTTGCTTCCACCGAAGCGACCTGCGCGGTAAACGCGCCATTGAACGGGGTGCCGGGCGTCGCCTTCTGCTTTTCGACGGTATAAACCACGTCGTCGGCGGTGAAATCCACGCCGTCGCTCCAGGTGATGCCCTGTTTCAGCTTCACGGTCATTTCCGTGAAATCGTCATTATACTGCCAGAGATCGTCGGCCAGCGAATTGTAGATGGCGTTCTCGCTCGCGCCTGCCACGCCGGCATCGGGATCGATCAGCCAGAGCGTGTCCGTGGTCAGCTGGTGCAGGCCATTGCTGGTGCCATTGCCGGCGCCGACAACCCATGGATTGAACCAACCCGGATTACGGATGATCCCCTCTGGGTTGTGCACGATGACAGTCTCGTTGCGCGGGAATTGCGCCAGGTCCGGCGCTACGCCTTCGGCCTCTTGTGCGAAGGCCAGGCCCTTGCTCGCCAGCAGCAACGCGCTGACTGCCGTACCCATCATAAAGCTACGTCTATCCATTTGATCCTCCCTTGTGGCGTGCCCTCCAGCACGTCGGCTGAAATGCCTCCAGCATTCCAACTTGGCGCCCTCCGGCGCTCGTCCGATATGCTACTCAACCATCCGTCATTGTCAACGCACTATCTGATGTAAATCGGAAACCGTGATATACAATACAAAGGGACGCACCGTCGCTGGTGCGTCCCTTTGAACGCTCTAAATGAGCACCTTAGCGGTTCTCAACGCTAACAGTCCGTTAGCGTATAAGGGGCGTCGGTCAACGCATTTGCGCTGCCCGAACCGGACGTGATTTCGCTCTTCCGTCAAGAGGAAACAGCCTCCACGGCGCCGGGTGGGAACCCACAAAACGGCAACCAACCACGATGTCATTCCGGCGCAGGCCGGAATCCATGCTGAAGGTTATCCCCATGCTCGATAGCAGTGTAGGTGTGGGGTGATCCCCACACCATTGACCGACCGCGTCAGATCTTCACACGCACCATCTGGTAGGAGTAAGGCGGCAGGGTCACGCTCAGCTTGCCATCGGCAATCTTGGCGCCGCTGCCCTTGCGGGGGGCAACTTCATCCTGCTTCTTGGCGGTATTGACCGCCTTGAGGTCGGGATGGGTCATCACCTGGTGGTCGATCACCGTGCCGGCGCCAAAGCCCTGCAGGCTCACTTCCGTCTCGATGCTTTCGCTGGTGTGCCGGTTGACGAGGAAGAAGCTCAGCGTGCCTTCCTCTTCATTATGCACGCCCGAAACGTCGACAAACGGGGTGTCGGCTGCATGCGTCGTCTCGTAGCCGGGCGAATTGACCAGCAATTGCAAGGCCGTACCGCGACCAAACACCGAAGCGAAGAAGTACGGATAATAGATGGTCTGCGCCCAGGCCGGGCCACCCTTCTCCGTCATGATCGGCGCGATCACGTTCACCAGCTGCGCAATACAGGCGATCTTCACCACGTCCGAGCGGCGGATGAAGGTGTTGAGGATCAACCCCACCATCAGCACGTCTTCGAAATTGTAGATGTCCTCAAGCAGGCCCGGCGCATGCGGCCAGCCGCTATTGCCGTCCAGGATCTCGCGATCCTTCTTGTTGGAATGATACCAGACGTTCCATTCGTCGAAGGAAATATAGACGTCGCGCTTGGACTTCTTCTTGGCCTTGACCTGCTTGATGGTCGAGGCGACCGTCTCGATATAGGTGTCGAGCTTTTCACTCAGGCCCAGATAGTTCGGCGTGTTGTTGTCGCGGTTGGCGAAATACATGTGCAGGCTGATATGATCGACGTGATCATAGGTATGCTCCAGCACGATGCGCTCCCAATCGGGATAGCTGGCCATGTCCGAATTGGACGAGCCGCACACGATCAGTTCCAGTGATTTGTCGAACATGCGCATAGCGCGCGCCGTGTTGGCGGCCAGCTTGCCATACTCATCCGCGTCCTTGTGGCCGACCTGCCAGGGTCCGTCCATCTCGTTGCCGAGACACCACATTTTGACGTTCCACGGCTCCTTGCGGCCGTTCTTGATGCGCAGATCGCTCCAGTAGGAGCCGCCCGGATGGTTTACATATTCGAGGAAATTGCGCGCCTCATCGACGCCGCGCGAACCCAGGTTCACGGCCAGCATCATCTCGGTGCCCACGGTAGCGCACCAATCGGCAAATTCATGCACGCCAACGGCATTGCTGTCCGAGGTGTGCCAGGCCAAGTCGAGGCGGGTAGGGCGCTGCTCGCGCGGCCCGATGCCGTCTTCCCAATTATAGGCCGAAACGAAGTTACCCCCGGGGTAGCGCACTACCGGTACATTGAGGTCCTTGACCAGCTTGGCCACATCCCCGCGCATGCCATCCTTATCGGCGGTCGGGTGGTCGGGCTCATAAATGCCCTCATAGATCGCCCGGCCCAGATGTTCCAGAAATGCCCCATACACACGATCATCGATTTTCGAAATCGTGTAGTCCTTATGCGCAGTAACGGACGCCTTCACTTGGTCCTCCCTTCAATCCCGATTTTCTGATTTATATCAGTTGCCCCGTTGTAAACGAGGTCGGGCGCGTCGCGCAAGGGGCAGGGCAAACAAATTCGACGGGGATTAAATCAGCGTTCGGTCTGCAGCCGCAGGATGATGTCCTGGTCGTAATTGCCGAAGCCGCGGCCGAAAATATTGATGCCGCCCGGATGTTTAGCGTCGGGCTTCACCGCGATGCGCAGCCGAATGGAATGGTGATTGGCCAGGTCCAAATCCACCAGCGACACCGGGGATATCTTGACGCCATCGACATAGGTGCCGTCCGGCATCACCCGCCAGCTTTTGAGCTTGCCATACTGGCTGCCCTTCAATTTCCACCAATCGGGGGTATAGACGCCCCGTTTGTCCCCAAAGTCCCCCGGCGACGTCCAGGTGCCGATTTCCGTGCCATTGACCGAAAGCGTGATGTCGCTGGGCCAGTCGGCTGAAGTGCCCGGCACTTCCGAGCTCAGCTCCATGGAAAATTCCATCGCCTCGATCTTGTTCTGGCTCAGCTTGGCATTGTTGGGAAATTGATATTCCACATATCCCCGCGTGAACCAGATCAGCCCGGTCTTCATCCGGTCCGGATCAAGGAAAGTATCGGGCACGTCGAGCAACCCAATAATCCCCTCGCTCGAGCACAACCCGCACGGCGCCGAAACCTCGCAACTGGTATAAAGTCCAAGCGGCATGGCCACTTCGATACTGTTGGACTTGAGCGGCGAGATGTCTTCCTTGAACATCACCAGCACTTCATCAAACATCGAATGGCAGATTTTCTGATTGCCCTTCCGCGCTTTCTGCGTCTCCGTCCGGATCAGTCCGGCCGCTTCCAGCACTTGGATATTGGTCGAGATCGTCGACTGGGGCAGGCCCAGTTTCTCGGCAATATCATTGCCGTTCATCGACCCTTCGACATGCAAAAGCTTCAGAATTCGGATGCGGATTGTCGACGCCAGCCCCTTGAGCACCTCGATGCCTTCTTCGGGGTCGACGACCAGAAAATTGCGGCTCATGACGGACTTTCAGCGGGGAACAAAGCGAATAAACATGTCTATCAGGATCGCTGATACAATCAACCGCATTGCGCCGAGGCGGCCCGCGATCAGATATGATCGATCGTGCTCTTCGGTGTGCCGGTCACCTCGAACCAATTGGTCGGCCGCTCGACAAACCGTTGCACAGCCGGGGGCTCGGGACCTTCATGCAGCGCCCGTACTTGATCGCCAATCTCGGCATCGGCCTTGGTCATCCGCAGATTGTGCCTGACATATTCGGTCCAGGTCGGTGTTTGATAAGTTTCGGTCCACAGATTGGGCTGTCCGAGATCGCGCAGCAGCGTCCAATGCCGCGCTCCATCCCGTCGCCTGATTCGACGGCGCGCATCCATCGCTGCCATGAAGGCGGTAAGGTTTTCCGGGCGGATTCTGTAGGTTATCTGGATCAGGATCGGCCCGCTGCGGGGCTGCAATTCCAGCTCCAGATGCGGCTCCTGCCAGCGATTGAGCGGGTCGAGGTCCAGCATTGTCCGCGGCGGCAGCGGTATCCGCAAGCCCAGCAAGGCGCCTGCCAACATCAGCAGGCTCGCCCCGCCAAAGGTGATGGCCAGCCCATAGCTTTCCGCCGCCAGGCCCCAGATCCAGCTGCCCAGCGCCATGCCGCCAAACGTCGCCGTTTGGTATAGCGACAGCGCCCGGCCCACCACCCAGCGCGGCGAGGATAACTGCACCGACACATTGAACAGCGACAGCGCCAAGACCCAACTCGCCCCTGCCAGCATCAAGGCCGGCGAGGTCAGCCACACCGAGGTGCTGATACCAGTGACAAAGGCCGCCAGAGCAAAGCTGACGAAAGCGATGCGCACCACCGCCTCGCTGCTGAAGCGCACATGCAACCGGCTGCTCAGCAGCGCCCCGCCAACCGCACCCAGCCCGAAACTGCCCAGCATGAGGCCATAGGTCAGCGGCCCGCCGGTCAATTGCGATGCCGATACCACCGGCAGCAGCGCCATCACCGAAATGGCTGTGAACCCGAAAATCGAGGCCCGCAGCAAGATTCGCAACAGATTGGGCGACATCGCCACATAGCGAACGCCCGAAAGCATCGCGGGCCCGATCCCCTCGCGAGGCAGGCGGCTGGGCTCCACCACGGGTTTCCAGCGGAACAGCACATAGAGCAGGCCCAGATAGCTCAGCGCATTGAGCGCAAACGCCCCCGCTGCTCCCGCCACGGCCACGATAATGCCGCCAATAGCCGGCCCCACGCTGCGCGAAATATTGAAGCCGATGGAATTGAGCGTCACCGCCGCTGGCAATTGCGTGCGCGGCACCAGATCGCCCACCGAAGCCTGCCAGGACGGATTGTTGAGCGCCGTGCCGCAGCCCAGCAGAAAGGTAAAGCCCAGCAGCAGCCAGGGCGAAATCAGCCCCAGAAATGCTCCGGCCATCAACAGCAATGACACACCCAGCATGAAGCACTGCGCGATCAGCATCACCCGCCGGCGATTGAAGCTATCCGCAATGGCACCGCCCAGTAGCGAAAACAGCATGATCGGCAGCGACGTCGAGGCCTGCACCAGTGCCACCATGTCCACGCTGTCGGCAATCGAGGTCATCAACCAGGCCGCGCCGACGCCCTGGATCAGCGCGCCGAAACTCGACACCAGATTGGCGACCCAGATATTGCGGAAGGTTCCGTTTTCCAGCGGAACCAGCGGGGAAAGGCGCTCAGCCATGGGAGGACGGATCAATGATTTGCATACTGCCTGATATAGACCCGCTTCCCTCTCCGGGATCAACCGCCGTCTGTGCTAGATGATGAGATTTTGGGCGAGTGCGAATGGGTATATATTACTAAAATATAATAATAAAATAGCAAAAGATGCTTTGCATAGCGATTTATGAGGCATATGATACCTGCAGTGTGGTGATTGGCGAAGGATGCAACGTTATGGAAGGTTCGCGCGGATTTGCCGCCGCTTCGGCGGTGGGCGTTGATCGGGCCTGGGCTTGCCGGGCCATTTCGCTGCTGGAGGCGGAAGGGCGCCGCTCCGCCGACACGCATCTGATTTCGCTGCCTTTTTCGGGCCTGCCTGGTCAGTCCTTCTACTTCAAGGATGAATCGGCCCACCCCACGGGCAGCCTCAAGCACCGTCTGGCGCGCTCTCTGTTTCTCTATGGCATCTGCAACGGCAAGATCACCGAGGGCGTCACGCTGACCGAAGCCTCCTCCGGCTCCACCGCCGTCAGCGAGGCCTATTATGCACGCCTGCTTGGCCTGCAATTCATCGCCGTGCTGCCCGCCACCACCAGTCCGCGCAAGATCGAAGCGATCACCCAGCAGGGCGGCCAATGCCATCTCGTGGAGGATGCCTCCACCATCTACGAAGAGGCCGCGTGCCTCGCCCGGGATAGCGGTGGTCACTATCTCGACCAGTTCACCTATGCCGAGCGCGCCACCGATTGGCGCGGCAATAACAACATCGCCGAATCCATCTTCCGGCAGATGGAATCCGAGCCTCATTGCATCCCGAGCTGGATCGTCATGGGCGCCGGCACGGGCGGCACTTCGGCCACGATCGGCCGCTATATTCGCTATCGCAGCTATCCCACCCAGCTCTGCGTCGCCGATGTCGAGCACTCAGCCTTCTATGAGGGCTGGGCCACCGGCAATCCCGGCGCCACTTGCGATTGCCCGACGCGCATCGAAGGGGTAGGGCGCCCACGCGTCGAAAAGTCATTCGTGCCCGAAGTCGTCGATCAGATGATCAAGGTGCCTGACGCTGCTTCGCTCGCCGCCATGCGCGTGCTGTCGCAGCGCCTGTCACGTCGCGTCGGCGGTTCCACCGGCACCAATTTCTATGGCATGTGCTGGGCGGCCGCGCAGATGCGCAATGCCGGACAGGCCGGCTCGCTGGTCACCCTGATCTGCGACAGCGGCGAGCGCTACGCCGATACCTATTACAATGACGCCTGGCTCGCCGCCAAAGGTCTCGATATCGCGCCGCACGTGGCCATGCTTGAGGCCTTCCTCGATGGCGGTCCCTTTGTGCCGGCGGCGAGGTAAGCGCCGCCAGGACACTGTTCTGCAGCAGGCGTGTCCGCATCTACGGTGTCACCCCGGTGCAGGCCGGGACCCATCTCGAGATCGCGTCCTAGCCGCAAGGTGTATGAGTGGGTAGTCCTGCGATCTGGCGGTGTGTGCCCAGATCCTAAGATGGGCCCCGGCCTGCGCCGGGCTGACACCGAGAATAGCGTGGCAGGGTGGCCAGCACCCTGCTTCCGCTCCCCCCAATTGCAGCCATCCGCCACAATCTGGTCACCCCGCCGCCACGCCTTCTAACCAATTGTGAGCGCTCGGAAACAAGTTGCCGTGAAGTTCATGAACAGCATGAACAAAATGAAATCTTGTTGCCGGAGTTTAACTGGAACGGGCCTGCCGGCGGGCGCATCGTCACTTCACCAAACATAGAGGAGTTGGGAAGTGAAAAAGATTGCCGCAGTTCTGATCGCTCTTTCCGCAATCGGCAGCGTTGCTGCTCCGGCCTTCGCCGCGACGGCCCCGCACCATTGCGTCTACAAAGACAAATCCATGTGCCATACGGCCGATGGTGACGAGAGTCTGGGTTCGACCAAGAATAACTGACCCGTTGCCAGCCCTGTCCAGAGCGCCGCCTCACGAGGCGGCGTTCTTGTTTTTGTTACTCTCGCCTCTCCCACATTTCCGGCCGATTGACTCTCCAATGTCCTTCAAGCATGTATGACACCGATGTCATGACATCGGTGTCATACGCCGAGGCAGCATCGTTGAGGAGCAAATCGGCCGCTCGGCCGGGGTAGGGAGGATCGCCTTGGCGACGATCTACGACGTAGCAAAAGCGGCCGGGGTTTCCCCCAAAACGGTCAGTCGCGTCCTCAATGGCGACGCGCCGGTCAATGCCAAAACCGCCGAGGCGGTGCGTGCGGCTATCGATCAGCTCGCCTATGTGCCCTCGAATGCCGCGCGCTCCATGCGCTCGCAGCGCACAGGACTGATCGGTATGATCACCGGCGCCATCAGCCTGTCGCCTGGTTTCGAGGCCGCCGGCCTGCCGGATATCTATATCGTGCAAGGCGCCCAGCGCGTTTTCGCCGAACATGGCCTTACTCTACTGATCGCCGACACCGGCAATCAGGCAGCGCGCATTCCCGAGCTGATGCAGACCTTTCTTGAGCACCGCGTCGAGGGCCTGATCCACGTCGCCGAATTCCACCAGCAGATCCAATTGCCGCCCAATCCGCGCCAGACTCATGTCGTGCTGGCCAATTGCTTTGACGATGAGGGTGCGCCGGCCGTCGTGCCGGATGACGAAGGCGGCCAGTTCGAACTGGTCAAGGGACTGATCGCCCGCGGCCATCGCCGCATCGCCTATCTGATGCTGCCCGAGCGCATGATCGCCCGCGGCTTGCGCCTGTCCGGCTACCGCGCAGCCCACAAGGCTGCGGGCCTGCCTGTCGATCCCGCGCTCACCATCACTGGCGCCCTCAGCGACCGCGCCCATGAATTCGACCTGCTCTGGGATGCTCTCGATCGCCTGCTGTCGCTGCCGGATCGTCCCACCGCCATTTGCTGCGCCAACGACAAGATGGCCATGCGCGTCTATTCGATCCTGCGCGAGCGCGGCCTGTCGGTACCCGGCGATATCTCAGTGGTTGGCTACGACGATTACCGCATCATCACCGAACATCTCCATCCCACCCTGACGAGCATCGAGCTCGCCTACGCCGCCATGGGTGCGCGCGCTGCCGACCGGCTGCTGCGCCTCATCGCCGGCACTGCCCAACCCGACGAACCCGTCATCGAACGGGTTGCTGGACCTATCACCTGGCGCAACTCGGTTGCCGATTTGAGCCAGGTAGTGACCCCGTTTCAAATGAGGAGGAACGATCAGTGAAGAAACTCGCAGCCCTGGCCGGCATTCTGGCCATGACCACCGCACCCGCCTGGGCGCAGACCGAATTGAGCCTGTGGTATCACGGCGCCGGCAACCCGACCGAGGGTGAAATCCTGAACACCGTCATCAGCGATTTCAACGCATCGCAGAGCGATTGGACGGTCAAGCTCGAGCAGTTCCCGCAGGGCGCTTACAACGACACCATCGTTGCCGCGGCCGTTGCCGGCAATCTGCCCGATATCATCGACGTTGATGGCCCCAACATGCCCAATTGGGCCTGGGCCGGCTATATGGCGCCGCTCGAACTCTCGGAAGGCACGCTGGACGGCTTCCTGCCCGGCACCATCGGCACCTGGCAGGACAAAATCTATTCCGTCGGCCTGTGGGATGCCGCCGTTGCCATGTTCGCGCGCAAATCCGTGCTCGAGGAAAACGGCATCCGCATCCCAACGCTCGAACAGCCCTGGACCCGCGAGGAATTCGACGCGGCCCTGGCCACGCTCAAGGCGACCGGCAAGTTCGAGTTCCCGCTCGATCTCTCCATGGATGATCGCGGCGAGTGGTATCCCTATGCCATCAGCCCCTTCCTGCAGAGCTTTGGTGGCGACATCATGGATCGCACCACCTATACCACGGCCGAAGGGGCACTGAACGGCGACGCCGCGATTGCCTGGGGCGAATGGTGGCAGAGCCTGTTCACCAACCAATATGCCCCCGGCACCTCCCAGACGGCCGCCGACCACGCCACCGGTTTCATCGACGGCCGCTATGCCTTGCAGTGGAATGGCGTGTGGAATGCCCTGCCGGCCATCGAAGCCTTTGGCGATGACCTGCTGTTCCTGCCCGCTCCCGATTTCGGCAATGGCCCCAAGATCGGTGCTGGCTCCTGGCAGTTTGGCGTTTCGGCCACCAGCCCGCACAAGGATGGTGCCAGCGCCTTCATCGAGTTTGCCACCCAGGATAAATATGTCGCGGCATTCTCCAACGGCCTCGGCCTGATCCCGGCTACCGCCTCGGCAGCCGAGCTGACCGAAAACTACAAGCCCGGCGGCCCGCTCGCCGTGTTCTATGACCTGAGCAAGGCCCAAGGCACGCTACGCCCCGTAACGCCAGGCTATGTCGTCGCCGCGCTGCAATTCATCAAGCTGGCCGCTGACATCGCCAATGGCGCCGACGTTGCCGACACGCTCGATGCCGCCACCGACGCCATCAACGCTGATATCCAGCGCAACAACAATTACGGCTTCTAATCCCGCCTCCAGCCCATGGACCCGCGCCCAGCGGGCCCATGGGCACACTCTCCGCAAGGTTTGCCTCCCATGAAGCTCACGCCCACCAAATCCCTGCAGAACCATCCGCTCGCGGGTTGGTCGCTTGCCGGTCCGGCGATCTTCCTGATCACGCTGTTCCTGATCGTGCCATTCATCCTGGCCTTCACCCTGTCCTTCACCAATCAGCGGTTGATTTCGCCCAATCCGACCGAGTGGGTCGGCATGCGCAATTTCGACCAATTGCTGGGTGTTGGTACGCTGGTGCTGCAGCCGGAAACTGACGAGGCCGGTGCGCTGGTCCGCGATGCCAAGGGCGAATTGAGCTATCCGCGAGTACGCGATTACACGCGCAACAATGCCGAATACCCCCAGCTCAGCGGCAAGCGCGAATGGCTCTCCTGGGATTGGGGTGACTCCAAGGTCTACGTGCTGGCCAGCGACGTCGTCTTCATGAAGGCGCTGACCAATACGGTCCTGTTTGTGCTGTTCGTGGCGCCCATCCAGGCAGGTCTGGCCCTGCTTCTGGCGGTGCTGATCAACCAGAAGCTCAAGGGCATCAACATCTTCCGCGCCATCTACTTCATGCCGGTGGTGGTCTCCATCGTCGTTGTATCGCTGCTCTGGCGCTTCATCTATTCCGGCCAAAGCGGCCTGCTCAACAACATGTTGGGCTTCCTCAGCTTCGGCGCCTTCAAGCCCGTCGATTGGCTGGGCAATCCCGCTACGGCTCTGTGGTCGATCCTCGCTATGTCCGTCTGGCAGGGCGTAGGCTTCCACATGGTCATCTGGCTGTCGGGCCTGCAGACCATCCCCGTTTCGCTATACGAGGCCGCCGATATCGAAGGCGCCACGACCTGGCAGAAATTCCGCTACGTTACCTGGCCCGGCCTGCGCAATACGGCGGTGCTGATCCTCATCGTCATCACCATGCAGGCATTCTCCCTGTTCTCCCAGATCGACGTGATGACCGGCGGCGGTCCGGTGGATTCCACCCAGACCATGGTGTTCCAGGCCGTTGAACGCGGCTATGGCCAGCAGAACATTGCCGGTGGCTCAGCCATCTCGGTCATCCTGTTCCTGATCGTTCTCACCATCTCCATGGCCCAACGCTATCTGACCCGGGAGCGCAATCGATGAGCGCCGTCGTTTCACCCAATAATGGCTTCAAGACCGCGCTGCGCTATCTGCTGCTCGTCGTCGTCGCGCTGATTTTCGTGTTCCCCATCGTCTTCATGGTGGTGTCCTCGTTCAAGCCCGCCCAGCAATTGCTGCGCGACACAGCCTCCATCGCTGCTTTCCTGCCGGTGGGCGACCTGTCCTTCGACAATTACGCGGCGGCCTTCCGCCGCGCCCCCGTGGCTTTGTTCATCTTCAACTCGGTCTTCGTCACTGTGGTCACCGTGGCCGGCGCGCTGTTCATCTGCTCCATGGCGGCCTTCTCCTTTGCCTTCCTCGAATTCAAGGGCAAGGAAGTGGTGCTGGCCATCCTGATCGCCACGCTGATCGTGCCGTTCGAAACCATCGCCATTCCCATGCTGATGCTGGTCAATAATCTTCCCTGGATCGGCGGCAGTGGGTTGCAATTTGGCTGGCTCAATACCTACCACGTGCAGATCGTGCCCTTCCTGGCCGATGCGCTGACCATCTTCCTCTTCGTGCAATATTTCCGCGATCTGCCGCGCGAATTGATCGAGGCGGCTCGGCTCGATGGCGCCACGTGGTTCCAGGTCTATACCCGCGTCATCGTGCCGATTTCCGGCCCGGTTTTCGCTACCGCGGCGATCCTCAAATTCCTCGCCATGTACAATCAGTATCTCTGGCCGCTGCTGGTCACTCAGTCCGAGCAGTACCGCCCGGTCATGGTGGGCCTGCAATACTTCTTCCAGCTCAACATCGCCTGGGGCGAAGTGATGGCCTACCTCTCCATCATCACCCTGCCGGTGCTCATCTTTTACCTGGTTCTACAACGGGCGTTCATCTCGTCCATCGCCTCGACCGGTATCAAAGGCTAACCCCAACTTCGAAAGACGAAAAAATTGGTTCTCGCACTTAAAGACAAATGGATTTGGGACTTCTGGATTTACCGCGACGGCGATGATTACCACGCCTATTTCCTGCAGGCCGACAACACCCTGGCCCATCCCGATCTGCGCCACCGCAATGTGAGCCAGGGCCACGCCGTCTCCAAGGATCTGTCCAACTGGACGCATCTGGGCACCACCTTCAAGCCCGCCGACGCCCCCGCCTGGGATGATTGGACCACCTGGACCGGCTCGACCCTGCGCGATGACAATGGCCTCTGGCACCTGTTCTATACCGGCACCGAGCACCCCGAAGAGGGCATGAAGCAGCGCATCGGCCACGCCACCTCCACCGATGGTCACAATTGGCAGCGCGTCGGCAGCGGCCTCGCGCTCGACATTTCCGGCCCCGATTACGAGGAATACACCCCCGGCCATTGGCATGATCGGGCCTTCCGCGATCCCTGGGTCATGAAGAACCCCAATGGCGATGGCTGGATCATGTATATGGTCGCCCGCGTGCCCGGCATTGCCGAGCCCAATGCCGGCGGTTCGGTTGGCTTTGCCACTTCGCCCGATCTCAACACCTGGACGCTGCAGCCCCCCGTCTATCGCGGCGGCATGTTCGGCCAGATGGAAGTGCCGCAGGTCTTCAAGGTCGGCGCCAAGTGGTACATGCTGTTCTGCACCGATGGCACCCATTGGTCCGAGGCCTACAAGAAGCTCAACCCGGAAAAGCCGACCCGCGGCACCCATTACCTGATGGCCGACGATCCGCTCGGCCCCTGGGAAGTAGCCCCCGGCGCGTTCTTTGACGGTCACAACGGTCGCCGCTATGCCGGCAAGATCGTCGAGACCGACAATGGCCTGGTCTTCATGGGCTTCATCCACGACGCCGCCGACGGCAAGTTCGTGGGCGAAGTCTCCGACCCCATCCCCGTGCGCGTCGACGCCGATGGCCTGCTGCACACCGAACTCGACAAGGTCGCCCCCGGCGCCAAGGTCTAATCAAACCAATGCTTTGTGCTCCCGCCGCAGGGCGGGGGCGCACACCCCTCAGGAGATTTCCGATGGCCGGATTGAGCCTCACCAATATCCACAAGAGCTACGGCAAGGTCGACGTGATCAAGGGCGTCGATCTTGAGATCGAGCACGGCGAATTCGTCGTCTTTGTCGGCCCCTCCGGCTGTGGCAAATCCACCCTGCTGCGCATGATCGCCGGCCTTGAGGACATTACCGAGGGCGAACTCAAGATCGGCGACCGCGTCGTCAATCAGGTCCAGCCGCGTGATCGCGGCGTCGCCATGGTGTTCCAGTCCTATGCGCTCTATCCGCATATGTCAGTCTACGACAATGTCGGCTTCGGCCTGCTGCTCGCCAAGACGCCCAAGGCCGAGCGCGACGCCAAGATCATGGAAGCCGCCCGCATCCTGCAGATGGAACATCTGCTCAATCGCAAACCGGCCCAGCTCTCCGGCGGCCAGCGCCAGCGCGTTGCCATCGGCCGCGCCATCGTACGCAAACCCGACGTTTTCCTGTTCGACGAACCCCTGAGCAATCTCGACGCTTCGCTCCGCCTCGACATGCGCTCGGAAATCTCCAAGCTCCACAATAGCCTTGGCGCCACCATGATCTATGTGACGCACGATCAGGTCGAGGCCATGACCCTGGCCGACAAGATCGTCGTGCTCAATGGCGGCGTCGTGCAACAGGTCGGCTCTCCGCTCGAGCTCTATCACAAACCCGCCAATCTCTTCGTCGCCGGCTTTATCGGCTCCCCCAAGATGAACCTGCTGCCCGTCAAGGTCACCGCGCTGTCCGCCGATACGATGACGCTCGCCTCCGAAGCCCTCGAACCCATCACCCTGCCGCGCCGCGATGGCATAGGGCAGGGCGACACCCTTACCCTCGGCGTCCGCCCCCATCAATTGCTCAAGGACGGCACCAAGCGCATCGCCGGCAAGGTCGATCTGGTCGAACGCCTCGGCAACGAAACCATCATCAGCGCCATCCTCCCCACAGGCGAAACCGTCATTGCGGCCTTGGCCGGTGACATCGCCATCGCGCTGAACGACGATATCGCCCTCAACTTCGACCCCAACGAAATCTGCCTCTTCAACGCAGCGGGCAACGCGGTCTAACCGCAACCCGAGAGCCCCGATCTTCACCCTCCCCCTCGCGGGGAGGGTTGGGGAGGGGGGCGGCTAGCGCCGATATCGCGGCTCTCAAATCGCCCAGCCTCCAGCCCCCGCCCACCCACGGCGTCATTCCGGCGCGGGCCGG
>UCAU01000020.1 GCA_900470445.1 Hyphomicrobiales bacterium | reverse complement strand
GACGAAGGCCAGAAGATCGCAGCAGCCAATTACTACCGCCCGTTCAAGCCGGAAGCGGCCGCCCCCGAGGACATTGCCCGCTTTGGCGAGGTGAATCTGGTGACCATCGAAGACTTCGGCGGCTGGCGCAAAGCCCAACCCGAATTCTTCGGCGACGGCGGTGTGTTCGACCAGATCTATGCCGGCCCGACCCAGTAACCAGCCCTTCCCCTCTCCCCTTGTGGGAGAGGGACCGACCTGACGCGTTCAGCGGAAGGTCAGGGTGAGGGGTACTGCGTTCGCCCATGCCGGAAGCGCAGAAAGACCCCTCATCCGCCCTTCGGGCACCTTCTCCCACAAGGGGAGAAGGGAGAAGAAGCCAATCGAGACCACCGACCAGGCCACAGGTCCGCTGGAACGGACCGCAACTCAGGAGTGAAGACGATGGTGCATTTCTTCGGTATTTTGAATCCCGATTTCGGCCCGCGCGTCGCCACGGCCGATGCCCCGCTCAAGGCCGGGTTCTTTGGCGGCGAACCCTCGGCCATTCTGCCCAGTCGGGCCGAGATGGATGCCGATTTCCTCGCCGGCAAGCGGCCCGAACCGGCCGATGAAGTCGACGACGACGAATTGCGCTTCGTGCGCTTCTGCCTGCCGCCCCATCTCTGAGGCGGGGTCATGTCCGCGACCACGCTGATCGTGCCGGGCCTGCACGGCTCGGACGGCGAGCATTGGCAGGCCCAATGGCGGAGCGATCATCCAGACGCCATTCTCGTCGAGCAGGCCGATTGGTCTAACCCTGAGGCGGATCGCTGGCTGGCCAATCTCGAAGCGGCCGTCATCGCCCACCCGCAGGCGCTGATCGTGGCGCATAGCCTGGGAAGCGTGCTGACGGCACGGCTGGCGCGCAGCCGGGTGGCTCCATTGGTTGCGGGCGCCTTGCTGGTGGCCCCGGCCGATATCACCCGCACCGAAGGCCTGCATCATCGCTCCTATGAATTCGGCGATATGCCGCAGGATGCATTGCCATTTCCCGCGCTCGTGGTGGCGAGCCGGAATGATATCTATATGCCGTTCGACAAGGCGCGCGATCTGGCTACGGCTTGGGGCGCTCCGCTGCATGATCTGGGTTATGCTGGTCACATCAATATTGCGAGCGGCTATGGCCGCTGGCCGGCGGGATACGCCCTGGCGGCCCGATTGGCTGATTGCCGCAGCCCGGCAACAGCCTGAATTTTCGCGGAGGGGCGAATATGAGTAATCACCAGAACGGCCGGCCATCGGTGACCATTATCGGCGGCGGCGCCAGCGGCGTGTTGCTGGCCGCCCATTTGCTGCGCGACCCGGAAACCGATATTCGCGTGACGCTGGTCGAGCGGCGCGGCGAATTCGGGCAGGGCGTGGCCTATTCGGCCAATCAGCGCGATCACAAGGTCAATGTGCCGGCCCGCGGCATGAGCGCCTTTGCCGACGATCCCGAACATTTCTGGCGTTGGCTGCAGACCCGCGGCTATCCGGCAGCGCGCGGCTCCTGGGTCTTCGTGCCGCGTCGGCTCTATGGCGCCTATCTCGAAGACGTACTGCGCCAGGCCGGGCAATCCAAGCTGGGCCGGCTGATCGTGCTGTCCGAGGAAGCCGTGGCCGTGCATGAAGGCAAGAACGGCGTCGAAACAGTGCTGGCCAATGGCACGAGCCTGATCAGCCGCACGGTCGTGTTGGCGGTGGGCCACGAAACCCAGCCGGCGCGCGGCAAGGGTATTGCCGTGCGTGTCGGTTCGGACCGCGATACCCCGCTTGATCCCAATGCCGAGGTGATCATTCTGGGTTCGGGTCTCAGCATGGTGGATGCCTGGCTCTCGCTGGCCGATGCCGAGCATCAGGGCACCATCACCGTGGTGTCGCGCAATGGCCTGCTGCCCAAGGGCCATCGCGAACTTTCGCCCATCAGCATGGACGCGGCCGACGTGCCCTTTGGCAGCAGCCTGCCCTATTTCCTGCGTTGGTTCCGCGACCTGGCCGACGATATCGAGCGCGATGGCGGCGATTGGCGAAGCCTGGTCGATGGATTACGGCCGTTCAATCAGCGCATCTGGCAAAGCTGGTCCACCCATACTCGGCGCCAATTCCTGCGCCATCTGCGCCCCTGGTGGAATATCCACCGCCACCGCCTGCCGCCCGAATTGCATGAGCGCATGGATCGCGCCGTGGCGCGCGGCCAGGTGCAATTGGTGGCCGGGGAATTCCTTGATCTGGAACGGCGCGGCAGTGGCGTACGCGCCTTTGTCCGTCCGCGCGGCACGCAGGAGCGCCGCACTATGGATGTCGCCCGCGTTTATGATTGCGGTGGGGTCAGCGTCGATGTGTCGGCCAGTTCCAACCCCGTGGTGCGCGAATTGGTGGCCAATGGCCTGGCGCGGCCCGATGTGCTGCATATCGGGCTCGACGTGGATGAGCACTGTGCCGTGGTCGACGCCGATGGCAAGCCGTCGCGCCATCTCCTGGCGGTAGGACCGCTGACGCGGGGGCGGTTCTTTGAAATCGAGGCGGTGCCGGACATTCGCCTGCAATGCGCCGGCATTGCCAAGCAGATCCTGGCGCAGCACTAACTTGACGAGCTAAGTCATAATATATAGCACCCGGTCGTGACGACGGAAGGGGTGCGCGATGACCAGGATGTTTCATGAGGCTAGGCTTGTCGGCCGGCAGGTGCTCTCGCCGGGCATGCTGCGGCTGACCTTTGGCGGGCCGGGCCTCGCCGCATGGAAAACTACCGGCATTGGCGACGAATATCTGCGGCTGTTCTTCCCCAACGAAAAGACCGGCAAGCTGCATTTGCCTGAGATCAGCGCGGATGGCCGCTGGACCTACCCCGATGGGCAGGACGCCATCCGCTGCTCGACCTATACGATCCGCCGCCAGGATGCGGCCAAGGACCAGATCGATATCGATTTCGTCATCCACGAAGGCGGGCTCGCCAGCGAATGGGCGCAACGGGCGCAAGTGGGTGAGGTGATCACCATCAACAATCCACGCGGGCTTTATACCCCCCCCGCCGATACGGCCTGGCAATTGCTGGTTTCCGACGCGACCGGCTTGCCGGCTTTGTCGCGGCTCTTGGAACAGACACCGGCGCATATCGAAACCCGTGCCTTTATCGAAGTGGCGGAGGGGAGCCACGAATTGGATCTGCCGCGCCATCCCAAGGCGACGGTGACCTGGTTGCATGGCAGCGGCAATGGCGTCGCGCCCAGCCGCCTCGAAGACGTGGTGCGCGCCGTGCCCATGCCCAAGGCGCCCGGCTATCTCTGGGTGGCAGGCGAACAAAAGACCGTCCGCGCCATTCGCAAATATGCCCGCAAGGAACTGGGCCTGCCTGCCGAACGCTACGAGCTGGTTGCCTATTGGATTCACGAAGGCGAAGACTGGGAAGCCAAATTCGCCGCGCTCGATCCGGCGCTAAAGGCTCGCATCGACGCCGCCTGGCATTCGGGCCGCGACCCGGAAGAAGTGCGGGATGAGTATGAGGCGACGCTGGAGAAGCACGGGCTTTAGGCTGGGCGTCCGCCCCAAATCCCGCCAGCCCGGATCACCCCATCGGCAAACTTGAACCCGCCCGGACGATCTGCCGCCAACAGCAGCGCGCCATCGAGATCGCACCAATCGGCCTGCCCGGCCAACAAAGCCGCCGGGGCCATGGAAAGCGACGTCGCCACCATGCAGCCAACCATGATCTTGAGATTTTTGGCCTTGGCTGCCCGCACCAGGTCAAGCGCTTCGGTCAGCCCGCCGGTCTTGTCCAGCTTCACATTGACCGCGTCATAGCGGCCGACCAGCGTGCCCAAGGTGGCTAACCCATGCGCGCTCTCATCGGCACAGATCGGCACAAGATGCTCAACATCTGCCAAGGCCGCATCGTTACCTGCGGGCAGGGGCTGCTCAACCAGTTCAATCCCCGCCGCGCGACAGGCAAGCAAATTGGCCGCCAGATCATCCGGCGTCCAAGCCTCATTGGCATCGACCACTAACCGCGCCTGCGGCACGGCTTCGCGCACCGCCGCCAGCCGCTCCCGGTCTCCCGCACCACCCAGTTTGAGTTTGAGCAGCGGATAATCACGCGCCGCCCGCGCTGCTGTAGCCATCGCCTCAGGCGTCCCGAGGCTGATCGTATAGGCGGTGACGATGCTCTCGGGCACGCTCACGCCCGCCAATTCCGCAACGCTGACCCCGGCGAGCTTCGCCTCCAACTCCCAGAAAGCGCAATCGATGGCGTTGCGTGCTGCGCCAGGCGGCAGGGCGCTTTGCAGCCCTATTCGATCCAGCCCATTGGCAATGGCCGGTGCCAGCTTTGCAATCGCCGCTACGGTCTGCGCCACGCTCTCGCCATAGCGGGCATAGGGCACGCATTCGCCCTGGCCGGTCTGACCGTCGCGCGTCAGGGTGACCCGCACCACGTCGGCCACAGTCTTGGAGCCGCGCGAAATGGTGAAGGTGCCCGCAATGGCAAACTGTTCGGCAAAAACCTCTAGTTTTGTCATCAACTCGCCTTGCGTAGCCGTGGATCGAGCGTGTCGCGCAGCGCATCACCGAGCAGGTTGAACCCAAACGATAGGAACAGGATCGCAAAACCCGCAAACACTGCCGGCCATGGTGCCAGCAACAGGAAATTGCGGCCCTCGGACAGCATCAGTCCCAGCGAGGGGATCGGCGGCTGCGAGCCAAGGCCGAGGAACGATAGCGATGCCTCGACCAGAATAGCGGCTGATAGCAAGAGGCTCGTTTGCACCAGCACGACCGAGGCTAGATTGGGCAGCAGGTGCAGGAAGATGATGCGGAAATCCGAGGCGCCGATGGCCTTGGCGCCGTTGACATATTCGCTCTCGCAAATGACCAAAGCCGGCCCGCGCAGCAGCCGGGCAAAGATCGGGGCGTAGACGATGGCGATGGCAATCGCCGCGCTCCAGGCGCTGGGCCCCAGAATGGCAATGACCGCAATGGCCAGCAGCATGATGGGGAAGGCGAACAGGATATCCATCAGCCGCATGACGATCCGCTCGAACCAGCCGCGATAATAGGCCGCCAGCATGCCCAGCGTGCCGCCCAGCACCAGCGCCAGCACCACGGCGGTGACGCAGGTCAGCAGCGACGCACGATAGCCATAGACGATGCGCGACAGCACATCCCGGCCCAACTGATCGGTGCCCAGGAAATTGAGCCAGTTGGGGCCCTTCATGCGCTGCACGATAACCTGCGCATAAGGGTCTTGCAGGCCCAGCACAGGGGCGAAAATAGCGCCCAGAACCTGCAGCGCCACCAGCGCCACGGCAAAGGAGAGGAGCTTGTTGCGGCGGATGGAGGCGATCATTTCGACACCCGGGGGTCGATCACGGCATAGAGCAGGTCGACCAGGAAATTGACGATGACGAAACTGGCGGTGAGCACCAGAATGGAGGCCTGCACCAGCGGATAATTGCGCTCGGAAATCGCCCCCAGCACCAGCCGTCCGAGACCCGGAATGGCAAACACCTGCTCGATGACAATGGCGCCGCCGAGCAGATATCCCGCCGAAACACCGACACTGGTGATGAAGGGGATCAGCGCATTGCGGAGCGCGTGCTTGTAGATGATGCGCCTGCGGTCGGCCCCCTTGGCCTTGGCGGTGCGGATATAATCCTGGCTCAGGGCATCGAGCATGGCCGAGCGCACCAGCCGCGACAGGTTCGCCAGCATGGGCAGCGACAGCGCGATCACCGGCAGCACCATGCGTTGCAGATTGCCTAAAGGGTCCTGGGTGAACGGTACATAGCCCAGCGCCTGCACGCCTGGCAGCAGCTTGGACACGAGAAAAATCGACACGATCCCCAGCCAGAATGAGGGAATGGTGAGCCCGGCAATCGCCCCGATGCGCACCGCCACTTCGGAGGCATTGCCGCGTGCCTGCGCCATGAAAGCGCCTAGCGGAATGGAGAGGCCCGCGCCGACCAGGATCGACAGCAGGGTCAGCTCGATGGTGGGCCACATATTGGCGGCGATTTCATCCAGCACCGGCCGCCCGGTCCAGATCGAGGTGCCGAAATCGCCCCGCAATATGCCCCAGATCCATTGCCCATATTGCTGGAAGAGGGGCAGATCGAGCCCCAGCCGGCTGCGCAGCGCGGCGACGCGCTCGGGCGTCACCTCGGTATTGGCGCCCAGCATAACGGTCACGGCATCGCCCGGGATCAGCCGGATCATCAGGAAAACGACGATCGAAATGCCAAACAGCACGACACCAAGGTCGATCAGCCGGCCGATCCAGAAGCGCTGCGCCATGTAGGATACCTAAGCTTTCCGTAGACCTCTGGGGGAGGTCTAGGGCAATCGATGATAGCGGAAGCCCCGGTCCAGTCCCCTCCCCCTTGAGGGGAGGGCTAGGGTGGGGGTGCTGCGGCCTCAGTGAACTCAATGCCTGTGGAGGGTTCCGCACCCCACCCTCAATCCCTCCCCTCAAGGGGGAGGGAGGCGGATCGGGGCTCCCCAGGGCGCAGCAAAAGGCGCGGACTATTCCGCCTTGGTCGTATTGACCAAGCTGGTCAGCCGCCCATTCGGAAAGATTTCAAAGCCTTCCACGCCATTGGCGACGGCGGTGTAGAGCGTGCCATAGGCGATGTGCGCGGCCGGGCCGTCACAGGCGAGTTTTGCCTGCACCTGATCGTAGATCGCCTTGCGGGCGGCCGGATCGGTTTCGGCGCGACCCTCATCGAGCCAGGTGTCGATTTCCGGGTCGTCATATTTGAACACATTGGTCGAGCCGCCGCCGCGGAAGGTGCGGTAGAAATATTCGTCCGGATCGGGGCTGCCGCCATTGGCCGAGATGAAGGTGTCGAAGTCCGAATTCTTCCAGGACTGCACGAAATCGCCGATTTCCTGGGTGACGAGGCTCACTTCGATGCCGCCGGCCGCCAGCTGCTGCTGCACGACCTGGGCGATGTCGCGCGTATCCTGGCGCGGCAGCACATTCATGCTGACCTTGAGCGGGGTGGTGACCCCAGCCTCGGCCAGCAGCGCCTTGGCTCCTTCAACGTCCTGCGTGTAGCAGGCGTAAGTTGAGGGATCGACGGCCCAATTGACCAAAGCCGGCGAGAGGGGCCCCGCCGGAACGCCCGAGCCGAACAAAGCTGCGTCGATGATTTCCTGCCGGTTGAGCAGCATGTTGATCGCCGTCCGCACCTTGGGATCGGTGAAGGGCTCGCGGCTGACATTCATGCCGAGCAGCGTATAGGCGATGTCGCGGGTTTCCTGCACGGTGACGTTAGGCTGGCCCTGCAATTGCAACGCGGTAGCCGGATCGATGCCGGGCAACAGGTCATATTCGCCGCTGGTCACACCCACCTGGCGGGTCGCCGATTCCGGCACGAAATTGAACTTCACACCGTCGAGCTTGGGCAGGCCATCGAGGTAATAATCCTCGTTCTTGGTAAGCCCGATAAAGCCATTGGGCTGCCATTCGGCAAACTTGAACGGCCCGGTGCCGATCGGCGTCTGCTGCAGGCCTTCCACATTGGTTTCCACCTCGGCCGGCACAATGGCAATGCCCGACAGCGAGGTCAGGATCGGCGCAAAGGGCGCGTCCAGCGTGAACTTGATCGTCGTCGGATCGACAACTTCGATACCGGTGATCGGGGTCACGCGGCTGGCGAGCGGGGAGGCAACGGCCGCCGATTGCACGCGGCGGATCGAGGCGGCAACGTCTTCGGCATCCATGTCCGAACCGTCATGGAATTTGACGCCGGCCCGCAGCTTGAACGTATAGTTCAGCCCATCAGGCGAAATCTCCCAGCTTTCCGCCAGGCCCGGCACCACGGCCAGATTCTTGTCGATGGCGGTGAGGCCCTCATAGATATTTGACTGCACGATCACCACCGAATTGAACGCGGTGATCAAATGCGGGTCCAGCCCCGCCGGCGATGAATCGATCGCGACATTCAGGGTGGCCGCCGACGCCATCCCCGTCAGCAGCGTAGTGGCCAGAAGCGTGGCCAGGGTCTTTCTCAACGACATTGTTCCCTCCAGGAAGCGATGAGTGACGCGATTGGTACTTAAAATCTAAGTCCAATATAAAACCAGTCTGGACTTTTGTGACGCTATGGTACTAACTCGTCAAGCGCTAGTAAGCGCGAAACCGCGTAAATCCCTGTCTTTCCGGCAGATTTGCATTCGACTTTCGGCGGAGTGGCCATGCCGGCAGAGGCACTGCTGACTATTGAGGATTTGCGGATTTCCGCCGGTGGCCGTCCGGTCATCGAAGGGGTGTCGCTAGAGATCAAGGCCGGCGAAATGCTGGGGCTGGTGGGGGAATCGGGCTGCGGCAAATCCGTGACCGCGCTGTCCATCATGCGGCTTTTGGCCGAGCCGCCCATGCGCATCGATGGCGGCTCCATCCGCTATGACGGGCAGGACATTCTGGCGCTGGACGAACATGCGCTCGAACGCCTGCGCGGCGACCGCATCGCCATGATCTTTCAGGAGCCGATGACCTCGCTCAATCCGGTCTTTACCGTGGGCGACCAGATTTCCGAAGTCGTGCTGCTGCATCGCGACGTGTCGCGGCAGGTGGCCGATGCCCGTGCCGTGGAGCTCTTGACCCGCGTCGGCATTCCCGCGCCCGCCGCTGCCATGGAGCGTTATCCCCATCAACTGTCCGGCGGCCAGCGTCAGCGCGTCATGATCGCCATGGCGCTCGCCTGCGACCCAAGCCTGCTCGTTGCGGACGAGCCGACCACCGCGCTCGACGTGACCGTGCAGGCGCAAATTCTTGATCTCATCGATGACCTGCGCCGCGAAACCGGCATGGCCGTGCTGTTGATCACCCATGATCTGGGCGTCGTCTCGCAATATTGCGACCGGGTCGCGGTCATGTATGGCGGGCGCGTGGTCGAACAGGCGCCATCGGCCGAACTCTTTGCCCATCCGCGCCATCGCTATACCGAGGCCCTGTTGGCCACCATTCCGGCCTCCAATCCGCCCGGCACGCGGCTCCCCGCCATTTCGGGCACCGTGCCACCGCCCGGCAAGCGCCCCAATGGCTGCACCTTCCACCCGCGCTGCCACGCAACAGTCGCGCGCTGCTCGGTGGACATGCCGGACCTGGTGGGTGAGGCTCACCTGATCCGTTGCTGGAACCCGGCATCATGAGCCTGCTCGAACTCGACAATCTCTCCAAGACCTATCCCGGCGGCGTGCGTGCCGTGTCCGAAGTCTCGCTCACCATAGAGGCCGGTGAAGTGCTGGGGGTCGTGGGGGAATCCGGCTGTGGCAAGTCGACCCTGGGCCGCACACTGCTGCGGCTGATCGAGCCCAGCGGTGGCTCGATCCATTTTGCGGGGCGCGACCTCACCAAGCTGAGCCGCCACGACATGAAAGCGGTGCGCCGCGACCTGCAGGTGATCTTCCAGGACCCCTTCGGCTCGCTCAATCCGCGCCACACCGTGGGCTATATCATTGCCGAGCCGCTGGTCGTGCATCACGTCGGCGACCGGCAGGCGCGGGCCAGGCGTGTCGCTGAATTGCTCAACATTGTCGGCCTGCCCGAAGACGCCGCCAGCCGCTATCCGCACGAATTTTCCGGCGGCCAGCGCCAGCGCATCGCCATTGCCCGCGCCTTGGCGCTTGAACCCAAATTGCTGGTGGCCGACGAGGCCGTGTCGGCGCTGGACGTTTCGATCCAGAGCCAGATTATCAATCTGATCGCCGAACTGCGCCAGAAGATGAACCTGGCCATTCTCTTCATCAGCCATGACCTCTCGGTCATCCGCCATGTCAGCGACCGCATCGCGGTGATGTATCTGGGCCGCATCGTCGAGATCGGACCGACCGAAGCGATCATGACTGCGCCCAAGCATCCCTATACGCAGGCACTGCTCTCCGCCGTGCCGCGGCCGGGCGTGACGCGGGCCGATCGCGTCATACTCAAGGGCGAATTGCCGGACCCGGCCAATCCGCCGGCCGGCTGCGCCTTTCACACCCGCTGCCCCCAGGTCATGGATATCTGCCACACCAAGCGGCCCGTGCTGGCCGCGCCGGGCGGAACGCTTGCCGGAGACGTCGCATGCCACCTCTATCCCTGACTTTTGAGCGTGCCTTCGCCCCGCTTGAGGCCGCCGTGGCTGCGGGCCGCATTCCCGGCGGCGTGCTCGGCATAATCGAGGCCGATGGTAGCAAGCAGGTCCGACATATCGGCAAGGCCCAGACCGTGCCGGCCGAACGCGCCATGACCGAACACACCTGGTTCGATCTGGCCTCGCTGACCAAAGTGCTGTTCACCACGCCCCGCATTCTGGCGCTGGCCGATGCCGGTACCATCGATCTCGACGCGCCACTGACGACCATCCTGCCCGATTTGCGGCACTACAAAGCCGACGCCTGGGAGCGCCAGGTCACCTTCCGCCAATGCCTGGGCCACCAGACGCCATTCCCGGCGGTGGAACCCATCTATACATATGGCCGCGATCCGGATCTGCTGCGCACCTTCATCCTGCAACGCGAATGGCGGGCGGGGCCTGCGGTCTATTCCGACATCAATTTCATCCTGCTCGGCTTTGTGCTCGAACGGCTGAACAAGAAGTGGATCCGCGAGCTTGATGCCGGCCCCGGCTTTGCCTGGTCGGCCAATCCGCAAGAATCCGCCGCGACCGAAGACTGCTACTGGCGCCATCGCGTGCTGGTCGGCGAAGTGCATGACGACAATTGTTCGGCTCTTGAGGGCGCGGGGCATGCCGGCCTGTTCGGCAATGTTCATTCCGTTCTCGACCACGCCCGTGGCCTGCTCGACGGCACGGGCGCGTCCCCTCAAGCCATCGCGCTGATGCGCGAGCTTATCCATGGCAACCGCACCCATGGCTGGGAAAAATCCTATGCCGGCTGGTCCGGCGGTGATCTCTGCAGTCCGCAAACCATCGGCCATACCGGCTTTACCGGCACCGGCCTTTGGATCGATTTCGCCGCTGGGCGCGCCTGGACCCTGCTGACCAATCGCGTCCACCCCACGCGCCATTTCGATAGCGGCATCGTCGCCCTGCGCCGCGCCGTCGGCGACGCCATCAACGGGAACTAGAACATGCAACCCATCTGGGCCATCGGGCTGATGACCGGCACCGTGCTGGACGGCAATATCGACATTGCCCTGCTGCGGACTGACGGCGAGACCATCTCCGAATTCGGCGCTTATACGCTGGCCCCTTATGGCGCGGACCTGCGGGCCCTATTGGTCGAAACGCTCGACACCGCCCGCAAATGGAACTTTGCCGCCGAGGACCCCACCATCTTCGCCAAGGCCGAAAAAGCCCTGACCGAAGCCCAATCCAATGCCGTGCGGGACTTCGTCATCGCCCAGGGCCTGAGCGTGGCCGATATCGGCATTGTCGGCTTTCACGGCCAAAGTGTGCTGCATCGCGCGCCCCAGCCCGGCCGCATCGGCGCCACCCGTCAGCTCGGCGATGGCGCGCTGATGGCCGATATGCTGGGCACCAAGGTCGCCTATGATTTCCGCAGCGCCGACGTGGCAGCGGGCGGGCAGGGGGCGCCGCTCTCGGCCATCTATCACGCAGCGCTCCTGTGCGGCCTCAAGGCTAATGGCGATACGGCCGTGCTCAATCTGGGCGGTGTCGCCAATATCACCTGGTGGGATGGCGAGGACCTGGTCATCGCTTTCGATACCGGCCCGGCCAATGCCCCGATCAACGATTTCGTCGGCGCGCTCGGCCTGGGCGATATGGACCGCGACGGCAAACTGGCCCTCGCTGGCACCGTCGATGAAGCTCGCCTTAGCAAGCTGCTCGACCACCCCTATCTGCGTGCGGCCTATCCCAAATCGCTCGATCGTTTCGATTTCACCGCCGACATGGCCAAGGGCGAAAATGCCGAAAACGGCGCGGCTTTGCTCACCGCCTTTACCACCTCGGCGGTCGGCAAGGGGCTGGACCTGCTGCCGCGCCGGCCCAAGCGGATCATTGTGTGTGGTGGGGGAAGGCGCAATCCGGCGATCATGGCCATGTTGCCCGCGCGGGCCGGTGTAGAGGTGATCCCCGCCGAGACAGTGGGCTGGCGCGGCGACGCGATTGAAGCCGAATGCTTTGCGTTTCTGGCCGTGCGGGTATTGCGTGGTCTGCCGATCAGTTTTCCGACGACAACGGGCGTGCCGGCGCCGATGACGGGTGGGCGGTTGGCGGGCTAGGCATCGCTTCGGACACCCCACCCCCACGGTGTCATTCACTCCCACAATGTCATTCCCGCGAAAGCGGGAACCTCCGTTTGCTTTCTTGCATCGATAAACAGAGGTTCCCGCTTTCGCGGGAATGACACCGTGGGTGGAAATAATTTGGCGGGTGGGGCGGTACTAAGCCACCACCGGCTTCTGCGACGTCCGTGCCCCCACCGCGCAGGCCGCAATGATCAGCGCGCCGCCCAGATAGAGCTCCAGTCCGGGCACCTCTGCAAAGAACAGCCAGCCAAACACCGCCGCCCAGATCAGCCCGGTATAATCGAGCACGGCAAAGACCGAGACCGGCACGCGCTTGAGCCCGTTGATCAGCAACAGGAACCCGCCGGCTCCCAAAATCCCGATCAACACCGCCTGACCCGCGACGATCCCCGTGGGAATAACGAAATTGCTCGCCGCCAGAGGTAGGGTGAACGCCGCCGCCACCAAAGATTGGGCCAGGGTAATCGCCGCCGCGCTTTCATCGCCGGAATGATGCTTGAGCAGCACCAACGTCAGCGCATAACAGAGCGGCGCCAAGATCGCCGCGCCCCAGGCCAGGATATCGGCCGAGCCGCCCGTCACCGCATCGCCGCCGCCGAAGACGATAATGGCCGAGCCGATCCCGCCCAGCACCAGCGCAATCACCGGCTGCAACCGCACCGGCTCGCGCAAAGCCAGCATGCCCAGCCCCGTCACATAGACCGGCGCGGTCATCGCGAGCGCCGCCGCAATCGCCAGCGGCAAATGGCTCACCGCATAAAAGAACATGAAAGCGGTAACGGTGAACAGCGCCCCGCGCATGATGTGGCGGCTCAGATTGCTCCGCTTGGGCCAGGCGCCCCGGCTCAGCCAGATCCACAGCACCAGCCAGATCGCCGCGCCGATAAAGCGCAGGAAGACGATCTCGAATGTCGGCAGATGCGCGCCCAGCGCCTTGGCGGTCGCATCCATGCTGCACAGCACGACAATGCCCGCAGCGCCCAGCCCGATGCCGCTCAGGGGAGTATTCATCAAGGCAAGGCTTTCATGAGGAAACTACGGGTGCGGCCCTTGGGAAAGTCTTCGAGCGCGCCGAACACGGCATAACCCGCTTTGCGATAGGTCCGCAACGCCACCGGGTTGAAGGTGTCGATATAGGCCCCGTGGCAGCCGCGGGTGATCGCTTCGGCCTCGGCCGCTGCGAGCAATTGCGCGGCGATGCCTTTGCCGCGATGGGCTTCGTCGATCCACAGCCACTGGATATAGAGCCAGCCCCAGGCGGTGTAGCCGGATAGGCCGGCGGTGATGGTGCCGCCATCGCGGAGCAGGACGGCGAGGGTGCGGCGGTCGGAGGGACCGACATCTGCCTGGTTGAATGCGGCGAGTTCGTCGCCGATGCGGGCTATTGCCGGGTCGGTGGCGTCATCGGTGATATAAAAGTCCATTGGTCCGTCCCCTCAACGGTGTCATTCCCGCGCAAGCGGGAACCTCCGTTTTCTTTCTGACCGCTTTGACCTGATCCCGCCGCAAGAGTGGAGAGATCCCTCCCCCTATCAGGGGGAGGCTAGGAGGGGGGGTCTTCGATACCCCCGGTTTTTGATGGGG
>UCAU01000028.1:195-221936 GCA_900470445.1 Hyphomicrobiales bacterium | reverse complement strand
CTATTCGTTTCGGAAGGTCCAATGGCCGCCCGTTACCGTATAACCGCGACGCCACACCGGCCGGGCGGCGTTTTCGGCTGTCCGACCCGCCAATGCTAGCAGACTGTTCACATTGAGCTGGTATTTGGGCCGTTCCGGTGTAGCTTTTCCGCATGGGCAGCGAAAAACTTCAGACCTATCGGAAGAAACGCGATTTCTCCAAAACGCCGGAGCCGACCGGCACGGTCAGCGAGACCGGCAATCGGTTCGTCGTGCACAAGCATTCCGCCACTGCCGATCACTATGACCTGCGGCTCGAGCTTGATGGCGTGCTCAAGAGCTGGGCGGTGCCCAAGGGCCCTTCCCTGAACCCGGCCGACAAGCGGCTTGCGGCGGCGACGGAAGATCACCCGCTCGACTATATCGACTTCGAGGGCGTGATCCCCGAGGGCGAATATGGCGGCGGGCCGATGATCGTGTGGGACACAGGTGTGTGGGCGCCGATGGGCGATCCGCATGCCGATCTGGAAAAGGGCAGTTTCAAATTTCGGCTGGCCGGCGAGAAGCTCAATGGCGGCTGGATGCTGACCCGGCTGAAGGGCAAGCCGGAGGACAAGGGGCGCGATAATTGGCTGCTGTTCAAGGAACGCGACCCGGCCATGGATACCGAAATCGATATCCTCACGGCACGACCGGAAAGCGTGAAAAGCGGCCGCCGCATCGAAGAGCTGGTGGCGGCCCCTGCCCCGGCAAAGCGTAACAAACTCGTTGCCGGTAAACTGCCCAATGCGATCAAGGCGCCGATGCCGGACAAGATCGACCTGCAACTGGCCAGCCCCGCCGCCGCGCCGCCCAAGGACGCCGATTGGCTGCATGAGATCAAGTTCGACGGCTATCGCACCCTGGCCTTTATCGAGGCTGGCAAGACGCGTCTGATCACGCGCGGCGGGCTCGACTGGACCCGCCGCTATGGCGACCTGCCCAAGGCGTTTGCAGCGCTCGATTGCAAGCAGGCGATCATCGATGGCGAGATCGTCGTGCTGGACGATCAGGGCATCAGCCGCTTCAGCAAATTGCAGGATGCCCTATCGGTGGGCGCGGGCAACAAGCTGGTCTTTTATGCCTTCGACTTGCTCTACCTCGATGGCTGGGATTTGCGGGCCGCCCCATTGCACAAGCGCAAGGCGCTGCTGACGCAATTGCTGGCGGGCCATATCAATGCCCGCTCGGCGCTGCATTACAGCGACCACATGGAGGGCGATGGCGGCCCGCTTTATGATCTGGCGTCGGAAAAGGGCCTTGAAGGCATCGTCTCCAAGCGGAGCAATAGCCCCTATCTGGGCGGACGCTCCTCCAGCTGGCTCAAAATCAAGGCGCTGCTGACCGGGGACTTCGTCATTGCCGGCTATAGCGACAGTGAGAAGGCCGGCGGCATCGGCGCCCTGGGCATGGCCGAATGGGTCGATGGCGAGCTGCACTATCGCGGCAAGGTGGGCACCGGGATTGACGCGACGACCATGCGCGCCCTGCTTAAGCGGCTGGAGCCGATGCGTATCCCCGGCAAGCTGGACGGCGCCCCGCCCGAAATCATGCCGGTGCGCCCCACGCTCACCGCTCGCATCCAATATGCCGTGATCACCACCGACGGCATGCTGCGCCACGCCACGTTCAAAGGCCTGCGCGAGGCGGAACTGACCACGCCCGCTACCACGCCGCGCAAGCGCATCATTTCGGATGCCGACCTGGCCGGCATCTGGGTGACCAATCCGACGCGGCGGCTGTTCGGCAAGTCCGGGCCGACCAAGCTCGATATCGCGGTCTATTACGCCGCCGTGGGCGATTACATGCTGCCGCATCTGTTCAATCGGCCGGTGTCGCTATTCCGCTGCCCCAGCGGCAGCACCAAGGATTGCTTCTTTCAGCGCCACGCCTTTACCGGCATGCCACCGACCATAAAGGTCTTCGAGACCAAGAATTCGGATGACGAAACGCGGACGTATATCTCGGTCGAAGACGCCAAGGGCTATTTGGCACTAGCGCAATTCGGCGTGGTCGAATTCCACGTCTGGGGCACCCATGAAGGCCATCTCGACAGACCCGACCGGGTGATTTTCGATCTCGACCCCGGCGAGGGCGTGGAATGGCGCGATGTGGTCAATGCCGCCGTGCATCTGCGCGGCGAACTTGAGCGCATGGGGCTTGTCCCCTTCGTCAAAACCTCGGGCGGGCGGGGCGTGCATATCGTGGTGCCCATCACACAAAAGCTGGGCTGGAAACAGGTGCACCAGGCGAGCTCCGCCATCGCCAGCCGCCTCGCCGCCACCGGCCGTGATACCTTCGTTACCCAGATGGGTGCGGACAATCGCAAGGGCCGGATTTTCATCGATTTCTACCGCAATGCGCGGAGCGCCACAGCTGTTGGCGCCTATTCATTGCGGGCAAGGCCCCACCTGCCAGCATCGACGCCAATTGATTGGCGCGATTTGGAGTCCATCGACTCTCCGGTTGACCTCAATTATTCTTCGCTTCCGGGTCTATTAACCACATCAGGCGACCCCTGGGCCGAAATTAACGAGTCCGCACGGGATTTGCCGTCATGATTTCTTGTGGTGAGGAAGTTATTCGCGCGTAGGAGGCGAAAATGGCCGCGAGAGCAAGTTGGAAGGGCCAGTTGCGACTGAGCCTGGTGAGCTGTCAGGTGAAGCTGTTTCCGGCAACCAGTGCCTCGGAACGCATCAGTTTCAATCAGTTGCACAAGGAAACCCATAACCGCATCAATATGAAAGCGGTGGACCCTGAACTGGGCCTGGTCGAGCGGAGCGACCTGGTGCGCGGCTATGAATATGAGCCCAAGCAATACATCATCATCGATGACGCCGATATCGACGCGGTCCGCATCGAATCCAACCACACCATGAATATCGAAGCCTTTGTCGATGCCGGCGAGGTGGACGTGCTCTATCAGGACGCGCCCTATTACCTGGCGCCCGATGGAGCCATGGCCGAGGAAACTTTCGTCGTGCTGCGCGAAGCGCTGCGCAAAAGCGGCAAGGTGGCCATTGCCCGGCTGGTGCTGACCAGCCGCGAACGCGTGGTGACCATCGGCGCCCGCGAAACCGGCATGTTCGTGACCACTTTGCGCAATCCCAATGAAGTGCGCGGCACGGCCGAATATTTCGACAATATCCCGGTGGGCAAGCCTGACCCGGAAATGCTCGATCTGGCGCAAAAGCTGATCGAGCAGAAGGTCACGACCTTCAATCCCAAGGATTATGAGGATCGCTATGAGCAGGCACTGATGGCCATGATCCGAGAGAAGCTCAAGGGCCACAATCCAATCATTGCGGCCGCACCCGAACGCGGTAATGTCATCAACCTGATGGATGCGCTCAAGGCGAGCCTCGGCGAAGCCAAGCCGGCCGCCAAGAGCAAGACCAAGGCTGCCCCGGCCGTCAAGGAATCCCCGGTAAAAGCCTCGCTGAAGGCGGCGCTGGACGCCTCCAAGGCCGCGGCGCCCAAAGCGGCATCGAAGAAAAAGGCATAAACGAGCATGGATTTGAGTGGGGAGAGCTTTGGCGTCGTTGGCGCGCTGCAGGCCTTCCCGCTCCGGCTGGCCGCCAGGCGGGTCGAAAGCCATGGCGGCCGGCTGCACCGCAATGTCACTCGCGCCACGACGAGTGTGGTTTTCGGCCGCACGCTGCTGGCGCGGCATGATGAAGCCGAAATCGAGCGCCGGGTGCACGCCGCGCCCGCCTCGGCCAAGACGCTGAGCGAAAACGGCTTTCTGCGGCTGCTTGGCTCCCTGCCTCCGGTTCCGGCGGCCAATATCACTAGGCAATCCATTCTCGACCAATCCGGCCTGGCCGGGCCGGTGTTCGCCCTGCTCGCCTTGTTCGATGCCTTCGAGCATCCCGCCGAGCCGTTCTCATTTCGCGACGTCATTCTTGCCAAGAAATATGCGGGCCTGCTCGCTAGCGGCGCGGCGTGGAGCGCCGTGGCGCGCTCCGTGCACCAGATCGGCCCGGTCGGCTCGCTGACCGCGCTGACGCTGCGTTCGAGCGGCGCCGAAAAGATCGTTACGCAGGACGCGCATTCCTTTGCCGAACTCGATGGACAGCGCCTGCTCGCCCTGCCCGACGGCGAGGACGAGGCCGAGGATTATTTTGGCCTGGCCGAAACGGCCGAGGCCGCGGGCCTATTGGCTGAAGCCGCCACGCTCTATGCCCATTGTTCGGCCATCGACCCCAGCGACGCCACCGCGGCCTTCAACCTGGGCAATTGCCTGCGCGCGCTGAACCAGCCCGATGAGGCGGCCCTAGCCTATGCCACCGCCCTCAAGCGCGATCCCGGCTTTGTCGAGGCCTGGTTCAACTATGGCGGCCTGTTGCGCGACGGGGGCAAGCTCAAACCCGCGCGGCAGCATCTGGCGCGGGCCGTCGAGCTGGACCCAAGCTATGCCGATGCGGTCTATAACCTCGCCGCCATCGCCTATGACACGGATGACCTTGCGGCGGCGCGGCACTATTGGCGGCGGTATCTCGAACTCGACGCCACCTCGGACTGGGCCAAGCGCGCTCGCGCAGGCATTGCTGTGGCGGATCAACATTTACGGAAATCGGCAGGCTAAATGGCAACCAACTTTCTCTTCGACGGCCCCGAAGATGCTCGTGTCACCCTGTTGCTGGCCCATGGGGCCGGCGCACCGATGGACTCTGCCTCGATGACTGCTACGGCAAAGGCGCTGGCGGATGCCGGGTTTCGCGTCGCGCGTTTCGAATTCGCCTATATGGCCGCCCGCCGCACTGAAGCGGGCCGCAAACCGCCGCCGCGCGCCGATAAGGTGATCCCCGAATTTATCGCCGCCGTGGACGATCTGGGCCCCACCAATGGTCCGCTGATCATCGGCGGTAAATCCATGGGCGGACGCGTCGCCAGCATGGTGGCCGATCCGCTGTTTGCGGCCAAGCGCATCGCCGGGCTGCTGTGCCTGGGCTATCCCTTCCATCCGCCGGCCAAGCCCGATCAGCTCCGTACCAAGCATCTGCTCGATCTCAAGACACCTGCCCTGATCTTCCAAGGCACCCGCGACGAATTCGGCTCGCCCGAGGAGATCGGGGGCTACGCGTTGTCGTCCAACATCGCGGTCAAATTCCTCGAAGACGGCGACCATGATCTCAAACCGCGCAAATCCGTCTCCGGTTTCACCGCGGCTGATCATCTCAAAACCATGGCTGACGAGGTCGGCGCCTGGACACGGCGGATCACAAGCTGAAAATCGCCACCTACAACATCAACGGCATCAATACGCGCCTGGCAAATCTCATGGATTGGCTTGCCGACGCCGCGCCGGATGTGGTGTGCCTGCAGGAGCTCAAGGCCAATGAGCGACAGTTTCCGGCGGGGGCGCTGGCTGATGCCGGATATGGCTCGGTGTGGCAGGGGGAATCCGCCTGGAACGGCGTCGCCATTCTCGCCAAAGGCGTCGAGCCGGTGCTGACCCGGACCGGCCTGCCGGGCAATGAGGATGACAAGCAGGCGCGGTATATCGAGGCAGCGGTCAACGGGGTCATCGTGACCTCGCTCTACGCGCCCAATGGCAATCCGCGGGGCCCGAAATTCAACTACAAGCTAGCCTGGACGGGGCGGTTGCTTGCGCACGCCGAAGAGCTGTTCGCTACCGGCCTGCCAGTGGTTTTGGCGGGTGACTACAATATCGTGCCCGAGCCGCGCGACATCTACGAGACCACGTCCTATCGCGACAATGCCTTGGTGCAGCCGGAAAGCCGGGCGCTGTTTGCTCGACTGCTTGAGCAGGGCTGGACCGATGCGATCCGCAAGATCCATCCGGACGCGACGATCTACACCTTCTGGGATTACATGCGGAACCGCTGGCCCCGCAATGCCGGCCTGCGGCTCGATCATCTGCTGGTGAGCAAGCCGCTGGCGCGCAAGCTGGTGGATGCGGGCGTGGACCGCGAGGTGCGGGGCGCCGAGCATGCCAGCGACCATGCGCCGGTGTGGATTGAGCTAAAGGATTAGTGCAAGAAAGGCTGGACCGCCTTGCCCGCCTCGGTATTCTCTAGCTCGCTTGCTCCACCGCGCCGCCGGCCTCGGTCCAGTCCTTGAAGCCGCCCAGGTTGAACACCTCGGGATAACCCATATCCTTGAGCAACTTGCCGCTGAGAGCGGAACGGCCGCCGGACGCGCAATAGACGATGATCGGGCGATTCTTGGTCAGTTCGGCATTGTGATAGGGCGTGTCCGGATCCGCACGGAAATCCAGCATGCCGCGGGAAATGTTCACAGCACCCGGCACCTTGCCGCTGGCCGCTACTTCTGGCGCATCGCGCACATCGATGACGAGAGCATTGCGCTCGGCGATCAATTTGCGGGCTTGCTCTGGCGAGATTTTCGGCACCACCGCATTGGCAGCAGCCATCATTTCCTTGACACTTGTCGTCATGGAATTCCTCCATATTGCCGCGGCAGCATGATACGCGACGGGCCCCGCCGAGCCTAGAAGGCATCGCCACAGCCGGAGATGAGAATAGTCCTGTATTTGTACAGAAGATTAGGCGCCTTTGCTCCCCCGCAACATTAACTCAGCGGCTTTCTCGGCGATCATGATCACGGGGGAATTGGTATTGCCCGAAACGATGGTCGGCATGATCGAGGCGTCCACGACGCGCAGACCGCCGAGGCCGCGCACCTTGAGGCTCGCGTCCACCACGGCCATGTCGTCCGTCCCCATCTTGCAGGTGCCCACGGGGTGGAAGATCGTCGTGGCGATGTCACCGGCCTTGTGCGCCAGGTCCGCCTCGGAGGTGAATTGCGGGCCGGGCAGATGCTCCTGGGGCTGGAAGCGGGCAATGGCCCTGGTCCGCATCAGCTGGCGCGCATGCTGGATGGAGCGGGCGGCGATCTCGCGGTCGGTTTCGGCACTGAGATAATTCGGCCGAATCTTGGGTGCAGCGCCCGCATCCGGGCTTTCCATGTGGATGGTCCCGCGGCTATCGGGCCGCAGATTGCAGACCGACACCGTCACCGCACCGAACTTGTGCAGCGGTTCGCCCAACCGGTCGGTGGAGAGTGGCTGCACGTGATATTCCAGATCGGGCGTTTCGAGCCCACGATGCGATTTGGCGAAAATGCCGAGCTGGCTGGGCGCCATCGACAGCGGTCCAGTACGGCGCAGGGCATATTCCGCCCCCATGGCGGCACGGCTGAACAGGTTGTGGTAGCGCGTGTTGAGCGTCACCGCATTGCTGACCTTGAAGACGGTCCTGATCTGCAAGTGGTCTTGCAAATTCTCGCCAACACCGGCCAGTTCGTGCCGCACCGGAATGCCGAGGCCGCCAAGGATACCAGGCCGGCCGATGCCGCTGAGTTCGAGGATTTTGGGGGTATTGACCGCACCAGCCGACAGCACCACTTCGCGGGATGCCGTGGCGGTCTTCACCCTGCCCTCGTGCCACAGACGCAGGCCAGTGACGCGGCGGCCGTCCAGCGTCAGGGTCTCGACCTCGGCTCCGGTCAGGACGGTGAGATTGGTGCGATGTAGCACCGGGCGCAGAAATGCCTTGGAGGTGTTCCAGCGCACCCCATTGCGCTGATTGACCTCGAAATAGCCGGCGCCTTCGTTGTTGCCGGCGTTGAAGTCATCGACCTTGGGAATGCCCATCTCGGCTGCGGCATCGCGGAACGCATCGAGAATGGGCCAGGCGAGGCGCTGTTTCTCGACCCGCCACTCGCCGCCGCCGCCATGGAGAGGCGTCTCGCCCGCATGGTGATGTTCGGACTGCCGGAAGAAGGGCAGCACGTCGTCCCAGCCCCAGCCGACATTGCCCAACTGCCGCCAATGATCGTAATCGGCGGCCTGGCCGCGCATGTAGATCATACCGTTGATCGAGGAGCAGCCGCCCAGCACCTTGCCGCGTGGATAATTCAGCGCGCGGCCATTGAGCCCGGCTTCCGGCTCGGTTTTCATCATCCAGTCGGTGCGCGGATTGCCCATGCAATAGAGATAGCCGATGGGAATATCGACCCAATGATAGCGATCGCTGCCGCCGGCCTCGAGCAGCAGCACGCGATTGGCTGGATCGGCGCTCAGCCGATTGGCTAGCACGCAGCCGGCCGAACCGGCGCCGACAATGATGAAATCGAAACGGCCGAGGTCTTCAGTCACGCGGCATTGTCCTTGGCCATATTGGCCCAGATCGGCTTCATCGCCCGGCCAAGTTCGAGGAACGTGGCATAGCGCCGATCATAGACCGGTTTGAGCGCCGGACTGGGCTCGAAGCGCTTGGCGACGGCGGTCATCGCAACTGCCCCTGCCGTGAAATCGGCGAAGAGACCAATTCCGGTGCCCGCCGCAATGGCCGCGCCAAGCGCACCGGTCTCGCGGCCCCGCGCCACGGTCACCGGAACGCCCAGCAGATCGGCGAAGATCTGCGGCCAGACCGAGCTGCGCGAGCCACCGCCCGAGAGCACCGCTTCGGTAAACCCGGCGCCAGCTGCCGCCAGCGTTTCGATGTGACGGCGATGTTCGAACGCCACGCCCTCGAACAGCGCCCGCAGCATATGCGCCTTGGTGTGCCAGCCCAGAATGCCGTAATAGCCAGCTCGGGCCTGCCCATCCTGCTGCGCGCCGAACAGGAACGGGTGGTAGATCGGCATCTCGTCGCGCGGGTCGACCGAGGCAACCAGCGCGCTACAGCGCTCGAACGCTGCACCATGGTCCTCGCCGAAGAATTCACGCACCATCCACTCGAGATTCACCGCCGAGGTGGCGCTGGATTCGATCGCCAGCCAGCGCTGCCGGTCGAACGTGCAGAGCATGAAAATCGAGGGATCATCGGGCGCCTCATCGGTCACCACCTGGTTGATGCTCCAGGTGCCGGCAATGATCGAGGCGGCCCCGGTCTGGGTCACGCCGGAGCCGATGGCGCTGGCCACCACGTCAAACAAGCCGGCCACCACCGGCGTGCCGGCCTTGAGGCCCGTCGCGGCCGCAACATCCGCACTGATCTGCCCGGCAATATCGGTCGACTCAAGCAAGGCGGGCAATAGCGGCAGGCAATCGTCCAGCCCATAGGCGGCCATGAGATCGGCTGAATAGGTCCGCTCGGGCACCTGCAGCAGGCCGCAACCGGCCATGTCCGAGGTCTCCGAAACCCGCGCGCCGGTGAGCCGCCAGACGACATAGTCCTTGCACAAAAACACCGTGCCGATCTCGGCAAACAGGTCCGGCCGGTGCTGCTTGAGCCAAGCCAGAAGGGTCGGCGTTTGGGCCGCCCAAGGCTTTTGCCGGCACAGCGGAAAGGTCTTTTCGCCCACGCCCTCGGCCTGCCATTCCCGCACGGTCTGGCTGCCCCGTGTGTCTATCGACTGGATGCCGATCAGCGGCGCACCGGCGCGGTCCAGCGCATAGAGCCCGTTGCCGTGCCCGGCGCAGCCGATGGCCCGGATGTCAGCCGCGTCGATCCCAGCGGCCTCGACACAGCGGCGGATCACCTGCTGCGTATTGACCCAGAGTTCATCGAGGTCGCGTTCGACATGGCCCGGCTGCGGCATGGTGCTGTGGCCATCCTCCGCGGTCACCGCCAGTTCATTGCCATCGAGATCAAAAATGATGGCTTTGATGACGGTGTTGCCGGCATCAAGCCCCAAAATATAGTCCGCCATAAGGTCCTCCCCGGACGTAGTTTTTAGCCCTGGTTGTAGCGATCCCAGGCTTGTTCGCCGCTGGCGTTCTCGTGGATGATGGCCATCAGCCCGCGCACCACCGCTGCCGGATTGGCATGCTGATAGATATTGCGGCCATAGACCATGCCCTGCGCGCCCTGCCCCGTCAGCGCGGCCGATTTGTCGAACACCGCCCGTAAATCCTCCTTGCCGCCGCCGCGCACCAGCACCGGGCAACGCGCTGCCTGCACCACTTTGTGGAAATCGGCGGCATTGCTGGTCGGGTCGGCCTTGATGATATCGGCACCCATTTCTCGGGCCAGCCGGGTCAGCGTCACGATCTTTTCGGCGTCGCCGTCGACCTGATAACCGCCGCGTTCGGAATTGGGCAGCATGACCAAAGGCTCGATCATCAGCGGCATGCCATATTTATCGCAATCGGCGCGAACGCGAGCGATGTTAGCGACGCATTGGCGGAACAGCTCCGGCTCATCAGGCAACATGAACAGGTTGACCACGACGCAGGCCGCATCCAGCTGCAAAGCCCCGATCAGTGGCTCCGCCTCGTTCTGTAGTTGGGCCCACATCACGCGGTGGCGCTGCTTGTTATAAGGATTGCCCATGTCGAGCCGCATCACCAAAGCCGGCTTGTCCTTGCCCTCGCGCTCCTGCAGCAGATCGGCCTGGCCGAAATTCATCTGGATCGCGTCGGGTCCCGCTGCGACCAGGCTGTCGACGACAGCGCCAATATCTTCGAGACCGTCGAGGAAGCTCGGTTCATTGCACACGCCATGATCGATCGCGACATCAAGGCACCGCCCTTTGCCGAACAGACGATTCAGGCGGACTTTCTTGGCTCCCATAACGGGGACTCCTCACTATCTCGATGTAAAAGCGTTGCCTCGTCGAGGCCGTAATTGCGGGCCAGCAGCGCGAGGAAATCAGCGCGCTCGACCGCCCGGCGATCCGCCGGCCAGCCGCGTTCCATGCCCAGCAGATCGAGCGTGACGTCGATCACGCCCAGCGACAGCCTGCCGCTGATGCCAATGGCTGTGCGTCGCAGCAGCAGGTCGGCAAGCGTTTCGACATGTTCGGCGCCGATCAGATAAAGCAGTTCCCGCCGCCAATACCCACTCCGGCCGATCTCGACGTCGGGGCCGGCGACCATGAAGGCGGCGACGTTCTCGGCCTCGGTGCCATAGCGCTCGAAAAGGCTCTGCGTGACGGCGCTATCCAGATCATAGCGGGCGCAAAGGGCGTCGATCCAATTGTCCGCCTCGACGGGAAAGTCCCGGCCGCCACCGATGGCAAGCGTCTCGGTATCCCGAAAACGCGCGCGTCCCAGCCGATCCAGCACCAGATCGGCCGCCATGGCGCCGAAGGAGCGGAATGTCGTCCACTTGCCGCCCACCATGCAGACGACCGGCACGTCGCCCTCGATCACCTCGCAGAAATGGTCGCGCGGGATGCGACCCGTCACCTTGTCGTCGCTGGCTGGCAGCGGACGGACCCCGGCGAACTGGAAGATGATATCCTCGTCGGCAATTTTGATCTCGGGAAAGACGAACCCGAGCGATTGCAGGATATAGGCCCGCTCATCGGGCTCGCAGCGCACGCTTTCGGGATCGTCGGTGCGAATGTCGGTGGAACCGACCAGCACATTGCCCAGATACGGAAAGAGGATGCAGATGCGGCCGTCTTCGTTCTCGTAATAGATCATGTGCCCGTCGAGCGCTTTGAACAGCGCGCGGTTGGTGATGACCAGATGCGAGCCCTTGGTGCCACCCATGATGCGATGTTGCGCGCTGCCGATGGCAGCGTTGGTCAGGTCGATCCAACCACCAGTCGCGTTGATGATCAGCTTGGGTGCGATGGGGTACCCTTCCCCGCTGCGCTCATCGTGCAGCATGAGTCCACCGCCATCACGCTCGACGCGGGCATAGTTGATCGCCACCGCGCCGGGGCATTCCGCCACGGTGTCGCGCAGCATTTCCATGCCCAGCCGCTCGGGATGGCTGACCCAGGCGTCGTAATAGGTCGCCGAATTGCAGAGCGACGGATTGATCGCCGGCCAGCGCGCCATGGTTTCGCGCCGGCTGCGGAATTCATGCCTGGGCATGGCGCGGCGGCCGCCAGTGAACAGGTCGTAGAGCACGAGCCCCGTCTTGATCACCAGCGCACCACGCCGGCTGGGCTTCCGCGTCAGGCCGAGGAAACGAAAGGCGCTATTGGTCAGGCCCGAAAAGCGATCAAAGATCGGGACGGTGGTCGGCAGCGGCTTCACATAATGGGGCGCATTGGCCAGCAGGCGATCCCGCTCGAGCAGGCTTTCGCGCACCAGCTTGAATTCGCCGTTTTCGAGATAGCGCAGACCGCCATGCACCATGCGCGACAGGGCCGCGCTGGCGCCGGAGCAGAAGTCGGATTTTTCGGCCAGCACCACATCGACGCCGTTCAGCGCCAGCTCGCGGAACACCGAAATGCCGTTAATGCCGCCGCCAATGACCAACACGTCAATTTCAGGCCGCTCGCGCAGCCGGGCCCAGCTCTGTGCGCGGGTCATCAGCGATCGAGCCCCACCAGATGGGTGGCAATGGCGGCGTCGATATTAGCTAGCTCGTCGGCGCTCAGGGCCAGCGTGCCGGCCCGCGCATTGTCCAGCGCCTGTGCTGGATTGCGCGCACCACACAGACCGAAGGTGATGCCGGGCTGTTGCAGCGTCCAGGCGATCACCACCTGGGCGATACTGGAGCCGTGACCATGGGCCAATGGCCGCACCGCATCGGCAAAGCTCGCGACTTTGACGCGATTGCCGGCGGAAAATAGCGGATCGGTGCGGCGCTGATCGTCACCCTCGAATTGCCGATCTGGCCCGATCTTGCCGGTCAGCAAGCCCAGCGCCAGCGACGAATAGCTTAGTGTCGAGACGCCGTGCTGCCGGGCAATCGGCAGGAGCGTGGTTTCGAGCTCCCGATCGAGCATCGAGAACCGTTCCTGGATGGCGTCAAGCTGGCCGGCTGCGACATAGGCGTTGAGGTCGTCGGCGCTGGCATTACTGGCCCCGATGGCGCGGATTTTTCCCGCCGCCTTGAGCCGCTCCAACGCTTCCATCGTCTCGGCAATCGGGGTGGTCGGGTCCTGCCAATGGGTGATGTAGAGGTCGATATAATCGGTGCCGAGGCGCTTGAGGCTCTGTTCGACCTCATAGGCAATACCATCAGCGCCAAGATAGCGGTGTACCGGCTTGCCGTCTGCGTCGAAGAAATGGTTGCCCTTGCCATGGTGCCAGTTGAGCCCGCATTTGGTGGCGAGCACCACCTTGTCGCGCTTGCCGGCAATGGCGGCGCCAACGATTTCCTCGCTGCGGCCCAGGCCATAGGCAGGGGCCGTATCGATCAGCGAAATCCCGGCGTCGATCGAGGCTTCGATCGCCTTGACCGCAGCGGCCTCATCGGTGCCGCCCCACATCCAGCCGCCAATGGCCCAGGTTCCTAAGCCTACAGCCGAGGCAACGATGCCGGAGCGGCCGATTTCACGAGTGAGCTGGCTCATGCTGCCACCGCTGCGGCTTCAAGGACCTGGATGGCCGTTGCCTCGTCGGTGACCAGCGTATCGAGATGATTGCCGCGCATGACGCTGAGAATGGGAATGACCTTGCTCGGGCCGCTGGCCACGCCGATCTTGTTGGGGATTTCAGCGAATTCGGGCAGTGTCAGCGACACCAGCGTGTCGTTGAGCGTGTAACCGGCCAATTGGCCGTTTTTGTCGATCAGATGCGCCAGTAATTCGCCGGCAGCGCCCGATTGTTCGATGGTCTTGCGATCCTGCCCCGAGGTCGGGTGCAGATCGTAATAGCTGGAGTCATCGGCCAGGATCGAGCCAATGCCGACCACGGCCAGATTGGCTTCGCGGCCACGGCGGAACACGTCGTCGACGGCGCGCATTTTCATCAGCATGGAGCGTTCCTCGGCGCTATCGGCAAATAGCGGGGCATGAATCTGGAAAGCATGGCCGCCCAGCCGCTCGGCCAGTTCGGTGGCCACGTGATTGACGTCGGTATAATGCTTGCCCTGCACCAGCCCCGTCGCCGGAACCACCTGCACATTGAAGCCGTGCTGCCCCTTGAGGCCATTGGCGATGGCGCTGACGCCCTTGCCGCCGCTGATGCACAGCACGTCGCCATCCCGAATGGTCTCGACCAGCAATTGCCCGGCCGCTTCGCCAACGCTTTGCAGTGTGGTCAGCGGATTGTCCGACACGGTGGGCACCACCATGGCCCGGCTGATGCCGCCCAGGGCGCGCAATTGCTCCTCGATGGCCACCAGATGTTCCACCGGCGACTTGATCTTGATCTCGACGAGCCCGGTCTGGCGACCGCGCTTGATCAGCCGGTTGACGCTGGCATGACTGATGCCGAGCGCTTTGGCGATTTCGCCCTGGGTCTGCCCTTCGATGAAGTGCAGCACCAGCGCGCGATGCATCTGGCGGGCAATGGCAATATCGTCGCGGAGGGTCTTGGAAGTCATGAAAATGGTCCTCAGCGCTTCTTGCTATGCAGGAAATGATCGATCGATACGGCGCCCAACAGGATGCAGCCCTTAATCATGTCCTGCCAGTAAACCGACACATCGAGCAGGATCAGTGAGCTGCTCACCACCGACAGCAGCGCCATGCCCAATATGGCGCCGAAAATCGTGCCGGAGCCGCCGTTGAGCGAGGCCCCGCCGATCACCGCCGCGGCGATGATATTGAGCTCCATGCCGACGCCGAAAGTGGGCGTGGCGGCGCCGAACCGGCTCATATAGATGACCCCGGCAACACCGGCCAAAGTCGAGCACAGCACCGTCACCCAGAATTTGACCTGGCGGGTGCGGATGCCGGAATACTCAGCCGCCTTCTCGTTGGAGCCGGTATAGAACACCTTGCGGAACGCCGTAGCGCGGCGCAGCAGGAAGTCGAAGATCACGACAACAGCCACGAAGATGATGATGACAAAGGGAATGCCGTAGAACTCGCCCTGCCCGATCGCCTTGAATTCGGGCGGCAGGGTAAAGAGCGAGAGCGGAGTGCCCTTGGTGACGATCAGGCTCATGCCGCGCACGATGACCATTGCCGCCAGCGAGGTGATGAAATGGTTGAGCCCCACCACGGTGACGAAGAAGCCCATGGCGCCGCCGATCAGCGCGCTGACGCCGATGCCGATGAGGCTGGCTGTCCAGGGATCGATGCCCATGAGGAACATGGCACCGGACACGACCATGGAGAAACACACCACCGAGCCCACGGACAGGTCGATCCCACCCACGATCAGCAGCACGGTCATGCCGACAACGACAATCCCCTCGACCGAAAAGCTCATCAGCATGGCGCGCACATTGCCCCAGGTGGCGAAATGCGGCGAGGCAAAGGTCATGGCGATGGAGAGTGCCAGGATGATGACGATTAACCCGGTTTCGCGCATGACGAAGAAGCGGCCAATGGACAATTTCTGCGGCGCCTGGCCGGGCGCAGCGAGCGCGGTCTCGCCGGTTTGATTAAGCGACATCGGCCAAGTCTCCTGTGTTGGTAACGCCCGACGCCAGCCGGATCACGGCTTCCTCGGTCATAGCTCCAGACAATTCTCCCGCCACCCGCCCCTCGCGGATGACCACAACGCGGTCGCAAACCCCGATCAGTTCGGGCAGCTCGGACGAGATGACGATGACGCCGACCCCGCTTTGTGCCAGCTCGCGCAGCAATTTGTGGATTTCAGTCTTGGCGCCGACATCGATGCCACGCGTCGGCTCATCCATGATGATGATCTTGGGATTGACCGAAATCTGCTTGGCGATGGCGACCTTCTGCTGGTTGCCGCCCGATAGCGAGGACACCGGCGCATCAATCCCGCCCATGCGGACGCCCATTTTCTGGGTCAGGGTTCGCGCCTGATCGGCCTCTTTCCGGCGATCGAGCAGAATGCCTGAGGTGACCTGCCTCAAATCCAGCACGGAAATATTGGCCGCAATCGACATATCGAGGAACACGCCCGACGCCTTGCGGTCTTCCGAGAGATAAACCAGCCCCTTGCGCACCGCCGATGGATAATCGCGGATGTTCACGGGCTCGCCATTGAGCACCACCTTGCCGCTACTCACCGGCGCAAGGCCGCAAAGCCCCAGCGCAATCTCGGTGCGGCCCGCGCCGATCAACCCACCAAAGCCGAGAATTTCACCGGCCTTGAGCTCGAAGGAAATGTCCGTGAAGCGCGCGCCATCGGAAAGCCCCTCGACCGACAGCAACGTCTTGCCCGGCGCGCCTTCCAGCTTGGCCGGATAGATCTGCGATATCTCGCGGCCGACCATGCGGCGCACCACCAGATCTGGCGTCATGTCGCTGACCTGGTCGGTGGACATGTGGCGCCCGTCGCGGAACACGGTCACCCGGTCGCACAGCGCAAAAATCTCGGCCATGCGGTGGGAAATATAGATGATCGAAATGCCGCGCGCCTTGAGCCCGCGGATGATCTGGAACAGCGCCTGCGTCTCGGTTTCGGTGAGGGCGGCAGTCGGCTCGTCAAAGATCAGCACCCGGCAATCCAGCGTCAGCGCCTTGGCGATCTCCACCAATTGCTGGTTGGAAATCGATAGATCCGCCACGCGCCGACGTACCGGGATGGGCGCCAGAAGGTTCATGACCTTTTGCGCATCGCGATTGAGCGTCGCGTAATTCATCAGCGGCGAGCGGCGCGCATTGGTGGCGGCCATGAAGATATTCTCGGCCACACTGGCGTCCTGGCACAGCGCGATTTCCTGGTGCACCAGCCCGATGCCGAGCTTCTGCGCCGTCGCCGGGGACGAAATCGTGGTCACCGCCCCATCGAGCAGAATTTCCCCTGATGTGGGCTGCAGAATACCGGCGGCAATATTCATCAGGGTGGATTTGCCCGCGCCATTCTCGCCGCACAGCGCATGGATTTCACCAGGCTCCAGCGAGAAGTCGACGGAGGTCAAGGCGTGGATGGCGCCGAACTGCTTGGAGACGCCGCGCATTTCTAGAACAGGATGGTTCGGCATCATGGTCTCGTGGGTTTGGTGGGCCGGAGGACCTTAGCCCTCCGGCGATAATCGTGGTGCTAGCGGCTTACTCTTCGATGCCCTTGGTGCCCCGGCGCTTCAGGTAATCGTCCCAATAGAAGTCGTCGGCATTCTCGGCAGTCACGATCGAGAAGCCATTGTCGACGAAGGGCACGGCCATGGCATTGTCGCCAGAGCGGGCATAATCGTTCATCGGATCAATCAGCTCGGGATGCGCCGCCATCCAGAGCAGCATGAACCCCATATAGCCCTGCATGCCCTGGTTGGGATTGACCGAGCCGAAAATGTCGCCGGCCTTGATCATGTCGAGAATGTTCTCGTTAACGTCGGCCAGCATGACGCGAACCTTGCCGCCGTTTTCCTTGCTCGCCTGGGCCGCGCCGATGGCCGAATTGGCTTCGGGCATAAACACCGCGCCCAGATCGGGATTAGCCTGGATCAGGCTCAGCACGGCCTGATAGGCCTTGGCCGGGTCCTGGTTGGACGCGGCGCGGCCGACCAGTTTCATGTCGGGCCACTTGGCTTCCATGCGGGCGATGAAGGCGGCAACGCGCTTGTCGTGATTGTCCTGTCCCGGATTTTCGAGCACGGCATATTCGCCCTTGCCGTCCATGGCCTCGGCCACGGCATCGGCCGCGTAGGTGCCTTCAGCCAGATTGTCCGAGGTGATGAAGGACGTCCGCTTGGAATTGGGCGAGTCAGCGGCGAAAGTCACCACGGCGACGCCCTGATCGACAGCGCGATTGATCGGCTCGACGAACGGGTCCGAATTCATCGGATGCACCAGAATGCCGGCCGGATTCTGCGCCAAAGCCTGATCGAAGCTGGCGATCTGCTTGGTCACGTCATATTCGGGCGTGCCAGTGTAAGCGGTCTCACAGCCGAATTGCTGGCCGGCCTGCTTGAACATTTCATAGACTGGGAACCAGTATTCGACGCCAGACACCATGACGTTCATGACGTATTTTTCGCCCGACTGGCATTTGAACGGGTTCTCGGTCTGGGCCGCAGCATGGCCAGAGCCAAGCAAAGCCGTGGTGACGAACGCCGTTGCCAGCGTGCTCAGAATTTTGCGCAAGATTCCTCCCTCCGGCCGAAGCCGTCGCAATGCATCTCCCTTGCCGGCAATGCCGGTGGGGCATGGATTTTGTGAAACCGCGATCCTCCTCCGAACCGCAGCGGCCCCACAATTGTCCGCAGAGTGAGTCGATGTCAATATAATTCATCGACTGAATTATATTTCAGAAGACTTGTGAATTGAGCCGCTGCGCATCGGGACAAAGCCCAACCGAACGCAAGTACCACCTTCCGCACTTCTCATCGGGTGCCGCTCTGACATCATGCGGGTTCGCGAGCCGGCAGGAGGCCAGCATGGCCCATCCCTTTCTCAATCTTCTCAGCGATCGCAAGATCGGCGCCCTGTGGGCCGGGCTCGCCTTTTCGGGAATTGGCAATGAGTTGAACCGGATCGCCATGATCTGGCTTGCCATCCAGATCGCCGGCGCGAGCGCCAGCTGGGTTGCAACGGCTCAATTCGCCATTGCCTTAGTCGTCAGCTTGGGTGCGTCGGCCTTTGCCGACCGGATCGCGCCGCGTTCGCTCATGATCGCCACCGACCTGCTGGCGGCGCTCGTCGCGCTCGTGCCCCTGGTTCTTGCCAGCACTATCGGCCTGAGCCTTGAAGTCTTGATTGGCACATCCATGGTCCTTGCCGCATTGGGCGCGCTGTTCCAGCCAGCCCTGCTCTCGAGCGTTCCGCTGATCGCCCAGACGCGTGAGCGCGTTCAAGGCGTGAACGCACTGCTCGACGCCACCGCGCGCCTGTCGCGATTGCTGGGACCGTTTCTAGCAGGCCCGTTAAGTGCTTTCGTCCCGATGCTGCACTTCCTGACGATCAACGCGGCCAGCTTTCTGGTCTCCGCCTGCGGGATCGCGCTTGTCGGCAAATCCATCGGCACCCCCGCCCGCACAAAAGACACCGCCACCATCCGGGAGCGACTAGCGCGCGGCTTTATGGTCGCTCGAAAGGAACCGGAAATCCGCATAGTGCTTGCCGCAAACACCATCGTGCTGGCCGCCTGGTTCATCGCGGTCGGGCTCGGCCTGCCCTTCCTCGCGGCCAGTGCCGAAGTGGCGAGCCTGCCACTGATCGGCATCGGCGCGCTGGCGGCCTTGGCCGGCGCATACGGGGCCGGCGATTTTATCGCCAATCTGCTTGTCGCAGGCGCGCGACCAAAACGCGTTGGCCGCTTCATGTTCACCGGCTATCTTATCCTGGGAACCGGTCTGGCTCTGATCCCGATCCTGCTATGGATTCTGCCGCCATTCCTCGCCCTGCCCGCAATGCTGCTGGCCTGCTTTGCCGCCGGCCTGGGCGGGCCCATGTTCTTCATCCCCATGATGACCCTGTTTCAGACCGGGCTGAACCGCCCCGATCTGGGCAGCCTGATCCGCTTCCGGGCGGGCCTCAGCGCCGCCGCCATGATGCTGGGTTCCGCCGTCTCGTCCCTTCTCTTCAGCGGCTTGGGCGCCGCGCCGACAATCCTGGCTGCCGGCGCCCTCATTGCGCTGGTCGGCGCCTGGGGTAGCAGTTTCTGGCCGGATCTGGGCGCGACGCAGGTCAAAGTAGCTTGATCCTGCCTATTGATGCACCGCCTCAAGCCGGTGCCCTTCTGGATCGACAACGAACGCCGCATAATAATGCGCGCCATAGTGCGGCCGCAGGCCTGGTGCGCCGGCGTCCGTGCCGCCATGCGCCAAAGCTGCGGCGTGGAAGCGATCCACAGCGGCTCGATCGGGCGCCGCGAAGGCCAGATGAAATCCCTCGCCGGGTGGCGATGCTCCGGCGCGCTCGAAGATGTTGAGTTTCTCCCCGCCGCCGTCACTGCCATAGCCTAGACCATCCTCGCCCGTCCAAAGCCGCACATATCCCAGTGCGGTGAGCACGGCGTCGTAGAACAAGGCGGCTCTGGTCAGGTCACGCACACCGAGCGAGACGTGCCCGAGCATCAGTGGAACCGCACATCCGTTACGCCCTCAAGCGCCTTGATGCCGCCGGCCACTTCGGCCGTCAGCCGGTAACTGCCCGGCAGCTCGATCTCGTATTCGCGCGCGCCGCCATCGCGGATCACCACGAAATTAACCGAGCCCTCCCCGCCGCGCTTGAGCTGGCTGCTGATCGAACCCAACGCCTTGGCGTCCGCCGCAAACACCGTCAGCCGCCGGTCGACCTTTTCGGCAATGCCGTCAATCGCCTCGGCCGAGAGCAGCCGCACGCTGATCCCCTCGGCGCGCTCATCGGCCCCCACCATCAGGATCACCGACTTGCCCGGTTGCAACAGGCTCCCGAACTCGTTGATCTGCTCGGAAAAGGCGATGCATTCGTAGCTGCCGCTTTGATCCGACAGGGTCAGGATCATCATCGGCGTACCCTTGCGGGTGCGCCGGTCCTGGCGCGAGGCAATGGTTCCGGCCAGCCGCCCGGCCGACGCGCCATCCTTGACCGCCCGCTCGAAATCGCTCCAGCGCTGCACGCGCATGCGCTCGAACAGGTCCGAATAGGCATCCAGCGGATGCGCCGACAGGTGGAACCCGATTGCCGCCAATTCGCGGTCGGCGCGCTCGGTCGTGGTCCAGGCCGGCACCCCGGCCGGCAGCTTGAACGGCTCCGGCTCGCCGGTGTCGAACATGTTCCACTGCCCCTCATTGCGCTCGCTTGCCAAGGCCTGGGCCGTGCCGATCACCGTTTCAATGGCGGCAAAGGCCAGCTCACGCCGCGGCGCCAATTCATCGAATGCACCAGCGCTGACCAGCGTTTCCAGCGTGCGCTTGTTCATCATGCGCGGATCAACGCGCCGGGCGAAATCACCCAGATCCTTGAATGGCTTATCGCCCCGTACTTCAACAATATGTTCGGCTACCTGCCGGCCCACGCCCTTGACGGCGCACAGCCCGTAGAGAACCTTCTTGTCCTTGACCGAAAACAGGACGTCCGACTTGTTGACGCAAGGCGGTACGATCTCGATGCCCTTCTTGCCTGCCTCGCGGCGGAATTCGGAGAGCTTGTCGGTATTGCCCATATCGAGCGTCATCGAAGCCGCGAAGAATTCATGCGGATGATGCGCCTTGAGATAGGCTGTCTGGTAGCTCACCAGCGCATAGGTCGCTGCGTGGCTTTTGTTGAAGCCGTAATTGGCGAACTTGGCCAGGAGGTCGAAAATCGTGTCGGCCAGGTTCTTGGTAAGCCCGAACTTGACCGCACCATCGCGGAAACGCTCGCGCTGCGCATCCATTTCCGCCTTGATCTTCTTGCCCATGGCGCGGCGCAGCATATCGGCTTCGCCCAGCGAATAACCCGAGAGCAGCTGGGCGATCTGCATCACCTGCTCCTGGTAAACGATGATGCCATAGGTCTCGTCGAGTACCGATTTCAGCGCGTCATGGGGATATTCGATTTCCTCATCGCCGCGCTTACGGGCGCAGAACAGGGGAATATTGTCCATCGGACCGGGGCGGTATAGCGCCACCAGCGCGATGATATCCTCGAAGCGGTCAGGCTTCATATCGACCAGCGCGCGCCGCATGCCGCCGCCTTCCACCTGGAAGACGCCGAACGTGTCCCCGCTCTGGTAGAGCTTGTAGGTCGGCACGTCATCGATCGAGATATCCTCGATCCGGAAGCTGCCGCCATCCTGGTTGACCATGTTGACGGCATATTGGATCGTGGTCAGCGTCTTGAGGCCAAGGAAGTCGAACTTGACCAGCCCGGCCGCCTCGCTCCACTTCATATTGTATTGGCAGACCGGCATATCCGAGCGCGGATCGCGGTAGAGCGGCGCCAGATCCTGCAACGGCCGGTCGCCGATGATGATGCCGGCGGCATGGGTCGACGCGTGCCGGTACAGGCCTTCCAGGTTCTTGGCGATGGCCACCAATTCGCCCACGGTCTCGTCATCCTCGACCATGCGGCGGAACTGGGGTTCCTCATTCATCGTCCGCTCGATCGACCACGGATCGGTTGGATTGGCCGGCACGAGCTTGCACAGCCGGTCCACCTGCCCATAGGGCATTTGCAGCACGCGCCCGACGTCGCGCAGCACGGCGCGAGCCTGCAGCGTTCCGAAGGTGATAATCTGCGAGACCTGTTCGAAGCCGTATTTGCTCTGCACATAGCGGATCACCTCTTCGCGGCGGTCCTGACAGAAGTCGATATCAAAGTCCGGCATCGACACGCGTTCCGGATTGAGGAAGCGTTCGAACAGCAGGTTATAGCGTAGCGGATCGAGGTCCGTGATGGTGGTTGCATAGGCCACCAGCGAGCCAGCGCCCGAGCCGCGGCCCGGCCCCACCGGAATGCCCTGCGATTTTGCCCAGCGGATAAAGTCAGCCACGATAAGGAAGTAGCCGGGAAATTTCATCGACTGGATGATGTTGAGCTCGAACTCCAGCCGGTCGCGATATTCCTGCTCGGTCTTGGTCGGATCGATCACCCCGGTCTTGAACCGGTTCTCCAGCCCGCTTACCGCCATTTCGCGCAAGGCCTGCGCCTCGGCGGCCACGGCCTCGTCCTCGCTCAGGTCCGGAGCTGCCGCGAATTTCGGCAGGATCGGCTTGCGCTTGAGCGGCCGGTAGGAAATGCGCTGCGCGATCTCGACGGTCGAATCCAGCGCCTCGGGCAAGTCCGAGAACAGCGCCACCATCTCGGCACGGGTCTTGAAATAATACTGATCGTTGAGCTTGCGGCGCTCGGTCTGGGCAATCACCGTGCCGCCGGCAATGGCCAGCAAAGCATCGTGTGCCTCGGCCTCGGCGACCGATTTGAAGAAGGGCTCATTGGTCGCCACCAGCGGAATGCCCTTACGGTAAGCGTAGTCCACCAACCGCGGCTCGACAGCGGCTTCCTGCGGGCGGCCATGGCGCTGCAATTCGATATAGAAGCGATCGCCGAACAGCTCGGCCAGCCGGTCAAGCCGGCGGGTGGCATTGGCGTCCTGCCCCTGGGCAAAGGCCATGTCGATGGCGCCTTCCGGACCGCCGCTGAGGCAGATCAGGCCCTCCAGCCCTTCTCGGCTCAGCCAATCGAGCCGCGCCGTGGCCGCGCCGCCTTCACCATCGAGATAGGCGCGCGACACCAGGCGAGAGAGATTCTCGAAACCCAGTTCGGTCTGCGCCATCAGCACGACGCTGGACTTGCCTGACCAGGCGACGTGGCCGCGTTCGCTGACCCGCTCTTCACTGGCGGCAAAGTCGATCGGCAGTTCCACCCCGATCAGCGGCTGAATGCCCTTGCTGCTGGCCTTTTCCGAAAACTCCAGCGCCCCGAACAGGTTACTGGTATCGGAAATGCCCAAAGCGGGCTGATGGTCCGCCTTGGCCAGCTTGAGAATCGTGTCCAGCTGCAACGCGCCTTCCAGCAGCGAATAGGCAGAATGGACGTGCAGATGGATGAAGCCGGGGCCGCTCATGAATGCTCTCCTAGCCTGCCTTTGTGACAGGCCGTGGCGGACGGCGAAACCATTTGGCGCCGCAATCCACAGGGGAAGGTCACACGAGTCGGGTCAGCATATCCATCCAGGTTAGCGAGCCGATGGTGAAGGCCCCGAGCGTGACGAATGCGGCGAAGTCCTTGATGAAAGTGAGCATCTGCATCTCCCGTGTTGCTATAATGTTCTTATAAGTTCATCGTTTGTTCTTGTCCAGTGAGAGGAGCGGGAACAGCGGGGATTGAGCACATTTGGTTAGCAAATCATTAGGAAAGGCTGCCGAACTGTTCACCTTGAGACCGCCAGCGTTGTCAGCCGGCGGCCTGATGAGCATGCTGCCCCGAGCTAGTGGCCGATGACGATTTCGGCGTCATTGCGCTGATGGGTACCCAGATTGTCGACGATGGTCGCGCTGGCCCGATTCAGTCCGCGCAATTGCACATCGACACCGGCCTTGCGGAATTTGAGCACCGCCTTGTCGATGCTGGCGACGCTGGAAATATCCCAGATATGGGCATGGGCCAGGTCGATGATGACGCGGGTCACTTTTTCCTTGAAATCGAACGCCGCCATGAACTGGTCGGCCGAGGCGAAGAACAGTTGGCCGCTGACATGGTAGACGCGCGTGGCGCCGTCGTCGGACAGCTCCGGGCGCACGGCGAATATCTGTGCAATCTTCCAGGCGAAGAACACACCCGACAGCAGCACGCCGACCAACACGCCAATGGCCAGGTTATGCGTGCCTACGACAAAGGCCACTGTCGCCAGCATGACGAAGGACGAGCTGCGCGGATGATCTTTCAAATTGCGGATCGAGCGCCAGTCGAAGGTGCCGATCGAAACCATGATCATGATGGCCACCAGCGCCGGCATCGGAATGATGCGCAGCAGATCCCCCAGCAAGACCATCAGCACCAGCAAATAGGCTCCGGCGAGGAAAGTGGAGAGGCGCCCTCGCCCGCCCGAGCGTACATTGATGCCCGATTGGCCGATCATGGCGCAGCCGGCCATGCCACCGAAAAATGCCGAGGCAAAATTGGCGACGCCCTGCCCGACGCATTCCAGCCGCTTGTTGCTGCCGGTATCGGTCGCCTCGTCGATGATCTGCGCGGTCATCAACGATTCAAGCAGCCCCACCGCCGCGACGCCAATGGCGTAGGGCAAAATGATGATGAGTGTGTCGAGGTTTAGCGGCACTTGCGGAATCAACAGCTGAGGCAAAGCCCGCGGCAACTCACCCATATCGCCTACGCTGTGCAGGTCCATGCCGGAGAACCAGGCCAGAGCCGTCAACACCACAATGCACACCAGCGGCGAGGGCACGACCCGCGTCAGCCGTGGGAACAGATAGATGATCGCCAGCCCCGCCGCGACCATGGGATAGGTCAACCAGGGCACCTCGATCAGCTCAGGCAATTGCGCCATGAAGATGAGAATGGCCAAGGCGTTAACGAAGCCGGTCATCACCGATTTGGAGACGAACCGCATCACGCGATGCAGGTTGAGCCAGCCGGCGGCGATCTGCAGCAGCCCGGCCAGGATCGTTGCGGCCAACAGATATTGCAGCCCATGCTCGCGCACCAGCGAGCCCATCAGCACGGCAGTAGCGGCGGTCGCCGCTGATATCATCGCCGGCCTGCCGCCAAAAAACGAAATGACGATGGCTATCACCACCGAGGCATAGAGCCCCACTTTGGGGTCCACCCCCGCAATGATGGAAAAGGCGATGGCCTCGGGCACGAGCGCCAGCGCCACGACGAGCCCGGACAGCACGTCGCCGCGAATATTGCCGAACCACTCCTGGCGGTACTGATCGAAATCAAACATGTAAAAACCCAACAGGCGTCCCGCGCGGCAGCGCACGAATAGCGGGAGGCGATAAGTTGGTGACCGGGGGATAGGCGCCCGGAGAAGCCACCCGGGTCAAAGCCCCGAGTCCGACGAAGGCTCGATAAATGTCCTGATCTCCGCCGGAAATCAAGCCACGCGGCGCTCTCGACCAGTTCTCACGCTTCTGTGATAATAGACGTGTCACCTCAGCAATTGGATTGAGTCCATGTCCGAGCCGAACACCACGCCACAAGTCACCCTGCAGCAGCTTGTTACCATGGCCACGGGAACGGGCTTTGGCCTCGCCGTTTCTGCCGCCGTGCTGGCCCTGCTTGGCCTGCTGCTGCCCTTTGTCAGCATCTCGACCAATATGGGCCTGGGCCTCGACCAATCCGGCAGTTTTAACGGCTTCGCCGCTGCCGGCTGGATCGCCTGGCTGGCACTGCTGATTTTCGTGCTCGCCGCGGCCTCGGATCGCGTCACCCAGTTGGCGCCCTATCGCAATATTCTGGCCTTGGCCGGCCTGGTCGCCAGCGTGGTCACCGTGCTCGTCGGCTGGTTCTTCTCCCCAGCCGCGGCTCAATTCGCCGAGGTCAACCGCGCCCTCGCCTCGGCCGGCTCACCGGGCAATCTCATCAATATCGGCCCGCATATCGGCATGGTCGTGCTGCTCGCCGCTGGCGCGCTGATTTACTGGTCGAGCCGCAAACCGGCCTGAAATACAGGGGTTCGGTTTCGGCCATGACGCCCATGCCCCAACTCAGCCTCGGCCTGCTGCTTACCGCGGCGGCCGGCTTTGCCGACGTCGTCGGCTTTATCGAACTCGGCGGGCACTTCACCTCATTCATGAGCGGCAACACCACCCAGTTGGGTGACGCTCTGGCGCAAGGCAGCTGGCCGGTGGCGCAGCTCACCGGCTCGCTGGTGGCGCTTTTCTTCCTCGGCAGCGTCTTTGGTTCCCTGCTCGCCTTGCTGGCCGGCCCGCGTTGGGGGGCGAGCGCCGTGACCGGGCTGGTGGTGATCTGCTTTGCCGCCACGCTGGGGCTCGCCGTTACCGGCTTTCCGCCCAGCCAGTTCATGCTGATCCTGGCCACCGGCGCCGGGGCGCAGAACGCTATCTTGCCCTCCATCGGCTCGGTCCGGCTGGGCACAACTTTTGTCACCGGCACCCTGTTTGCCGCGGGCCAGGACCTGGCCCGCGCCCTGTGCGGCCTCGCCCCGCCATGGCGCTGGGCGCAGCATGCGCTGGTCTGGGCCTCATTGCTGCTCGGAGGCCTACTCGGGGCGCAAGGCTATGGGTTAGTGGGGGTGAATGCGTTGATGGTGCCTGGGGTGGTGTATCTAGGGTTTCTGGTGGCGTTTTTGATCCGACGACCGGCGAAGGTAGTGCCATAGACAAAGGTGCCGCGTTCGGGGGGAACGACATTGTGGAAGGTGCCCGACGTTCAGGACTGCGGGGGTTCGGTGACGAAGGGCATAATATCCACGCCATCCCCAGGAAAGACCGTGAAATGAGGATGGTTCTCGAACAGGCGGGCGGCCGCTTCGATGGTGTCGGCCTCGACGACGATATAGCCGCAGAAGGGGTTGGTGGCACTGGCTATGCCGTCCTTGGTGACGCGTGTCGTCCGACCAACCATGCCGCCGCGATCGGGGAAGGAGGCGGCGTTTTTCTCCTCCCACTCTGCCCAAAGCGGCAAACCGACGGCATCAACCGCATCCTGCTCGGACTTGGGCATGCTGCGAAAGCGAGCCAAATCTTCGGGCTTCATGGTGTAAACGGCAAGGAAACGGGGCATATTGCGCTCCTCATGCTGACAGAAGACGCCTCAGCCTAGCCGCTTGGGCGGCCGAAGTCACGGCACAGCGGATTCGTTGTGCATGCCCCGCCAACTGCCCCGGAAATCCCCGCCGGCATGCGCACCAACAATTCGCCGGCCAAGGCCGCAATTGTCGCAGGTGGCCCAGGTTTTCATGCAGTGGGTTCCCGCTGCTCGATCCATAGCCGGAGAAGTCCGAGATGGGGTGGCTCGCGGACGGTCTGCTCCTGGCTCGCGGCTGGAGAAAGCAACCACGCTCAGCCTCCCGACATTTCGAGATAAGACCGGCACACAAGTGTCAATTGGTGACGAATTTCGGCCTGTTCGGACGCAGGCAGATCGCGTTCGAAGACGTTTCGCACCGTTCCGAAGATCACCGACAGGAGTGTGACGTTGACCAGATCGATATTGGCATAGACCGCGTCGGGGGCGCTTTTCAGCATGGCGATGGTTGCCGCGTCCATACGCCTGGCGAACGCGTCGATCAGGGCTTCGTTGTCGAGTTCTACCGCCGACCTGTAGAGCGCGCGCGTCACCTCGCTTCGTTCGGTTTTGGCTTGCCAATAGGTGGTGACCAGCACCTCGATCATGGTTTTCGTCGACGCCCCATGCTGGGCCCGACAGGCAGCCTCAACGCGTTCAGCCACCAGATCGAGATAACGCTCGTTGAGCGCATAGAGCAGCGCCTGCTTGTGCGGAAAATACTGGTACATCGTGCCCACCGATACGCCGGCGCGTTCGGCCACGCGCGTGGTCGTCAGTCGATGGATTCCTTCCCGCAGCAAAACCTGAATGGTCGCTTCGAAAATCGCCTCGAGCGTCGTCGCGGATCGTGCCTGGCGCGGCTTTTTGCGGGCGCTGAGGTGTTGAGGCGGTGTCGCGTCCATATGCGAATCCCAAAAACGAATAATCCTTCATATATTGATCGCACATTTCGGCTGATATCTAAGGAAATTCAATGACGGATATGAAGAAGGTCGCGCTTGTGACCGGCGCCAACAAAGGCATCGGTTTGGAAATTGCCCGGCAATTGGCCCGGGCCGGCATTGCGGTGATCATGGGGGCGCGAAACCTGCAGCGCGGCCAGGATGCCGCCAGCGATCTGGCAAAGACCGGGCTGGACATCGAGGCGATCGAAATCGACCTCACAGAGAGGCGAGCATAGCTTCGGCGGCTGCAAAGATTGCCGCCAAATATAACCGGCTCGACATTCTCATCAACAATGCCGGGATCGTCGATCCCGAAGATGGTCCGCCTTCCGTTAGTTCGACGGCCGCGACGCGCCGGCTTATGGAAACCAATTTTCTGGGCACCCTTGCCGTTACGCAGGCCATGCTGCCCTTGCTGCGCCGCTCGAGCGCCGGTCGCATCGTCAACCTTTCAACGACGCTGGGTTCGCTGGCAATCAATGGCGATCCGAGCTCGCCTTATTACGAGGCCCGGCTGATCGGATACAATGCGTCCAAGGCCGCGCTCAACATGCTGACAGTCCAGTTGGCAGCGGAACTGAGGGACACCTCCATTGTCGTGAACTCGGTTGCCCCAGGCTATGTCAAGACCGACCTGACAGGCGGCAACGGCTTCATGACACCTGCCGAAGGTGCACGCCTTCCGGTCGAGTATGCCTTGCTCGGCCCCGATGCCGTTTCCGGCAGCTTTATCGAGCCGCAGGGCAACGTCCCCTGGTAGGGCCTCACTAGAATTGCGCTTGCCAGCAACGCCCGCTTCGCAGCGAGCTTGTCTAAATCCCCAGAACTGAATTGGGGTCGGTGGCGGCCCGGTGCCTTTGGGGTGGATTGCGGAAAGGCCGCTTTCGGACGACAACAGGCAGGACAGACCGCACACCATCTAAAGTACGTGCATCGTGGGTCAGCGTGGCCTGGTCAAATTCTGGGGGAATGGATGGTCGATGCAGTGGTCACCCAATCGATTGAGATCGCGGCGGCTCCTGAGGCTGTATGGAGCGTGCTTATTGACCGCGCCAAGGCGCGAATCTGGCGGAGTGCCGACTTCGATACAGATTGGCAGCCGGGATCGCCGATCAGCATCACGGCCCATATCGGGTCCAAGCGCTATAAGGACAAAGGCACCGTGCTTGAATGCACCCAGCCATCGGTGCTCGCCTACGAATTCCTCCCACGAATATCTGGTCTGCCTGATGTTCCTGAAAGCTATTCGCGCGTCACACTTCGCCTGATGCCAGTCGCATCAGGCGTAACGCTATCGGTTTCCCATACCGTGCCACCATCCCCCGTCCGAAGGGGTAAGACGTTCGAAATAGGACCCGAGTCCGGTGAAAGGCATGTGGCCTTTGGCTGGCGTAGCACATTGCCGCTGATCAAAGATCTGGTTGAAGAACGCCCGAGCATCGCCCTGCGCATGGCGATGGAAGTGATCAAGTAGAGCCGGCGACTTTTGGCGCCTTGTCCGGCAAGGGCGGAGTCGAAAGCCGCCACTCGCTGGCGATGGTCGTGCCGTTGTTCAGCAAGAAAGGCGCGCTCCCCTGACGCTCAATAACAAAAAAGGCCCGGATCGCTCCGGGCCTTTTGCATTAGTTCTTGTCGGCCGTTGCCTTGGGCTTTTTCGGCTTGGGCAGGGCTTTTGGCTTGGCTGGGCGGGGTGGCACGGCCACCAGTTCCAGCTTGGCGTCCTGGCCTTCGCCGACCACGGCGACGGTGACCGTGCCGCCATTGATCAGCTCACCGAACAGCACCTGGTCGGCCAGGGGCTTTTTGATGTGCTCCTGGATTACGCGGCCCAGCGGGCGCGCGCCCATGCGTTCGTCATAGCCGCGTTCGGCCAGCCAATCGGCGGCTTCCGGCGTGAGGTTGATCGTGACGCCGCGTTCGGCCAATTGGCCTTCCAGCTGCAGCACGAACTTCTCGACGACACGGCGGACCACTTCGCGCGGCAGCGGTGCGAAGGAGATGATCGCATCGAGCCGGTTGCGGAATTCCGGGGTGAACAGGCGGTTGATTGCCTCTTCGTCGTCCCCCTGCTCGCGCTTGCGGCCAAAGCCGATCGGCGCTTTCTGCAGGTCCATGGCGCCGACATTGGACGTCATGATCAGGATGACATTGCGGAAATCCACCGACTTGCCGTTGTGATCGGTCAGCTTGCCGTGGTCCATCACCTGCAACAGGATGTTGTAGAGATCGGGATGGGCCTTTTCGATTTCGTCGAGCAGCACCACGCAATGGGGATGCTGATCCACGCCATCGGTAAGCAGACCGCCCTGGTCGAACCCGACATAGCCCGGAGGGGCGCCGATCAGGCGCGACACGGTGTGCCGCTCCATATATTCGGACATGTCGAAGCGCAGCAGTTCCACGCCGAGGGTATCGGCGAGCTGCTTGGCAACTTCGGTCTTGCCGACGCCGGTCGGGCCGGTGAACAGGTAGGAGCCGATCGGCTTTTCCGGTTCGCGCAGGCCGGCACGGGCCAGCTTGATCGCCGACGATAGCGCCGTAATGGCGATATCCTGGCCGAACACCACGGTCTTCAGACTCTGCTCGAGGCTCGACAGCAATTCGGCATCGGACTTGGAGACCGATTTTGGCGGGATGCGCGCGATGGTGGCGATGGTCGCCTCGATATCTTCGACATCGATGACCTTCTTGCGCTTGTCCTCGGTCACCAGCATCTGGCTGGCGCCCGTCTCGTCGAGCACGTCGATCGCCTTGTCCGGCAGCTTGCGGTCATTGATATAGCGCGCGCTCAGTTCCACCGCCGCTTTAAGAGCATCGTCAGTGTACTTGATCTTGTGGAACTCTTCGAAATAGGGCCGCAGACCCTTCACGATCTCGATGGCATCGGGCACGGAGGGCTCGTTGACATCGATCTTCTGGAAGCGGCGAACCAAAGCCCGGTCCTTCTCGAAGAACTGGCGATATTCCTTGTAGGTGGTCGAACCGATGCAACGGATCGCCCCGCTGGCCAAAGCCGGCTTGAGCAGATTGGACGCATCGAGCGCGCCGCCCGAGGTGGCGCCAGCACCGATCATGGTGTGGATTTCATCGATGAACAGCACCGAATTGGGGAGCTTTTCCAGCTCCTTCATCACGGCCTTGAGGCGTTCCTCGAAGTCGCCGCGATACCGGGTGCCGGCCAGCAGCGAGCCCATGTCGAGCGAATAGATCACCGCTTCCTTGAGCACTTCGGGCACATCGCCCTCAACGATCTTGCGGGCCAGGCCTTCGGCAATCGCCGTCTTGCCCACGCCAGCATCGCCCACATAAAGCGGGTTGTTCTTGGACCGGCGGCACAGGATCTGGATCGTGCGGCGCAACTCGGCATCGCGGCCGATCAGCGGATCGATCTTGCCGGCCCGCGCCTTCTCATTGAGGTTGACGCAGAAATCGGCCAGAGCCGAACTCTTCTTGGCCTCAGCTCCGCCTTCGGTATTGCCTTCGCCGTCCTCAGCACCACGCACCTTGCGCTCCTCGCTGGGACCCGATTTGGTAATCCCGTGGCTGATGAAATTGACCGCGTCCAGCCGGCTCATGTCCTGCTGTTCGAGGAAATAGGCGGCGTGGCTCTCACGCTCGGCAAAGATCGCCACCAGCACATTGGCGCCGGTGACTTCTTCGCGGCCGGAGCTCTGCACATGGATGACCGCGCGCTGGATCACGCGCTGGAAGGCTGCGGTGGGCCGTGCATCCTGGCCATTGGCCACGATCAGGCTATCGAGCTCTTCATTGATGAAATCTTCAAGATCGCTCTTGAGCGCGTCGATATCGACATCGCAACCGGTCAGCACGGCGATCGTCTCACGGTCGTCGGTCAGGGCCAGCAAGAGGTGCTCGAGCGTTGCGAACTCGTGGTTGCGCTCGCGCGCCAGGTTCATCGCCTGATGCAGAGCCTTTTCAAGTCCGCGGGAAAATGAGGGCATATGATGTTCCTATTGCTTTTCCATCACGCATTGCAGCGGATGCTGATTTTTGCGTGCAGTGTCCATGACGCGGGTCACCTTGGTTTCGGCAACCTCGTATGGATAGACGCCGCATTCACCCACCCCCTTTTGGTGAACATGCAGCATGATGCGCATCGCCTCCTCACGCGTCTTGTTGAACACATCCTGCAGGACCAGCACGACGAACTCCATCGGAGTGTAGTCGTCATTCAGCAAAAGCACGCGATAAAGGTTTGGGCGCTTGGTTTTTGGCCGGGTCTTGGTGATCGTCCCGGTTTCGGTGCCGTTCTTTCCCCCGCCATCCTTGCCGCCATCATCCTCCTTGGGCCCGGCCCAAGCGGGCATCGGCTCCAGACGCAGTGCGCCCGGGGCCTCATCGGTCATGGCGAGGAGGTCAATATCGGTCATAGGAAGACATCTGTCGTAAGAGAAACGAAGCAGCATGGTGGACCCATTATGTAGGCAAAATCAGGCCCGTGTTAAGGGGCAATGCATCGCGTTTTTGTGACAGCGAAAAAAGGCCGGTTAACCGGCGCTTTCCGGGTAATCCGGCTGCGCTTCCGCGCGAGCGGCGAGGAAGGCAGGCAGGCTTTCGCACCGCTTCGCGATCGCCAAAACGAGGGGGAACCGCTGCAGCGTTACGGCCAAAAAGCCACCTTCTGCCTTTTGGCGATCACTTCGCGTCAAGAAATGCCAACAAATCGGCAAGAGACGTGGTTGGTTCGCCATCCCATGCCGCGCTGAAGCCCCGCAAGGTCAACTCAATGACCTTGTCGCGACCGTCAACATTCACGCCCAGGCGATATGACGCCCCACCCTTCAACTGGGCAAGATAATCTTCGTTCAGAACGACTTGCGCCGTGCACCAGCTTCCGTCGCACTTCATAAAAGGCACCCTGATCTCAAGGCCGCGATCAATCGTCCAGGTCACCCCGTAAGGCAGAAGTACATCTGGCCAAACCCGCGCGACCGCCAGCAATCGCGACTGCCCCTGGGACGGATCATTGCGGACCCAATAGGAGACGCCCTGCTGAGAACGAATTCCAACAATGCAAGCGTTACCGTCGCAGGCCTTGTACCACCGGCCATTCTGGAGGCTCGCCGCCGATGCAATCGGCACCCCAGCCACGAAAAGCATAATAGCAACGACAAACAGACGAACCATACGTTTCATAGCAGCCCCTTTTGCGCCGAGCAGGCGGCGGGAACGGTACCGGTGCATTCGGCTGATCACGAAGAATCGTACAAAATGGAATCCCCCTCCACCACTGCCCGTGACCGGCTCTCCACACTCATGACAAATTCGGTGGCATTTTACGGAATGGTAACGGCGTCGCAGTAATCTCCAACAAGGAGAGGAAAGCCGGAGTGTTTGGGGCACACCGGAATCTCCGCCAGTCATGTGTTGCGTACGGGCGCAGAAGCGTCCGAGGAATAAGAGTTGGAGTACCGGGTGGCTTCTCAGGCGAAATCCCCATGGCGTACGGTTGTTGTCCGCGCCTTTGCCGCAGTCCTCGTCCTGTTTGCAGTTACGGCTCATACCGTAGCGCCCGCACAGGCTATCGAAAATCTCCGCAAATATGCCGGCATCGTGGTCGACGCCAAATCCGGGCAGGTGATGTATGAAGAGGCCGCCGATAGCCGCCGCTATCCTGCCTCCGTCACCAAGGTCATGACGCTCTACATCCTGTTTCAGGAATTAAGCGCGGGCAATCTCAAGCTCTCCACCAAAATGACCGTGTCCCGCTTCGCTGCGGCGGCCGTGCCCACCAAGCTGGGCCTGCGCGCTGGTTCGACCATTACCGTGGAAGACGCCATCAAGGCGCTGGTGACCCTGTCGGCCAACGACATGGCCCGCGTTATCGCCGAGCACATTTCGGGCTCGGAAGCCAAATTTGCCGAACGCATGACCGCCACGGCCCGGGCCCTGGGCATGCGCAATACCACATACCGCAATGCCTCGGGCCTGCCCGATGGCGGTCAGATCACCACCGTGCGCGACCAGGCTATCCTGGGCATCGCCGTCTATCAGCACTTCCCGAACTATTACGAATTCTTCCAGACCAAGAGCTTCAGCTACGGCAAGAACACCTATGGCAACCACAATCGCGTGCTGGGCTATATGGGCGCCGTGGACGGTATTAAGACCGGCTATATCAATGCCGCCGGCTCCAACCTGCTGACCGCCGCCCGCCGCGATAATCGCCACATCGTCGTGGTCGCTTTCGGCTTCAATTCCAGCGGCGCCCGCGATGAGAAGGTCCGCCAGCTGGTTGCCAATTACCTGCCCAAGAGCCGCCAGGGCAATTACCTGCAGACCGCAATGATCCCCCAGCCGGGCCGCCAGGGCAGCGCCACCGTTCAAGTCGCGGTCGCCCAGCCGAGCCAGCCGGTATTCGTGCAGCCCATGCCCCTGCCCGGCTTCCGCCTGGCTCAGTTGGTGGCCGCCAATGGCGCCCAGGCCCAGCCGCGCGCTGCCATGGCGCCGGAAGTGTCCGTGGCCAATGCCGCCCCCGTTCCCCAGCCCATGCCCGCTGATCTGGGCCTGCAGCCTGCCGTGCAGGCCGCCAATATCCTGGCCGCGCCCAGCCAGGCGCCGCAGCCGGAATATCCCAGCCAGGACGTTATCGGCGCCTGGTTGAGCGATACCTATAATCTGGGCGCGCCCCCGGCCGCCCTTGGCCAGACTGCGCCCTCCGCTCCGCTCGAAATGCAGGCGCCCGCCGCCGCGCAGGAACAGCCTGTCGACCTGATGACCTCGGGCTCGGTGCAGGTTGCTGCCAGCGACGTGCCACCCGGTGGCTGGGTCGTGCAGATCGGCGCCGGCCCGTCGGAAGACAGCGCCCGCGCCATGCTCTCGGATGCCGCCGGCAAGGTCGGCACGCTCGGTGATTTCCGCTCCTATGTGGAACGCTTCGAAAAGAACGGCCAGACCTTCTTCCGCGCTCGCTTTGTCGGCTTTGGCGATCGCGACGGGGCCACGGCCATGTGCAACCAGCTCAAGCAGCAGAACCTGTCCTGCCTGGCCATGCAGAGCTAACGAGATAACGAGAATGACCGGCGGCACGCATCGCCGGTGACCAGGGAAGCAAATTGGTGCCTGTGTTTGGAGTAGCCCAATGAGCGAACGTACTGCCCTCGCCGAGCTTGCCAGTTTCATTGGCCGCTCAGCCCTGACCTCGGACGACATGGCCGCGCGCAACCGCGTGCTGGCCGGAATGACCGGCCGCATGCTGCCGCGCCGCCGCGGCGTCGGCGACCTGCTCGGCGTCGTGCTGGCCCTCTCCGCCCGCACCCGCCGCATGGTGCAGGAGCCGGTCCATATCGACATCGACGTTTTTGCCCCCGGCGGCAAGCGCGCTTTGCGTATGAGTTTTGGCAAGCGGTAGGCTAACTGAGGTCTCCTAGCCCATCTGCAATGCTGCCGCGCCCACCGTATCTCCCTCGGACTTGATCCGAGGGCCACTCTCAATCCGGCACAGGCGACGAACGGCCCTCGGGTCGAGCCCGAGGGTGACGCGGTGGGGAGGATAACGTGACGCTCACCACGCGCCCTTGAATTTTCCCCCGAAATTTCACTAGGCTTCACGTCCAACCGTGGAGCGCCCGATGCCGCAATCCTTCTCCCCCGACCTGCCCCGCAAGCTCGCAGCGGGCATCGAGTCCGGCCTGCTCCGCCACCTGCATGCCGTGCTTGTCGGCCACAAGGGCGAATTGGCGCTCGAAACTTATTACACTGGCCAAGACGAAAACTGGGGCAAGCCGCTCGGTGAGGTCACCTTCGATGCGCAGACGCTGCATGACCTCCGCTCGGTCACCAAGAGCGTGGTCAGCCTGCTCTATGGCATAGCGCTCGACCGGAGCCTGGTGCCGCCGCCCGAAGCCCCGCTCTTCGCCCAATTCCCAGATTATCCCGACCTTCAGACCGACACGTCCAAAGCCGGCATCACGATCGAACATGCCCTGACCATGAGTATGGGGCTGCAATGGGACGAGAACCGCCCCTATACCGATCCGCTCAATAGCGAAATTGCCATGGAAAACGCGCCGGATCGCTATCGCTTTGTCCTCGAACAGCCTGTCGTCGCCGAGCCGGGCACACGCTGGATCTATTCCGGCGGCAGCGTGGCGCTGATCGGCGCACTGATCGCCCGCGGCACCGGGCAATCGCTGCCCGATTTTGCCCGCGAAACGCTGTTGGGCCCACTCGGCATCGAGCGCTTCGAATGGAATAGCGGCGCCGATGGCGTCGCCTCCGCCGCCTCCGGCCTGCGGCTGCGCCCGCGCGACCTGCTGCGCATCGGCAATATGGTGCTCAAGGGCGGCGAGCACGAGGGACGCCGCATCGTCTCGCGGGGCTGGATCGAGGCATCGCTGAAGCCGGCCATCGAGACGGGCGACGGGTTGCATTATGGCCGGCTGTGGTTTCTCGGTGAGGCGCCCACGCCGGCTCTATCCGGAGAGCGCAACTGGGCGGCCGGCTTCGGCAATGGGGGCCAGCGGCTGTGGCTCATGCCGGACGCTGGCGTGGCCGTGGTCATCTATTCGGGCCATTACAATGAATGGGACGCCTGGGTGACGCCCAACCGGGTGTGGCGGGAGATTGTGCTGGCGAATTTGGTAGCCTAAGCCCTGCTCTCGTTACCCCTCGGCGGACACCTTGGCTCGGGCTTTGACCGGCAGATGTAGTGCCGACACCAGCGCGCGATATTCCTCGCGCGCGCCCACATGCGACAGCGATGGCGATCCGCCTAGCAGCGTTTCGTCCAGCGGGTCGAACACGGTTAGGCCCATGGGAAACAGCGAGCGGAACACCACGCGCTCGGCAATGCCCTCGGCGACGCGACAGCCGAAACGGGCAGCGATCCGCTCCAGCATGGTCTGCACCTGCCGCATGCTGCGCGAAGACAGCATCGAGATGCGGTTGCGCACCAGCACCCAATCCATGGTCTTGCCATCGATGGCCAGGCGCTCCGAGCGGGCTCGCTGCACCAGCCGGGCATAATGGCTCATCTCGCGCGGCGCGCCCGTCACCGGGTCCATCTGCGCCAGCACGTTGAGATCGATCAGGCTGTCATTGACCGGGGTGACCAGCGTATCGGCCAGCGAATGCGCCAGCCGCGTCAGATTGGTGTCGAAGCCCGGCGTGTCGATCACCAAAAAATCGGTGTCATCGTCCACTTCGCCAATCGCCTGGCGGAACATCTCGAACTCGCGGCCGTGATTTTCCTTCACCGAATCCCCCTGCGCCAATGGCAGGTGGAAATGGGTGGGATGGGGCAGGCTCAGGCCATGCGCCTTGGCCCAGTCGCGCCGATTGCGCACATAATGGGTGAAGGTCTGCTGGCGGCTGTCCACATCGATCGAAGCGACCCGATGGCCTTGGTAAAGCAGGTAGATGACCAGATGAAAGGCCGTAGTCGATTTGCCCGACCCGCCCTTCTCATTGCCGACGACGATGACATGCGGGCCCTGTCGCACGGCAAATCACTCCTACTACGTCCGGCAAGTGTCAGTGTTTCGCGCCACCGGGCAAGGGTGGTTCTGTTACAAATATTGCTGAACAGGCAGAGCCTAAGCGGCCATCCGCTGCCGCACCGGCAATTGCAGCGCCGATACCAAATTGCGGTATTCCTGTCGCGCGCTGACATGGGACATCGACGGCGCGCCGCCCAGCGCGACCTCCTCCAGCGGATCAAACACCGTCATGCCGCTGGCAAACAGCGAGCGAAAGATCACCCGCTCGGCAATGCCATCGGCCACCCTGGCGCCAAAGCGCGTGCCGATCCGCTCCAGTGTCGCATGCACCTGATTGGCATTGCGCGAGCCCAGCATGGAAATGCGGTTCCGCACCAGCACCCAGTCGATAGTCTTGCCATCGGCCGCCAGCCGTTCCGAGCGCGCCCGTTGCACCAGCCGTGCATAATGGCTGGTTTCGACCGGCTCGTTCGTCTCGGGGTCCACCCGCGCCAGCACGTTCAGATCGATCAGGCTGTCATTGAGCGGGGTCACTAGCGTATCGGCCATGGTATGGGCCAGCCGCGTCAGATTGGTGTCAAAGCCAGGCGTGTCGATCACCAGGTAATCGACGGCCCCATCCACCTCGGCGATCGCCTTGCGGAACACCGCCAGCTCGGCCTGCTGATTGTCCTTGATCGAATCGCCCCAGGCAGTCGGCAGATGGAAATGCTTGGGATTGGGCACATTAAGGCCCCGCTCCCGCGTCCAGGCGCGGCGGTTGCGCACATAATGGGTAAAGGTCTGCTGGCGGCTGTCCACATCGATGGTGGCGACGCGATAGCCATGGTGCATCAGATAAATGGCGAGGTGAAACGCCGTGGTCGACTTCCCCGACCCGCCTTTCTCATTGCCCACCACAATGACATGTGCCCCCTGCCCCATCGCCGTCTCCAAATCAGGAACGATTAACTCTTGATCAACACATCGAACCCGCATGGTTAAGGGTCGGTTAACGGGGCGATTTCTGTGTTGGAGAAGGTGTGGTGGAGGCGATCTTGCCAGCCCTAACTGGCCCCATCATTCTGGCGACCGCTCATCAGGACCTAGCACCATGATTCTATTCGGCGGCAGGCTCTCGCCATTCGTGCGGCGCGTGGCGATCTCGCTTACGCTGCAAGGCCGCTCCTTTGAGCGCCAGATCGTCAATGTGCTGCAGTCCGATTTCGGCGGCATCACCGAGGCCAATCCGCTCGGCCGCGTGCCGGTGCTGCGCCTCGATGAAGGCATGGACCTCATCGAAACTTCCGCCATCATCGACTATCTCGACCAGACCGCCGCGGAGGGGAAACGCCTGTTCCCGGCCGATGGCCTCAGCAGAATCGCGCATCTCCAGATAGCCGGCTATGCCAATGGCGTGGCCGAAAAGGGCGTCGCCTTGGTCTATGAGGCTATTCGCCGGCCGCCGGAGTTCCAGTGGCCGGGCTGGCGTGCGCGGCTGGAGCAGCAGATCACTGCCGGACTCAATCATCTGGAAACGCTGGCCACCAGTGCCGAGTGGCCGGCGAACGACTATCCCAGAGGGGCAATCATAGCCATGGTCTGCGCCCACGACTTCATCGCTACGGCGCATCCGGCGCTGGTGCAGCAGCCGCGGCCAGTTCTGGCTGCTCTTTCGGCCAAAGCAAACGCGCTTCCCGCCTTCGCCGCCAGCTATCCGGTCATGGCCTGATCAGATCAACCCCAGCTTCGCCAAATCCGCAGCCAGGGCCAAGGCTTCGGCATTCTCGTTGGCGCCCAGGTCCGGTGGGGCATCCTCTGGCCGCAGGTAGCGCCAGCCCTGGAAGGGGCGTTTGGGATAGGGCACGGTGCGCACCATGTCGCGGCTCATGATGATGTCGCAATAATCCTTGCCCTCGGCGTCGGTATAGGGCGCCAGGCGCAGGATGGGCTGGCGGCAGACGATGGCGCCGGCGATGACCCAATAGATCGAGGACACGCCCTCCATCTCCGCGGCGCGCTTGGGGCGCATGCGGGTGCGGTGGACATGCACGTCCTCGCCGTAATCGGCGCCCCACCAATGGGCGCGCTCGTCGCGATAGCTTTCGAGTTCCGCCAGGCTTGCCACCCCGACGCTGAGTTTGACCATGTGGATCATGCGAGCGTCCCCGGCTTGACGCGTCCCTGGATCACGTCGATCTCGTCGTCATCAACCACCCATGGCTCGCGCAGGGCCAAAGCCAGCCATTGCTGGAAGGCCGGCAGGCTGTAGATGGCTTCGACATAGGCGTTCAGAAGATCGGAAACCGGCAAGGCATAGGTGCGAATGCGCGTGGCCACCGGGGCGAACATGGCGTCGACCGCGGTGAACTCGCCAAACAGGAACGGGCCGCCCGACTGAGTCAGCAAGCCGCCCAGCAGGGTCTCGAGCCGGTGCAGATCCTTGCTGACGGTGTCGATATTGACCTTGCCGGGGTGGGCGGCGCGCAAATTCATCGGCGCGTGACTGCGCAGCGACTGGAACGCCGAATGCATTTCCGCACTCGCCGCCCGCGCCATTGCCCGCTGCCGCGGATCGGCCGGCCAGATGGTTTTGTCGGGATGAAGATCGGCCAGATATTCGATGATCGCAATTGTCTCGGGCACGACCAGATCGCCATCGACCAGCACCGGCACCTTGCCGGTGGGCGAACGCGCCGCCAGCGTTTCGCGCCAGCCTTCGCCGGAGAGTTGCAGCACTTCATCCTCGAATGGAATGTCGAAATGCGCCAGCACCAACCAGGGCCGCAGCGACCAGGTGGAATAATTGCGATTGCCGATCAGCAGCTTCATCATTGTTTCCTAAGCAAGAAGGGCGCCCCAGTGGCTTGGGCGCCCTCCTAAATCGTGTGAGTGAAGAACTCTAGCGCCTAGACGCCAGCAATTACGGAGAAAACCAGTCCCATCGAGAGCAGGCAGACCATGGTCCAGGTCGCTGCTCGCCACATATTGGCCTTCGGTTGACTTCGCATAGATCGCTCCTTGTCAGCCGTTCACTTCCGGTTGGCGACGCCACTGACGCGCAGGGGCCACACCCGGTCATGAATCGTTAACTGCGTCATAAATGCTTTGCAAGCGGCGAAGTTGCCACAGTCCACAGGCTTGATTCCGGGCTCGGTTAAGGCGGCGCGACCCGAATTCCCGGCATTTTAACGATATTGAGCGGCGCCTGAGGCCATCGCCCGCCGGGCAAAAAATGAGGGGCCGGTACGATTTTCCCAGGCCGCAATCACCCGCTCGACATTGCCCTGGGCGTCCGAGTCGGTGTGCACCTCGAAGTCATATTCCATGCCTTGGTGGATAGTATGGAAATCCTGCTCGGCGCTGCCCAGCGGCCGGTCGCCCCGCGCCTTTTCCCGCTCGATCAGCAGTGGCAGCGGGCAATGCACGCCGACGAAAAACACATCGAACGGGGCGAATAGCGCCACCAGCTCGTCCAACCAGCCCGGCGTATCCAGAATATGCTCGAGCACCAGATTATTGCCCGCCGCCGCATAGGCCACAAGCGAGCGGTGAAACCCGTCAAAAAACGGCGCTCGTGCCGCTTTCCAGTCGAATTCGCGGCTCTTGAAGCGGGCCATGGGCAGCACGCCCGCATCCCGCAGGTGATCGATGGAAATGTGCCAGACCGGCAACCCGATCTGCGCCTGGATGCCCCGCGCAATGGTGGATTTACCGCTGCTCGAGGCGCCATGCACAAAGATGATCTTGCCGGGCTCAACCATCTAGAACAGCCCGAACCACAGCCCCGCAATCCCGAGGAACGCGAAGAACCCGACCGTGTCGGTAATGGTGGTCACGAATACCGCCGAGGCGATGGCCGGGTCGGCCTTGAGCTTGTCCAGCGCCAGGGGGATCAAAATGCCAGCCGTGCCGGCCACGATCAGATTGATCACCATGGCCAGCCCGATCACGCCGCCCAGTTCGATATTGCCGAAGCGCAGCCAGGTGACCAGGCCGATCAGCACGGCAAAGATCACCCCATTGGCCAGGCCCACCACCATTTCGCGGGTGATCAGCCGGCGCAGGCGCCGCCCGTCCAACTCGCGCATGGCCAGCGCCCGCACGGTCACCGTCATGGTCTGGGTGCCGGCATTGCCGCCCATCGAGGCGACGATGGGCATCAGCACGGCCAGCGCCACCATCTGCTCGATCGTGCCATCGAACAGGCCGATGACGTAGGAGACGGCCACCGCGGTAAAGAGGTTAACCACCAGCCAGGGCACGCGGCTGCGCACCGTGTCGATCGTGGTGTCGGAAATATCCTCGTCGCCCACGCCAGCCAGCAGCTTGATGTCTTCGTCGGCCTCTTCGTGGATAACGTCGACGATGTCGTCGATGGTGAGCACGCCGACCAGCCGCTTGCTCTCGTCCACCACGCCCACTTCGACCAGATCGTAGCGCTCGAAATCGCGCGCCGCTTCTTCCTGGTCCTCATTGGCATCGACCAGGACGAAATTGGTGTTCATCAGAGTCTCGATGGAGACCACCCGTGCCGCACGCAGGAACTTGTCGAGCGGAATGGTGCCCAGCACCTGATAGGACGCGTCCACGACGTAGATCTGGTAGAATTCGTCGGGCAGATCGGGCTCGGTGCGCAGATAATCGATGGTCTGCCCCACCGTCCAGAATGGCGGAATGGCGATGAAATCGGTCTGCATCCGCCGGCCGGCGGATTCCTCGGGGAAATCGAGGCTGCGCTTGAGGCTCAGCCGCTCGAAGGTCGGCAGTTGCGAGAGAACCTCGTCGCGGTCGACCTGCTCGAGGTCCTCGAGAATGGCGACGGCGTCGTCATTGTCCAATCCCGTCACGCCGCGCGCAATATCGGCATTGGACAATTCGTCCATCAGCTCGACGCGGACGCTCTCGTCCACCTCGGTCAGTGCCGAATAATCAAACCGGTCGCCCAGCATGCGCACCAGCGCCAGCCGCTCCTCGGCATCGAGCGATTCGAGCACGTCGCCGACATCGGCGGCATGCAGCGGCTCCATCACCGCGGCGACGTCATCCCCCCGCCCCGCATCCAAATAGGCGCGCAGGCGTTCCAGCCACAGCGGACTGATGCGGTCCTCCGCATCGCGCAGCGCATCGGGATCAATCCCGACCTCTGGGCCGGGCACGGTTTCACTATCTGTGCTCACTGGAGGCCCTTTGTGTCGCTGGTGTCGGGGGCAGGCCCACCTGTAGCCAATCGGCTCACAATGCGCCAGACTGGGGGCGGCGTTTTTCGGTCAACAAGTACCGAAAAATCAGAGCATTGGGAGGAAAGTCCGATGAGCGATGCCAGTGACCTCGATACCGTCTTCGAGCGCGTGCATGCCTTGGCCCAGGCCCGCCAGTTGCCGGGCATCACCCGCTCCACCAGCTATGGCACGCCAGCGCTCAAGGTGCGTGGCAAGCTCATCGTCCGCCTCAAGGACGCCGATACCCTCGTGCTGCTGTGTCCGGCCGAGCAGAAGACCCTGTTGATGGAAATCTCGCCGCAAATCTATTTCGAGACGCCCCATTATATCGGCTATCCGGCCGTACTGATCCGCCTGCCCGCCATAGCCGACGAAGAACTTTCGTTGCGGCTGGAAGATGCCTGGCGCTTCAAGGCGCCCAAATCGCTGATTGCTCAGCGTCCGGCGCCGGGCGAGGCATAAGTCGCCACGTCAAAAACACCTTGGGTCCCAACTTTTGCCCGATTATGCCGCTTAGCTCACCGATGTGTGAACGACCAAGATCAAAACAACAAAGGTGATCCCATGTCCAAATTCCTCATCGCCCCGGCAGCCCTGATGATGGCGCTTGCGCTGGCGGCCTGTGGCGGCGACGCCCCTGCCGGTGGTGGTACGCCCCCGGCCGATACCAGCACGCCGGCAACCACGCCGCCGCCTGCTGAACCGGCGCCCGCGACGCCTTCCCCATAATGCAAAGGCCGCCTCAACGGGCGGCCTTTTTCTTTCCGGTGCTTCCCGTCAGGACGGGCGCCGGGCCAACACCAGCACACCCGCCAGCGCGATCATCGCGCCACCCGAAGCCTCCCGCAGCCGCCGCACTAGCGAGGGATTAGCCGCCGCCCCGGCGCGAATGCGGCTAGCCGCAAAGGCCACGACGATATCGGCAAGGGTGTTCAGCACCACCGAGACGGTGCCCAGGGCCACGAATTGCAGCGCCACGTTACCCGCCGCGGTATCGATGAACTGGGGAATGAAAGCGAGGAAAAACGCTGCCGTCTTGGGATTGAGCGCTTCGACCAGCACCCCCTCGCGAAACGCCCGCCCTGCCCCGACCGCCGAAGCCACGAGCTCGCCGCCCAGGGCCGCGCGAGCATCGCGCCGTGCCGCCTGAATGGTGCGAATGCCGATCCAGACCAGATAGGCCGCCCCGGCAAATTTCAGTGCCGTGAACAGCTCGGCACTGGCCAGCACGATGGCAGAAACGCCCAGCGCCCCAGCCAGAACATGCACCATGCCGCCCAGCCCATTGCCGAAGCTGGAGGCAATGCCCTCGGCGCGGCCACCGGCCAGTGTGCGGGCGGCAACATAGAAAATGCCCGGCCCCGGGGTGATGGCCAGCAACAGGCAGGCGCCGAAATATAGGATGAGTTGGCTGGTATCAGGCATGATTGAGTCCCGTCGGTATCATGGTGGCGACATCGCGGTCGCTGTTCCGCTCGCTGCCGGCAAGACCGGCCGCCACACCGCTCCGGTCGGCCTCCGGGCGATTTTGGCTCATCTTGCGCTTGCCCTCGATACGGCTGATCGGCAAGCGCAGGCCGACAATGCCCTTCAACTGCGCGCGGATATATTCGGCGGGCGCATCGGTGACGGCCCAAGGATTCTCTCGCGGCTGCTCATGCAGATGGGTGAGCCGGGAGACTGCATCGAAAAGGCGCGCTTCATCCTCGAAAAACTCGATCGGGCCATGGGCGTGTACGGCCACATAATTCCAGGTCGGAACGACTTTGCCATGTTCCTGCTTGGCGGCGTACCAGGATGGCGTGACATAGGCATCCGGCCCCGAAAAGATGACCAGCGCATCCCCGATAACCGGCGCTTTCCACTGCAGGTTGGCCTTGGCCAAATGCCCATAAAGCACGCCGTGCTCGCCCTCATTCTCATCGAGAATAAGCGGTAGCGGCGTTGCCATCAGGCCCTCGGCCGTGGCGGTCACCAGCGTGGCAAGTCTGGTCTCGCGCATAATCTGGCGCAGAGCCTGGGGGTCGTCTTCACGAAAGGCAGGTGGTGTGTACATGCGGCAGCAATATCATCCCGGTTCGGCGTTCTCACGCGAAAAACGCGCAGAGCCGACATGCCCGCGCCGCGACATCGAAATGGACCAGGAATCAAAAAGCCGCGCAATCCAGGGATTACACGGCTTTTTTGAATATTTGGTGCGGTCGAGAAGACTCGAACTTCCACGCCCTTTCGGGCACAGCGACCTCAACGCTGCGCGTCTACCAATTCCGCCACGACCGCACGCTTGGTAGGCTCCGTTCCCGAAGGCCCGAAGCGAGTGGGGATGTAGCAAAGGTCTTACCCAACCTCAAGCGGTTAAATCGAGATTCCGCGAAAGCTGTGGATTGGGAGGCGCTCGTTCATACTATGCCGGCCAGCCACTGAGCACGGGCTTGCTCAGCTTGATGGCCGCAACGGCGGCCAGCAGGCCCATGAGCGAAGCCAGCAGCATCAGCCCCAGCAGAAGCATGGGCGATGGCTGGCCGGACAATGCCAGCCCGGTCCCCGTGGTCAGCAACGCGCCACCCAGCACGGTTAGTGCGCCGGTTATGCCCGCAGCGCTTCCCGCCAGCCGCGGCTGTACCGACATAGCTCCGGCATTGCTATTCGGCATGGTCATGCCATTGCCCAACCCGACAAAGATCGTGGACCCGAAATACAGGAGCGGCGACAGGTGGCCCATAGCAACGATCAGCAGACCCGCGGCAAGCCCCAGGCAGGCAAAAATCCGGCCCATCAGCATGATCGTCGCGGGCGACTGCCTGCCGGCGAGACGGCCTGCCAACCAAGCACCCGCGATGAAACCGGCCGTGATGCTGCCGACGAACATGCCAAGTTCGGCCGTGCCGATGCCGAAAACGGCGGTGGCAATCAGCGGGGCTCCGGTCAGGAAGATGTAGAAGGCACCTGTCGAGAAGGCTGTGCACAGCGCGTAGCTCCAGAACACGGGCTTGCTGAGCAGCGTGCTCAATCGTCTCTCCTCAGGTTTTGCTGCAGGCCGGATGGTTTCGCCCACATCTGTCCAGGCCAGGTATAGCAGCCCTGCCCCAGCTACGGCATAAAGCACGAAGATCATGCGCCAGCCGAAGGCCGCGTCCAGCACGCTGCCCAGCATCGGTCCCAACATGGGCGCCAGCGCCATGGCCATGCTGATACGACCCAGCAATCGCGCAGCATCGCTGCCTTCATTGGTGTCGCGAACGATCGCCAGCGAGAGCACATAGCCCGACACCACCGCAGCCTGCAGCATGCGGAATACCAGCAGCATCCACACATTCTGCGCCATGGCGCAGCCAAGCGAAGCGAGCGTGAACACGGCCAGCGCTACCAGCAAGACCGGCCGCCGGCCGATCCGGTCGGCAAGCGGTCCAACGCCGAGCTGGACGGCAGCCGTGACGGCGAGGTAGCCGCCCAGGGCGAGGCTGACCAGGGCATAGTCTGCATCCAGATCCCGCGCGATATTGGTCAGCGAGGGCACGATCATGTTCAGCGTTACCACGGAGGTCGCCGTGATCAGGATCAGTGTCGTCAGAGCCGGCGGAGCGCTTGCCTTGCGCATCGGTTTTCATCCTCCAAAAACAAAAAAAGCCCCCGAACGAGTGTTCGGGGGCGCATGGCGAACGGATATGGCTTCCGCTACCGGACCATGCACCTTTCACCTACGACGACGATATGGGATTGCAGCATCTGCGTATTTCCTCAAAGAGCCATCAAAGCTAGTCCTGGACTGGCCTTGCGGCAAGTCCTAGCCCCGCTTGATCGCCTTTTGCGATATCAGCACCCGCAGGTGGCCTTCTTCGACGCTGACCTCGCCATGGGCGATCAATGTGTTATTGGCGTAGATATTGAGCGGATCATTTTCCATCGCGTCCAGTTCGATCACCGCGCCACGGCCCATGCGCAGCAAATGGTGGATCGGCATGGTCGTTGCGCCAAGCTCGACGGTGATGTCCACTTCAATATTGTCTAATGTGCTCATAGATAAGTCAGCAACCTCGTCCGCAGCACGATAGGCGCGCGGAATCTCTGTCTCATGATCGTCAGGCATTTATGGTTATGGAAGCGTTAACGACACCTCCCGGCAGTTGCGAGAGCACCAGCAAACTCATGCGCGCCGACCACAAGCCGGTGGAATGGCTGATTTCGTCCGAACCCGTGCCCTACCCGGCAGCGCTTGCGGCCATGCAGGCCCGCGCTACGGCCATTGCAGCCGGCGAGGCGGGCGAAGCCGTGTGGCTGCTGGAGCACCCTGCCCTTTATACGGCCGGCACCTCGGCGGTGCCGGGCGATCTGCTGTCGGACCGTCTTCCGGTCTATGATGCGGGGCGCGGCGGGCAATATACCTATCATGGTCCGGGCCAGCGCGTGGCTTATATCATGCTGGACCTGCGTGAACGCGGCCGCGATATCCGGTGTCTGGTGCAGGGGCTCGAGGGCTGGGTCATCGATACGCTGGCCGCCCACAATATTGCCGGCGAGCGCCGCGCCGGCCGTATCGGCGTGTGGGTCGATCGGCCGGACAAGGGCGCGGGCAAGGAAGACAAGATCGCCGCCATCGGCGTGCGCGTCTCCAAATGGGTGACCTTCCACGGCATTTCGCTCAATGTGGACCCTGATCTCACCCATTATGACGGCATCGTCCCCTGCGGCATTACCGACCAGGGCGTGACCAGCTTTGAGGATCTGGGTCAGCTCGTCTCGATGCCCGAAGTCGATTCGGTGCTGCGCCGGTGTTTCGAACAGCGCTTTGGGCCGACAATGAGTTCGGCAACGGAAAGCCTTGTTTCGGCTAGCTGACTTGCCCAAGTTGCGGTTAAGCTCGAATCGAGCCTCGGAAGGAGCCTGAAATGACCCTGGATGATCTGAAGCGCCTGTTTACGCGCCAAACCCTGTTCCGGCTCGACGCCATTCTGTCGCCAAAGCTGGTGCCGATTCTCTACGCCTTGGGATTGGCCGGCATCCTGCTCTGGGCGGTCAGCCATCTGTTCTGGAGCTTCGGGTTCGGCTTCGGCAATGGCCTGTGGGGCCTGCTTGAGATCGCCGTGTTCGGCCTGCTCGCGCTGGTCAGCCTGCGCATTGCCTGCGAGGCGCTGCTGGTGTGGTTCAAGACCAATGAGGCGAGTGGCGAAACTGTCAACCGCTCGCGTTATTCGGCCTCACTGCTCGATGAGGTGCGCGACGCCATCCGCGACCTGGCCGAGGAAGGCGAAGACGCCGACTATGCCGAGGCCGACGAATATATCACCCCGGCCACCGACCCGGCCCCCTATGTGCCGCCCGCGCAGCCATCGCCCGACGCGCCTCGCGCGCCGGCCACCAGTTCGGGCGAAGTGTTCAAGCCCCGCCGCACCGCCAAGCGCACCCCGCCGCCCAAAGACGCCAGCTAGAAGCGGAATCCAAAGCACAAAAAACCCGCCGGGACCCATGTCCCGGCGGGTTTTCATTACGGTCGCAAGCTTACTGCTTGTTGACGCTCCAGGCGCCCGGACCGGCAAAGACCAGATAGAGGAACACGAAGCAGAACAGGATTGCTGCATCGCCGCCATTGTTGACGGGGAAGAAGTTCATCGGCGCATGCACGATGAAATAGGCAAAGGCCATGGTGCCCGAAGCGATGAAGGCGGCCGGACGGGTGAAGAAGCCGATGGCGATCAGCACGCCGGTCACGATTTCGATGATGGCGGCAAACCAGAAGATCGAGAAAGCGGGCGGGCTCATGTCGGTCGCGGGGAAACCCAGCAACTTCTGCGTGCCATGGGCGATAAACAACAGGGCGGCAATAATGCGCAGCACGGCGAGGGCCTGCGGCGCGTAGGCGGAGAGACGATCGAACATTCAGTGATCCTTGTGAGCGTTGAGTGCTGCGCAGGGAACGAATCCCGGTGACGCTTAGGCAAATTCTCCACTAACTCAACCGCTTGCAAGCGCAAACCCGAACAATGCCGGACGCACTGTTCACCTTTTCGCGTGTTCAAGATGCCGTGTTCGCCACGCCTGGCAGGTCAGCCCCGCGCGTGGCGAGGGACAGTCACATTGCGTAACCGTCAAACTTTCTATATGACGCGCCCAACAAATCCACGCATTGGAAATCCTGCTCACATGAGCCAAGCGCCAAAAATTGGCCTCGTCAGCCTCGGCTGCCCCAAAGCCCTCGTCGATAGCGAGCGCATCATGTCCACCCTGCGCTCGCAGGGCTATTCGTTTTCGCGCGACTATGCCGGCGCCGATATCGTGCTGGTCAATACCTGCGGCTTCCTTGATTCCGCCAAGCAGGAATCGCTCGAAGCCATCGGGGAAGCCCTCAACGAAAACGGCCGCGTCATCGTCACCGGGTGTCTCGGCGTCGAAGAAGAGCTGATCCGCAAGACCCATCCGTCGGTGCTCGCCATTTCGGGCCCGCACCAATACGAAAACGTCGTCAATGCGGTGCACGAGCATCTGCCGCCGGTGCCGAACAAGTTCATCGACCTTGTTCCCGAGCAGGGCCTCAAGCTCACGCCGCGCCACTACGCGTATCTGAAGATTTCCGAAGGCTGCAACAATCGCTGCTCCTTCTGCATCATCCCCCAGATCCGTGGCGACCTGGCCTCCCGCCCCGCCGCCGGCATTCTGGGTGAGGCCGAAGGCCTGATCCGCGGCGGCGTCAAGGAACTGCTGGTCATCTCGCAGGACACCAGCGCCTATGGCGTTGATATCAAATACGCCGAGAGCAATTATCGCGGCCGCCCGGTCAAGGCCAAGTTCTACGACCTGGCCAAGGAACTCGGCCAGCTCGGCGCCTGGGTGCGCCTGCACTATGTGTATCCCTATCCGCATGTTGACGCGGTGATGGAACTGATGGCCGAAGGCCTGGTGCTGCCCTATCTGGACATTCCCTTCCAGCACGCCTCCCCCAAGGTCCTCAAGGCCATGCGGCGCCCGGCGCATCAGGAAAAGACGTTGAATCGCATTCTCGACTGGAAGCGCCAAGTCCCTGATCTGACTGTGCGTTCCAACTTTATCGTCGGCTTCCCCGGCGAGACAGAGGACGATTTCGAGATGATGCTCGACTTCATCGAGGAAGCCGAGATCGATCGTGCCGGCTGCTTCAAATACGAGCCCGTGACAGGCGCTCCCGCCAACGAACTCGACGGCATCGTGCCGGACGACGTGGCGCAGGATCGCTGGGAACGGCTGATGGAAGTGGCGCAGAATGTCTCCGCCGGTCAGCTCGCCAAAAAGGTCGGCCGCACCATCGACGTGCTGGTCGACGACGTCGATCCCGACAATAACCGCGTCATTGCCCGCTCCAAGTGGGACGCGCCCGACATTGACGGCCAGGTCATCGTGGCCAAGGCCGACGGCATCAAGGTGGGTGACATGGTCTCGGTGACAGTTACCGGTAGCGACGAATACGATCTGTTCGCTGAGCCGGCGAAAGTGCTGAACTAGCAGCGAGTTACGCTGGGTTTTGGATTCGAATACAGAAGGCCGCTCCAGTCAGGAGCGGCCTTTTTCTATTTCTATCCGCCGCCACTGTGACGCCCACCCCACAGTGTCATTCCCGCGAAAGCAGGAACCTCCGTTCCGGGATGGTGAAGTAAACAGAGGTTCCCGCTTTCGCGGGAATGACACCACGTTGGGGGAAGCATCGGAGCGGAATGAGACCTCATTGAGCCCGTCGAACCACGAGGTCGCGCGAGTGGAGGCTTAGATGCCACGACCTCGTCCTTCGACAAGCTCAGGATGAGGTCTACTGGGAAGCTTCCACCAATTTCGCCAGCTGCCCCATCACGGTGCCCCAGCCGTCATAAAACCCCATCTCGGCATGCATGTCCCGATCGGCCCGGTCCTTGTGCATCACGTAGGACATATATTCCGTGCCCTCGGGATGATCGGCCAGGGTGATGATCGCGGTCATGAAGGGCTGCGCCGCCGGCCGCCAGCCATCCACCAACGCATTGGTGAACACGATCCGCTCGCCCTCATCCACCGCCAGAAAACATCCATTAATGTGAGCGCCAAACGCGGCGCCATCTTCGCTGATCTGCGTAGTGAAGGCCCCACCTGGGCGCAGGTCCATCGCCACCACCTTGCACAAAGCCGGCTCGGGCACCCACCATTTTTCAAACCGCGCCGGGTCGGTCCATGCCCGCCACACGGCGGCGCGCGGCGCCTTGATCACCCGCGTAATCGTCAGGTCGAGTTCGGGGTTCTTCTTGCTCATTTTGCCTTGTCCTGTTCCTCAATGACAAATTGCTCCAGCCGGTCGGCACGGCCTTCCCACAGCGCCCGCTGATCGGCCAACCAGGCCTCCACCGCCGCAAACTGCCGCTTGTCGATGGCACATGTCCGCACCCGGCCGCTCTTGCGGGTCTGGATCAGCCCGCTCCCCTCCAGAAACCGGATGTGCTTCATGAAGGAGGGCAGCGCCATGTCGAAGGGCCGCGCCAAATCGCTGATACTGGCCGGCCCCTGCCCCAACCGGCTGAGCACCGCCCGCCGCGTCGGATCGGCCAATGCCTGAAAAATCCCGTCGAGTTGCTGATAGCTTTCCATAAGGCTAAGTATCACAGTCTAAAAACTTAGCGCAAGAGCTAAGTATCCTGTGAGACCTCATGGTGAGCCTGTCGAACCACGAGGTCGGGGTACACCCACGCCTGCGTGCCACGACCTCGTCCTTCCACAAGCTCAGGATGAGGTCTGCTGGGAATGCACCGGAACGTTATCCCTCCACGCCCCGCCGCCGCGCAACGTCTTTGCCCCACAGCACAGCGCTATAAATTACTCATCCAAACCAAGACTTTAGCCTTTGACGCCGTGATCGCTGCCATTGCATCAAACTGCCAATGCACACGCGCCTTTGGAGCTTCAGCGTCACATGAACAAGTTTCTCGCCACCGCCGTGGCCGTCCTGGCCCTCGGCGCGACCCCGACCTTCGCCCAGCCCACCGACATTCTCAACGCGTCCTATGATATTGCGCGCGAACTGTTCGAGGCCGAAAACGCCGCCTATGCGGCTACGGGCGCCACGGTCACCGTCAACCAGTCCCATGCCGGCTCCTCCGCCCAGGCCCGCGCCGTGCTCGAAGGTCTTGCCGCTGATGTTGTCACCTTCAATCAGGTGACCGATATTCAAAAACTGGTGGATGGCGGCTTCGTGGCGGCTGATTGGGCGACGCAGTTCCCCAATAATGCGGCGCCCTTCTATTCCTTCCCGGCTTTCCTGGTGCGCGCCGGCAATCCCAAGGGGATCAAGGACTGGGGCGATCTGGCTGCCGATGGCGTGCAGGTGATCTTCCCCAATCCCAAGACCTCCGGCAATGGCCGCTACACTTATCTCGCCGCCCGCGCCTGGGCGACTGAGGAATATAAGGGCGACGAAGCCCAGATCGAGGCCTTCCTCACCAAGCTGTTCAGCAATGTTCCGGTGTTCGAAACCGGCGGCCGCGCCGCCACCACCGCCTTCACCGAGCGTCAGCTGGGCGACGTGCTGGTGACCTTCGAGGCCGAAGTGCTCGGCGTGCGCAAGCAGCTTGGCGCCGACAAATATGATGCGGTGATCCCCTCGGTCAGCTTCCTCTCCGAATTCCCCGTCGCCATTGTCGACAAGGTGGTCGATGCCCGTGGCAGCCGCGACCTCGCCAAGGCGTATCTCGATTTCCTGTTCACCCCCGAAGGCCAGGAAGTCGCCGCCGCCAATTTCCACCGCGTCCATGACGAAACAGTCGCTGCCGCCCACGCCGCCGACTTCCCCGCCATTCGCCTCGTCACTGTCGAAGACGCTTTTGGCGGCTGGGAAAAGGTTTCCGAGGAGCATTTCGCCGATGGTGGCCTGCTCGATAAGGTCTTCCTCAACCAGTAAGGCCCAATAAGCATCAAGGTTTTGCGGCGTGGCCCCGGTCACGCCGCTTTTTGCGTAAGGAAGATCATGGCATCGCGACGCAGCAAGCACCTCCTGCCCGGTTTCGGGCTGACGCTGGGCGTCTCCATGCTCTATCTCACCATCATCATCGTGCTGCCGCTGCTGGCCATGCTGCTCAAGGTGGGCGGTATGGGGTGGCCCGAATTCTGGCGCATCGTCGCCTCCAACCGCTCGCTGGCCGCCTATCGCATTACTTTCAGTTCCGCGCTTGCTGCCACTGTTTTCAATGGCTTTTTCGGCCTGTTGCTCGCCTGGGTGCTCACCCGCTACACTTTCCCCGGCAAGCGCCTGCTCGACGCCCTGGTCGACCTGCCCTTCGCCCTGCCCACCGCCGTTGCCGGGCTGGTGCTCGTGACGCTGTTCGCGCAAACCGGCTGGTATGGCCAATTCCTCGAACCCAATGGGTTCAAGGTCAATTACACCCAACTCGGCATCATCGTGGCCATGAGCTTCACCTCCATTCCCTTCGTGGTTCGCACCGTCCAGCCGGTGCTCGAAGATGTAGAAGCGGGCTATGAGGAAGCCGCCAGGACACTGGGCGCTACCGGCTGGCAAGTCTTTGCCCGCGTCATCTGGCCCACCATCCTGCCCGCCTTCATGACCGGTTGCGTGCTCTCCTTCGCCCGGTCGCTGGGCGAATTCGGCGCCGTTGTTTTCATCGCCGGCAACCTGCCCGGCTTCACCGAAATCGTTTCCCTGCTGATCTTCATCCGGCTCGACGAATTCAATTATGAAGGCGCCGCCGCCTTGGCCTTCGTCCTTCTCCTCGCTGCTTTCCTCACGCTGCTCGCCACCAATGCGCTGCAATCCTGGCAGGTGCGTTATGCGGATCGGAGCACGTGACCATGACAGTGCGCGTCCACACCCGCTCCCCTGCCGAAATTACCCTGATCGGCCTTGCAATCGTGCTCTCGGCGCTGATCCTGGTGGTGCCGGTTGCGCTGATCTTCGCCTACGCGCTGCGCGAAGGCATTGGGGTCTATTTTGCCAATATCCTCGAGCGCACCACCCTGCACGCCATCGGTCTCACCGTGCTGACGGCAATCATTGTCGTGCCGATCAATATCGTGATCGGCATCTGCGTGGCCTGGCTGGTCACCCGCTTCCGCTTTCGCGGGCGGCAGCTGATCATCACCATTGTCGAGCTGCCCGCTTCGGTCAGCCCCATCGTGGCCGGCGTGGTCTATCTGTTCCTCTATGGCGGCCAGGGCCTGCTCGGGCCGGTACTGCAGGGCATGGGCGTCCAGCTCATGTTCACCGTTGCGGCGATCGTGCTGGTCAGCCTTTTCGTCACGGCCCCCTTCGTCGCCCGCGAGCTCATCCCACTCATGCAGCAGCAAGGCACCGAGGACGAGGAAGCCGCTCTCTCGCTGGGCGCCAATGGCTGGCAGATGTTCCGCTTCGTCACCCTGCCCAATATCCGCTGGGCTATTCTCTATGGCGCGGTGCTCACCAATGCGCGGGTGATGGGCGAATTCGGCGCCGTCTCGGTCGTCTCTGGCTCCATCCGCGGCCAGACCAATACCCTGCCCTTGCAGATCAGCCAGTTGTTCAACGATTTCAATGTCACTGGCGCCTTTGCGGCGTCATCCACGCTGGCGCTGATTGCCGTGGTGACGCTGGTTTTGAAGTCGACGCTGGAATCTCGCGGCTGGCAATGATGGCGCTGGACCGATAGGCTTCCGCTATGGCCGCTTCCGCATATAGACCGCCCCGCATTGCCCGCGTCGTCACGGGCGTTGATGTCGTGTCACGCGCCAGAACTGCGTTGGCGGACGGGGCCGAAATCATCGAAGTGGCGAGCGGGGACACGGCCAGCGTTCAGCGCGAGCTGGACTGCATTGTTCCGGCAATCGAGGCGTTAATCGATGCGGGAATCGCAGCGCCAATCGCCATAGCCAGCCGCCGGGCTTTGGTGGTCGACCAGGCTATCGAGGCAGGCGCGACCCTTGTGTGTCCGCTGGAGGGTGAGGAAGGGGCCGAGATAGCCGAAATCATCGCGCTGCATGGGGCCGAAGTGGTCGGCTAAGCCCGCAATGCATCCAGCACGGCTACGGCCGTGTCGAATTCGATCCGCCGCTGCGCCCGGCGGGCGGCTGCTTCCTCATCCTGGCCCCATAGACCGATCTGATAATCTTCATCGACATGCGCCGCCTGCCACACCTCGTCGGCGGTGAATAGGCGGTGCCACAGCCCGATGGCGAGCAGCCCCGATCCAGTAAGCCCGGTCACATTGACCAGCGCGGTGAGGACAAAGAGATTTTCGCCATCCAGCGTCTCGGCCAACCGATCCAGGCTCGCCTGCGGCTGCGCCTGATGGATGATCCCGATCGTGGGCTGGAACCGCACGCCGAAGTGCCGCGCCAGCTTGACCAGCGCCTTGTCCCACACCAGTTCCTGCTCGCTGACCAATTCCTGCGGCGCATCGGCGCGATAGAGCATCAGATCGCTCGCGGCGAATTTGATGACCTCCTGGCGGAAGGCGGGAATGGTTTGCTCGCCGCTTTCCACGGCCGAATTGATCAATCTGACCATGGGCATGGTCGCCGGATCGATGAATTCGCCCTGCGCCGCCCATTCTTCGGCCATGGTCGTGGCAATGGCCGCTGCGGGCACCACGACCGGGATTTTCCGGCCCGGCGTATGCACCTGCCGGCCATCCAGCGTCACGACAAAGCCGCCATCGACCGGGGCTACGCCAACATCCTTGTAGAAGCGCTTGGGCAGTTCCACCCGATTGGCATGCTGCGCCCGGCCATAGCCGTCATCGATATGCTTGTGGGCATCTTCCAGCTGGTCGCGCATGGCCTACTCCAATACCTTGCGGATCGCCGCATCGAGCTCGTCAAACCGGTCGATCATGATATCGGCCCCAGCCGCAATAAGCTCGGTCGGTTCATGATAGCCCCAGGTCACGCCAATGGCCCAGGCGCCCGCTGCCTTGCCCATTTCGATATCGAATGTCGTATCGCCAATCATCACTGTCTCGGCCGGCAGCGCCCCGGTTTCTGCCATCGCGCGCAGTAGCATGCCCGGATGCGGCTTGGACGGATTGTGGTCCGGTGTCTGCAAGGTGACGAAGTAATCGGCGATCTTGTGGTTACCGGTAATGCGGTGGACGCCGCTGAGTCCCTTGCCCGTCGCAATGCCCAATCGCATGCCATCCCATTTCCACAGGCGCTGCAGCGCCTCCAGAGCCCCAGGAAACAGCCCTTCACGGTCGTTATGGGTCAGCACGGAGGCGCGGTAATGGGTGCGATAGTCCTCGACCAGCTTGTCGATCAGCACCGGATCATCGGTGCGGGCCAAGCGCGCCAAAGCCACGGGCAGCGACAGCCCGATCACCCGACGCGAGGCGGCCGGGCTTGGGGCATCGAGCCCTGCCCCCTCAAAGGTGGTCGCCATATGCTCGGTGATCAGCGCCTGCGTATCGATCAGCGTGCCGTCCATGTCGAACATGACAAGCGTCATGCGCCGTCCTCCGGGTCCTTGCTGACATCGAAGCGGTCAGGATCAAAGCCCAGGGCGTCAAAGCTCTCGCGCATATGCGGCGGCAGCGGTGCGGAAATATCGAGCCGCTTGCCATTGCGCAGCGGCAGGGCAATGCGGCGGGCATGCAGCTGCAAACCCTCACCCAGGCCAGGCGCGCCCTGCCAGTTCTCGATATTGAAATAGCGCGGATCGCCGATGATCGGGGTGCCAAGCTGGGCCATATGCACACGCAACTGGTGGGTGCGGCCGGTCACCGGCTTCAGCGTGACCCAGGCGAAACGGCGGCTGGCCGTGTCGGTGGTCGAATAATAGCTCATCGAATGCTGCGCGCCCGGCGTGCCATTCTTGACCACCACCATCTGCTCGCCGTCGGTCGTCGCCTGCTTGGCGAGGAAACACGAGATTTCACCCTGGCGCGGATTCGGATTGCCGGCCACGACGGCCCAGTAGATCTTGCGAGCCGACCGTGAGCGGAACACTTCGCCAAAATGGCTGGCCGCAGCCTGCGTCTTGGCAACCACGAGGCACCCGGAGGTGTCGCGATCCAGCCGATGCACCAGGCGCGGCGCCTCGCCCAGCTTGTTGGGCAGGCTTTTCAGCATGCCATCGAGATGGCGGAACGTGCCGCTGCCGCCCTGCACGGCCAAGCCATGCGGCTTGTTGAAGACGTAAATGTCCTCGTCTTCATAAAGGATGATATCGCGCAGGAATTGCGCATCGCCCGAATTGACGCGCACCGGCTTGACCGTCTCGGCATCGTCGATCGGGGGAATGCGCACGGTCTGCCCGGCAGTCAGGCGCGTACTGGTCTGCACGCGGCCCTTGTCGACGCGCACTTCGCCATTGCGAATGAGCTTTTGCAGCCGCCCGAAACCGAGTTGCGGAAAATTCTGTGCGAACCAGCGATCGAGACGCATCCCGTCTTCGTCGCTGCTTACCTGCCGCTGTTGTACCGCACTCATGCCGGGCTGCCTCTGGTCACCAAAAGCCCGAGATAAAGGCCAATGAGACAAACCACAACCGACAACAGCACATAGAAGCCAGCTTGTACCATTTCGCCGCGCTCAATCAGCACGATTGTATCGAGCGAGAAGGAGGAAAACGTCGTAAAACCGCCCAATACGCCTACGGCGACGAACAGGCGTGCCTCCGGCGCCCAGGGCGGCAAAGTGCGGGCGAGAATGCCGATGAGCAGACCCATGGCGATGGAGCCGACAATATTGATCAGCATCGTGCCGAGCGGAAAGCCATGCGGCCACACGCGCCCCACGCCGATGGACGCACCATAGCGCGCCATGGCGCCAATCGCTCCACCGAGGCCGACAAGGAGGAAATTCTGCATGTGCCTGCCCTATTCCTCGCGCTTCTTCTCCGCCCGCAAGCGCTCGAAATAATCCATGCGTTTGCGCAGATCGCGTTCAAAGCCGCGTTCGACCGGCTGATAAAATTGCTGCCGGCCGATCTTTTCCGGGAAATATTCCTGGCCCGAAAACGCCTCGGGCGTGTCGTGATCATAGATATAGCCGTCGCCGTAGCCGGAGGTCTTCATCAGCTTGGTCGGCGCATTGAGAATGACCATGGGCGGGGTCGGCGAGCCGGTGGATTTGGCAATCGATGTGGCGCCTTTGAAGGCGGTGTAGACGGCGTTGGATTTCGGCGCGAGCGCCAGATAGACGACAACCTGCGCCAGGGCCAACTCCCCTTCGGGCGAGCCCAGCATCTGATAGGCATCGCGCCCGGCAACCGCCTGCGGCAGTGCCTGCGGGTCGGCCAGACCGATATCTTCCACGGCCATGCGGATCAGCCGGCGGGCGAGAAACAGCGGATCTTCGCCGGCGTCGAGCATGCGGGCGAAATAATAGAGCGCCGCATCGGGATCGGAGCCCCGCACCGTCTTGTGCAGCGCCGAAATCAGATTGTAGTGCCCATCCTGCGCCTTGTCATAGATCGGCGCGCGGCGCTGGATCACGGTCAGCATGGTGGCGGCGTCGAGCACCTCGCCTTCTTTGGCCGAGGCCAGCACTTCCTCGACCAGCCCCAGCAGCGCGCGCCCGTCGCCATCGGCAAGGGTCAGCAGCGTGTGGCGGGCCTCTGCATCGAGCGGCAGCGCCGCGCCAGTCAGTTCCTCCGCGCGCACCACCAGCTTTTCCAGATCCTCCAGCGACAGCGACTCGAACCGCAATACCTGACTGCGCGACAACAAAGCCGCGTTCAGCTCAAAGGACGGATTTTCGGTGGTCGCCCCCACCAGCACCACCGTGCCGTCTTCCATCACGGGCAGGAAACCATCCTGCTGTGCCCGATTGAAGCGGTGGATTTCGTCGACAAACAGCAGCGTCCGATGGCCGGACAGGCGCTCGAAGCGGGCCTTCTCGAACACCTTCTTGAGGTCGGCAACGCCGGAGAACACCGCCGAAATCTGCTCGAACGTATAGCCGATCTGGTCGGCCAAGAGCCGTGCCACCGTAGTCTTGCCGGTGCCCGGCGGCCCCCACAGGATCAGCGAGCCCAGCCGCCCCGAGGCGATCATGCGGCGCAGCGTACCCTCGGGACCGAGCAGATGGCTCTGGCCGATCACCTCATCGAGCGAACGCGGCCGCAATTGATCGGCGAGCGGGCGCGCGCGGTCGGTTTCACTGGGGTCTGCGGCGAAAAGGTCAGCCATGCCTGATCAATCTCTGTGGAGGGCTCTGGGTAAGATAGGGCGGCGGCGCGAGCAAGACAAACCGGCAGCGAATTGCCAAGACTGCGTTTGTCAGCATTAATGCGCGACCACAATTTCGAGGACATTTCATGCATCGCTTCGTTACCGCATTCCTGCTCCTCGCCGCCATGGCGCTGCCGGCGAGCGCCCAGACCGACGCCATTGGCGCGCCGGGGCCGATTGTCTTCGAGGATGTCGAATTTGCCCTCGCCTGGACGAGCCACCCGGAAGAAACCTACTTCAAGCAGGAATATGTACCGGCCGGCCAGACCGTCGAGCAGTTCGAAGACATGTTCATGATCGACGTGCTGACCAATGGCACCACGCCCGAAGCGGCGGCGGCCGTTATGATAAAGGGCCTTGGTGAGCGGAAGGGCAGCGATCCGGTGGTCAATTACGACGTGCTCCGGAACGAACAGACCGGCGAAATCATCCTCGATTTCCTGCTCAGCGATTCCAGCAGCGGCACCATGATCGTTGAATGGAACGCCTATCGCTATGTCCCGTTCGAGGATGGCCTGGTGCTCTACGCCATCAGCCGGCGCGGCTATGGCGAAGATGGCGCCAAGGCCCTGCTCACCGGCCTCAAGGAGCGGCGCCAGAGCGCGATCAACACCCTGGCGCAGATGGATGTGCCCGAAATCAGCCTCGACTAGCCGCTGACGATCGAGCGCGTCACCCGGCCGTCGCGCTGCAGGATGATCTGCCAGGTGCGGGCGCGCTGGCTCGCCGTCTGCGAGAAAGCGGCCGCCGTGTCCATCGGCACGTCGTTGAGCGAGAGGATGATATCGTCCGTCTTGAGCCCCATCTGCTCGGCGGGCGAACCGGGTTCGACGGCCGTCACGATCACGCCCTTGGCGTCATAGGGCAGCCCCTTCATCTCGGCGAGCGCGGCATCGATCTGACGCACGCTGGTGCCGGTGAAGCGCGATGAGCCGGTGATGGTGGCCACCATGTCGCCTGCCGCTACCGGCGCGGCCTCGATGGTGAAATTGACCACTTCGCTCTTGCCGCCGCGAACGCGTTCAAGCGCCGTCACCTGCCCGATGGGCTTGGTGGCGAGGCGGAAATTGAAGGCGCTGGGGTCATCGACCGCCATGCCATCAACGCTCAGGATCACGTCGCCCGAGGCAAAGCCGGCACGTTCTGCGGGACCGCCGGGGGCGACTTCGGTGATCAGCGCGCCATGCGGCGCCGCCATGCCAAGGCTCTGGGCAATATCGGAATTGACCGCCTGCATCTTGGCGCCGAACCAGGGCCGCACGATCTGCCCGCCGCTGACGCCGGCCTGCGCCACCATCTTGGCCATATTGGCGGGAATGGCAAAGCCGATGCCGACCGAGCCGCCGGTCTGCGAATAGATGGCGGTGTTGATGCCGACCAGATGCCCATCAAGATCAACAAGTGCGCCGCCCGAATTGCCGGGATTGATCGCCGCATCGGTCTGGATGAAGAACTCATAATCCGAGCTTTCCACCCCGGTGCGGGCCAGGGCGGAGACGATACCGCTGGTCACCGTCTGGCCGACGCCAAAGGGATTGCCAATGGCCAGCACCAGATCGCCCACTTCGAGGGAGTCGGAATCGGCAAAGACGATGGCGGGGAAGACCGCATCGCCGGGCTGGCGCACGCGCAGCACGGCGAGATCGGTCTGCGCATCCTCGATGACAATATCGACGGCGAATTCGCGCCCGTCCGAAAGGGCGATGCGAACATCGGTCGCGCCTTCGATGACGTGGCGATTGGTGAGGATGACGCCGCCGGCATCCACGATCACGCCCGAGCCCAACGATTGGGACTCGCGCGGCCGGCTCTGGAACTGGTTGCGCCCGAAAAAGCGGGAGAAGAACGGGTCATTGGCAAAAGGCGACACCGTCTGCTGCTCGATGCGGGTGGCGTAGACATTGACCACTGAGGGCGAGGCGGCCTTGACCACCGGGGAGAAGCTCAGCTTGATCTCGGCATCGCTGCGCGGCACTTCCACGCTTGGAGCTACCGCAGCGGGCAGCACGGGCGCGGGTGCCGTCGCCTGGGCCAGGCTGGGCGCATTCCACGGCGAAAAGGCGAGCGTGCCTCCAACCGCCAGAACCGCCACGGTGCAGCTTGCCATAATCCATGAGCGCATCGACATCGAACCAACCTCCGGTCACCACGTTTGCCTGATGTGGCATCCGCGCGGGGCAAGGCAAACGCCCGGATTCTGTCACGAAAAAGGCGTCACGCCCCCGTCGCAATTGGGGGTCAAATAAACGTTTGCGTGAGGGGGCACACGGCCCTATATGCAGCGCTCGTTTTCCGCATTTCTCCAGCCCCGAAAGGCAAGTCGTCCATGACCACTGAGCCGAAGCAGGTTTACCCGAATACCTCCGCACTCATCGCGGCGGAAGCCCCGGATTTCCCGGCTTTCCTGTTCTCCGAGCGCGAGCTGCACAAGGCCACAAAGGTGTTCAAGAAGGGCTTTGACGGGCTGCTGACCTATGCGGTCAAGTGCAATCCCTCCCCGCACATCATCGCCCAGCTCCATCGCGAAGGTTTGAAGGCGTTCGACGTTGCCTCGAACACCGAAATGGAACTGGTGCGCGATCATGCGCCGGGCGCGGTGATGCATTACAACAACCCGATCAAGAACAAGCGCGAGATCGCTCGCGCCTATGAAGAGTTCGGCGTTCGCTCCTTCACCATCGACCATCCCCAGCAGCTCGACCAGCTGGCTTCGGTAGTTTCGCCGTCGCGCGACGTTGAAGTGACCACCCGCTTCAAGGCCGGCAAGGCGCTCAAATCCTATGATTTCGGCATCAAGTTCGGCGTCATGGAACAGGGCGCGGCCGAGATCGTCACCATGGTCGACCAGATGGGCTATACGCCCAGCCTGTGCTTCCATGTCGGCAGCCAGTGCGAAGATGCCTATGCCTATGAACGGCACATCGCGGCGGCGTCGCGCATCGTCGAGGAATCCAATATCCAGCTCAAGCGCCTCAATATCGGCGGCGGCTATCCGGCCCCCTACCCGACCAGCGAAGCGCCGCCGATGGACTATTATTTCGAGACCATCTCGACCGCGGTCAGCGATCATTTCGGCGACAAGAACAAGCCCGAGCTGATCATCGAGCCCGGCCGTGCGCTGGTGACGTCGTCGACCTCGCTGCTGCTGCGCGTCAAGCATCAGCGCGGCGGGCAGTCGGTTTATGTCAATGACGGCGCCTATGGCAGCCTGATGGAAGTCAAGTTCATGCATTTCACCCCGCCGGTGCGGGTGTGGCGCGGTGCGCGGGTGCATGACAATGATGCCGAATTCTCCGAATTCACCATCTGGGGCCCCACTTGCGACAGCTATGACGTGCTGCCCCAGGTGTTCACCCTGCCGGCCGATATCGATGAAGACGACTGGATCGAGTTCGGCCTGATGGGTGCCTATACCCAGGCCTCGCTGACCCCGTTCAACGGCTTCGATCGCCGCGACCAGTTCTGGGTCGACGAGGTCTATACCGGCAAGGATGTGCAGCCCGAATAGGCCTGCCGCCAGCTCGTAATCAACTACTAATCCCCGCTACGGCGGGGATTTTTGTCTCTCCAATAAAGGATGCCGCCTGCCCTTCTTCGCTTTTCCACCCCGATCCCATCAAACCATATATCGGAACTGAAAATGCAGACCTTTCAACCACTTGAGACCTTCGGCCGCCGCATCGTCATCATGGGGCCGACCAATGCCGGCAAGTCGACGCTGGCCGTCGCCATCGGCAAAAAGCTTGGTGTTCCAGCTATTCATCTCGACCAATTGCGGCACTTACCCAACACCGATTGGCAGGTGCGGCCGGACGCCGAATTCCACGCCCTGCATGACGCGGCAATCCTTGAGCCGGGCTGGGTGATGGAGGGCAATTACTCCGTGCTGATGCCGCAGCGCTTTGCCCGGGCCACCGGAATTATCGTGGTGGACGACCATTACCTGCGCCGCTTCAGCCGGTATTTGCGGCGGACCCTGCTGGAAAAGCAGCGGGCCGGCCATCTTCCGGGCAATCGCGACAGCGTCAAATGGGAAATGATCAACTGGATCTGGAAGACGCGGAACAGTGTCGGCCGCTACCACGGGTTTGCGACACAAACAGGTTTGCCGCTGGTTTTCTGTTCATCGCTCCGTGAGGTGAAAGCGCTCGGACGGGCGTGGAATCTGTGAGCGGACTGTTAGCGTTGACGTGACATTTCGCTGTCAGAGGGCAACGGACTGTTGGCATCGACCGAGGCGATTGCCCCATGGCGCCGTTCGGGCCTAAGCTGAGCCAAAATGGAGAGGAGATGGCCATGTTGGGAGTGATGATGAAGTCGCCGCGGCGCCGTCGGCTCGCCATGATTTTGCTCGGCCTGCTCTGCATGGGTCTGGGCGTGGCGCTGTTCTGGGGCGCGGTCTCCTGACCATGGGGTGGGACGCACTCGGGCAGTGGGGTGAGGACGCGGAGCGCATCGAGCGGCTGGCTGGTGGCTCGTCCAATGATGTCTGGAGCGTGCGTATTAATGGGCAGATCGCCGTCGCTCGGCTGGGTGGGCGGAGCGATGCGGATTTGGCTTGGGAGGGCGCCCTCCTCCAGCATCTCGAGCGCTCGGGTATGACTGTGCCAGTGTCGATCCCGACTTCGGATGGCAGGCTGTTTGCCGATGGCCTTGTGGTGATGAAATATATGGAGGGCGGGCCGCCCGAGACGGAGGCGGACTGGCGGCGCGTTGCCGATGCGCTGCGGCAGCTGCATCGCCTGACGCGGGACTGGCCGCAGCGGCCGGGCTGGCGATCTTCAACTGACCTGTTGCAAGCCGATACGGGAACGAGAATTAACCTGACCGCGATGCCGGCTGAGGCCGTCGCGCGCTGCCGGGCAGCCTGGGCACGGCTGGCCGGGCGGCAGAGCTGCGTGGTGCATGGCAATCCCACCAATCCCGGCAATATTCGCATGACTGCGGATCGGGTTGCGCTGATCGATTGGGACGAGGCGCATGTCGATGTCCCGGAGCTTGACCTGGCCCTGCCCTACAATGCCGCCGGCTTTGATGCTGCCAAACTTGACATCGCGGCCCAGGCCTCGGCCGCATGGGAAGCGGCGGTCTGCTGGAAGGACGATTATTCCGTCGAGCGGCTCGCCGAAGTTCGAGCGATCTGAACAAACAAAAAGGCGGCCCGCGTACTCAAACGCGGACCGCCTTAAATCTTGAACCGAATATCGCTTACGCGGCTTCGGACTCGTCTTCGTCACGCACATGCACCGGACCGCTATCGAGGCCCTTGGCATTGACGTCGCGATCGACGAACTCGATCACAGCCATCGGCGCATTGTCGCCATAGCGGAAGCCGGCCTTCATGATGCGGATATAGCCGCCCTGACGGTCCTTGTAGCGCGGGCCCAGAACTGCGAACAGCTTCTGCACCTGGCCTTCGTCGCGCATCTGAGCGATCGCCTGACGGCGAGCGTGCAGGTCGCCGCGCTTGCCCAGCGTGATCAGCTTCTCGACGATCGGACGCAGGTCCTTCGCCTTGGGCAGGGTGGTAACGATCTGCTCGTGCTTGATCAGCGCGGCGGACATATTGGCGAACATAGCCTTACGGTGGCTGGCGGTTCGGTTGAGCTTGCGGCCGGAATTACCGTGGCGCATCTTGGTCTCCTAAAGTGCTTGGCAGCGCGGGATCAATAGTGATCTTCGTAGCGCTTGGCGAGGTCATCGATATTCTCGGGTGGCCAGTTGTTGACGTCCATTCCGAGATGAAGCCCCATCTGTGCCAGGACCTCCTTGATTTCGTTGAGCGACTTGCGGCCGAAATTCGGGGTCCGCAGCATCTCGGCTTCCGTCTTCTGGATCAGATCGCCGATATAAACGATGTTGTCGTTCTTGAGGCAGTTGGCCGAACGCACCGAAAGCTCGAGTTCGTCGACCTTCTTGAGCAGCGCCGGGTTGAAGGCCAGTTCGGGAACGGCATCCTGTGCCTTTTCCTTGCTGGGCTCTTCGAAGTTCACGAATACCGACAGCTGGTCCTGGAGGATACGCGCAGCATAAGCCACGGCATCTTCCGGCGACACGGCGCCATTGGTTTCGACCTGCAGGGTCAGCTTGTCCTTGTCGAGGCTTTCACCCGCACGGGTGGCATCGACCTTGTAGCTGACGCGGCGAACCGGGGAGAACAGCGCATCGACCGGGATGTAGCCGATCGGTGCATCTTCCGGGCGGTTCTTGTCGGCGGCAACATAACCCTTGCCGGTATCGACGGTGAACTCGATGTTGATTTCGGCGCCGTCGTCGAGATGGCAGATCACCAGCTCGGGGTTCAGCACTTCAATGTCGCCGGTGACCTTGATGTCACCAGCGGTCACGGCACCCGGACCCTGCTTGGTCAGGCCAAGGCGCTTGGGGCCTTCGCCACCCATCTTCAACGCGATTTCCTTCACGTTGAGGACCAGGTCGGTCATGTCTTCACGCACGCCCGGAAGCGAGGAGAATTCATGCAGGATGCCGTCAATCTGGATTGCGGTAACTGCCGCGCCCTGAAGCGACGACAGCAGCACACGACGAAGAGCGTTACCCAGGGTAAGCCCGTAACCGCGCTCAAGCGGCTCGGCAACTACCGAAGCCACGCGCGCGTTGTCGCTGCCCGAAACAATCTCCAGCTTGGTCGGCTTGATCAGTTCTTGCCAGTTCCTCTGGATCGTCACGGTAATGTCCTTTCAAAATCGCGGCTCCAGCCCGAGCCGCTCCGCCGCAAACGCAATAAGACTCCCGGCCCATTCAATCGGCCGGGAGCTCTTCAATCGCTCAAGATTAGACGCGGCGCCGCTTGCGAGGACGGCAGCCATTGTGCGGGATCGAGGTCACGTCACGGATCGAGGTGACGTTGAAGCCGGCAGCCTGCAGAGCGCGCAGAGCCGATTCACGGCCCGAACCAGGACCGCGCACTTCGACCTCAAGGGTCTTCATGCCATGTTCCTGCGCCTTCTTGGCAGCATCTTCAGCAGCGACCTGAGCCGCATAGGGGGTCGACTTGCGCGAGCCCTTGAAGCCCATGACACCGGAGGAGGACCACGAAATCGTGTTACCCTGCATATCGGCAATGGTGATCATGGTATTGTTGAACGAAGCATTCACGTGGGCAACGCCCGAAGTGATATTCTTGCGTTCCTTGCGCTTGACGCGCGTCGTTTCAGTCTTAGCCATTTAATTCCTCTGAACGATATCAGCGCTGCCGTCAGCCCTCTGGCCCCAGCAGCTACATCGAAGAACCCAAGACGGGTTCTTACTTCTTCTTGCCAGCGATCGGCTTTGCCGGACCCTTGCGAGTGCGGGCATTGGTGTGGGTACGCTGACCGCGCACCGGCAGGCCACGACGGTGGCGCAGGCCACGGTAGTTGCCCAGATCCATCAACCGCTTGATGTTCATCGCCACATTGCGGCGAAGATCACCTTCCACGACGTAGTCGCGGTCGATAGCTTCACGGATCAAAATCACTTCGGCATCGGTCAACTCGTTGACACGGCGCTCGGCAGGAATGTTTGCCTTTTCAGTGATATCCTTGGCGAATTTCTCGCCAATCCCGTGGATATACTGCAACGCGATGATCACGCGCTTATTGGTCGGGATATTGACGCCAGCAATACGAGCCACGTCTGCTCTCCTTCATTCAACACGGGTTACCATCAGGGGGCCGTGCCGTTAAACAACAAGGGACCGGATTTCGACCCCCAACACCTGGAGAACCGAATCCAGCCCAATAATCCATGAGACTGACGCGGTTCTTTAAGGACTAGATTCGGCAGAGTCAACTGCCAAACCCCTGCCCTGTTCTCAGCCTTCGATCGCAGACTTGATCGAAGCCGTGACTTTTTCGACCGGCTCCATGCCGTCGACTGCTTTGAGCAGACCCTTGTCGCTGTAGTAAGCGACGAGCGGAGCGGTCTGCTCCTTATAGATATCGAGGCGCTTGCGCAGCACTTCCTCATTATCGTCGGCACGAGCGCCACCGCTTTCCTTGCTGCGCTGGATCACCCGGCGCACCAATTCATCGGCATCGGCCTTGATCTCGACAACGGCGTCGAGCTTGACGCCCTTGTCGATCAGCATCTGGTCGAGCGCCTCGGCCTGCGCAATGGTGCGCGGAAAGCCATCGAGGATGAAGCCAGGCTTGCAATCCTCAGCGTCGAGACGTTCGGAGACGATACCGTTGACGATGGCGTCACTGACCAGATCCCCACGATCGACGATCGCCTTGGCTTCGAGCCCCAGCGGGGTCTTGGCCGCAATGGCCGAGCGCAGGATATCGCCGGTCGAGAGCTGGGGAATACCATAGGCCTCGACAAGAATCTTGGCCTGAGTACCCTTCCCCGCTCCCGGCGGTCCGAGCAGAATTAGCCTCATCGACGCTTACCTCCCCCTAGACGGGACTTCTTCACGAGCCCCTCATATTGCTGCGCGATCAGGTGGCTCTGGATCTGACTGACCGTATCGAGCGTCACCGTCACCATGATCAGCAGCGAGGTGCCGCCAATGAACTGGCTGACCGCCAGCTGGTTGTGGATGATCTCGGGAATCAGTGCCACCACCGTAAGATAGAGCGCACCGATAACAGTGATACGGGTCAACACATAGTCGATATGTGCAGCCGTGCGTTCGCCCGGACGAATGCCCGGAATGAAGCCGCCGGAGCGCTTGAGGTTATCAGCCGTCTCGGTCGGATTGAACACAATCGCGGTATAGAAGAAGGCGAAGAAGATGATGAAGAAGGCAAACAGCGCCAGATAGAGCGGCTGGCCGCGACCCAGCAGAGCCGTCACCGTCTGCAGCCAGACCGGAGCGTTACCCTGCGCCGCAAAGGAGGCAATGGTGGCCGGCAGCAGCAGCAGGGACGAGCCGAAAATCACCGGGATAACACCCGACGTATTCAGCTTGAGCGGCAGATGCGAGCTTTCGCCCTGGAACATCTTGTTGCCGACCTGTCGCTTTGGATACTGGATCAGCAAGCGGCGCTGGGCGCGTTCGAAGAACACGATGCCGGCGATGACCACGATGGACAGCACCACGATGCCGAAGGCCGCCAGCGGGGGCAGCGCGCCAGTACGGCTCAGCTCGAGGGTCTGCACGATGGTGGTGGGCAGATTGGCCACGATACCGGCAAAGATGATCAGCGAAATACCATTGCCGACGCCGCGCGAGGTGATCTGTTCACCCAGCCACATCAGGAACATGGTGCCGCCGACCAGCGTGATGACGGTCGAGATGCGGAAGAACCAGCCCGGATTGAGCACGACGCCCTGGCTCGCTTCCAGGCCCACGGCAATGCCATAGGCCTGCACGGCGCAGAATACGACCGCCAGATAGCGGGTATACTGGTTCATCTTGCGACGACCGGCCTCGCCCTCTTTCTTGAGGGCTTCCAGACGCGGCGACGCGGTCGCGATGACCTGCACCACGATCGAGGCGGTGATGTAGGGGATCAGGTTCAGCGCAAAGATTGCCATGCGCTCGACAGCGCCACCGGCAAACATGTTGAACATGCCGATAATGCCCTGCTGCGACTGTTCGAACGTCGCGCGGAATGCATCGGGGTCAATGCCCGGAACCGGAATGAAAGTGCCCAGTCGATAGACAAGCAGCGCGCCCAGTGTGAACCAGATGCGCTGCTGCAGGGCTTTCGCCTTCGAGAAGGTCGAAAAATTGAGATTACGTGCCAGCTGTTCGGCTGCGGACGCCATGTATCGCTCCCTATGGCTTCAAGGCCAGGCGCGCTCGGAGCGGGTCGGACGCAGACCCGGCTGCAGCCCTAGCGCAACAAACCAAAAAAGGCGCACCCGACCAATGGCCGGGTGCGCCAAGCCGAAATTAACCGGCGTATGGGGTCTTCTTCCACGGCGCCTTTGCCGGGATGATATCGACCTTGCCGCCAGCAGATTCAATAGCTGCCAGTGCGCCCTTGGTCGCATAATTGACGTTGAAGGTCACCTTCTTGGAGGTGAAGCCCTCAGAGCCGATCAGCCGCACGCCGTCCTTGGGACGACGGATCACGCGGGCAGCGATCAGCGCTGCCGAGTCGATCACAGCCTTGGGGTCGAGCTTGCCAGCGTCGATATAGGCCTGCAGGCGGTCGATGCGGACCTCGTTCCAGTTGCCTGGATTGAGCGCATTGAAGCCACGCTTCGGCATACGCATGTGAAGGGGCATCTGGCCGCCTTCGAAGCCGTTGATCGCAACGCCGGAACGTGCAGTCTGGCCTTTGCCGCCACGACCACCGGTCTTGCCCTTACCGGAACCGATACCGCGACCAATGCGCAGACGGACCTTGTTGGCACCGGGATTGTCGCGAAGTTCATTCAAACGGGTCATTTGAGGGACCTTCTCTCTCACTCGCCGATGATACGGACGAGATGCGGCACCTTGTTGATCATGCCACGCACTTCAGGCGTGTCGATCAGCTGACGCTGCTTGTTCATCTTGTTGAGCCCGAGACCGATCAGGGTCGCGCGCTGGCTCTTCTCACGGCGGATCGGGGAGCCGATCTGCTGCAGAGTAATGGTCTTGTCTTTAGCCATGATGCTTCTCCAGACCTGATCTATCAGGCTTCGACAGCAGTCTCGCCGCGGCGAGCTTGCAGTTCGGAAACCTTGAGACCGCGGCGGGCGGCAACCGAGCGGGGGCTATCAACGCGCTTCAGCGCATCGAAAGTGGCCCGCACCATGTTGTAGGGGTTAGCAGTCCCCTGCGACTTGGCAACGATGTCGTTGATGCCCAGCGTCTCGAAGACGGCGCGCATCGGACCACCGGCAATGATGCCGGTACCGGGAACGGCGGCACGCAGGATGACCTTGCCGGCGCCGTGACGGCCCTGCACGTCGTGGTGCAACGTACGGGCATCGCGCAGCGGCACGCGGATCATCTGGCGCTTGGCCTGCTCGGTAGCCTTGCGGATCGCTTCTGGCACTTCACGGGCCTTGCCGTGACCAAAGCCAACGCGGCCCTTCTGGTCACCGACAACCACGAGTGCGGCAAAACCGAAACGACGGCCGCCCTTGACCACTTTGGCCACGCGGTTGATGTGGACCAGGCGATCGACGAATTCGCTTTCGCGTTCTTGAACGTCTCTGCTCATAATGTTTCTTTCCTTGTCCGTGCCTAGAACTGCAGGCCGCCCTCACGGGCAGCGTCTGCAAGGGCCTTTACACGGCCATGATAGATGTACGCGCCGCGGTCGAAGATAACTTCGCCCACACCCGCCTTGGTGCCGCGCTCTGCGATCAGCTTGCCGACCGTAGCAGCGGCTTCCGCCGAACCACCCTTGATGGTGCCCTTGACGTCCTTGTCGAGGGTCGAAGCGGCGGCCAGCGTACGGCCGGTCGCATCGTCGATGATCTGAGCGTAGATATTCTTGTCCGAACGGAAAACCGACAGACGGGGACGACCGAAGGCACGAGCCTTGAGCGCCTTGCGGACACGAGCCTTGCGGCGGTCCGCACCTTTTGCACTGATAGCCATTGCAGGCGCTCCTTACTTCTTCTTGCCTTCTTTGCGGAAGACGAACTCGCCCGCATACCGAACGCCCTTGCCCTTGTAGGGCTCTGGCTTGCGCCAAGCGCGGATATTGGCCGCAACCTGGCCAACCTGCTGCTTGTCGGTGCCGGTGATGATGATTTCCGTCGGCGCCGGAACAGCCAGGGTGATGCCCTGCGGTGCCTGATAGATCACTTCGTGGCTGAAACCAAGCGACAGCTTGATATCCTTGCCCTGCATGGCGGCGCGATAACCCACGCCCTGGATCGCCAGCTTCTTTTCGAAGCCAGCCGAAACACCGGTGACCATGTTCTGGATCAGTGCACGGGTCGTGCCCCAGGCGGCGCGAGCCTCGCGGGTGTCATTGGCCGGCGTCACGACGAGACCGTCGGAGCCATTCTCCACATTGACAACATCCATGAGCTCGATGCTCAGTTCGCCCTTCGGGCCCTTTGCGGTGACGGTACGACCATTGATCGTGACCGTTACACCGCTGACCGGTGCAACCGGTTTCTTGCCAGTACGTGACATTCTAGTTCAATCCTTGAGTAATCGTCTTACCGCGTCTCTTAGAAGACGCGGCAGAGTACCTCGCCACCAACATTGGCAGCCTTGGCTTCGTGGTCGGCCATCACACCCTTGGGGGTGGAGAGGATCGACACACCGAGGCCATTGGCAACCTGCGGAATATTCTTGACGGAAGCGTAAACGCGACGGCCGGGACGCGAAACGCGCTCGATCGTGCGGATAACAGCCACGTCATCCGAGTACTTCAGTTCGATTTCGTACTCGGCAGCACCGTTTTCGAACTTGGTCTCCGAATAGCCGCGGATGAAACCCTCGGACTGGAGCACGTCCAGCACCCGACCACGAAGGGTCGAAGCCGGCGTCGAAACGGTATTCTTGCGGCGCATCTGTGCATTACGGATGCGGGTCAGCATATCGCCGATTGGATCGGAAAAGCTCATTTTCTGTTCTCCTTACCAGCTCGACTTAACCAGGCCCGGGATCAGACCCAGGTTACCCAGCTGACGCAGAGCGATACGGCTCAGCTTGAGCTTGCGATAATAGCCACGGGGACGACCCGAAACTTCGCAGCGATTGCGGACGCGAACCTTGGCCGAATTGCGCGGCAGTTCGGCCAGCTTGAGCTGAGCGGCGAAGCGCTGATCGGCCGGGATCGACTGATCCTTGGTCTGCGCCTTGAGCGCCGCACGCTTGCCAGCATACTGCTTGGCCAGAGCGGCGCGCTTGTTGTTTTTCTCGATGGAACTGGTCTTTGCCATATCCTGATCCTTTTTCCCTTCCCTATCCGCTTACGTGCGGAATGGGAAGTTGAATGCCTTGAGCAGCGCGCGCGCTTCATCATCGGTCTTGGCCGTCGTGGTGATCACGATGTCCATGCCCCAAACCTGATCGATCTGATCATAGTTGATTTCGGGGAAAATGATGTGTTCCTTGATGCCCATAGCATAATTGCCACGGCCGTCGAAGGAGTTCGGGTTCAGCCCGCGGAAGTCGCGAACGCGCGGCAGTGCGATATTCACCAGGCGGTCCAGGAATTCGTACATGCGCGTCTTGCGCAGCGTCACCTTGACGCCAAGCGGCATCTCTTCACGCACCTTGAAGCCAGCGATCGACTTACGAGCGTGGGTGATAACCGGCTTCTGGCCAGCGATCTTTTCCAGCTCGGCAGCAGCCGACTTGACCTTCTTGGTGTCGTTGACGGCTTCGCCAACGCCCATGTTCAGCACGATCTTGTCGAGCTTGGGCAGTTCCATGGTGTTCTTGTAGGAGAATTGCTCCTGCAGAACCTTACGGATGTTCTCTTCGTACTCGGTACGAAGACGCGGAACGTAAGCTGTATCAGCCATCGATCGAATCTCCGGTCGACTTGGCGACGCGCGTCTTCACGCCGTCCTTGATCTGGAAACCAACGCGGCTGGGCTTGCCATCCTTGTCGGCGATCGCGAGATTGGACAGATGGATCGGCGCTTCCTTGGTGAAGATGCCGGCATCGGTCGACGCGGTCTGCTTGGTGTGGCGCTTCACCAGGTTGATACCCTGGACAAGTGCCTTGGTTTCGGTCGGGATGACGGACAGGACCTGACCGGTCTTGCCCTTGTCCTTGCCGGCCAGGACGACGACTTTGTCGCCCTTCTTAATCTTGGCGGCCATTACAGCACCTCTGGTGCGAGCGAGATGATCTTCATGTGGTTCTTGGCGCGAAGTTCGCGCGGAACTGGTCCGAAGATACGAGTGCCGATCGGCTCTTTCTGATTGTTGATCAGAACCGCGGCGTTCTTGTCGAAGCGGATCACGGTGCCATCGGGGCGACGGATGTCGAACGCGGTCCGAACGACCACGGCCTTCATGACCTGGCCCTTCTTAACGCGACCGCGCGGAATGGCATCCTTGACCGACACGACGATGATGTCGCCGACCGAAGCGTACTTGCGGTGCGAACCGCCCAGCACCTTGATGCACATGACACGACGGGCGCCGGAATTATCGGCAACGTCGAGATTGGACTGCATCTGGATCATGACTGAGCGCCTTCCTGCTGAGCCGCACCAACAACAAGCGTCCAGCGCTTATTCTTGGAGATTGGCGCACATTCTTCGATCCAGACGATCTGACCGACCTTCGCCACATTAGCTTCATCGTGCGCATGGTACTTCTTGGACCGGCGCACGGTCTTCTTCATCACCGGATGCGTGAAACGGCGCTCAACGCGCACCACGACCGTCTTTTCATTGGCGTCGGAGACAACAGTCCCCTGCAAAACGCGCTTTGGCATGGTCGCGGCTCCTTACTTCGCTGCGTTCTTTTCGCCAAGGATCGTCTTGATCCGCGCGATATCGCGGCGGACCCTTTTGACCTCGGTCGGCTTTTCCAGCTGCTGGGTAGCACGCTGGAAACGCAGGTTGAACTGTTCTTTCTTCAGGTCGACGAGCTGATCTTTCAGTTCGTCTGCGGTCTTAGCCCGCACATCACTGGCTTTCATGCTCGTGTTCCTTAGTCGGCAATGCGGGTAACAACCCGCGTCATGATCGGGAGCTTCATTGCGCCGAGGCGCAGGGCTTCCTTGGCAACGTCCTCGGGGACGCCGTCGATCTCGAATACGATACGGCCCGGCTTGACGCGGGCGGCCCAGAATTCAACAGAACCCTTGCCCTTACCCATACGCACTTCGGTCGGCTTCTTGGAAACCGGCACGTCCGGGAAGATACGGATCCATACCCGGCCCTGGCGCTTCATCTCGCGAGTGATCGCGCGGCGAGCCGCTTCGATCTGGCGAGCAGTGACGCGCTCGGGTTCGGTTGCCTTGAGGGCATACTGGCCGAATGCCAGATCGGTACCGCCCTTGGCAACGCCATGGATACGGCCCTTATGGGCCTTGCGGAACTTGGTCTTCTTAGGTTGCAGCATAATGAACTAACCTTCTTATGCGCGTTCGCGGTCACGGTCGCCGCGCTCACGGCGCGGTTCACGTTCAGCGCGCTGACCGCCCTGATCGGCACCTTCGGTTGCGCGACGTTCGTGCGCAGTCGGATCATGCTCAAGGACTTCGCCCTTGAAGATCCAGACCTTGATACCGATGATGCCATACGTGGTTTCGGCTTCGGCAGTGCCGTAGTCGATATCAGCACGCAGGGTATGCAGCGGGACGCGGCCTTCGCGGTACCATTCGGTACGAGCGATATCGGCACCGCCGAGACGACCACCAACATTGACGCGGATACCACCGGCGCCCATACGGATTGCGGTCTGCACAGCACGCTTCATGGCGCGACGGAAGGCCACGCGGCGTTCCAGCTGCTGGGCAATGCCCTGGGCAACCAGCGTCGCGTCGGTTTCCGGCTTGCGCACTTCAACGATGTTGATGTGCACTTCGCTGTCGGTGAACTTCTTCACCTTGGCGCGGATCTTGTCGATGTCAGCGCCCTTCTTGCCGATCACGATGCCCGGACGGGCAGTGTGGATCGACACGCGGCACTTGCGGTGCGGACGCTCGATGACGATCTTGGACACCGCAGCGGCCTTGAGGTCTTCCAGAAGAGCCGTACGGATCTTCAGGTCTTCCTGCAGCAGCGTGCCGTATTCGCCCTTATTGGCGTACCAGCGGCTGTCCCACGTACGGTTGATGCCGAGGCGGAAGCCGATTGGATTGATCTTCTGGCCCATTATGCGGCCTCCTCAACTTGCCGCACGACGATCGTCAGATGCGAGAACGGCTTTTCGATGCGCGACGACTTGCCACGACCACGAGCGGTGAACCGCTTCATGACCAGCGAGTTGCCGACAAAGGCTTCAGCGACAACCAGGGCATCGGTATCGAGGCCATGGTTGTTTTCGGCGTTCGCGATGGCGCTTTCCAGCACCTTCTTGACCTGGCCGGAGATCCGCTTGTGGCTGAACTCGAGGTCGGCCAGAGCCTTCTCGACCTTCTTGCCACGGATCAACTGCGCGACGAGGTTCAGCTTCTGAGGGCTGATGCGCAGCATGCGCAGCACAGCCTTAGCCTCGTTGTCCTTGAGAGCGCGCTCAGTTTTCGGCTTGCTCATATTACTTCCTCTTGGCCTTCTTGTCGGCCGCATGACCGTAATAGGTACGGGTCGGTGCGAATTCGCCGAACTTGTGACCGATCATGTCTTCGGTAACGCTTACCGGGACGTGCTTGTGGCCATTGTGGACGCCGAAGGTGATACCCACGAACTGCGGCAGGATGGTCGAACGGCGGCTCCAGATCTTGACCACATCGTTGCGGCCAGACGAGAGGGCCTTCTCGGCCTTCTTGAGCATGTAGCCGTCGACAAACGGCCCCTTCCAGATTGAACGGGTCATGGCTTACCTGCCCTTCTTCACGTGACGGCTGCGAACGATGAACTTGTCCGTTGCCTTATTGCTGCGGGTCTTCTTGCCCTTGGTCGGCTTACCCCAAGGGGTAACCGGGTGACGGCCACCAGACGTACGACCTTCACCACCACCGTGGGGGTGATCGATCGGGTTCATGGCCACGCCGCGGGTGACGGGCTTGCGACCCAGCCAACGGCTACGACCGGCCTTGCCGAGCGAGGTGTTGGAGTGATCCTGGTTCGAAACGGCACCAACGGTTGCAAGGCAAGTGCCATGCACACGACGCTGCTCGCCCGAGTTCAGGCGAAGGATCGCCCAACCGGAGTCACGGCCGACATACTGGGCATAAGCACCAGCCGAACGGGCAACCTGGCCACCCTTGCGGGGCTTCAGCTCGATATTGTGCACGATCGTACCGACCGGCATGCGCTCGAGCGGCATGGCATTGCCCGGCTTCACGTCGACGGTATTCATCGACGAGATGACCTTGTCACCAGCCGACAAACGCTGCGGCGCAACGATGTAAGCCAGTTCACCGTCTTCGTACTTGATCAGAGCGATCCAGGCCGTACGGTTGGGGTCATATTCCAGGCGCTCGACGGTGCCAACCGCGTCAAACTTGACGCGCTTGAAATCGATCAGGCGATAGGTGCGCTTATGACCGCCACCACGATGGAAGGCAGTGATGCGACCACGATTATTGCGGCCACCGGACTTGGAGAGACCTTCGGTCAGAGTCTTGACCGGAGCACCCTTCCAGAGTTCCGAACGGTCAGTCGTCACGAGCTGGCGACGGCCTTCGGAGGTGGGATTGTAAGTTTTAAGAGCCATTTTTGTCTCTGTCCCTTAGAGGCCGGTCGAAATATCGATCGACTGGCCGTCGACGAGGGTAACAACGGCCTTCTTGACGTCGTTGCGCGTACCGATGTGACCACGGAACCGCTTCACCTTGCCCTTGCGGACCAGCGTGTTCACGGCCTTGACCTTGACCGAGAAGAGCTGCTCGACGGCAGCCTTGATCTCGGTCTTGTTGGCATCGATCGCCACGTCGAAAACGACCTGGTTATGTTCCGAAGCCATCGTCGACTTTTCGGTCACGACGGGGTTACGGACGATGTCATAAGCGCTGAGCTTGTTCATGCGAACCTCGCTTCCAGCGCTTCGAGCGCTGCCTTGGTCAGGACGAGCTTGTTGCGCTTGAGGATCGAAACAACGTTGATCCCCTGCACCGGCAGCACGTCGATATGCGGGATGTTGCGAGCGGCCAGAGCGAAGTTCTGGTCGACAGCAGCACCGTCGATGATCAGCGCGTTCAGCCATTCGAGCTTGCCGAAGGTGGTGCGCAGGGTCGCGGTCTTCGGAGCCGAAGTCGTGACGCTGTCCAGCACGATCAGCTCGCCGGCTGCGGCCTTGGCCGACAGAGCGTGCTTGAGAGCCAGAGCGCGAACCTTCTTGGGAAGATCAATCGCATGGCTGCGCGGGGTCGGACCGAATGCACGGCCACCACCACGGAACTGGGGAGCCTTGCGATCGCCGTGACGAGCGCCGCCGCCCTTTTGCTTCTTGAACTTCTTGCCGGTGCGAACGCCTTCCGAACGATTCTTGACGTCGTGCGTGCCGGACATTGCCTTCAGCTGCTGGTAACGAACCATGCGGTGCAGGATGTCCTGGCGGACTTCCAAACCAAACACGTCATCAGCCAGCTCGATCTTGCCGACGGACTTGCCGTCGAGACTTGTAACCTGGAGTTCCATTATTTCGCTTCCCCTGCAACGTCTGCAGCGGCCTTGAACGAACCCGGGAACTGGGCGTCCTTGGGAGCAGGCTTCTTGACAGCGTCCTTGACCATGATCCAGGCGCCCTTGGCGCCGGGAACCGAACCCTGGATCATGATCAGGCCACGCTCGATGTCGGTCTTGACGACCTTCACGTTCTGCGTGGTGATGCGACGATCGCCCATATGGCCCGGCATCTTCTTGTTCTTGAAGGTACGACCGGGGTCCTGACGACCACCGGTAGAACCGATCGAGCGGTGCGACACCGACACGCCGTGCGTTGCACGCAGGCCGCCGAAGTTCCAGCGCTTCATACCGCCGGCAAAACCCTTACCAATCGAAGTACCGGTGACGTCCACCAGCTGGCCTTCGACGAAATGGTCAGCCTGGAGCGTTGCACCGACCTCGATGAGGTTGGCTTCGTCCACGCGGAATTCAGCGACATGGCGCTTGGGCTCGACCTTGGCGACGGCGAACTGGCCGCGCTCTGCCTTGGTCGTGTTCTTGGCCTTGGCCTGTCCAGCGCCGAGCTGCAGCGCGACATAGCCGTCTTTATCAGCGGTCCGCTGGCCTACCACCTGGCAGTTCTGCAAGCTCAGCACGGTCACAGGAACGTGCGAGCCGTCCTCTGCGAAAATGCGGGTCATGCCCAGCTTCTGTGCGATCAATCCAGAACGCATCGGTTATTACCTTCTCTCTTGGCGCTGCACCGGGTCATGGCTTCAGAGGACCCTTTATTTGGTGAGCGCGGAAACTCTTAGTTTTAGAGCTTGATTTCGACGTCGACGCCGGCGGCGAGATCGAGCTTCATCAAAGCATCGACCGTCTGGGGAGTCGGGTCCACGATGTCCAGAAGACGCTTGTGGGTCCGAATCTCGAACTGCTCGCGTGCCTTCTTATCGATATGCGGCGAGCGGTTCACGGTAAATTTGTCGATTCGCGTCGGCAGCGGGATCGGCCCGCGAACCTGCGCGCCCGTACGCTTGGCCGTCGACACGATCTCGCGCGTGGAAGCGTCGAGAACGCGATGGTCAAACGCCTTAAGGCGGATGCGAATATTCTGACCGTTCATCTTGTAAATCCTGACGAAAATGGATCGCGGCGCGCGTTCATCCGCGCGCCGCGAATATCTTTATGGGCTTACTTCAGGATCTTCGCGACGACGCCGGCGCCGACAGTGCGGCCACCTTCACGGATAGCGAAGCGGAGCTTCTCTTCCATGGCGATCGGAACGATGAGCTGAACGTTCATGTTGATGTTGTCGCCCGGCATCACCATTTCCGTGCCTTCAGGCAGGGTCACGATGCCCGTCACGTCAGTCGTACGGAAGTAGAACTGGGGACGGTAGTTGCCGAAGAACGGGGTGTGACGACCGCCTTCTTCCTTGGTGAGGATATAGGCCTCAGCAACGAAGTCGGTGTGCGGGGTCACAGAACCGGGCTTGCAGAGAACCTGGCCGCGCTCAACCTGAGTGCGATCGATACCGCGGATCAGTGCGCCGATGTTGTCGCCAGCCTGGCCCGAGTCGAGCAGCTTGCGGAACATTTCGACACCGGTAACGGTGGTCTTCTGGGTTGCCTTGATGCCGACGATTTCGACTTCTTCGCCAACCTTGACGATACCGCGCTCGACACGACCGGTCACAACCGTACCGCGACCCGAGATCGAGAACACGTCTTCGATCGGGAGCAGGAAGGGCTGGTCAACCGGACGTTCCGGCTGCGGGATGTACGAGTCAACGGCAGCCATCAGCTCGAGAACGGCGTCGTGGCCGAGCTTCTTGTCCGAATCTTCGAGAGCGGCGAGAGCCGAGCCCTTGATGATCGGGATATCGTCGCCCGGGAATTCGTAGGACGACAGCAGCTCGCGGACTTCCAGCTCAACGAGCTCGAGCAGTTCCGGATCGTCGACCATGTCGCACTTGTTCAGGAACACGACCAGAGCCGGCACGCCAACCTGACGAGCGAGCAGGATGTGCTCACGGGTCTGGGGCATCGGGCCGTCAGCAGCCGACACGACCAGGATCGCGCCGTCCATCTGGGCAGCGCCGGTGATCATGTTCTTCACATAGTCGGCGTGGCCAGGGCAGTCCACGTGAGCGTAGTGACGATTGGTCGTCTCGTACTCGACGTGAGCCGTGTTGATGGTGATGCCGCGGGCCTTCTCTTCGGGGGCCGCGTCGATTTGGTCGTACGCCTTGAAGGTCGCGCCACCGGTCTCAGCCAGCACCTTGGTGATCGCTGCAGTCAGCGAGGTCTTGCCATGGTCAACGTGACCGATGGTGCCGATGTTGCAGTGAGGCTTATTGCGGGAAAACTTTTCCTTGCCCATCGCTTCTCTCCGTATTCGTTAGCCGCTCGGCCAACCTTGAGTTTCAGTTTATTATTTAGGCGTACTTGGCCTGGACTTCGTCGGCGACTGCCTGCGGAACCTGCTCGTAATGGTCGAACGTCATCGAGTACTGCGCACGACCCTGGCTCATGGAGCGCAGCGAGTTCACATACCCGAACATGTTCGCGAGCGGGACATAGGCATTCACAACCTGGAGGATGCCGCGGCTTTCAGTGCCGTGGATCTGACCGCGTCGAGAATTCAGGTCACCGATGACGTCGCCCATGTAGTCTTCCGGCGTCACAACTTCAACCTTCATGATCGGCTCCAGGATCTTGGGAGCCGCCTTGCGAAGGCCTTCGTTGAAACCTGCACGGCCGGCGATTTCGAATGCCAGCACCGAGGAGTCAACGTCGTGGTAGGCGCCTTCAGTCAGCGTCACCTTGACGTCAACGATCGGGAACCCGATCAGCGGACCGGCCGACATCACCGACTTCACGCCCTTTTCGACGCCCGGGATATATTCCTTAGGCACCGAACCGCCGACGACGGCGTTCACGAATTCCAGACCCTTGCCGACTTCGCTGGGCTCAACAGTGAGCTTGACGCGAGCGAACTGGCCCGAACCACCCGACTGCTTCTTGTGGGTATAGTCCACGGAAGCCGACTTGGTGATGGTTTCGCGATAAGCCACCTGCGGCTGACCGATATTGGCCTCGACCTTGAACTCGCGACGCATACGGTCGACGAGGATGTCGAGGTGAAGTTCGCCCATGCCCGAAATGATGGTCTGGCCGGATTCTTCGTCGGTCTTGACGCGGAACGTCGGATCTTCGGCAGCCAGACGATTGAGCGCGAGGCCCATCTTTTCCTGGTCGGCCTTGGACTTGGGTTCCACCGAGATGTCGATAACCGGCTCGGGGAAGATCATGCGTTCAAGGATGACCTGTGCGTTCTGCGGGCAGAGCGTATCACCGGTCGTGGTGTCCTTGAGGCCAACGATAGCCACGATGTCGCCTGCATAGGCTTCCGTGATCTGCTCGCGGCTATTCGCATGCATCTGGAACAGGCGACCAACGCGCTCGCGCTTTTCCTTGACGGTATTCTCAAGCATCATGCCCTGCTCGAGCTTGCCCGAGTAGATGCGGCAGAAAGTCAGCGTACCCATATGCGGGTCGTTGGCGATCTTGAATGCCAGCATGGCCAGCGGCTCGCTGTCGTCGGCATGACGCTCGATCGGCTGTTCCGTACGGGCATCGATGCCCTGGATGGCCGGAACGTCGGCAGGCGACGGCAGGAAGTCGATAACGCCATCAAGCAGGGGCTGAACGCCCTTGTTCTTGAAGGCCGAGCCAGCGAACACCAGGAAGAACTTGGTGTCGATCGTGCCACGGCGCAGCAGACGGCGGATGGTGTCATTGTTCGGCAGATCGCCGTTCAAATAGGCTTCCATCGCATCGTCGTCGATTTCGACGGCGGCTTCGATCATCTTTTCGCGGTATTCAGCAGCACGTTCCTTGAGATCTTCAGGGATCTCAACCACGTCCCACTGCGCGCCCAGCTCTTCGTTGCGCCAGACCAGAGCGTTCATCTCGATCAGATCGACAACGCCCTTGAACTCGTTCTCAGCGCCGATCGGCAGCTGGACGGGAACGGCCTTGGCGCCGAGGCGCGAGCCGATCATTTCCACGCAGCGGTAGAAATCGGCGCCGATCTTGTCCATCTTGTTGACGAAGATCATGCGCGGAACGTCATACTTGTCGGCCTGGCGCCAGACGGTCTCGGTCTGGGGCTCAACACCGGCATTGGCGTCGAGCAGCGCTACCGCACCGTCGAGCACGCGCAGCGAACGTTCGACTTCGATGGTGAAGTCCACGTGGCCGGGGGTGTCGATGATGTTGAAGCGGTGCATCGTGCCATTACGATCCTTCCAGAAGGTCGTGGTGGCAGCAGACGTGATGGTGATACCGCGTTCCTGCTCCTGCTCCATCCAGTCCATGGTCGCGGCGCCGTCATGGACTTCGCCGATCTTATGGGACTTGCCGGTATAGTAGAGGATGCGTTCAGTCGTGGTCGTCTTGCCAGCATCAATGTGAGCCATGATGCCGAAGTTACGATACAGATTGATCGGATATTCGCGTGCCATAAAGCTCTCCTACTACCAGCGGTAGTGCGAGAAGGCACGGTTGGCGTCAGCCATACGGTGCGTATCTTCGCGCTTCTTGACGGCCTGGCCGCGACCATTGAGAGCATCCATGAGCTCGCCCGACAGGCGTTCACGCATGGTGTTCTCACCGCGCTTGCGGGCGGATTCGATCAGCCAGCGAATGGCCAGGGCCTGCTGACGATCGGTGCGAACTTCAACCGGGACCTGATAGGTGGCGCCGCCAACACGACGCGAACGAACTTCAACCGCCGGGCGGATGTTGTCGAGCGCGGTGTGGAACACCGTGATGGGGTCCTGCTTGGACTTGGCTTCGACGATATCGAAGGCACCGTAAACGATGCTTTCGGCAGCCGACTTCTTGCCGTCCTTCATGAGCGAGTTCATGAACTTGGTAAGGACCAGATCGCCAAACTTGGCGTCCGGGATAACGTCGCGTTTTTCTGCGCGGTGACGACGGGACATATCTCGATCTCCTTACTTCGGACGCTTCGCGCCGTACTTCGAACGGCGTTGCTTGCGGTCCTTGACGCTCTGCGTGTCGAGAACGCCGCGGAGCACGTGATAACGAACGCCGGGAAGGTCGCGAACGCGGCCGCCACGGATCAGGACCACGGAGTGCTCCTGCAGGTTGTGGCCTTCACCCGGAATATACGAGATCACTTCGCGCTGATTGGTCAGGCGAACCTTGGCAACCTTGCGCAGAGCCGAGTTCGGCTTCTTCGGGGTCGTCGTATACACACGAGAACAAACGCCGCGCTTCTGCGGGTTTGCTTCCATGGCCGGAACCTTGTTCCGCTTTGGCTTGCTGGCGCGTGGTTTGCGGATCAGCTGATTAATGGTGGGCATTGCGCTCTTTCCATCGTCCAAAATAGTTTTCGGTCTAGACAAGCAAACCAAAACGGCGCTCATCCGACCCCAATCAGGGGATACGGCGGCGCCTTTATTGCAGCGGACCACAGACCGAAACCGGCCGCAGTCATGCGCACAAGGATTTGCTTCGTCTAACTACCCGACAGTGTGTTTGAGTGTCCTGGATTCCCGCGCTAGATGGCAGGGACCCGGTGTGACATTCACGACCGACCGCTAAGGTAGGCGCTGTTTAGAGCCGATGACTCGCCCCGTCAAGGATTCTTTCATGAAAAATCCGTGGTGGAGCTATGCGCAGGCTTGCAATGGTTTGGCGTCCGTGACTGGGCCGGCGAAAATCCATCCCTGCCCTGCCCCCATGCCAGCATTTTACCAAACGGTCATTTTCGGGTCATCGCGAAACGTGTAGCATCCAGCCCGATCGATATCGATCCCATTGAATCGCCGGCCAAGCAGAGAGCCGGACAAGGGAGACTGCCATGAAATTTACCTCGATGATCGCCGGCACGGCCCTCGGCCTGGCGCTGACCGTGTCGGCACAGGCCCAGGCGGTGACGGGCGCCAATACCGACGAAATCCTCAGCATCGCCAAGAACTATGGCGACGCCTCGATGACCAAACAGTCCAATGGCGATCCGCAGATCACCGGCGAGATCAACGGGGTCGCCTATCAGGTCTATTTCCGCAATTGCACCAACAACAAGAATTGCGAAGACCTCAACTTCTATCTCGGTTTCCTCGATATCAAGCCGAGCCTGGAACAGATCAACGACTGGAACTTCAACAAGCGCTTCAGCCGCGCCTATCTCGACCAGGACAAGGACGCCTGCGTCGAAATGGATCTCGACCTGGTCCAGGGGGTCAGCGCCAAATATCTCGATTCCCAGTTCTCACTGTGGAAGATGGTGGTCGAGCAATTTGCCGATCACGTCGGCTACAAGAGCTGACCTCTCCGGCATAGCGACCAACGAAAAGGGGCCTTTCGGCCCCTTTTGCATTTTTGGCGCGCGCTTACTCGGCTTTGAGGAAGTCGGCGACGTCGAGCAGGACATATTCGTTGTCGTCGGCACGGCCGGCTTCGCGGCCGGTCGAGCCGGGGTAATTGTTGTCATTGGCGACGATGATCGTGGTCGGGTCAACCAGATCGACGTCTTCGATGGTGACGAAGGGGAAGGTGAATACGCCATCCTTGGTGCCGCGTGGGGCAATGCCATCGGGGTCCTTGATCGCCATCAGGTCGATATAGGCCAGCTTTTCCAGCACGCCATTGGCATCGGTCTTGGTCAGATCGACGAGATAGATGCGCTTGAAGGCAGCGGCCTTTTCGCGGCCATCGTCGCCTTCTCCATTGTCGCGCTCGATGATCAGCCCGCGGGTGCCATCGATGATGTTGAAATCGCCGATCGCGTGGGTGGCGTCTTCGAGCGGGTAATAGCGGACCTTGTCATTCCAGTTGGCGCTGGCGACGTCGAATTCCAGCATGCGCAGGACCGGCTTGCCATCGATGAGTTCGAGGGCCTTGGTCTCCTCGTCGTAGAACGGCTTTTCGAGCAGCGGATAAAGCGTCTTGCCCTCGATCGACTGGGCCATGCCTTCATAACCGCCCGAACGGCCGGTGTTCACGCCGGCCGGAACGGCGCCTGCGGCCGGGGTCGAGACGAACTGGTTGTCGGGCGACTTGTAATCAATGCCGCCCGGATTGGTGGCGATGACCTGCAACACGACGCCGTTCGCATCGACTTCGATCAGCCAGGGGCCGAACTCGTCGCCGATCCAATAATGCTCGCCGACCGGCTGGATGGATTCCGGGTCGAAATCGGCGCCGGTCAGATAGCGGCTATCGCTATGCTCGGTGACGATGGGGAAAGGTACGACGCGGTTGGGATCCTTGAGGAACACCGTGCGCTCGATGCCGACTTTGCCGCTTTTCCAGTCCATCTTCAGGATGTTGAACATCAGCATGGCGTCGGACGAATTGGCCTTGTTGCCGAAGCCATTGTCGGTCAGCAGCAGGAAGCGATCATCGCCCAGCGAGCGGACGCCCGACATGCCTTGCAGCGGCTGGCCGGGAAACGGCATGGCAATGCCGGAGGCCGGATTGGCCCAGCCATAGGGGGTCTCGACCCGGGTGCCGGAGGTGAAGCGGCCCGACATGTTGAGGCTATAGGGCGCGTCGGCCGGAGCCGGCACGAAAGTCTGCGCCGGCAGTTCGGCATGGGCCTTGAGGGTCGCGTCGAATTGGGTCTGGGCGAAGGCAGAAGTTGAAAGCATCGCGACGGCCAGCGCGGCAAGCAGCGTCTTCTTGGACATGGATCATCTCCGGAAAAGGAAGTGATCCGCTGCTAGCGCGGCTACGTGTCGGTCCGGCTACGGGCAAATGGCAGTTCGTTGACAATGCACAGGCCCAAAAGAAAAGGGAGCCTTGCGGCCCCCTTCCCTCAAATTCGTATGTGTTGCGTCGCCTACTCGGCGGCGGTCGGAGCCGGGATCGCCTGGGTGTTGGCCTGGCGGCGGCGCTCGTCGAGGATCAGGTCGTCGCGCTTGGTGGCGATCAACTTGGCCGACGAGATGCCAGCACCGGTACCAGCCGGGATCAGGCGGCCGACGATGACGTTCTCCTTGAGACCTTCGAGCAGGTCGGCCTTGCCGGACACCGCCGCTTCCGTGAGGACGCGGGTGGTTTCCTGGAACGAAGCAGCCGAGATGAACGAACGGGTCTGCAGCGATGCCTTGGTGATGCCCAGCAGCACCGGATTGGCCGTCGCAGGCTTCTTGCCTTCAGCGACCAGAGCATCGTTGAGCTCGTCAAAGTCCAGCTTGTCGAGCTGCTCGTCCTTGAGCAGGCCAGACTCACCCGGGTCCACGATCTCGACCTTCTGCAGCATCTGGCGAACGATCACCTCGATGTGCTTGTCGTTGATCAACACGCCCTGCAGACGGTAGACCTCCTGGATTTCATTGACGAGGTAACGAGCAAGCTCTTCCACGCCCTTGATGGCCAGAATGTCGTGCGGCGCCGGGTTGCCGTCGAGGATGTACTCGCCCTTTTCGATCGGGTCGCCTTCCTGAAGATGGAAGGGCTTGCCCTTCGGGATCAGGTATTCAACCGGATCTGCACCTTCTTCGTTCGGCTCGATGATGACGCGACGCTTGTTCTTGTAGTCGCGACCGAAACGGATCGTACCATCGATCTCGGCGATGATGGCGTGATCCTTGGGACGGCGTGCTTCGAACAATTCAGCCACGCGCGGCAGACCGCCCGTGATGTCCTTGGTCTTGGCCGATTCCAGCGGAATACGGGCCAGCACGTCGCCGGGCGCGACCTTCTCGCCGGGCTCCACGTTGATAACGGCATCGACCGAGAGCAGGTAACGGGCGTCGCCGCCACGATCCACCTTGGCAACCACACCGCCGCGAGCAATCGCGAGGGCCGGCTTGAGGCCGTCACCGCGCTGATTGGTGCGCCAATCGATGACAACGCGCTTGGTGAAGCCCGTTGCCTCGTCGGTGTTTTCCGCAACCGATGCACCGTCAACGAGATCCTCGAACACGACCTCACCCTCGACTTCAGCGAGGATCGGACGGGTGTAGGGGTCCCATTCGGCAAGACGCTGGCCACGGCGAACCATGTCGCCTTCCTTGACCAGCAGCTTGGAACCATAGGTCACCTTGTGGGTGGTGCGTTCCTTGCCGTCGGCATCGAGAATGGCGAGCGACACGTTACGGGCCATGACGACAAGCTTGCCGCCCTCGACCTTGGCAACGTTGGGGTTACGGATGGCGATCTTGCCTTCAGCACCCGATTCCAGGAACGAGCTGTCGACCACCTGAGCCGTACCACCGATGTGGAACGTGCGCATGGTGAGCTGCGTGCCGGGTTCACCGATCGACTGTGCGGCGATAACGCCGACAGCTTCACCCATGTTCACGGGCGTACCGCGAGCAAGGTCACGACCATAGCAGGCCGCGCAGGTCCCCTGGCGCATATCGCAAGTCAGCGGGGAGCGGATACGGATCGACTGGATCCGGGCTTCCTCGATGATGTCGACATGCTTTTCTTCCAGCAACGTCCCCTTGGCGGCGATCAGATCGCCGGTCAGCGGATGGTTGATGTCGTCAGCTGCCGTACGGCCCAGCACGCGCTGGCCGATCGACGCAACGATCTGGCCGGCATCGACGATGGGCTCCATGGTCAGACCACGCTCGGTGCCGCAATCGGTGGCCACGATGATGGCGTCCTGCGCCACGTCCACGAGACGACGGGTCAGGTAACCCGAGTTCGCAGTCTTGAGCGCGGTGTCGGCCAGACCCTTACGGGCACCGTGGGTCGAGTTGAAGTACTCGAGAACGTTCAGGCCTTCCTTGAAGTTAGCCGTGATCGGGGTCTCGATGATCGAGCCGTCGGGACGCGCCATCAGGCCGCGCATACCAGCAAGCTGCTTCATCTGGGCCGGGGAACCACGGGCACCCGAATGGCTCATCATGTAAACCGAGTTGATCGGCTTTTGACGACCGGTTTCCTTGTCGATCTGAACGGCAGCAATGCCCTTCATCATCTCTTCGGCAACCTTGTCACCACACTTGGCCCAGGCGTCGACCACCTTGTTGTACTTTTCGCCCTGAGTGATCAGGCCGTCATTGTACTGCTGCTCGAACTCTTCGACCTGCTTACGCGCGGCTTCCACGATCGTGTACTTGGACGGCGGGATAACCATGTCGTCCTTGCCGAACGAGATGCCGGCGTCACACGCGTTCTTGAAGCCAAGCTGCATCACGCGGTCACAGAAGATCACGGTCTCTTTCTGACCGCAGCCACGGTAAACCGTGTCGATCATCTTGGAGATCATCTTCTTGGTCATCAGCTGGTTGGCCGTGGAGAACGGCACAGCAGGATGCTTGGGAAGAATCTGACCGATCAGCATACGGCCCGGGGTCGTCTCGACGATCTCGGTGGTCTGCTTGCCATCCGCGTCAAAGGACACAACGCGGCCTTTGATCTTGGTGTGGAGCGTGACGACCTTGTTGTCGAGCGCATGCTCGAGTTCGGCATAGGAGCCAAACACCATGCCCTCGCCCGGCTCTTTCTCGTTCATGAGAGAGAGATAGTAGAGGCCCAGCACGATATCCTGGGACGGCACGATGATCGGCTGGCCGTTTGCAGGGTGCAAAATGTTGTTGGTCGACATCATCAGGACGCGCGCTTCCAGCTGCGCTTCGAGCGACAGCGGAACGTGCACGGCCATCTGGTCACCATCGAAGTCGGCGTTGAAAGCCGAGCAGACGAGCGGGTGCAGACGGATTGCCTTGCCTTCGATCAGGATCGGCTCGAACGCCTGGATGCCCAGACGGTGAAGGGTCGGAGCGCGGTTCAGCAGAACCGGGTGCTCACGGATCACTTCGTCCAGGATATCCCAAACCTCGGGCTTTTCCTTCTCGACCAGCTTCTTGGCCTGCTTGACGGTCGAAGAGAAACCCTTCGCTTCAAGGCGGCTATAGATGAACGGCTTGAACAGCTCGAGCGCCATCTTCTTGGGCAGGCCGCACTGGTGCAGCTTGAGGTTCGGACCCACGGTGATGACCGAACGGCCCGAATAGTCGACGCGCTTGCCGAGCAGGTTCTGGCGGAAGCGGCCCTGTTTGCCCTTGAGCATGTCGGACAGCGACTTCAGCGGACGCTTGTTGGCACCGGTGATGGTGCGGCCACGGCGGCCGTTGTCGAACAGCGCGTCCACAGCTTCCTGCAGCATGCGCTTTTCGTTGCGGATGATGATGTCAGGCGCACGCAGCTCGATCAGGCGCTTCAACCGGTTGTTGCGGTTGATGACGCGGCGATAGAGATCGTTCAGATCGGACGTGGCAAAGCGGCCACCATCCAGCGGCACCAGCGGGCGCAGCTCGGGCGGAATGACCGGAATGACGGTCATGATCATCCATTCGGGCTTATTGCCCGAAACGATGAACTGCTCGACGATCTTAAGGCGCTTGGCGAGCTTCTTGGGCTTAAGTTCCGTGGTGGACTCAGCAATTTCCACGCGCAGGTCGGCCGCGATCTTTTCGAGATCGAGGGCGATCAGGATGTCGCGGATAGCCTCGGCGCCGATCTTGGCGGTGAAGCTGTCAGCGCCATATTCGTCCTGGGCGTCGAGGAACTGCTCTTCAGTGAGCAATTCATGCTGGGTGAAAGGGGTCAGGCCGGCATCGAGAACGACGTAGTTCTCGAAGTACAGGATGCGCTCGATGTCCTTCAGCGTCATATCGAGCAACAGCGCGATACGCGACGGCAGGGACTTCAGGAACCAGATGTGAGCAACCGGCGCAGCCAGTTCGATATGGCCCATGCGCTCGCGGCGAACGCGGCTCAGGGTGACTTCGACACCGCACTTTTCGCAGATGACGCCCTTGAACTTCATGCGCTTGTACTTGCCGCACAAGCATTCATAGTCCTTCACAGGGCCAAAGATGCGCGCGCAGAACAGGCCATCGCGTTCGGGCTTGAACGTACGATAGTTGATGGTTTCCGGCTTCTTGATCTCGCCGTAGGACCAGGACAGGATCTTTTCCGGGCTCGCAATGGAGATCTTCATCTGATCGAAGGTCTGCACCGGAACGGCCGGATTGAACGGGTCCATGACGTGGGAATGATGGTTCATCAATTCTCTCCTCTTTCCTTCGGGAGCGGGCTGCCGCCCTGCTCCCTCAGGAAGTGAATGGGGGTAGGAAGTGCCGGATTATTCCGCCGCTTCCTGAGGAGGTGCGAGCTCCGCTTCAGCTTCGCTGTTGAGGTCTTCGATCTCGCGGTTTTCAAGCTCGACATTGAGCCCGAGCGACCGGATTTCCTTGACCAGAACGTTGAAGCTTTCGGGGATACCCGCCTCGAAAGTATCGTCGCCACGCACGATGGCTTCGTAGACCTTGGTACGACCTGCAACGTCGTCCGACTTGATGGTGAGCATTTCCTGGAGCGTGTAAGCCGCGCCATAGGCCTCGAGAGCCCACACTTCCATCTCGCCGAAGCGCTGACCGCCGAACTGGGCCTTGCCGCCCAGCGGCTGCTGGGTGACCAACGAGTACGGACCGATCGAACGGGCGTGGATCTTGTTGTCCACCAGATGGTCCAGCTTGAGCATATAAATATACCCAACCGTCACCTGCCGATCGAACTGCTCGCCGCTCCGACCGTCGAACACGGTGGACTGGCCGGAGGCCTTGAGGCCTGCCTTTTCCAGCATCACCACGATATCGGCTTCCTTGGCGCCGTCGAACACCGGGGTCGCGATCGACACGCCCTTGGAGAGGTGTTCGCCCAGACGCACCAGACCGTCATCGTCGAGGTCGGTGATGGATTCATCACCGGCAAACAGGTCCTGCACTTCAAGACGCAGCGGCTTCAGATCGCCATTGCGTTGATAGGCGCGAACCATCTCGTCGATCTTCTTGCCCATGCCGGCGCAAGCCCAGCCCAGGTGCGTCTCGAGAATCTGGCCCACATTCATGCGCGAGGGCACGCCCAGCGGGTTCAGCACGATATCAACCGACGTACCGTCTTCGAGGTACGGCATGTCTTCCACGGGAACGATGCGCGAAACCACGCCCTTGTTACCATGGCGGCCGGCCATCTTGTCGCCCGGCTGGATCTTGCGCTTGGTCGCGATGAAGACCTTGACCATCTTCATCACGCCCGGCGGAAGTTCATCACCGCGCTGCAGCTTGTCGACCTTGTCGATGAAGCGCTGTTCGAGCAGCTTGCGGCTCTCTTCATACTGAGCATGAAGAGCTTCCATCTCGGTCATGACCTTGTCGTCATCGACCGCGAACTGCCACCACTTCGAACGGGGCTGAGCCTCGAACATCTGGTCATTGAGCTTGGTGCCAACGACATAGCCCTTCGGACCTGCCGTAGCGGCCTTGCCGAACAGCATTTCCTTGAGGCGAGCATAGACGTTACGGTCGAGGATCGACTGTTCGTCGTCACGGTCCTTGGCAAGACGCTCGATTTCCTCGCGCTCGATAGCCATGGCGCGCTCGTCCTTGTCGATGCCGTGGCGATTGAACACGCGCACTTCAACAACAGTACCAGCATCGCCCGGCGGCACGCGCAGGGAGGTGTCACGAACGTCCGAAGCCTTCTCGCCGAAGATGGCGCGGAGAAGCTTTTCTTCCGGCGTCATCGGCGATTCACCCTTGGGGGTGATCTTGCCGACCAGGATATCGCCCGGCGCCACTTCGGCACCGATATGCACGATACCGGCTTCGTCGAGGTTCTTCAGCGCTTCTTCCGAAACGTTCGGAATGTCGCGGGTGATTTCCTCAGGACCAAGCTTGGTATCGCGGGCCATCACTTCATATTCCTCGATATGGATCGAGGTGAAGACGTCCTGCATAGCGATCTTCTCGCTGAGCAGGATGGAGTCTTCGAAGTTGTAGCCGTTCCAGGGCATGAACGCGACGAGCACGTTACGCCCCAGAGCCAGATCGCCCAGCTCGGTCGAGGGACCATCGGCAATGATGTCGCCCTGGTTGACGTGATCGCCAACCACAACCAGCGGACGCTGATTGATGCAGGTCGACTGGTTCGACCGCTGGAACTTCATCAGATTGTAGATGTCGACGCCCGACTTGGATGCATCGGTTTCTTCGGTTGCGCGAATAACGATACGGGTGGCGTCCACCTGGTCGACGATACCCTTGCGCTTGGCAACGATAGCAGCGCCGGAGTCACGGGCCACGATCGCTTCCATGCCCGTGCCCACGAAAGGAGCATGAGCCCGCAGCAGCGGCACAGCCTGACGCTGCATGTTCGAGCCCATGAGAGCGCGGTTGGCGTCGTCGTTTTCCAGGAACGGGATCAGCGAGGCGGCAACGGACACCATCTGCTTGGGGGAAACGTCCATAAGATCGACGTTTTCCTTGGGCGTCAGACCGTTGTCACCGGCGTGGCGAGCCACGACCAGATCGTCCTGCAGCGTGCCGTCCTTGTTGAACTGCACGTTGGCCTGGGCGACGTAGTGCTTGGCCTCTTCCATGGCGGAGAGGTACACGACGTCCTCGGTCAGCACGCCGTCCACGATCTTGCGGTACGGGGTCTCGATGAAACCGTACTTGTTGACGCGGGCGAAGGTCGACAGCGAGTTGATCAGACCGATATTCGGGCCTTCCGGCGTCTCGATCGGGCAGATACGGCCGTAATGGGTCGGATGCACGTCACGGACTTCAAAGCCCGCACGCTCACGGGTGAGACCACCAGGCCCAAGCGCCGACAGGCGACGCTTGTGGGTGATTTCCGAGAGCGGATTGGTCTGATCCATGAACTGGGACAGCTGCGAGGAGCCGAAGAATTCACGCACAGCGGCAGCAGCCGGCTTGGCGTTGATCAGGTCCTGCGGCATCACCGTGTCGATTTCGACCGAGCTCATGCGCTCCTTGATGGCGCGTTCCATGCGGAGCAGGCCAAGGCGATAGGAGTTTTCCATGAGTTCGCCGACGGAGCGAACGCGGCGGTTGCCGAGATTGTCGATGTCGTCGATTTCGCCACGGCCATCGCGCAGGTCGACCAGCGTGCGGACGACTTCAACGATGTCTTCCTTGCGCAGCGTGCGCATGGTGTCGGGCGCATCGAGCTCGAGGCGCATGTTCATCTTGACGCGGCCCACGGCGGACAGGTCATAGCGCTCGCTGTCAAAGAACAGCGACTGGAACATGGCTTCGGCGGTATCGACGGTCGGCGGTTCACCGGGACGCATGACGCGGTAGATGTCGAACAGGGCGTCTTCACGCGTCTCGTTCTTGTCCACGGCCAGCGTGTTGCGAATATAGGCGCCGATGGTGATGTGATCGATGTCGAGCAGCGGCAGCTCGTCAAAACCCAGCTCAAGCAGCTTGGTCAGGTTCTTTTCGTCGATCTCGTCACCTGCCTCCATGTAGACCTCGCCGGTCTTCATGTTGATCAGGTCTTCGGCGACATACATGCCATAGAGGTCTTCATTGACCGCCAGCAGGTGCGTCAAACCGTTCTCTGCCAGCTTCTTGGCCTGGCGAGCGGACAGCTTCTTGCCGCCTTCATGGACGACGTCGCCAGTCTTGGCGTCGATCAGGTCCATGGTCGGCTTGGCATTCTTCATCTTTTCCGCATCGTACGGCTTCTGCCAGCCGGTTGCGGTCTTCTCATAAGTCAGCTTGTTGTAATAGGTCTCGAGGATTTCCTCGGTATCCATGCCAAGCGCCTTGAGCAGGCTGGTGACCGGAATCTTGCGGCGGCGATCGATACGGGCAAACACTACGTCCTTGGCATCGAACTCGATATCGAGCCAGGAGCCGCGGTACGGAATGATGCGACCAGCAAACAGCAGCTTGCCGGACGAATGGGTCTTGCCCTTGTCGTGGTCGAAGAACACGCCAGGCGAACGGTGCATCTGCGAAACGATGACGCGCTCGGTGCCGTTGACGATGAACGTGCCGTTGGACGTCATGAAGGGCATGTCGCCCATATAGACGTCCTGTTCCTTGATATCCTTGACGGAGCGGGCGCCGGTTTCTTCGTCCACTTCAAACACGATCAGGCGCAACGTCACCTTGAGCGGGGCAGCGAACGTGATGTCGCGCGCACGGCACTCGTCGATGTCGTATTTCGGCTGCTCGAATTCGTACTTCACAAATTCGAGAGAGGCCGTGTTGGAAAAGTCGGTGATCGGGAAGACCGAACGGAAGACGGACTGAAGCCCTTCGTCGGGACGCCCGCCCTTGGGCTCGTCCACGAGGAGGAACTGATCATAGGAGGCCTTCTGGACCTCGATCAGGTTGGGCATCTCCGTGACTTCGCGAATGGAACCGAAGGATTTACGAACCTTGCGGCGGCCGTTGAACGTGGTAGCCATGAAAGCTCCTGTTTGTGCGCTTTTTATATGCCGCGCCAGACGGAAAAGCGGGGGATGCTCTTCCACAAAACGCTGCAGTGCGATTGTCTCGGAGGCAGATATCCAAAAATCCGACTATCAGCCGTCGGGTCTCGGGATATATGCCTTTTAGGCAGTTAGTGGGCTCAGCGACGCCTGTTGACCTTCCCCAGCCAAGGGAAGGAGGGCCAGAAACGCCAAACACCCCATGGTCAACAACCATGAGGTTTCGTGGACGTCAGCGTGCCTCAGACATCGAAATCGTCATATATTCCGCTAATTGGCGCCAGGGACCCATCCAATCGGTCCGGCGAATCGTCTCGTGAAAACGAGGATGCGAAATGGCACATAGCGCGCCATTTCGCAAATTTCAAGGGTGGAGACGAACTTACTTGAGTTCGACCTTGGCGCCGGCAGCTTCCAGCTTGGTCTTGATGTCGGCAGCTTCGGCCTTCGAAGCGCCTTCCTTGATTGCCTTGGGAGCAGCTTCGACCAGTGCCTTGGCTTCGCCCAGGCCCAGACCGGTGATCGCACGGACTTCCTTGATGACGTTGATCTTGTTCTCGCCGAACGAGGCAAGGATCACGTCAAATTCAGTCTTTTCCTCAACAGCAGCAGCCGGGGCACCGGCGGCAGCAGCAGCAGCAACCGGAGCGGCGGCGGAAACGCCCCACTTTTCTTCCAGCAGCTTGGAAAGCTCAGAAGCTTCCAGGACGGTCAGGGCAGACAGGTCGTCTACGAGTTTGGCGAGATCAGCCATTTGATAAATCTCTCTTTTTCAGGTGTTCAGTTTAAACCAGGATGGTCCCCGAAAGGACCGATGGGGTTACGCTGCTTCGTTGCTCTTTTCCGCGTGAGCGGCCAACACACGAGCGATGCCACCAGCCGGCGCAACGATGACCGAAGCGATACGGGTCGCGGGCTGCTTGAGCATCCCGGCGAGCGTAGCGCGCAGTTCGTTGAGCGAAGGCATGGTCGCCAGCGCCTTGACGTTATTCGCGTCAAGCGCGGTCTTGCCCATGGCGCCACCAAGAACGACGTATTTCGCGTTCTTTTCAGCAAATTTCTGCGCCAGCTTCGGCGCAGTCATGGGATCGGCCGCATAAGCGATGACGATCGGCCCGGTAAACAGGGCCGACATGTCCGCATTGTCGGTTTCTTTAAGAGCAAGCTTGGCAAGACGGTTTTTCGCGATCTTGACCTGACCACCGGCAGCCTTCACCTCACGGCGAAGCACTTCCAGATTGGCCACGGTCAGACCGGCATTTTGCGCGAGTACGATCGACCCAGCGCCCGAGAGGGCTGACTGAAGCGATGCGACAAGCTCACGCTTTTCCGCTCTTTCCACTGCTAGTCTCCACATTGAGCCCGACAAAAGTGCTGCCGGGCCATTGCCAATTGCTGCCCTCCGATCTCCCGAAGGAGGAGAGGAGCAACGGTTACATGCCTGTCAACCGTGCTGCCCAAAGGGCAACTGGCCTGGTTCAAACCGCAATCACCCTGCCCTTTTGAGACAGGAAAACTTGGGTCTGCACCCCATCTATGCTGGCGTCTTGCGACATTAAGCTGAACCAGATCGTTCAGCACCGGCAGTCTCGGACAGGACTTATGCTCCCCTTGCGGGAAGCAATCCGGGCGGCTTGCGGCCGCCCGAAATTCTTTAGAGCGCCGAAGCGGGCTCGACGTGAACGCCGGGACCCATGGTCGAAGACACGGCAACGCGCTTGACATAGGTGCCCTTGGCGCCAGCGGGCTTGGACTTCTGTACGGCGTCGGTGAACGCCTTGATGTTCTGCAGCAGGGCTTCGTCCGAGAACGACACCTTGCCAATACCAGCATGCAGGATACCGGCCTTTTCGACGCGATACTCGACAGCGCCGCCCTTGGCAGCCTTGACGGCACCAGCGACGTCGGGCGTAACCGTGCCAACCTTGGGGTTTGGCATCAGGTTGCGCGGCCCGAGGATCTTACCCAGGCGACCGACCAGCGGCATCATGTCCGGGGTGGCAATGCAGCGATCGAAATCGATCTTGCCAGCCTGGATCTGTTCCATCAGGTCTTCGGCGCCAACGATATCGGCACCAGCCTTGCGGGCTTCGTCTGCCTTGGCATCCTTGGCGAACACTGCAACGCGCACGGTCTTGCCGGTGCCGTTGGGCAGGCTCACCACGCCACGGACCATCTGGTCGGCGTGACGCGGATCGACGCCGAGATTAATGGCGATTTCGATGGTTTCGTCGAACTTGGCCGAGGCGCGAGCCTTGACCATCTTCACCGCTTCATCAAGCTTGTACAGCTTGTTGCGGTCGATGCCCTCACGAGCCTTGGTGATCTTCTTACCGACGTGTGCCATCTATCAGCCCTCGACCTGAATGCCCATGGAACGGGCAGAGCCGGCGATCATCGACACAGCAGCGTCGATATTGTCGGCGTTGAGATCCTTCATCTTCTTTTCGGCGATATCACGCAGCTGAGCCGTCGTGATGGTGCCAGCCGATTCCTTGCCGGGGAGCTTGGAGCCCGACTTCAGGTTCACGGCCTTCTTGATGAAGTAGGTCACCGGCGGCTGCTTCATCTCGAAAGTGAAGCTCTTGTCGGCATAGGCGGTGATCACGACTGGAATGGGCGAGCCCTTTTCCATTTCCTGCGTGGCGGCATTGAACGCCTTGCAGAATTCCATGATGTTCAGACCGCGCTGACCCAGTGCGGGGCCAATCGGCGGGGAAGGCGTAGCGGAGCCCGCGGGCACCTGCAGCTTTACGTAGCCAACGATTTTCTTTGCCATAATCGTCCTATCTAATTGCGCCCGCTGTCATGCGGACCGTTTGACGCTGTGGTAGGAGGTTTTCCCGGCAGCTTGGCAGCCACCGCCCTCTCCCACAGATTTCACCCGACCGAAGCCGGGCGTATCTGGCTTACGCCAGAATTTTGTAATCGTCAGACCTTCTCGACCTGACCATATTCGAGCTCCACCGGGGTGGGACGCCCGAAAATCGACACCTCCACCTTGAGGCGGGCGCGTTCCTCGTCGACCTCTTCCACCACGCCATTGAAGCTGGCGAAGGGACCGTCCGACACGCGGACATTCTCGCCCACTTCGAAGCTGACGGAGGGCTTGGGATGCTCCACGCCTTCCTGCACCTGCTGCAGGATGGACATGGCTTCCTTTTCCGAAATCGGCATCGGCTTGTTGTCCGAACCGAGGAAACCGGTAACCTTGGGCGTATTCTTGATCAGATGGAACGCCTCGTCGGTCATATCCATCTTAACCAAGACATAGCCCGGGAAGAACTTGCGTTCGGCATCGACCTTGCGGCCGCGACGGATCTCGACGACCTTTTCGGTCGGAACGATCACGTCTTCAAACAAATGCTCGAGCTTTTTCTGCGCAACCTTCTGGCGAATGTCTTCCGCCACCTTGCGCTCGAAATTGCTGTAAGCCTGAACGATGTACCAGCGCTTGGCCATGCCGCGTCGCCGCTCCTAGTCTTGTGTCCGTGACCCGCTCAGCGGATCGAAAGCATCAGGCCCACGCCCCAGGAAATAACCTGGTCGGCCAGCAGGAAGAACAGGCTCGCCGCCGTAACCAGTACGAGAACCATGACCGTCGAGATCAGGACTTCGTTCCGGCTAGGCCAGGTAACCTTGGATGTTTCCTGCCGCACTTGCTGCAGAAACTGGATTGGGTTCGGTCGGGCCATAGGCGAATCTACTCTGGTGTTTTGGTGCAAAACCAAAGGCCGCGCAGGAATCCCGCACGGCTGGAATGCCGGTATCTATTCAATATGGGCAACGATTGCAACAGGCCGGGGCAAGAATCTGGACCAGGGCTTTGCGGACCACCCGACCCGTGGCCATTAACGACGAGTGTAAAACATCGTGGTTTGTTGTTGCATACCCGCTCGCAATGGCATTTGATCCAATTGCGACCAAAAAGTGGCAGCGGGAGGCTGGCACCATGGCATATAGTAATGCGTTGTTCGAGGTCAAAGCCTGCGAGGTCCGCTATTACGGCCCGCACAAGACGATTGCCGGCCGGGTAACCGGTGTCGTGCGTGTTACCATTCACGAGCGCTTCATGGGCAATAACACGACCTATCACCTGGACCTCAAGGTGCGCGCCGATGTGGGGTCGGTTTCTTCAGCCGAAGTGCGCACCGCCCTGCTCGCTCATGCCGCCCACCAGCTCAATCGGCTCAAGGCGCGCCACACCGACAAGCTGCCCATGGCCGCCGAATAGGCACTTGTCTCAAGCGTGACTTGTGAATAGGCGCTGCGACCTCCATCTATAGGGACAGGAGGACGGCATGTTCAAATCCATCGCCCTGGCGACCGGCATTATCATTATTTCGACGGGACTGGCCCAGGCCGCCTGCCCCAGCCGCGTGCCCGGCTCAACGCCCGACGCAATCGCCGCCAACCAGCAGCGCATTGCCTGCCTGCAGGATGAGGCGCGCCAGACCGGCCAGCAGCAGAATTACGATATCCAGCTCAAGAGCATGCAGAACACGCTCCGCGACATGCAATTGCAGCAGCGGCTGGACAGCCTGCCCAAATTCACGCCGCCGGTGTTTCAGCCCAGGCCGACGTTTCCGAACAATTAGTATCGCCGCCGAAGAGGCCGCCATTCAAAGCAGATTGTCTGCCATGAATTTTACGAAGGCTTGCACCTTCGGGGAGAGATGGCGGCTTGAGGGCCAAAGAATGCGGAATTCACCGGCATCCTCCACATAATCTTCCAGTACCGAAACCAGCCGTCCATCGGCAATATGTTGCACCACCGTGAAGAGCGGCAGACAGGCAATGCCGAGCCCGGATTCGGCAATGCTGATCAGGGGCTCCAGGGTGCTGGCCATCGATGATATCGGCAGGTCCAGCTTGCCTGCCGCAACATCGTGACGCAGCGGCCAGCGCTCCAGCTTGCCCGACGAGGGATATTTGTGGTGCAGGCAGACATGCGCCGAAAGATCCTGCGGCTTTTCCGGCACGCCGAACCGGCTGAAATAGTCTCTCGACCCCACGACGCGATGCGAGAACTTGCCCAGGGTTCGCATCATCAGGCGGCTATCGCTGACGTCCCCCGTGCGCACCACCGCGTCGAACCCCTCCTCAACCACATCGACCAGCCGATCGGTGAAATCGAGGTCGATCGTGATGTCAGGGAACATCTGCATGAATTTGGTGATCGTGGGCATGAACAGCATGCCGGCCAGCGGCAGGCTCACGCGAATCCTGCCGCGCGGCGCCGCCATGGTTTGCGACAGTTCCTGCTCGGCAGCTTCCAGTTCGTCGAAAATACGCCGGCACCGCTCCAGAAACATGGCGCCCTCGGCAGTAATCGCAATGCTGCGGGTGTTGCGGTGAAACAGCCGTACGCCCAGACGCTGCTCAAGGCGAGCGATCGTCTTGCCAATGGCGGACGAGGACACCCCCAGCGCCTCGCCCGCCCGCACGAAACTGCGCGCTTCGGCCGCCACGACGAAGGCATTCAAAGACCCGATACTATCCATGAGGCGGTCTCCATTGCGGACATAAATGTCCGATATGTCTGGAGCACTAGCCTGTTTTTTCCGCCGCTGTCGCCGGCTAACTCTCAATCCGCTGGTAAATCCCGCCGGCGACTTTGATTGGATATCTCATGACCTCTGCCCCTAAGGCCGAATTTGCCTTCGCTCCCCAGCCCACCGTGTTCGTCGTCAATGTCATCCATGCTCATCCCGGCAAGCAGGAGGAAGCATTCAGGATCATCCAGGACGTCGTGCACTATGTCGCGGAGCGAAAGGAGGGATTTTTGTGGAGCAATTTGTCCAAGAGCACGGACGGCAAAACCGTGGTGAACATCGAGGCGATCCGCGATGAGAACAATGTCGACGAATTCTTCGCCGACCCGGCTTTCGTCGAGAAGTTCAAGATGCTGGATGCCGTCGCGGACAGCGAATTCCACATCTATAAGGTCAACGACCTTGTGCTTCCACGCCCGCTGAACGGGTAAATAGCTGAACGGGGGCGGCTTAAGTCACGGCCGCCCGTCATACGCCGCCACCCCACCAAAACAAAAAACCACCGGGCGATGAACGCGCCGGTGGCTCCTGATCGGTTGCGACCGCCATTGGCGGGCGCGATCCTTGAATTCGCTTAGAGCAGCGTCAGGTTCGTGGCCGAAACCTTGCCATCGCGGCCGGTCTCGAGCTCGTACGTCACCTTGTCGCCCTCATACAGGCCCTGCAGGCCCGACTTCTGCACAGCGGAGATGTGGACAAAAGCGTCCTTTTCGCCATTTTCGGGCGAAATGAAGCCGAAGCCCTTGGTGGTGTTGAAGAATTTTACGGTGCCAGTAGTGGCCATGTGTGTCGTTCTGCCATTTAAGGCCCATCCGCATATGCGTCCGGGCGGAGTTTCCCCAAGCAACATGCTTAGGGGAACCATAAATCGCAAATTATTGACCCGGAGTCAAACGGGGCCACGAGCAAAACGCCCGGCTGGCAGGGTACCGGGCGAAAAATAGTTCTAAATCAATGATTACGCCTGGCAGGGGCTGGGGGACTCGAACCCACGACCCTCGGTTTTGGAGACCGATGCTCTACCAACTGAGCTAAACCCCTGTAGGCGTGCGGCAGTGTCTAATGGCAAAGATCGCTTCGCGCAAGTACCTCAAGCAGGTTCATGACCAGATGTGTGGAACCAGTGGCACAGCCATCATCAGGCAGCCGAGCAAGCCCGCCAGGAAACACACGGAACGCCAGGGCGACAGGCCTTTCAGATAGCAATACAGATGGGCCGCGCGCGCCAGGAAATAGAGCCCGGCGCCGACCAGCGAGGCCCAGCCTTGCTCATTGTAGAGGATGGACAGCACGGCCAGTGTCAGGAAAATCGGCAGCGTTTCCTGCAAGTTTGCCAGGGCGCGGCGGGAACGGGCCAGTTCCTGTGTTGGCTCGGGCAGATCGTCGCGCGGCCCGATCTGCGCCGCGACGCCCACCTGCTTGGTGAGGTAGCTGCCGGGCAATTGTACCGCCACGACCAATAGGGCCAGCACCAGGAAAATCATCAGCAGCATTGTTTCGCCTCTTCTGTGGTGGCCCGGTGGTAGCGCGAATCCGTTTACAAACGGCGCCGTACAGCAATAAATACCCTTGCGAGTTACAGGAAGCGCCTCAGGCGGAAACGATCACTCAAGGGGCGGCGTCCCCGGAAGGATGACGATGCGTCTTATCATTGCCCTGGCCATATTGGTCCTCAGCCCCAGCCTCGCCTTTGCCCATACCGGGGTCGGCCATACGGCCGGGTTCTTCCATGGTTTTGAGCACCCGATCGGCGGGCTCGACCATATTCTGGCAATGGTGGCGGTCGGCGTCTTTGCCTATGTGCTGGGCGGCCGCGCCCTATGGCTGGTACCGCTGTCCTTTGTCGGCATGATGATTGTCGGCTTCATCCTGGGTGCGGCGCAGATCGATCTACCCTTCGTTGAATTGGGCATTGCGCTTTCGAGCGTCGTCATCGGCGCAGCGGCGGCCTGGGGCCGGCCGATGCCGGTGGCGGCAGCCATGGCGCTGGTTGGCGTTTTCGCCGTGTTCCACGGTCATGCCCATGGCGCGGAAATGCCAGCGGATTCGAGTGGCATCGCCTATGCAGCGGGCTTCGCGGTCTCGACCGCCCTGCTCCATCTGGCTGGGATCGCGGCGGCTTTCGGCATTGCCCGCCTGATCGGCCGGCATGGCAAGCTCGCGGCACAGGTTGCGGGCGGCGCGTTTGCTATTGGCGGCGTTGGAATCCTGGCCGGCTGGCTCTGACCCTTTCCAGGCTTTTTCGTGGCACGGCCCGCACCGTCAAGGCGCGGGCCGATTTGTTTTCTACAAGCCCCATTCGGAATCAAAGCTGCAGCTTTGCTCGGCAAATCCTTGTAATATTTCATTTTATTGACAGCCATCGAAGGTGCCGGACGCATGCGCTGGTCGCAGACCTGTTCCCCGGCCACTCGTATTGACCCCTTCCATCACGCCCGCGTTAACTAGCGCCACTGCTTCGACCGCCGCCTTCGGGTGGCCCCGGAGGGCGCAGTGTGCCCTTCGCCGTAAACCGAGTCACAGAAGTGATGACCGCTCGCGATCCGTCGCGGGCAGCAGCCTTGAATGAGCGCAAGTTGATAAAACTGACCTGGTGCATGGAGCGCTACGAGGCCTAGGCCGCCTCAAATGCGAATCCCAGTGCCAGCGAGAGCCGGAATCGCGATCCATTCCTGGATCGTGGCGGACCGGCAGGCAGGAGACGCAACGTTGCTAAGGGTACTTTACCTGGTTCCCAATCTGGCCGACCCAGCGGTCGGCCGCCGTATTGGCATGCTGAAGACAGGCGGAGCGGAAATCGCCGCTGCCGGCTTCCGCCGTTCCGGCGTCGCCATGCCCGATCTGCCGGTCACCCACGCTGTGCAATTGGGTGAAACCTTCGATGCGCGGTTCGCCCAGCGCATCATGGCTGTGGTGGGAGCGGCCATGTCGATCGTGCGGCGGCTGGGGCATTTGCCGCCGCCGGATGTCATCATCGCGCGCAACCTCGAAATGCTGCCGCTGGCCGGACGGCTGCAGGCGCATTGGGGCGGTACGATTCCCATTGTCTATGAATGCCTCGATATCCATCGCCTATTGCTGCGCACCGACCTGATCGGTCAGGCCATGCGGGGCGCAGAGCGGCGCTGGGCGCAGCCGGCATCCCTGCTGATGACCAGCTCGCCCGCCTTCATTTCCAACCATCTTGGCGGATTGGGTCCCCTGCCCGCGCTGCTGGTGGAAAACAAGGTGCCGCACAGCCCCGAGCGTGGCAGCAACCCGGCGCTGGGATTGCCCGATACCGGCGTGATCAAGATCGGCTGGTTCGGCGCGCTGCGCTGCCGCCGGTCGCTGGACGCGCTAGCGACCTTCTCCCGGGCAATGAGCGGGCGGGTGCAGGTGATCCTCCGCGGCCGTCCGGCGCTCAGTGAATTCGAGGATTTTCACGGCTTCGTGGAGGCCGAGCCCTATCTGCGGTTCGACGGCGAATATCGCAATCCCGACGATTTGGCCTCGATCTATTCGGATGTGCACCTGGCCTGGGCGATCGACTTTTTCGAGGCCGGCAAGAATTCGCAATGGCTGCTGCCCAACCGTATTTACGAGGGCAGCTTTCACGGCGCCATCCCGGTGACGCTGGCCGGCACCGAGACCTCGGCTTTCACCCAGCGGCTGGGTATCGGCATCACCGTGCCCGATATCGAAGCGGGCACACTGGCCGCGGCCTTGGGCGAACTCGATGCCACCCGGCTGCAGGCGCTGGCTTCGGCCGTGCTGGAGCAAGACCCGGCCAATTTCTCGTTTCACGACGCCGATTGCCGCCAATTGGTTGAGCGGCTGCAACAGCTTGGCGGCAGCTCGCAGCCAGAACAGGAAGCCGCATGAGCTTGCCAAGTGGCAAATGCCTGATCGCCGTGCCCACGCTCAATGAGGCCAAGCACATCGCCCACCTGCTCGAACAATTGCTGGTGGAAGCCAAGGCGATGGATTGGCCCGTGGTGGTAATTGACGGTGGCAGCACCGATGGCACGCAGGCCATTGTCGAGAGCTTCATTGCCCGGGGCGAGCCGGTGCAACTGGCGCACAATCCCAAGCGCATCCAGAGCGCGGCGATGAACCAGGCGGTTGCCCAGTTCGGCGACGGGCTCGATTATGTGATCCGCATCGATGCGCATGGCGATTATCCGGCGGACTATTGCCGCGCCTTGGTGCTGGAGGCACAGACCATCGGCGCCAATAGCGTGGTGGTGCCGATGACCACGGTGGGCCAGAACACCTTTCAGCGGGCCGTGGCGACGGCACAGAACTCGCTGGTCGGCACGGGCGGTTCGGCCCATCGCACCGGCAAGGGCGGCGCCTTTGTTGACCATGGCCACCATGCCCTGATGAGCATTCCGGCCTATCGCGCGGTCGGCGGCTATGACGAGACCTTCCGGCATAATGAGGATGCCGAGCTCGACCACCGCCTGCGGCAGGCCGGCTATCGCATCTGGCTGACCGACGCGACCGAGATGACCTATTATCCGCGCTCGACCCCCTCGGGCCTGTTCAAGCAATATTTCGGCTATGGCCGCGGGCGGGCACGCAATGTGCTCAAGCATCGCGTCATTCCGCGTATCCGCCAGATGCTGCCGCTGGCCATCCTGCCGGCCGTAGTGCTGGCGGCGCTGAGCTTCGTGCATTGGGTGGCGCTGATCCCGCTATTGGCCTGGTGCGCGCTCTGTCTGACCATGGGCTTTGTCGCCACGCGCAAACATTTCACCGAATATGGCCTGCCCATGAGCGGCGCGCCGCTGGTGGGCTTTGCCGCCATGATCATGCACCTGGCCTGGTCCTCGGGCTTCTGGCTGCACCTGGCGCAGGCCGCCACTTCAGGTTTTGGAGCCAAGCGCGCATGACCAGCGTCGACATCTGCATCTGCACCTATCGCCGCCCCTATCTGGCCGAGACCCTGGCTTCGGTCGCCAAGATTGCGACCAACGGCGCCCGCATTCGCGTGATCGTCTCGGACAATGACACGACGCCGTCGGCCGGCACGATGGTCGCGGCGCTGGCGGCGGATTTCCCGTTCCCGATCCATTATGTGCATAGCCCCGCCTCCAATATCTCGATTGCCCGCAATGCGTGCCTCGATGCGGCCGACGCCGATTTCATCGCCTTTGTCGACGATGACGAACTGGTCACCGAACACTGGCTGACGGCCCTGTTGGCGACAGCCGAAGCGGAACAGGCCGATGTCGTGCTGGGGCCGGTGGAGGCCATTTATGGCCCGGATGCACCGCAATGGATGGTCGAGGGGGATTTCCACTCCACACTGCCCGTCTATGTCGATGGACAGATCCGCACTGGTTATACCTGCAACGCGCTGATCCGCTGGGTCGCGCCCTATAAATCGTTGCGCTTCGACCTGGCGCTTGGACGATCGGGGGGTGAAGACACCCAGTTTTTTTACGCCCTTTCGGGCATGGGTGGCCGTATCGCCTTTGCGCCCGACGCGCTGGTCACCGAGATCGTGCCGCCCAATCGCGCCGCCATGGGCTGGCTGGTGCAGCGTCGGTTTCGGGCCGGGCAGACCCATGGCACACATCTGAGCCAAGGTGTTGTCGCCAATATCAAAGCTACCGCGATTGCATCAGGCAAGGCGGCGTTTTGCGGGGTCATGACCATTTTGACCCTATTCTCGCCATCGCGCTGGAGGAAAAACCTGCTGCGCGGCGCCCTGCATGTCGGCGTCATCGGCGGCATTTTTGGCGCCAAACAGGCCGTTCTCTATGGCCAGCCAACGGAAGGAAGCCAGTCACATGCTTGAACGGAGCCAGTTGCCGGCCATGTCCGACCCTCACAGCTCCGATCGCGGGCTGCTCGATGTCGATCGCCTGTTCTCGATCCTGCGCCGGCAGTTGCGCGTGCTGCTGCTCTGCCTCGGGCTGGGCCTGATGCTGGCCGTGATCTACCTGATGCTGGCGCCCAAAAGCTATGTGGCGACCAGCCAGATCCTGCTCGACAAGAATTTGAAGGATTCGGTCAGCGACATCGCGCCCCAGACCAGCGCCGTGGACCTTGAATCCGAAGTGCTCAACCAGATCGAGGTGATGCGCTCGAGCCGGATTGCCACTGCGGTGGCGCAAGCGGAAAACCTGATGACGGATCGGGAATTCCTCAATCCGCCGCCCTCCTTCAGCGGACGGGTCAAGGGCATGCTGCTTGGCCTGCTGAGCCCGATCCTGGGTTCGCCCGAAGCTGATCCGGACGATTTGCAGGCCACGCCCGAGGAAGCCGCCGGCGCCCTACGCGCCAATATGTTCGTCGAGCGCGTCGGCCGCAGTGCGGTAATCCGCGTCGGGTACGAGGCATCGAGCCCAGAACTGGCGCAGCGCATCGCTGCTGCCTATGCCAATGTCTTCGTGCAGGACCAGCTCAACGCCGATATCGACGCCACCAAGCAAGCCGCCGATTGGCTGCAGCAGCGGCTGACCGAACTGGGCGACAACCAGCGCCAGGCCACGCTTGCCGTCGAGGAATATCGCCAGCAAAGCGGCCTTTCGACCAGCGAGGACGAAAATCTCAGCAACCAGCGGCTGCAGGCGCTAACCGCCCAACTGGTGACGGCGCAGGCCGAAAGTGCCCGCGTCAATGCGCTTGCCGTGCAGCTGCAGGCCACGATCGACGCCGGGCCATCGGCTGCCGGCGCCAGCATTGCGCTGCTCAGCGGCTCGGGCGTTGACGACAAGACCATATCCGATCTGCGCATCCGTTATGCCTCGATCCAGAGCCGCATCAACGAAGTGTCGGCCACCTATGGCGAGGATCACCCGCAGGTGACTGCACTCAAGGCGGAAAACCAGGCGCTGCAGGCCCAGATTTTTGCCCAGCTACAGGGGCTGAACGAGCAGTATCAGAGCCAGCTGACCATTGCCCAACGGCAGGAATCGAGCCTGCGCGACGCTATCGAGACCGAAGGCCAGCTCGCCTCCCAGACCAATCAGGCGCAGGTCAAGCTCACCGAATTGCAGCAGCGCTCGACCACACTGGGCGTGATCTACAATTCCTTCCTGTCGCGCTACGAAGAAGCCGTGCAACGCCAGTCCTTCCCCATTCCCTCGGCTCGCATCATCACCGTGGCGCAGGCGCCCGAAAGCGCCTCGGGTCCGCGCACCCTGTTCGTGGCGGCCGGCGGCGTCATTTTCGGACTGTTCCTGGGGCTGATGTTCGGCACGTTCAACGAATTGCGCGAACGCACCTTCCGCATTGGCGATCAGGTCGGGAACGAGCTGGGCCTGCGCTTCCTGGGTTATCTGCCCCGGCTGGGCCCCGATGCGCACAAGGGGAGTCGCGGCGACCAGACCAAGGCTGCTCTCGCCCTGCATGGCATGATCAAGAAGCAGGTGGAAGAACGCCGCGCCAACCGGCCGACCACGGCGTTCGTCGAAACGCTGAAATCGGCCAAGCTGGTGATGCGGGCGCGCGGTAAGCCGGACCGCAGCGCCGTTATCGGCGTGGTCTCGGTATTGCCGGGCGAAGGCAAGACCACCTATTCGGTCGCGCTGGCCGAAATGCTGGCCACCGATGGCGAGCGGGTATTGCTGATCGACGCCGATTTGCGCCAGGCCGCCTCGACGCGCCTGGTGGCACCCGGCGCCACCAGCGGGCTGATGGATATTGGCGGGACGGTGTCCTGGCGCGATGTCGTGCTGGCGGACCCGCGCAGCGGCCTGCATATCCTGCCCGCACTCTCATCCTCCGGCCAGAGCAGCGATTTCCTCTCCTCGGATGGCATGCAAAGCCTGCTCGAAGAGGCGCGGCAGAGCTACGACTATGTCGTCATCGACCTGCCCCCGCTCGGCCCAGTCATGGATGCCCGCGCCGTGCTGCCTTGGACCGATGGCTTCATCCTCGTCACCGAATGGGGCCGCACCCCGCGCCGGCTGGTCCGCTCGCTGATCGAGCACGAGCCCGAACTGGCCGAGGACATTGTCGGCGTCGTGCTCAACAAGGTCGATTTCCGCAAACTCGCCCAATATAGCGATCCGGGCGGCGCCGAGCGCTATATGGGCTCCTATAGCCGCTATTATCAGGTGGACGCGACCGAGAAGGTCTGAGTGCCTGGGCTGTTGTCGATCTGACCCCTCCCCCTGCGGGAGGGGGACGATGGCTCTCAGTCCGAAGGGCCAGGCTGTTTGCGCAGGATCTTTTCCATGGGCCGGCCCTTGGCGAGTTCGTCGATCAGCTTGTCGAGATAGCGCAATTCGCGCATGAGCGGTTCTTCGATGTCCTCCACCCGGTAACCACAGATCATTCCGGTGATCAGTGTCCGCGCCGGGTTCAGCCTGGGCGCTTGCCCGAAGAAATCCTCGAAACTGGTTTTCTTTGCCAGCTCCTCGTCCAGCGTCTGTTGGCTATGCCCGGTCAGCCAGCAAATGATTTCGTCGACCTCGGCTTTGGTGCGCCCCTTTTTCTCTGCCTTGGCCAGATAGTGCGGATAGACGCTCGCGACGCTGATTGCGTAAACGCGGTGCTTTTTCATGCGCCCTCCCTGGCGGCACAACGGAGCGGTCTGCACCACGATAGCCGATGCGATCGGACCGAAAAAGGTTTTCAAACCAGCGCCTGGTACGTGGCGGCACCGGCACTGTGATCGCGCAGAATGTTTGTCGGATAAAGTAACCAGAAATACATAACTCTATTCATCAACTTTCAACTGATCTCGGGGTAAAGGCGTACGTACGCCAACCTAAGCCGGCGAAGATTGTCGAAAGTTCAACGACCATGATGACTGTGCTGGGTTGCGTATTTTATGACCACAATATCTGGTTGGTGGCCGTAGCGGCACTGGTCTGCCTAGCCGGCTCCTCGGCCACTATTCGCCTGTTCAATCGCGCCGCCAATACCACCGGCCTGCAGCGGGCCGGCTGGCATTTTCTGACCGCGGTGGCGGCGGGTTCGGCGATCTGGTGCACCCATTTCATTGCCATGCTCGCCTATGATCCCGGCGCCCCGGTCGGCTTTGATCCGGTCATGACCATTGTATCGCTGCTGATCGCCATGCTGGGCGTGCAGCTGGGGTTTATCCTAGCGGCAAGCGGTTTGACGCGGCTGGCGCCGGCGCTGGGTGGAGCGGTTGTCGGGGCCGCAATTGTCGCGATGCATTATACCGGCATGATGGCCTATCGCGTGCAGGGTCTGGTGTCGTGGGACATGGACTATCTAGTGGCCTCCATCGTGCTGTCAGTGGTCTTTTCCGCGCTGGCACTGCACCTGGCGATGCGGCGCGTCTCCTGGGCGGACAAGTATCTGGCAACAGGCGTGCTGGTGCTGGCGATTGTCAGCCTGCATTTTACCGGCATGACCGCGTTCCAGGTCTCCCCGATGCTGATCGACGGCTCATTCTCCAATCCGTCGGCCTTGCAGGCCCTGGCAATTGCCGTGGCAGGCGTCGCACTGGTCATTCTGGGAGCGGGCGCCGCCAGCTACCTGATCGATGGCAGCATGCGCGCCGAATCCTACGAGCAACTGCGCCATATGGCGATGAGCGACAGCCTTACCGGCCTGCCGAACCGGGCCAGCTTCAACGATCATCTCGACCACGAAATCGATCTGGCGGCCGAAACCGGCGGCAAGGTCGCCTTGATCGGCATCGATCTGGATCGCTTCAAGGAGATCAACGATCTGCACGGCCACGGCACCGGCGACGAAGTGCTGCAGGTGCTGGCGCGGCGCATGAACAAGCTGCTGGGCGAGGGCGAGTTTGCAGCCCGGCTCGGCGGCGATGAATTCGCAGCGATCTATCGCATGCAGGGCCCGGCCGAGCTACCCAATTTCCTGTCGCGGCTCGAAACGGCCCTGTTCAAGCCCATTCGTCTCGATGATTTCGAGGTCATTCCCGGTGCCAGCATGGGCGTGGCCATCTATCCCGATAATGCGACCGACAAAGAAGCGCTGGTCAATAATGCCGATCTGGCCATGTATCGCGCCAAGGCCGATATCACCCGCGCCGTCTGCTTTTACGAGCGGTCCATGGACGAAATGGTCAGGGCGCGCCGCAATCTGGCGGGCGAATTGCGCGAGGCGCTGGAGAGCAACCAGCTCGACGTGCACTATCAGGTGCAGACTTCGCTGACGACCGGCGAAATCCGCGGCTACGAAGCGTTGCTGCGTTGGGAGCATCCGCAGCGGGGTTTTATTCCGCCGACCGAGTTCATTCCGCTGGCCGAGGAAAACGGGCTTATCCTGCAGATGGGCGAATGGGTATTGCGCACCGCCTGCGCTAAGGCCGCCTCCTGGGAGCCGCCCTACAAGGTGGCGGTTAATCTTTCCCCGGTGCAGTTTGCCCATACCGACTTGCCCAAACTGGTCATGGAAGTGCTGCGCGAAACCGGGCTGGCGCCTGACCGGCTGGAACTGGAGCTGACCGAGTCGACCATCTTTGCCGACAAGGAACGCTCACTGCATATGCTGCGGCAGATCAAGGAATTGGGCGTGAACATTGCGCTCGACGATTTCGGCACCGGCTATTCATCGCTCGATACGCTGCGGGCCTTCCCCTTCGACAAGATCAAGCTCGATCGCTCATTCATGAGCGAGGTGGAATCGAGCCCCCAGGCTAAGGCCATTATTCGCGCCGTGCTGGCGCTGGGCAAAAGCCTCGAAATTCCGGTTCTGGCCGAGGGTATCGAGACGCATGGTCAATTGGCACTGCTGACCACCGAGGGCTGCGATGAGGCGCAGGGCTATCTGTTTGGCCGCCCTGCCCCGCTGCAGCAGATCGTTACCAGCGGCCAGTTGACCCTGACCGGACACAACGTGGCGGCACAGGCCGTCGTGGTCGTCCGCGCCGAGACCGTAGAAATGAATTTGATCGCTCGTTCGGCCTGATTTCATCTGATCCTTGGGGGTATCTGCATGACTTTGAACGCGACTGAACCTGGGCCCCAGCGAGGGCGACTTGAGAATGGTTTCAAGGCCCTGCTCTGGATCCTTCCGGTGCTGCTGGCCGGCCTGAACTGGCTGCTCGCGGGCCCGCTGCCCTCGCTCCTCATGCTGGCAGGCGGCCTCCTAGCGGCTGCCTTGCCAACCTTCTACTGGCGCCGGCGGCGGCAGAATGGCGCCGTGCCGGTAGTTTCCAGCATGGCACTGGCCGCCCAGATCGCGCTGCTGACCATGACCACCCTGCCGCTTCATCCTGAAGGCCTGCAGCTCTATCAGGACATGCATTTCTGGTTCTTTGCAGGGCTGTGCCTGTGTGCATGCTGGCTGGACCGGCGCGCCGTGCTGGGCTTTTTCAGCGTCGCTATTCTCTACCAGCTCGCCGCCTATTGGCTGCTGGCGAACTTCTGGTTTGCCGCCAAAGACGACGTGGCACCGCAATTCGTGCGGCTAGGCATGTTCGTGGCTGCGGCCGCAGCATTGTTCCTGCTGACATCACGCTGGGGCGCCAGCCGGTATCGCCAGCGAAACGCTTGATCGGCCCACGGCCCGCGATCGGCCTCCGCCACTCACCTGTCAGGCGCTGAAGCCGTTAAACGCGGTTCAGCTTAATTCTCCCAAGAATCTTCCAATGGGCACTGCGTTTTTCTACACGTCGGCGGCCAACTAGAAAATTCGTTTGACACATCCTAGAGCAATGACAATTCTAAATATGCATAATGAGGTTATCACAGCACTGAACTGATATGACCGCTTACACCGCACCGCTACGAGAACTCGAAGAGCGCCTGAGGCAAGATCTAGGCTGGCTCAACCTGCCGGCCAAACCTTGGGTTCCAGCCCGCGTGGAAAGCGGCGAGCGGGTTCTTGACGTGGCGGTGATCGGTGCCGGCATGTTGGGCTTGGTTACCACTGCTGCGCTGCGCAATATCGGCGTTGATGCCGTTCGAGCCTTCGATCGCGCACCTGCCGGCCAGGAAGGTCCCTGGATCACCTCCGCCCGCATGGAAACGCTTCGCACCCGCAAGGATGCGGCCGGCCCGGCCCTCGGTGTGCCATCCCTCACCTTCCGTGCCTGGTTCGAGGCACAGTATGGCGCCCAGGCCTTCACAGATATGAGCCTGATTCCACGCCCTATGTGGATGGAATACCTGGTTTGGTACCGGCAGGTGCTCGGTTTGCCAGTGCAAAACGACACCGCCATTACCGCCGTGACCCTGCGTGATGATGGCCTTATCGCCTTGAGCCTCGATAGAGCCGGCAGGCCAGGCACCCTCCTCGCCCGGCGCGCCGTGCTTGCAACGGGCATCGACGGGCTCGACACGCCTGGGCTGCCCGAGGTGGCAAAAGACCTGAAGGCCCGCTACCACGCCCACAGTTCCGAACGCATCGACATGGCGGCACTCAAGGGAAAGCGTGTCGCTGTAGTGGGCGCCGGCGCCTCCGCCATGGACAACGCAGCAGCTGCCTTGGAGGCGGGTGCGGCGCGAGTGGATATCTTCATCCGCCGTGCCGACATTCCGCGCGTCGACAAATTCAGCGGTGTCGGCAGCCGGGGCATGACCTATGGCTATCTCGGCCTGCCTGACGCGGCCAAATGGGCCTATATGGTCGAAGGCGAGCGCGCCCAGATTCCCCCGCCGCGCCATAGCGTCTTGCGGGTCACCCGCCATTCCAACGCCCACTTCCATCTGGCGAGCCCCATTGAAAAGCTCGAAGAGCATGGCGGGATGGTGGAAATCACCACCCCCAAGGGCAAGTACCCGACAGATTTCATCATTTTCGCCACCGGCTTTGCCGTCGATTTCGCCAGCCGGCCGGAATTTGCCGCCATCGCGCCATTCATCCGGCGCTGGGCAGACGCTTACCAGCCACCGGCCGGTGAGGAGCATCCCGTCCTTGCGGCCATGCCTTATCTCGGCCCAGGCTTCCAATTCCTGCCGCGCGACAACGCGCCGCCCGCCATTTCCAACATCTTCTGCTTTGCCTATCCGGCGGTTCTCACCCACGGCAAGATTACCAGCGGCATTCCGTCAATCGGCGAAGGCGCCACTCGTCTCGCCCAGGCGATCGCCCGCTCGCTCTTTGTCGAAGACCGTGCCGTGCATCTGCAGGCGTTTCGCGACTTTGCCGTGCCCGAGCTTCTCGGTGACGAATGGATTGACGCCGATGAGGAGGTGCTGTCCGCATGAGCGAACCAGTCCTGCAGATATTTTACGGCATTTCCTCGCCCTGGGCCTATTTCGGCGCCCAGCGCGCCAAAAACATTGCCGAGGCGGCCGGCGCCAAATTAGTGCTGCGCCCCATCCGCATCATCGAAGCCAATGGCGGCATTCCACTGCGCACCAGGCCCGACAGCCGGCAGAATTACCACGCGGTCGAGCTCGATCGCTGGCGCAAATTCCTCGATATTCCGCTCAACCTGACGCCCAAATTCTATCCCTGCCGCACCGTCGAACCCGCCGCCCAGGCGGTGATATCAGCGCAGCAGGCGGGGCTGGATGCGTTTGCCTTCTCCTTCGCCATCCAGCGCGGCCTATGGGCCGAAGACCGCGACATTGCCGATCTTGATACCCTGCGCGAGCTGGCCCTGGCCACCATCGGGGCCGAAGGGGCCGCGTTGGTGCGAGACCCGCAACCCGAGGCCATCATTGCGCAGTGGCACGGCAATCTCGCCGAGGCCGAACGGCGCGGCATTTTCGGCACGCCGACCTATGTGGTGGGCGACGAACTGTTCTGGGGCCAGGACCGGCTGGACTTTGTTGCCCGCGCTCTGGGCGCCACACAGCATTCCAAGGAAACCGTCTGATGAGCCAAGTCCCCGAACAAGCCCAAGCCCTGCATGATCGCTCGATCATCGTCGATGGCCTGCAGACCTCGCTCTGGGGCCGGCCGATCTTTGAGGAAATGCGCGCCGGCGGACTCACTGCAGTCAATGTCTCGACTGTGCTGTGGGAGAACTTCCGCGAAGGCATCGACTATGTTTCGCAGTGGAAGCACTTCCTGCGCGAGCATGCCGATATCATCCGCCCGGTGCGCAGCGTAGCCGATATCCAAGCCGCCAAAGCCGAGAACAAGACCGGCATCATCATCGGCTGGCAGAACACCTCACCACTCGAAGACAAGCTCGACTATGTCGAGATCTTCAAGGATCTGGGCGTCGGCATCATGCAGCTGACTTACAATACCCAGAACTATTCCGGCGCCGGGTATCTCGAAGAAAACGATAGTGGCCTTACCGGTTTCGGCCGCGAAGTGCTCGACGAAATGGGCCGCGTCGGCGTGCTGTGCGATTTGAGCCATGTCGGCGACAAGACCAGCGCCGATGCTATCGCCTATGCCAAGGGGCCGGTCTGCATTTCCCACGTGCTGCCGCGCGCCCTGCACAATGTGAAACGCAACAAGCCCGACCATCTGTTCCAGGCCTGCGCCGAAAAGGGCGGCCTTGTCGGCATCAGCCTCTTCGCGCCCGGCCTTGCCGCCGGCAATGACGCCACGGTCGAAGACGTGCTCGACGCCATGGAGCATGTGATCAATCTGATTGGCGAAGACCATGTCGGCATCGGCACCGACTTTTCTCTCGACCGGCCCCGCCCCAGCGACTGGCTGCTCTGGGCCAATCGCGACAAGGGCACAGCACGCACGCTGACTGAATTTGGCTCGGTCAAGATCAACAAGCCCGAGGGCATTCGCCGGATGACCGACATGCCAAACCTCACCGCCCGCATGCTGGCGCGCGGCTGGAGCGAGGCGACCATCGCAAAACTGCTCGGCGGCAATTGGCTGCGCGTTCTCGGCGCGGCCTGGACACCACGCGGCTAACTGACATCCCTTGGAGACAACATCATGACCCGACCGACCATCCGCCACCTGACTGCCATCCTCGCCGCGGCAACCGCCTTCACCGTTGGTGGCGTCGCTATGGCGCAGGACGCCACAACCGGTAGCGTCCACATTGTGGGCTTTTCCGGCGTCTTCGCCGACAACTATCAGAAGTTCATCATCGAGCCGTTCAAGGCCCAGCATCCGGGCATTGAAGTCACCTATGAGCAGTCCAAGAATTCGGCGGAAACGCTGGCCCTGCTGACCCTGCAAAAGGCTGATCCGACTGTCGACGTGGCGCTGATCGACGTTGCCGTCGCCATCAAGGGCAATGCCGAGGGCCTGTTTGCTCCGCTCGACCCGGCTGTGGTCACAAACCTCGCCGACACACCGGACTGGGCCCGGATCGGGGAAGACCGCAATATCGCCTTCTCGCAGGACAATCTGGTTATCCTCTACAATACTGAGACCGTCTCCGAGCCGCCCACCAGTTGGACCGATCTCAAAGACCCCAAATATCAGGGCCGCATCGCTGCCCGCCTGGCCGATACCCGTGGCGTCATCCTGATCCCCATTCTCGATAAGATCGCCGGCACCGATTACAAAGAGAGCATCGATCCGGCCATCGCCGCGATCAATGAATTCGCGCCCAATGTGCTGACCTGGGATCCGGCGCCCGATTGCTATGCCGTAGTGCAGAGCGGGGAAGTCGATCTCTCCATCTGCTGGAACGGCCGGGCGCAATATCTGCACGATACCCAAGGCGGCATTATCGGCATTTCCGCACCCAAGGAAGGCAGCATCGGCCAGACCAACACGATCAATCTGGTCGAAGGCTCCAAGAACGCTGAAGCCGCCCAGCTGTTCATCAATTATGCGCTGAGCGCCGAAGCCCAGGCCACCTTTGCCGAACAGAGCTTCTATGGTCCGGTCAATTCCAAGGTGGAACTCACCGATGCCGTTGCCGCCCGCATCTATGGCAGCAAGGAAGCCCAGGCCGCCCAGACCAGCCTCGACTGGCCCTATATCGCCACGGTCTATTCGGACTGGATCCAGCGCATCAACCGCGAAGTCATCGCGTTTAACTAGGAATATTGAGCCGATGCCCGATTCCCATCTCATCGTCGAAAGCCTGACGAAGACCTATCCGGGCAGCACGGCCTCGTCGGTAGACCATGTCGACTTCAACCTGCAGAAGGGCGAAATGCTCGCCCTTCTCGGCCCTTCGGGCTGCGGCAAGACCACCATATTGCGCATGGTGGCCGGGCTGATCGCGCCCAGTTCAGGCCGCATCCTGCTCGAAGGGCGCGACATTGCGCAGCTGCCGGTCTATCGGCGCAATATGGGCATGGTGTTCCAGTCCTACGCGCTGTTTCCGCATATGAACGTGGCCGAAAATGTCGCTTTCGGCCTCGAAATGCGCGGCGTGCCCAAGGCCGAACGGGCTGATCGGGTGGCCCGGGCGCTCGATCTGGTCAAGCTTGCCGGCTATGGGGAACGCCGCATCACCCAGCTCTCTGGCGGTCAGCAACAGCGCTGCGCCATTGCCCGCTCGCTAGTCATCGAACCCGATCTGCTGCTGCTCGACGAACCGCTGTCCAATCTGGACGCCAAGCTGCGCGAGGAAATGCGCGACGAAATCCGCGACATCCAGGCCCGCACCGGCGTCACCTCGATCTTTGTCACCCACGATCAGGACGAAGCGCTCTCCATGGCCGACCGCATGGCGGTGATGTCGGCCGGCCGCATCGAGCAGATCGGCACACCGCGTGAAGTCTTTGACCGCCCGGCCACCGAATTCGTCGCCGGCTTTATCGGCGCCGGCAATTTCTTCTCCGGCACCGCCAGCGACGGCCAGGCTGATATTCCCGGCTTCGGCCGCCTCGCCTTTAACGAGACCACTCCCGCCGGGGCAGCCGTGCGCCTGCTGGTGCGGCCACACCGCATTGTGCTGGGCGACCAAGGTCCGAACCATTTCAGCGGCGTGGTTGAACATCTGGTCTATCGCGGCCAGTTGCTGACCCTCACAGTTCGGGTCGGCGAGCGCACCATCGTCGCTGACCTGCCCACCCATGCCGGCAAGCTGCCTGCGCTGGGCGAAACGGTGTCCCTCTCCATCGCGCCCGATGACGTGACCCTGATTGGCGAGGCGGCTTCGTGAGCACGCTGGCGGCCGATAAACGATCGTCTCGCACCCTGCTGCTCTGGCTCCTCTTGCCGGGCCTTCTGGCACTCGGCGTCAGCTTCGTGATGCCCATGCTCTGGCTGCTGCGGGCCTCTTTTTCGACTTCGGCGTTTGGTGGGCCGAACGGGGAATGGACGCTGGCCAATTACAGCACGGTGATCTTCGATCCGTTCTATTGGCGGGTGGCCACCAACACGCTGACCTATGGCCTGTCCGTCACCTTCTTCGCCGTGTTGCTGTCCTACCCCATCGCCCTGTTTCTTGCCCGCACCACCAGCCGCTGGCGCGGCCTGCTCACGGCCCTCGCCATCGCCCCGCTGCTCACGTCCGGCGTGGTGCGCACCTATGGCTGGATGGTGATCCTGGGCGATCGCGGCGTCATCAACGGCACCTTGCAGGCCCTCTCGCTCACCGACGCCCCCATTCGCCTCGCCAATAATTTCCTCGGCGCCACTATCGCCATGATCGAAATCCTGATGCCCTATGCCATCCTCGCCATTCTCTCTGGCCTGGGCCGGCTCAATGCCCAGCTTGAGGAAGCCGCCGCCATGCTGGGCGCCAATCGCTTCAAGGTATTCTGGCGTATCATCCTGCCGCTCAGCCTGCCCGGCGTGCTGACCGCGGCTTTGCTGGTCTTCGTGCTCGCCATTTCCGGTTTCGTCACCCCGCGCCTGATGGGTGGTGGCCGCGTGTTCGTGCTGGGTACCGAGGTCTTCTCGGAAGCCACCGTGACGCTCAACTGGCCACTGGCCGCCGCTCTGGCGCTGCTACTGCTGATTATCTTCAGCTCGGTCATCATCCTCTATCGCCGCGCTTTGCGGGCTCTGGAGGCCTGAGATGAACCAGACCTCCCTGCTCGCTCGCTGGTCCTGGCGCATCCTGATCGCAGCGATCTACCTCTTCCTGCTCGCGCCGATTCTGATCGTCTTCATCGTTTCCTTCGACACGCGCCAATATCTGGCCTTCCCCCCGGAAAGCTATTCCCTGGGCTCCTATGCCCTGGTGTTCCAGAACGCCACGTTCATCGGCGCCTTCTGGCGCAGCCTGGGGATCGGCATCGTGGTCGGCTTCGGCGCTGTAGCGATCGGAACGCTGCTTTCGCTGGCATTGACCCGGCATCGCTTCCGGGGCGAAGGGGCGGTCAATTTCCTCGTCATCGCGCCCTTCATCGTGCCGAATATCGTGCTCGGGGTGGGGCTGGTGCTGGTGCTGGCCAATTTCGGCCTGCTCGATTCCTATCCCGGTATTATCCTCGCCCATCTGGGCGTCACCATTCCCTATACGGTGCGCACCGTTAGCATGAGCCTGTCTTCGGTTGACCGGCGGGTCGAGGAAGCCGCCATGGTGCACGGGGCTTCGCCCCTCAAGGTATTCTGGCGCATCACCTTGCCGCTGATCCGCCCCGGCCTGATTGCCGGATGGGTGATCGCCTTCCTCATCTCGTTCGACGAGACCACGATTTCGCTGTTCCTCGTCTCGGTCAAAGCCTCGACCCTGCCCACCGAGATTTATCGCTATCTCGAATATTCCACCGATCCGCAGATTGCCGCGCTTTCGGTGATCCTGATCCTGATTTCGCTTGTCGTGGTGATCGCGCTCGAGCGCCTGATCGGGCTGCGCAAGGCCGTATAGGGAACCGCCAATGACCATGCTCACCCTGCCCGGCGGCACGATCGAAGGACTGGCCGAAAACGGCTACCTCTCCTTTCTCTCGGTGCCTTACGCGGCCCCGGTCACCCCGGCGCGCCGGTTCCTCGCGCCGCAGCCGGTCGAGCCCTGGTCCGGCATTCGCGACGCGACCAAGCTGGGGCCGGTCTGCCCGCAAATCGCCACCTATGGCCCGGTGGGGCGCAATGCCACGTCCGGCCTCGCCCATGGCATCGATTTTCTGACCCTCAATATCCGCACGCCTTCGCTTGATGGCGCCGCCCCCGTGCTGGTCTGGGTGCATGGCGGCGGCTATGCCGTGGGCTCGGCCAATGAACCGATCCTGCAAAGCGGCGCCTTCGCCGCCAGCGGCATAGTCGAAGTCACCGTCAATTACCGGCTCGGCTCACTGGGTTTTCTGCACATCCCCGGCCAGCCCGACAATCGCGGCCTGCTCGACCTGCTCGCGGCCCTCTCCTGGGTGCGCGACAACATTGCCCGCTTCGGTGGCGATCCCGAGCGCGTCACCTTCGCTGGCCGCTCGGCCGGCGGCTTTGCCATTGCCGCAGTGATGGCCATGCCGGCTGCACGGGGTCTCTTCGCCCGCGCCATGCCGCAAAGCGGCGCCAGCACCGCTATTGCCACCATGGTTGACGCGCGAAAGCTCACCGCCCGCATGTGCGCGGCCCTGGGCACCAGTCCCGAGGGCCTGGTGAACATTCCCATCAATGACCTGCTGGTCGCCCAGCGCGATCTCTGCAACCAAAGCTACGAGCACCACGATTTCGACCGCGACGGTGCCGCCGCCATGCTCGGTGTGCCCTTCGTGCCCATCATCGATGGCATCACCCTGCTCGAACATCCCGAAACCGCCGCGGCTGCGGGAAGAATAGCCCGTGTGCCCATGATGATCGGCTGCACCAGCGCCGAATATCTCACTCATTCCAGCGTCTTGCCCGCAGAACTCGACTATGCCGGCGCCGCAAGCCTGCTGCATGAGCGCGTCCGACCGCTGGACCTGACCGGAGCGGACATTGTCGAGCGCTATCGCACCGCGCTGCCAGGCATTTCCCCGCACGGCATCTGGCGCGCGGTGGCCGGAGACCTCGTGTTTCAGAATCCGGCCAGCCGCTTTGCGCGGCTCTGTTCCGCCCACCAGCCGGTGTGGAAATATCTCTTCGGCGCGATTACCCCCGACGAGGCCGGAGCCGCCCATGGCGCCGAACTGGGCGCCGTCTGGTATCGCGATGGCATGGACCTCTCCCGCCAACCCGAGCGCCAGCGCGTCACCGATCCGGACTTCGCCGATCAGGTGCACGAAATCTGGCGCGCGTTCATTGCCGGCGCGGTGCCGGACGACTGGCCGCGCTTCTCCGCCGACAACCAGGTGGTGCTGCACGTGGCGCAGGGCGCAGTTGGCGTGCAAGCGGACATGTTTGCGGCGAGGCTGGGACTCTGGCAAAGGCCGTAGCAGGAGGGCGCAGACGATGAAATATTTCGAAACCAAACAGCTCGAGGCATTTTCTGCTGTCGTATCTATCGGCAGCATGACCGGCGCCGCCAAGGCCATTGGCCGCTCGCAACCTGTCATCACCCGGCTTATCCAAGATCTTGAGGCAGAGGTCGGCTTTGCCCTCCTCCATCGCAATGGCCCGCGCATCTCGCCCACGGCACAGGGCCTGGCCTTTTCAGAGCAGGTAGAAGTGTTTCTCTCCGGCCTGCGCGCCATCGGTGACCGCGCAGAGGCAATCGAAAAATCGGAACAGCTTCCTATTCAGATCGCTGCGGTACCCGCCCTGGCCAGCAGCCTGCTGCCCAGCACATTGGCGAACATTCCGCCGGAACTTCTGCCCAACAAGATCCACATCCAGAGCATCTCGTCGGAGAACGTGGTTCAGGCCGTGATTGCGCGCACGGCAGAGATAGGTATTGCAAGCTGGCCGCTCGACAATCCGGGCATCGAAGTACACTGGCAGGCGGAAGTCCAATGCAATGCTGTGGTCTCGGTCGATCACCCGCTGGCGGGCTTATCGGCTATCGCCGCCACCGACCTCAAGAACCAACGCCTGATTGTCGCGGCCAATCCGTATCGCCTGAGAATGCCGATCGAAGAGGCCCTGACCGCACATAACATCGGCATGTCCTCGGTCATCGACTGCAATGCCACCTATGTGTCTTTGTCCCTCGCCCGCAAAAACCTTGGCGTCGCCATCGTCGAACCCCTGACCGCCATTGGACTCCCGCTAGATGGCGTCAGGGTCATTCCGCTCACCTTCCGGATACCGTTCCGCTGGAGCGTCATTACCGCAATCGGCCGGCCACTCTCGGCCGCCACCGAAGTGATTGTCCGTGAAATGCGAAAAACCGCTCTCGCCGAAGTGCCGAGCGTCGTCACGATAGATTAATTGCAGGCACCCCCACATTGCTCCCTGCCATCGATCACGAATAGCGAATGCGTGGATCGAGCCAGGCGAGAAGCAGATCGGACAGCAGCGTTCCGATCACGGTGAGCACGCTCAGCATCATGATGAAGCTGCCGGCCAGATACATGTCCTGGCTGATCAGTGCCTGCAGCAGCAGCGGGCCGGTCATGGGCAAATTGAGCACAACGGCAGTGATGGTCGCGCCGGACACCAGCGTGGGCAACACCCAACCCACGGTCGAAATGAACGGGTTGAGCGCGATGCGCACCGGATATTTCAGCAGCAACCGGTTCTCGGACAGGCCATAGGCGCGTGCGGTGACGACATAGGGCTTGCCCAATTCGTCCAGCAGATTGGCCCGCAGGATACGGATCAGCGAGGCCGTGCCGCTGGTGCCGAGCACGATCGTCGGAATGATCAGGTGCGTTCCCAGATCGACGAGCTTGCCCCAACTCCAGGGCGCATTCTCATATTCAGGGGAGAACAGCCCGCCAATGCCGGTATTGAAATAGCGAAACGAGAAATACATCAGCACCAGCGCGAACAGGAAATTAGGGATGGCCAGCCCCAGCACCCCCACGAAAGTCGCCAGATAATCCCCGATCGAGTTCTTGCGCACGGCGCTGTAAATGCCGATTGGCAGCGAGATCGCCCAGATGAAAAGCAGGGTGATCAGCGCCAGCACGAAGGTGAGGCCAAGCCGGTTCCAGAGCAGGTCCGCAACAGGCCGACGCCATTCCAGCGAATAGCCGAAGTCGCCGGCGAAGATGATGTTGGAAATCCACTTCCAATATTGCACGTGCACCGGATCATCGAGCCCGTAACGGGCCCGCAATGCCGCCATTTCGGCGGGATCGACAGTGGTCCCCTGCAGGTTGAGCTGGGCCACCATGGCCGTCACATAGTCGCCGGGCGGCAATTGGATGATGACGAAGGTCATGACCGAAATGGCCGCGATAGTCACCAGCATGTAGAACAAGCGGCGCGCGATGAAGGCGGTCATTTGGGTCATGCTCCTGCAAAGCACCACCCGGCCCCGTGGGCCGGATGGCGGGGTTGGGAGGGTTACGGGGCGGCGTAGTAGAACTGTTCGGGATTGGCAGCGCCTGGATGGGCATATTCGCTGCTGGCGAGCAGCACGCCCGGGAAATTGGCCATTCGCTTGTTGACAATGCCGTAGTCCGAAGTCGGCTGCATGACACCGATCGTATAGAATTCCTCTGCCGAGATCGCGAGCAGGTCCTTCATCAACGCCAGGCGTTTAGGGACGTCGGTCGTGGCAAACACTTCCTGATAGAGCGCCATCTGTTTTTTTGCCGCCTCGGGCGGCTCTTCCGGATTGGTGTCCTTGGTGAACCACTGTCCCCACGTGGTGGCGTAGAAGGCCGCCCATGACGAGGGGAAGTAGTATTTGGGATCGAACAGGGAGTCCGGGCCGCCAGAGGCCGACCAGACGGCCGAGTCATGCTCATTGGATTCGATGCGCTGGTTGAGCGCGGTCGTGTCGGAGGTGTTGATCAGCAGGTCGACACCGATCTGCTTCCAATATCCCTTGATCAACTCGGCGCTGTCGATCCAGGGCTGACGGATTACCGAGATGTCCATGGTGAACTGCAACGGCCGGCCATCGGACAGCAGCCGAATGCCATTGCCATCCTTTTCCGTCAGTCCGATCCCGTCGAGCATTTCATTGGCTTTGGCAATGTCGAACTGGGTGAACTGGGTCGCCATTTCCTCGTCGAATAGCGGGGATTCTGGTCGCTCCACTGTCTGGTAGGGCAGCCCCTGCCCCAGCCAGACCAGTTCGATAACCTCGTCACGGTTGATGGCCGTGGACAGGGCCTGGCGGAACGTCTTGTTGCCGAACACTTCGCGCAGGACCGGGTCCTTGTGCGTCATGTTCAGCGAAATGATCATCAGGTTGGCACGGTTGGGCAGCACTTCGTAGAACTCGTAGCCACCGGATTCCTGGTTGTCGAAGAAGGTGCCCCGGTTTTCCGGAGTGGCGACGAAGCCGACATATGAATCCAACATGTCAAAGTCGCCATTGGCGGCCTTGAGCAGGGTGACCTGGGGATCGGTGATGATGTCGACGGTGACGCGATCCATATACGGCAATTGATTGCCCGCGTTATCGACCTTGAAGTAGTAGGGATTACGCTCGGCGATCACCTGAGCACCGCTGCCTTGGCCAATGCCCTGGGTAATGATCCATGCATGCAGCCGTGGCAATTCCGGGTTGCGCCACATGTCGGCTTTGGCGTGGAAATTCTGCACCCATTCAGCGCCGGCAGCAGCTTCATTATAGGTGGGATGGAACTGCTCGAGATAATGCCGCGGATACGCGAAGGGCTGGTTCTGCTCGGCGTCATTCGATGGCGTTGCCATATACTGAAGAAGCAGGCCATTGGGTCCGCCGAAGATGAACTTGACGGTCGTTTCGTCGATCTTCTCGACCACCAGAGGCTTGTCATTGCGCACCGACCATGTCGGCTTTGCCGGGAATAGTTCGGTGTTTGAATAAACGTCCGTGTACCAGAACATCACATCGTCGGCCGTGTAGGGCTCACCGTCACTCCATTTGTGGCCCTTACGCAGGTGAAAGGTGTATTCCGATCCATCTTCATTGACGTCGACGCTTTCGGCGACGTTCATGATCACGTCCGGCACGATATCGGCCTGCTCGACATCGGGCTGCCAGGTCACCGAGCGGACAAAATTCTCGTAGCCGATGGTGCGGGCCAGCGTGCCGATGTCGCTGGGCGAGCTCATCACCAGGCGCCAGGTGCCACCATATTGCCCAACGCTTTCGAAGGGCTCGACCACCATCGGGGTTTCCGGCAGCCGGTCGGCGACTGGAGGCAAAGTGCCCGCAGCAACCTGATCGGCCAGCATGGGGGCTTCCTTGTAGTCCTGTGCGACGACGACGGCCGTGGACAGCAGAATTGCTGCGACGCCGACGAAGGGCGATAACCAACGTGAAGTCAGTGCGGCTTGCATGGGTTCTTCCTCCTCTAGCTTCATCCGGGTCGCGGCTTGTCGCCGCTTTGGTCCCGGTGCGAAAAAATCAGGCCGTAGTGAACTGGATTGCTTCGAATGCCTCGACGGGCGGCAGGGCGTACCAGACATAGCCGTCCCGATCGGCTTCCCCTTCAGGCATGATCGTCTTGCCAGACACCAGCGCGGTTGCCTCGCCCTGCACACCACGCATAGCCAGGCGCAGGCCGTGCAGCGCGGGCGCATCTTCGTAGAGGTTGTTGCGCTGCCCGCCATAATTGACGAGGTGAACCAGCGTCTTGCCAGTGCCGGGCTGAGCCTGGATGGTCACTTCCAGCGCGCCGCGGCCTTCAACCTTGACCGGCGAAGCCGGTATGTTGCGGACCACGAGGTCCGTCAAGAAGGTGCGGGTATGGGGAAGGCTGTCGCGGTAATAAAGCGCGTCGGCGTGCCAAGGCACGTAGATCGCCTTGCCCTTGCCGTGAGTGCCTGTGACGGCCCCCGGCAGGACGCTTTCATAATCGGGGAAGCACAATTCAGGCGGGCCGAAGCGTTGCGGAGGCAATAAAGTCAGCAGCGTTTCGGCGTCCTGCTTGGCCTGGGCCACATAATAGGTGTGGTCAAGCATCAGCAGCTTCACGCCATCGCCAATGGGCAATTCGCCGGGCCGGACGCGGAAATATGAACCTTTCATATTTTGGCGCGGCATGGGCTTTCCGATGATCGGCAGGCTTTGCAGAAGCGGTTTGTCCCGCGCCACGCCCTTTTCATCATAGAACCCGGTTTCGCCGGTCGCCAACAACACGCCGCCTGCCTCAACCCAGGCATCGATGACTGTGGCCTCGGCATCGGAGAGACAGGTCACATTGGGCATGACCAGCGCCTCATACTGAGCAAGCACCTTGGCGCCATTCTTGCCCGTGATGACTTCGTCCACCACCATATCGAACGGCAGGCGTGCTTCGAGCAAAGCGCGATAAGCCCCACGGAATGCGGCCTCCGCATGCTTGCCGCTGGCCGGGCGCTTGGAATAGCCCCCGGCACCATGTCCGGGCACCACGTTATGAGAATGATAGAGCGCGATCCTGGAAGCGGGCTTCAGCCCCGCATAGTTCCGTTCATTGGCTTTGTGCCACTGGAACAGTTTGGACGTGTCGGCAAAAGCCGATTTGTCGTCCTGATCCATTACCCCCAGCAGATAGAAGTCGAGCGTGGCCCCACTGGCCAATTGCTGGGCCGCGCGGGCGAGCTGATAGGCGCCGGTTTCCGACACAAAGCGCCAGGCAAAATCGATGAAATTGGCCGAAGTAGACGAGACGGTCTTGCCCTGGCCATAGGCCTGGCCCCAGCGTGCCTGCTCGCCAGCCTGATAGGGCCATTCCGGTTGCGGCCGATCCACGGCGCGCTGCGTCTCCATGCGGATCAGGTCGCTATCGCCGCGGTGCCCGGTCATCGCGACTTTGGGCGCGACCTGCTTGATGTGCTTATAAACCTTGGAGCGCAACTCAAGCGACGTGCGATCCTTGAATTCCAGATAATCCGCATAGGACGGGTCGGAAAAGTCTTCCTTGAGCGGCAGCGGCTTGCCGTACATGTCGTGGAAACGGCGGCGGCAATTGTCGCACACGCAGGTGCCGAAATAATGCCCCGAATAGGTGAAGTTGGTGTAGCCGAACATGTTGAAGAACACGCCGTCCACATCGTACTTGCCCAGGGACTCGCTGATGATGTCGAGCGCATAATCCTGATACCAGCCGCCATTAACGCAGGCCTGATAGGTCCCGTTGTATTCGAGAGCCTCGCCCTTGGCATTGTGCACGAACCACTCGGGATGTGCCTCATAGCCAAGCCGAGTTGCCTTGGACATATCGAAGCGACCAACCAATGCGATGCCTTCAGCATGCGCGGCTTCGATCGCATCGCCCAGCGCATCACCCTTCATCATCGGGTTTATGGCCTGCAGCGGCAGTTTGGTGGGGTAGAAGGCGTAGATGCCGCCGATATTGTAGAGCAGCACATCGGCGCCGAATGCCTTGATCTCCTGTGCCAGCTTGCGCTGATCGTAAAGCGCATCGGGTTGTCGCAGGTTCGTCTGCACCATGCGGTATGGCCGCTGCCACCACGTCTTGGTGTCAGTGGCGCCTGACGCCGAGCTCGGTTCATGGTCATGCAGCATCGGCGTTCACTCCCTTAAGATCGAGGCTGTCGGCAAAATGGCAGGCCACATCGGACGAGCCGACCGAGCGCAATTGCGGGTCTTCGGCGCGGCAAAGGTCCGTGGCGAATGGGCAGCGTGGATGAAAGGCACAGCCGCTGGGGCGATTGGCCGGATCAGCCACTTCGCCCTTGAGCCGCATATGCTTGCGCATCCGAGCACTGCGCGGATCGGGCCGAGGCACCGAGGCGAGCAGCGCGGCGGTATAGGGGTGGCGTGGCTTGGCAAAAAGCGGTTCGGTGTCGCTCAACTCGACGATCCGCCCAGCATACATCACCGCCACCCGGTCGGAGATATATTCGACCACGCTCAGATCGTGGCTGATGAAGACGTAGGTGAGCGCAAACTCTTCCTGCAGATCCTGCATCAGATTGAGTGTCTGGGCCTGAATGGAAACGTCGAGGGCCGAAACGCACTCATCGGCAACAACAAGCCGCGGATGAACCGCCAGTGCCCTGGCAATGCCGATGCGCTGCCGTTCGCCACCCGAAAAGGCGTAGGGATAGCGGCTCATATATTCGGGCCGTAAGCCAACTTTGCGCAGCAGGCTGGCGACGCGGGCTTCCACATCACGCTCGTCGGTCACGCCAAAATTGCGCAGCGATTCCCCGATAATGTCGACGACGCGCCGCCGCGGATTGAGCGACGCGAACGGATCCTGAAAGATCATGCGGATATCGGAACGGTAGCGCCGCAATTCGGTTTCCCCGAGATGGGCGATATCGGCAGGCCCTTCGCCCGGCTTGCGATATTCGATACTCCCGGCGGTGGGCTCGAGCACGCGCACCAGCGCCTGTCCCAACGTAGTCTTGCCGCAGCCGCTCTCGCCCACAATGCTGAGCGTCTCGCCCGAACGTATGTCGAGACTGACACCATCAACAGCCCGGACCTGGCCAACCGTGCGCTTGAGCACGCCACGCTTGATCGGGAAATGCACCTTGAGGTCGCGCGCCCGCATGAGCAGGCCGCCTTCTGCTGGCGTAACGCTCATGCCAACACCTCGGTCCGCAGTTGCGCCACTTCGGGATCCCGCATGTGGCACGCGACGAAATGGCCCGGCTCCAATTGCAAATTGCGCGGATCAACGACGTCGCACAGCCCTGCCTTTGCCTCCGGGCAGCGCGTATTGAACGGACAACCCGCCGGACGGTTGAGCGGGTGGGGCACCATGCCCTCGATCGCATGCAGGCGCTGCCCCTTGGCCCGGCGGGCTCCGAGCTTTGGGATCGAAGACAACAAAGCCAAAGTATAGGGGTGCTGCGGATTGTAGAAAATATCGTCGACGCTGCCGCGTTCGACGACCCGCCCCAGATAGACGACCGCGACCTCATCGGCGATTTCGGCCACGACGCCGAGATCGTGCGTGATGAAAATTACGCCCATGCCGAACTCGTCCTGCAAGCCGGCAATCAGATCGAGAATATTGGCCTGGGTGGTGACGTCGAGCGCCGTTGTGGGTTCGTCGGCTATGAGCAGGGCCGGCTGGCAAGCCAGCGCCATAGCAATCATGACGCGCTGCCGCATGCCGCCGCTGAGCTCGAACGGATAGTTGGCCAATCGCTGCTTGGGATTGGGGATGCCAACCTTATCCAGCGCGTCGACGGCGCGGTCGATTGCGGCCTTCTGCCCGATCTTATGATGCAGCAGGATTTTCTCGACGAGTTGATCGCCAATACTGTGGACTGGCGACAGCGAATTCATCGGTTCCTGGAAGATCATCGCGATATCGCGGCCCCGAATGGCCCGGATCGGCTTTCCTTTCGGATCGAGCTTGGCAATGTCCACCGGCGCCTGGCCGGGGCGGCGGAACATGATTTCGCCGCTGGTCACCCGACCGGGCGGGGAAACGATCTGCAGGATCGAGCGGGCCAGCATCGACTTGCCCGACCCGCTCTCGCCCACGATACACAGCGTCTTGCCTGCATGCGCCTCGACATCGACGCCATCCACCGCTCGGATCAGCCCTTCGCGCAGTTTGAAGTGCACGTTGAGGCCACGAATGCTCAAAAGGGGTTCGGTACTCATGAATAGGGGTCCGCCGCGTCGCGCAGGCCATCACCAAGGAAATTCAGGGCAAGCACGGTGATGATGACGAGTACGCCGGGCGCCAACAGCCAGGGTGCTTCTGCCAGCGAGCGAATGTTTTGCGCCTCCTGCAGCAGCACACCCCAGCTCACGACCGGTGGCCGCAGCCCAATGCCCAAGAAGGACAATGAGGTTTCGGCAATGATCATGGCTGGAATGGCCAGCGTCACCGACGCGATGATGTGCGAAATGAAGCCCGGGACAAGATGACGTCCGATGATCGTCATCTGACTGGTGCCATCGAGCCGGGCAGCCGTGACGAATGGCTCGTTCCGCCAGGACATGAAGCGCCCGCGCACCTCACGCGCCAGCGAGGTCCAGCCGATCAGCGAGATGATCATAGTTATGATGAGATAGACCAGCACCGGAGACCAGGTCACCGGGATCGCCGCCGCCAGGCCCATCCACAATGGAATCGTGGGCACCGACATGATGAATTCAATCACGCGCTGGATGAGGTTATCGACCACACCGCCAAAATAGCCAGAAATACCGCCCAGGATCACACCGAGCACTAGGCTAACGGCAACCCCGATGAGGCCGATGGAGGTCGATATGCGCGTCCCGTAGATCACCCGGCTGAGCACATCACGACCCATACGATCCGAGCCCAGCAGATAGAATGGCTGGGCAGGATCGACCGGCCCAATCAGATGGATATCACCCGGAATGAAGCCCCACATGTGATAGGGCTGCCCCTTTACGAAGAACGATACCGGCACACGGATCGATTCATCGGCCGTGAACACGCGGCGGAGCGTTGCCGGGTCGCGTTGCGATGAAAAGCCGGTGACGTGCAGGCCGAACTGTGTGGCGCCGTTCTCATCGGTATAGAAGAACTTCAGTGGCTGGGGCGCCAGCATTGTATAGGCGGAATCGTAGTGGTCCGGTGTGCGGGGTGCCACGAACTCGCAAAATGCGCCGATCAGATAAATGAGCGCGATAACCACAAGGCTGACCACGGCCAGTTTGTGCTCGGTAAATTTGAGCCACACCAGCTGGCGCTGACTGGCCAGACCCACCTGGTCTGCGGCCGGCACTTTTGCAGCCTGCTGGACCTCGACAATGGCCATGCGCTCTCAACCCTCGCCCTTCGGCGAGTCCCTCCCCTGCCGGCAAGTTAAACCTTGCCTCCGCATTAAAAGTGCGTTTTTGTCTTTTTTGTTATCCAAACTGACCATACGAAAACACGAAGGTCAACCCATAAATTTTGTTGTTTGTTTTGTATCTTGAAAACGACCTCAGAAGAACGAGCCCGACAAAACCTTGAATTTCAAAGACATTTTTAAGGCGGCAGGCCTGCCAAGCAGTATCAAAAGGTCACAAAACGGGCGATAGAGAGCAATTCACATTGACACTGCAAAAGGCGCAGCCTAACAAAAATAAAAATAACGAGAGGATGTGCCTTCGGGCATGCGCCATGAAGCGGGTAACGATCCAGCAAATTGCCGACCATTTGGGTATTTCCAAATTTGCAGTTTCCCGCGCACTGAGCGGGAAGCCCGGGGTGAGCGAGCCGACGCGGCACCTGATCGTGGATACGGCTGCCGCCCTTGGCTACAACGCCCGACGCCAAGGTGCCGGCCAGAACATTGAGGTGATCTTCAAGAACCGGGCGACAGCCAGCCGGGAATTATGGGTCGACGTACAAAACGGCATTGACCATGAAGCGACTGCCCACGGCTGTGTCATGTCGGTGCGTTGGCTGGATGATCCAGCCGAGCTACCGCGCATCGAGAACGGCGCCATTGGCTATATCCTGGTCGGACCGCAGACGCCGGCGATGCTTGAGACGGCCCTGAGCAGCGCGCTACCGGCCGTGGTGGTCAATCACATCGTTCCGCCCTTGTGGCAGAAGGATCAGGTGAGCGCGGCGGACGTAGAAGCAGGTGTTTACGTTGCGCACCATTTGCAATCCCTGGGTCACCGCCGCGTCGTCTACGCACATGGACGGCTGGGATATCCGGGGCGGCTGGCGCGCCTCGCCGGCTTTGCCGATGCAATCGCTGAAGTGGAAGACATGGAGCTGCGTGAGATTGGCTTCTCTGACGATCGGGCGGCCGGCGACCTGCGCGAGGCTGTAACCGCCATGGCGGCGAGCGGTTTTGAGCCCACGGCGTTCTTTTGCGGCAGCGACATTGTCGCCGTGACGGTAGTATCCGAACTGATGCGGCTTGGACTACGCATTCCAGAGGATGTCTCCGTCGTTGGTCATGCCGATTATGCGATCGCCACGCAGATATCGCCCCAGCTGACCACCGTACACATGCCCCACCGCGAAATGGGTATTGCAGCGGTCAGAGTGTTGCTGTCCCGCGCGGGGCAGTCGCCATTCATGAATGAATTGCCACCCCAGCGGATCAACCTTGTCCCCCATCTGGTCGAGCGGCAATCAAGTGGCCCGGCAAGTCATGAATCATGGCGGCACCGTTTGCGCGGAGCGCCCAGCTCTGCATGAAGCCGCCCCGCCCGCTAGGCGTCCGGCAATGTGCGGCCCGCCGCATTCCCTAAATGGAGACCATTGTGAACACTTCTGGAGCGCCTGAGGCGGCCCGTCTCTTGCTGGATGCCCGCCAAACGGGAACGACGCTGCCACACTTGCCCGAGCATTTGCGGCCACGATCGCAGGCCGAGGCCCACCGCATTCAGGATGCGATTATCGCCCAGCTTGGCCCGGTGGGAGGCTGGAAGATATTTGCCGGTGATGAGCCGGCGCCCTTTCTGTCGCCGCTGCCAGCACGTCTGGTTTTTGACCAGGGCCATCAGGCACCCAAGAGCCCGTTGCCGATTGTCCTTGTCGAGCTGGAAATCGCTCTCACTCTTGGCCAGGATCTGCCGGCGAGGGACATTCCCTATGATGTCCCAACCGTCCGCGAGGCCATTGCAAGCTTTCACCCCCTGCTCGAACTCATCTCCTTTAGTTGGACGGACCGGGACCAGGTAGACAGGCTGACACAGCTGAGCGACCTGCAGAATAGCGCCGGCTTCGTCGTTGGTGACGGGAGGGCGGACTGGCAGGCTTTCGACCCGGCCGGCGCCGGATCAGCGCTGCAGCTCGATGGCGTCGAAGTGGCTACGACCTCGACCGGCTGCGACCTTCACACCATCCTGCGCACATTGGCGTTGTTGGCAAATCATGCCGCTACACGTGGCGTCTCCTTGCGCAAGGGACAGGTGATTACGACAGGCTCGCGCTTAGTCGCACCAATCGGCCGCGCCAAATCTATCCATGGCGAAATCGGCGGCCTTGGCTCCGTCTGGGCCGCGCTCACCTAATTTCCCCTCAGACCCTGATGCGGCTCAGCGGAATGCCGGGATGACTTCGCGGCCGTAGCGGGAGATGATTTCTTCCTCGTCACCGGAGTCGAGATAGATGTTGAACTGGGTGACGCCGGCCGTTTCGAGGTCGCGGATCTTGGCGATGTGGTCCTGCGGTTCGCCCAGCACGCAGAAACTTTCCACGATGTCATCGGTGATGAAATCAAGGAACGGGTTATCGGGCTGGCCGTGCTTGGAATAGTCGTAGCCACGGCGCTTTTCGACATAGCTGGTGAGGCTTTTGGGCACCTGATCGGAATCGGCGCCGTATTTTTCGACGATATCAGCGACATGGTTGCCCACCATGGCGGGGAACCATTTGACCGCTTCGATCGCCTTTTTCTTGTCGCCGAAATAGGCGGGGGCCGCCGCCATTGAGCGGAAATTGGACATGTCCTTGCCGACCGCCCTGCCCCCTTCGAGGCACTGGTCGGTGAACCATTTGCACAGGCCCGGATCGGCAATCTGCAACACCACGCCATCGGCGGATTCGCCGGCGGTCTTGAGCGCCAATGGGCCATAGGCGGCAATCCAGCTGGGGATTTCGTGGCCGACGGCCCAGGGAAATTTCACCGGCGCGGGGATTTCGCCATAGGAAACTTCCTCGCCGCGGATCATGGCCTTGGTCTTGGTGATGAAATCGGCGACACGGGCCAGGGTCGCGGGCTTCTTGCCCATGACGCGCATCGAGCTATCGCCGCGCCCGACGGCAAGATCGAACCGCCCGCCGCTCTGCTTGGACAGCGAGCCGAAGATGGAGGCTGCGACCGACCAGTCGCGCACATCGGGATTGGTGACCAGCGGGCCGAAGCGCATCTGCTCGGTGTGTTCCATGCACATGGCGATGGCGGCGTAGCAATCGCGCCAGAGAATGTGGGAATCGTAGAACCAGCAATAGGTAAAGCCGGCATATTCGGCCGCCCGCACCAGATATCGGGCCCGCTCGGCGTCGACAAAGCCTTTGAAAGTAATCCCGAATTCCATGGCTGCGCACTCCCCGCACTGAAATTTGACCAGACGATCAAATTTTGGCTGACGGCGCGCTATTGTCAATCGGAATTGACGGCGGAGTCGTAAATCACGATGGGATAGTCCCTGCCGGGCACGGTGACGATGGTCGATTGCACGCCATAGACGCGCAAGAGCAGGTCCGGGGCCAGCACATCGGCCGGTGTCCCCTCGGCTGCAGTCCGTCCATTATCGAGCACGACGAGATGATCGCAATAGCGGGCGGCCAGGTTGAGATCGTGCATGGCCACCACGATAGTACAGCCCGCCCGCGCCCGCTGCCGCAACACTTCCAGCACCAGCAATTGCGCCTTGATATCGAGATGGCTGGTCGGCTCGTCGAGCAGCAGGAGCTGCGGTTCCTGCGCCAGGGCACGGGCGATCTGGATACGCTGTTGCTCGCCGCCTGACAGCCGGTGGTAGAGGCGGTCGCCAAAGGCGGACATGCCCAGAGCCTCGATCGCGTCCGTCACCACGACGTCGTCATGGGGCGAGGGCACGGCCTGCCAGTCTGACTGAAAGGGCACGCGGCCCAGGGCCACCACATCGCGCACGCTGAGCCGCTCGGTGGTGGTGGCGAATTGTTCGACATGGGCGCATAGCCTGGCCCGCTCGGCGGCTCGCGTTCCGGGCAGGTCAATGCCATCAAAGGCAATCGTGCCACCGGACAGACGCCGCTGGCCCATCACGGCGGCAATCAGGGTCGACTTGCCTGCGCCATTGGGGCCGATCAGGCCGGTGACGGCGCCGGCGGGGGCCGAAAAACCGACATCGGCCAGAATGGTCCGTTCCCCTGCCCGTACGATGGCGTTCTTGATGACGAGCCCGCTCATGTCACCCGCCGGTAGCGTAGCAGGATGAGCAGGAATGCCGGCGCGCCCACCAGCGCCGTGACAATGCCGACCGGCAATTCACGCGGATCGAACAGGCTGCGCGCGGCGGTGTCGCTCCACAGCATGAAAATGGCGCCGACCAGCATGGACATGGGCAGCAGCACGCGGTGGCGCGAGCCCACGGCAAGGCGAACCGCGTGGGGCACGACAAGGCCGACAAAACCGATGGCGCCGCCGATGGCGACCATGACGCCGGTCAACAGCGCCGTCGCCGCCAGCAGCGTCCAGCGCTGCCTTGTGACGTCGATGCCGAGGCCCGCAGCGGCCGTCTCGCCGAAGGCGAAGGCATCAAGACCCCGCCCAGACAACAGGATGACGGGCGCGCAAAGCAGGAGTCCCAGGGCAACCAGGCCCGCATCGCTCCAGGTAGTGCCGCTCAGCGACCCCATCAGCCAGCTCAGGATTTCGCGGTAGGAATCCCCCGTTGCCGACCAGAAGATCAGCAGCGAAGTGCCCGCCGAGGCGAGCGCGGCAATGCAGATGCCGGCCAGAATGGCGCGCGACGGCGTCGCTCCACCCAATAATCTGGCGATCAGCAGGGCCAGAGCGAGCGCGGTAAGGCTTCCGATAAAGGCGCCCAGCGGCATGAGCAGCGCCGCTCCGGCGAGGAGGAAAATCACCGCGCCTAGTGCCGCGCCGGACGACAGCCCCAGGAGGTAGGGGTCCGCCAGCGGGTTGCGGGTCAGCACCTGCATCACCGTGCCCGCCAGCGCCAGCCCGGCGCCGACGCCCAGGGCCGCCAGCACGCGCGGCAAGCGCAATTCCCAGACAATGGCGTCGCGCAGGCGCGATACAGAGCTGTCCGCAGCCAGCCCCAGATGGTGCAGAATGGTCTGCCAAACCTCGCTTACCGAGATGCTGGCCGGCCCAATAGTAACCGCGATAGCCACGCTGGCGAGCAATAGAATCCACAGGCCCGTATAGGCGAGACCGTAGGATGCTCTAGGCGCCATCACGGCGTCGGCAGATCAAGCGCCGTCAATTGGCGCGCCATGTCGAGCGTGGCCGGTACATTGCGCACGCCGGCCTCGGACGCCGGGAAGGCAATGACGAGGTAGCGCTGATTGATCACCGCGTCGAGCTGGCTGGTGATCGGATTTTCCGCCAACAGCTTCTTTTTCTGTGCGGCGGAGTTCCACGCGGCATCGACCAGCACGATCACGTCGGGATTGGCATCGACAACGGCTTCCCAGCTCGCCGAAATCCAGCCGTCATCGACATCGCCAAAAATGTTCTTGAGGCCAAGCGCCTCCATCACCATGGCTGGGGCATTGTTGCCTGCGCCCACGTAGGGGGCCTTGGTGCCCGAGGAATACCACACGGCGGTGAGGCCGCGCGGATCGGGCTTTACAGCGGCAAGGCTGGCCTTCTGGGCGTCGACCAGTGCCGTTGCGGCGGCTTCGACGTCGAAAATAGCGCCCATTTCTTCGAACTCGCCGAAGATGGAATCGAAGGTCAATTTCGGTGGCTTGACACTGCGGCAGGCGGCCGGCGCCACGTAGCTGGCAACGCCCAGTGCGGCCAGGGTCGGCCGCTCGCCAGCGCCGTCGGCCGCGAAATTGCTTTCCCAGCCGCCATAGACAAAATCGGGCTCGGTCTCGAGCACCACTTCCTGGGATGGCAGCTTGTCCGAGAGAACGCTCAGATTGCTGCCCGCCGCCGCCAGTTCGTCGGGCAAGGGCCCATCCTGGAACCCGACGCCGACAATGCGGTCACCGAGGCCGAGCGACAGCAGCAGTTCGGTCGCCGTCGACTTGATGCTGACGACGCGCGTGGGAGCTTTGTCGAAGGTCACGGCCATGCCGCAATTTTGCAGCGTCAGGGGATAGGTGGTGGCGGCGAGGGCCGGATTGACGACTAGTGCAGGCAAGGCAGCGGCGAGTGCGAGCGCGAGCGCGAAAATGCGCATGATCAATTTCCCTGTCTACCCGCGAGCGGCGTGGCGGCGGCGCCGCCCTCAAATTCCGCCCGCGCTGTGTCATAACCAAGCTGGTAGGCTTCCGCCGAACCGAAGCGGAACATGTCCTCCTCCAGCGAGCGCACCAGCGATCTCGCACCCGGCGCATCAAGGCCGGTGACCAGCCGATGCAGCCCGCGCAATACAGCGACCGGCAGGCCGCCTGCCTTGCCCTTGACCAGATCGGCGGCGCCGGCGATTTCATCGGCGACCACCGCGATAGTGGCATGCAGTGGGCGTCCATTGGCATCGTTGCCGCCCCGCATGTCTTCGGTCAATTGCAGGCCGGCCGCGCCGATGGCGACATCGGTCTGGCCGACGCGCCAGGGCCGCCCAAATGTATCGGTGATGATAATGCCCAGCGAAATGCCCAGCCGTTCGCGCAGAATGGCGCAAAGCTGTTGCGCGGACAGGTCTGGGTCCTCGGGCAGACGTAGCGCGAAGCCATCCGGCACATTGGACATGTCAATGCCCGCCGCCGCCATGATCAGCCCCTGCCGCGTTTCCACGATGCGCGTGACGCCGCCAGCATGCACCCGCTCTGCCACGACACGGACAGTATCCTCGGTGATGGCCTTTTCGCGGTCTGTCGCCGGCACCAGGCGCCCCTCCGCCTTGGCGACGATCTTGCTGGCGACGACGAGAATATCGCCTTCGGCGAGCGCGAGTTCGGCGTCGCCTTCAGCCTGCTTGTCCACCGCGTCGCAGATCAGCGTGGCCAGATCGTCGCCGTCGTGTACTTCGGGGATACCGGTCACGGCCCAGGCGGAAAAGCGCGGCAGCGTCATGATGGCGAGTCCACCGTCAGTTGGCGCAAGCGCGGCAGGATTTCCTTGGCGTAAAGGGCCAGAAATCGGCTCTGGTCGGTGCCCGGCGCGTGGAAGACCAGATGATCGAAGCCATAATCGATATAGGTCTTGATAGACGCGACATGCTCGTCGGGATCGCTGGAGACAATCCAGCGCTTGGCGACCCGTTCGATCGGCAGTTCCGATGCCAGTCGTTCCATTTCAGCGGGGTCCTGCACCGAGTGCTTTTCCTCGGCCGAGAGGGAAAGCGCGGCCCAATGGCGCGTGTCATTCAAGGCCCGGCCGGGATCGGTATCGAACGACACCTTGACCTCGATCATGCGCTCGAAGGGTTTTCCCGCCAGCTCGGACTCGGCCCGGCCGATTTCGACATTGGGCAGCAGCTGATCGACATAAAGCTCAGCGCCCTTGCCGGACGTGCAGATAAAACCGTCGCCGGCCCGGCCTGCATATTTGGCGTTAAGCGGGCCACCGGCCGCGATATAGATCGGCACCGGCTCGGCCGGCTTGTCGTAGATGGTGGCGTTGACGGTCTTGTAATACTCGCCCTCAAAGCTCACGCGGTCCTCGCTCCAGAGCAAGCGGATCAGCTTGACCGCCTCGCGCAGTCGCGCCGAGCGCTCCTTGAGTTCGGGCCATTCGAGGCCAGTCGCCGGCACTTCATTGAGGGATTCCCCCGTGCCGACGCCCAGGATCACCCGACCGGGAAACATGGCGCCCAGCGTGCCGAAGGCATGCGCCACCACCGAGGGATGCATCCGAAATGTCGGCGTCAGCACCGACGTGCCCAGCACAATGCGTTCGGTCCGCGCCAGCACTGCCGCCATCCAGGCCGGGGCAAACGGGGCATGGCCATCGGTGTGTTTCCAGGGCTGGAAATGGTCGCTGACGAAAACACTGTCAAACCCGGCCTGCTCCGCCTCCACGGCGAAGCCAAGCAGGGCACTGGGAGCAAACTGCTCGGCCGACGCCTTATACCCGAAGCGCATGTTCAAAATTCTCCCTCGACCATTTATTTGATCGTTTGGTCAAAATTCCAAGCAAGTCAATTGCCAATCGGAAAGTCGCTGACCGTCTTTCCGATTTGCTGCCCAGTCATGCGGGGCCGATCAGCGCGGGGTGAGTTCAATCACCGGGATGATATCGCGGGTCGTCACTTCTTCGTATTTGGCGAATTGCGGAAAGCGGCGGGCCTGTTCGGCATAAATGGTGTCGCGTTCGCTGCCCTCGACGACCCGCGCACGGACCGGGATTTTCTCGATGGTCTTGCCATCGCCAACGGAGATTTCGACATCGGGGTGCGCCTGTAGGTTACGGAACCATGCGGGGTCTTTGGGGGCGCCGCCATAGGAGGCAAAAATATACCAGGGACCGTCGTTCTGCGGGCGAAGATACATGAGCGGCTGAACCCGCTCCAAGCCGGACTTGGCGCCGATAGCGTGCAGCAGCAGCACCGGAGCGCCCGCAAACATGCCCCCGGGATGCCCCCCGTTCTGGTTGAAATCGGCAATCACCTGATCATTGAAGTCGCTCATGCTGTGCTCCTCTTGGGGTCCGCTTTGCCGTTTAAGTTGAATTACGGCTCGGCCGTTCCAGTGCTCTAGACACGATCCATATAGGTATTCCGCGCCGGAGATCACCATGCCCCGCGCCAACACTTCGAGCAATGGCGGGTGGAAATAGGTTCCGTGCGGATTCACGCAGCAGAGGCGGCACGAAGCCGAGAAATCGCCACCCTTGGCTCACACCCGCTGGTGTGAAATTTTCACCTCCGCGAGGAATTGCAAAATAAATTACAGTCGATAGGCTCCGGAACATTCCCCCACACGCACTTTCGGAGCCGCCTCGTGCCAAAACAATGCCGCATCATCCTCGATGTCGACACCGGAATCGACGACGCCATGGCGATCCTTTACGCCGTCAATCGGCCCGGCATTACGCTTGAGGCGTTGACCACGACCTATGGCAATATTGACGTCGCCGCTGCGACGCGGAACAGCCTACAAATTCTGGAAGCAGCAGGATGCCCGGAAATTCCCGTGGCCTCGGGCGCCTCGCGCGCCCTGAGCCGCCCCTTCGCCAAGCTCGGCAGCCGCATCCATGGGGCAAACGGCATCGGCAATGTCGACCTGCCCGCCCCCAAGGCCAAGGCGCTCGACATCTGGGCCCCCGATTTCATCATCGAACTGGTCCGGGCCAGTCCAGGGGAATTGACCCTGGTTCCGGTTGGTCCGATGACAAATTTGGCCCATGCCCTGATGAAGGCGCCCGATATTGCCGAAAAGCTCGCCGGCATCGTGCTCATGGGTGGCACCATCTGGCATCCAGGCGTGCCCGGCATTCCCAGCCCCGTCGCGGACGCCAATTTCTTCAACGATCCTGAGGCCGCCCGCATCGTGCTCAAATCCGGCGCCAAGATCACCATGGTCGGCATGGACGTCACCATGAAGACCAGGCTGACCGCTCCGATGATGGACGACATTGCCAAGCGCGGCGGACCGGCAGCCGGTATCGTCATGCAGGCAGCGCGCTTTTATCTGGCTGCCTACCAGGCGCAATATCCGGACATCACCTATTGCGCCCTGCACGATCCTCTAGCGGTGGCCGTGGCGGAAGATCCCTCCATCGTATCCCTCGAAGCCATGCAGGTCGACGTCGAATGCGTGGGCGAACTGACCCGCGGCCAAGTCATCCCCGACCGACGGCGCACTGGCACGACGGTGCCCAATGCCGAGGTGGCCATCGCTGTCGAAGCCGAAAAGTTCGAAGCCCTATTTGTAGAAACCATGGTGATGGGTGCCTGAAGCGCCTACCGGCCTTCCGGCGTAATCAGCCAGGGATAGGCGAAGTCCGCAAATTTCTGCGCGGCATCCGCAGCACCCGGTGACTTGGCCGCCACCCCGGCAGCCAAGGCTTCGAGCATGGCGAGAATGGCAGTGTCCGAAGTCGAACTGTAGGTGCGGCGGGCGCGCACATAGAGCGTGAGCGTACCCAACCTTGCCAGTGGCGAAGTCTGGTTGTCGGTAATCGAGAGGACAGGGATGGACCGCCGATGCGCGGCCGTTGCCAGTTCCACCGTCTCACGCATATAGCGCGGAAAAGCGATCGCGATGACCAGATCGTTCTCGTCGTAGTGCGAAAGTGCGCGCGAAGCCGACAGCATGCCGCCGCCATTGTCGATTGTGCGGGCGTAGTGGCCGGCCAGTTCGAGCCGGTGGGACATGACGTTAGCCAAGGCCGCCGCCGCATCGAAGGCGATGAAGAAGATATTGCGCGCGGCTAAAATCATGTTGACGGCCTGCTCGATGCGCGTGGCGTCGAGCCCCTGCATGGTCTCGCTGAGGTTACGCAAATCCTCCTCGAGAGAAGCCAATACCGCATCCTGTACGCTTGAGCCCTTGGACAGTGTCGTCCTGAGCCGTTCGACCGGCTCGAAGATGGACTCAAAACCTCGGATCACCTCCCCGCGAAACTGCGCATACCCCTCAAAGCCAAGCTTGCGCGCAAACCGGTTGGCCGTTGCTACTGAAACCCCAGTTGCCTGCACGGTCTCGTTGATCGACATATGGGCAATGCGGATTGGCTCACTCAGCACGAAATCTGCAAACGTCTGAAGGGCTTGCGACATCTCGGGATAAGCCGCTTCGATGCGCTCCGCGACGACCGAACCGGCGGGCAAATAGCCAGTTGCCGCTTTTTTATGCATCACCATTTTTTGCCTCAAAACAATCTTGTAAAAGATATTACGTGTGGTAGCCTCACTGTAACAAGAGATTGCAAGGGAAGAAACTTGCAAGCAGAGCGGGAGGTCAGTTGATGCCAAGGGAACGTCAAAAGTGCCGAAGAACAGGGATTTTGAACTAACCCGGCGCCACCTGCTGATGGCAGGGGCAGCGGGCCTTCTCGCCGGTGGGCTGCCCCGTCCGCTATTCGCCCAGGAAACAGCCGGTATCACCACCGCCTTTGGCTGGATCTCCAATGTTGAATATGCCGGCTTCTGGGCCGCGCTCGACCAGGGCTATTTCACCGAGGAAGGCCTGGATGCGCCCTACCTCGCCGGCGGACCCAACGCCCCTGACGTCCTGGTTTCCCTTGCCTCCGACGCGGCTCAGCTCGCCTTCGCCAATTGGATGCCCCTGCTTGACGCCATCGGCAAGGGTAACGATTTTCAAATTCTCGGCTCTGCCTGGGCAAAGAGCCCCTCGGGACTGCTGTCTCTCGCCGCGAACCCGGTGCGCACGCCGCAAGACCTCGTGGGCAAACGCATTCTCGCCCAGAATCCATCCGACACCTCCATCTTCGACGCAGTGCTGGCCAAGGCCGGCCTGCCACTCGACTACGAAGTCATCCCCACGGGCTTCTCGCCGGAACCGCTGCTGGCCGGCGATGGCGACGTCTATCTCTGCTTTGCTACCAACCAGCCGATCACGCTTGAGAATATGGGCATGGTGCAGGACCAGGACTTCATCGTGACGCTCTTCGACGACATTGGCTATGTCGTGAAGGCCGGTCTGATGGTGGCCAAGAAGGACTACGTCGCGGAAAACCGCGAGACGCTGGTCAAATACACGCGCGCCATGATCAAGGGCTGGGAATACGCCTTTGCCGATCCTGCCTATGCGGCGCAGATCGTTGTTGACAATTACGGTGCCGATCTCGGCCTCGATCTGGCCCAGCAGACCCGTCAGATGGAACTCCAGATCCCGCTGATGAAGCCAGCGCCGGACTATAAGCTCTATCTGTTCGATCCCGCCGACATCACCGGCAACATGACGGAGGCCGCTCAAGCAGCCGGCCGTACGGTTCCACCGGTTGCCGATCTCGTCGATTTCAGCATCGCCGAAGAGGCTTACGCGACGCTCTGATCTGCTGCTGGACAGGCCCCATCGGCTCCTCTCCCCATGCACGGGACGTTGAGGAAAATCGCCAAGAGGTCATCGCCACTCCGCCCAACGCCGTCCGGCATCCTCCGGACGGTCAATGCCCTCGCCTGTTCCAAACGGAAATTCCGGAGTCTGCCACGATGCAAAGACGCACTCTGCTCAAATCTGCCGCCCTTGGCCTGGCTGCCGCCGGGCTTCCCCGAGGCCTCTTCGCCCAGGACCTGACGCCGCTACGCGTGCAATTGGGATGGATCGCCAACGTCGAATATGTCGACCATTGGCTCGCCCTCGAAAATGGCTATTTCACCGAAGAGGGGCTCGACGTCACCGTCATGCCGGGCGGCCCCAACGCCCCCGATCCCTTGACCATGGTCGCCGCCGGCAGCGCCGAAATCGGCTATACGAGCTGGCTGCCTTTCCTTGACGCCGTGGGCAAGGGCAATGACTTCGTCATCATTGCCGCGCGTATGCAGACCTCGCCGCTTGGTATCATCTCGCTCGCTGCCGCACCGATCCTTGAACCCAAGGACATCGTGGGCAAGAAAATCCTGGCCCAGGGTCCTGCCGAGCAGACGTCCATTGAGGCGACCCTTAGCCTCAATGGCCTGCCCAATGACTGGGAAATGGTCACCGCCGGCTTCTCGCCCGAGCCCTTGGTGGCCGGCGATGGACAAGGCTACACCGCCTTTGCCACGAACCAGACAATTACGCTCGAACAGATGGGCCTGGTGCGCGACAAGGACTTCTTCTTCCGGTCCTTCGACGAACTGGGCTTTCCCGGCTATGCCGGCATTGCTTTCGTCTCCCGGGCCTATCTCGAAGCCAATCGCACTGCGCTGGTCAAATATACCGCTGCCATCATCAAGGGCTTCAGGGCCGACGAGGCCGACCCCGCCCTTGGCGCCAAGATCACGGTCGAGAAATATGGCGCCGATTTCGGCCTCGATGTCGATCAGCAGACCCGCCAGAACGAATTGCAGATCGGCTTCATGCGGCCCGGCGGCGATCCGGACTTCCCGCTCTACGCCCTCGACCCCGCCAAAATGGAGGGTCCGATGTATGACGCGGCGCGCGCTACCGGCCGCACCGACCTGCCGCCCATCGGCGACATTATCGACACATCGATCGTCGCAGACGCGCTCAAATTGGCCTGACCCTGCCGCCCGCGCCGGCATTTACGGCGCGGGTCTCTCTGCCTTTGATTTTAGGATTTTCAGATGAACCAGACCCAGGAACCCCAAGACGTCGACCTTCTCGTTACCGGCGCCGAAATCGTCACGCTCGACAAGGAGAACCGCGTCATCCGCGACGGCGCCATCGCCGTGAACGGCAACCGAATCGTCTGGATGGGCCCAACCAATGAAGCGGGGCGCTACAAGGGCAAGACGGTCATCAATGGCAATGGCCGCATCATCCTGCCGGGCCTTATCGATGCGCATTTTCATACCGGCCAGCAATTGCTGCGCGGCAAGTTGCAGGACATTGCCCGAGGTCGCCCGCTCAAGCTGCCCGTCTGGAAGAACTATCTCATCCCGTGGGAAAGCTGCCTCGACCCCGAAGACGTCTATCTCTCCGGCCTCGTCGCCTATTCCAACATGCTTCAGGTCGGCACCACCTGCTTTGCCGAAGCCGGCGGGCCGCATCCGGACGAAATGGGCCGCGCCGCCATGGACGTGGGCATTCGCGGGTTCATCGCGCTGTCCACGATCGACCAGAGCGAGACGATCGGCGCCGAAGTTCCGGCCAACATGCTGATGAGCCATGACGAAGCGCTGGAACGCAATGTGGCGCTGGTCGAACGCTGGAAGAGCAATGACCGCGTCTCGGCCTGGCTCTCGCTCCGCCAGGTGATCGTCTGCTCGCCTGACCTCATCCGCGACATTTCCGCAGCGTCGCGCACGCTCGACGTAAAGATCCACACCCACCTCTGCGAGGGCAGCTACGAGATCGACTACACGCTCGAAAAATTCGGCAAGCGCCCCACCGAATGGCTCGACCAGATGGGTGTCCTCAGCCATCACCTCCATTGTGCCCATTCGGTCCTGCTCTCCCCCCGGGAGGTGGACCTCTACGACAGGCACCGGCTTTCAGCCTGCCATTGCGGCTTCAACAATTACTCGATCGGTTCACCCCGCCTCATCGAAATGTGGCGCCGTGGGATCGATATCGGCCTCGGCACGGACGGCGCGGGCGCTGGCGGCACGCTCGACATCTTTCAGGTCGCCCATGTGGCCCGCGTCGGCCAGCAAGCTGTCAACAGCGCGGTCTATCACGAACGCGAGCCGATCTCGGCCGAAGAACTGCTCAAGATCGGCACCCACGGCGGCGCACGGGCCCTCGGCATTTTCGATCAGGTCGGCAGCCTCGAAGTGGGCAAGAAGGCCGACTTCATCCTCTGCGACACGTCCATGATGGATGCGGCTCCCCTCTACGATCCCCTGTTCATAGCCGCGAGCGTATTGGTCGGCAGGGACGTCGAGACGGTCGTCGTCGACGGCAAGGTGGTGATGAAGGATCGGGAACTACAGGGGATCGATGCCGAAGCCATCAAGGCCAAGCTCAAGCAACGCCTGCCTGTAATAACCGAGCGCTTCGAAAAATTGGTGGCCTGACCATGACGAAATTCGAGACTATCCAAAGCAGGGGTCCCCTCCCCATCCGTGAGCCGGCGATCTTTCCGGTCCATGCCGGCAAGCGCTTCATTGTCACCGGCGCCGCTGGCGGCCTCGGCAAGGCCATTGCCAACCTGTTGGTCGGACAAGGCGCAAAGGTCGTCGTCGTCGACCTCCGCCAGGACGCGGTCGATGCAGCGGCGACCGAACTGGGCGGCAGCACTAACGGTGTCTTCGGCTATGCGCTCGACGTGGCCGACGAAGCCGCCGCCGTCGATTGCGTCGCCAAATCCATCGCCTGGCTTGGCGGTTTGGACGGGCTCGTCAATTGCGCGGGCATTGTCCTGCATGCCGATCCGCTCGCCATTTCCCGCGCCGATTGGACCCGCCAGTTCGAAGTCAACCTCTTCGGCGCCTATGACCTGGCTCGCCTCGTCGCCCGACAGATGATCGCCGATGGCGTTCGCGGTACCATCGTCAATATCGCTTCGGAAGCCGGCAAGAAGGGCCATGTCGATTCCATGGCCTATAGCGCGAGCAAAGCGGCCTTGATCAACCTCACCCGGACCCTGGCCGAGGCGCTCGCGCCCCATGACATCAACGTCAACTGCGTCTGCCCCGGCGGCATGGCTACGCCGATGTTGCGCGAAGTGGCCGCCGTCTATTCCGGGCTCACCCAGACGCCCGCCGAGGATGTCTTTGCCCAGATGCAGAGCGCAACCCTGGGGCGCCATACCGAACCGCGCGAAGTGGCGCGCATCGTATCATTTCTGCTCACCGACGACGCCATGATGATCCGTGGCCAGGCGGTCAATGCCGATGCCGGCGACACCCCTTATTGAACTCGAGACGCCGATGAACTCTCCCATCTCCCCTGCCCCCACGTCTACCGTCGAAGCCTGGGCCATCAATGTCGATCACGTCGGCAAGACCTTCACGCTCGATGGCGGCCAGGAACTCAAGGCCATCGACGATGTCGACATCAAGATTGAGCAGGGCGAATTCGTCGCGTTGCTGGGTCCTTCCGGCTGCGGCAAGAGCACTATCCTGCGCCTCGTTGCGGCACTTGACGATGCCAGCACCGGTCGCATCACCGTGGAAGGCAGCAATCCCACCGACCTGTCCAAGGGCCACCGCCTGGGCGTGGCCTTCCAGGATCATGCCCTGCTGCCCTGGCTGACGATCCGCGACAATATTGCCCTTCCCTACAAGGTCGCCGGTCGACCAGTGGACGACACGCGCATCGCCGAACTTCTTGCCCTTGTTGGACTGTCCGGCTTCGAAAAGGCCCGCCCCCGCCAGCTTTCGGGCGGCATGCGGCAACGCGTCTCCATCGCCCGTGCTCTGGCGCTCAAGCCCGATGTCCTGTTGCTCGACGAACCCTTCGGCGCCCTCGACGCCGTCACCCGGCGCCACATGAATGTCGAACTGCAGCGCATCTGGAGCGAGCAGCGGATCACCACGCTCCTCGTCACGCACTCGGTGGAGGAGGCGCTTTTCCTAGCCGACCGGGTGATCGTCATGAGCGGCCGCCCCGGCCGCATCATCAAGGAGCTTCAGGTGCCCTTCGCCCGGCCGCGCAGCCCCGATGTGCAGCGCACCACGGAGTTCCACCACCTGGCCGACGAACTTACCCTCGCCCTCGAACCCGAAGGGCACCACTGATGAAGATGACTGCCGAGCGCTGGCAATCGCTGACCTTGGGCATTGTCGGCATCGCCCTGTTCCTCGCCGCCTGGGAGGCCATCGGCGCCAATCGCCTTGCTGGCCTGACCTGGCCGCCGCTGAGCGCGGTGTTCCAGTTCATGTTCGAGCCTTCCCGCGCCCCGCTTTTCGGCCGGGCCATGGCAGCAAGCTTTACCATGGTGGCGCTGGGCTATGCTGCAGGCAGCGTTGCCGGCATTGGCTTTGCCGGCCTCGTCCATGTGCTGCCCGTCATGCGCCCTGGCATGGATCGGCTGGCCAGCGTCATCCACGCCATCCCGGCCATCGCGCTGGCCCCGCTCTTCATCGTGCTGATCAATCGCGAATTCACCGGCATGGCGATTGCCGCGCTCAACGTCTTCTTCATCCTCTATGTGTCGACGACCTCGGGCCTCAACAATTCGACCACCGGGCACCGGGATCTGTTCCAGGTTCTCGGCTCCAGCCGCATGACGCGTCTGCTCCGCCTCGATCTGCCCGCTGCCCTACCCGCCATCGTCAGCGGCCTGAAATATTCGGTGCCGGCGGCTTTCATCGGCGCCATCCTGGGCGAGTGGTTCGGCTCCTCGCGTGGCCTGGGTCTGCTCATGGTCAGTGCCATGCAGAATTTCCAGATTCCCCTGCTCTGGAGCGCCGTATTGATTGCCTCGACCGCCTCCCTGATCGTCTTCGGCCTCATGGGCCTGCTCGAACAGTTCGTTTACGGACGGTACAAATGAACCAGTTATCGCAAACCAAGAGCCCGCTCGACTGGGTAAAGACCCTCGTTTCCCGCTATTGGGGCGTCGCCGGCGTTCTCATCGCCTGGCAGGCATGGGTGACGATCACGGGCGTCAACTCCATCGTCATTCCGCACCCGATCAGCGTTGTGGGCGACATTGTCTTCAATCCGGGCGTTTATCTCGTCAATGCCGGCCAGACCCTGTTTCTGGCTGCAGCCGGTCTGATCCTGGGTATGGCTCTCGGCACCATGGTGGCGGTCATCGCCTGGTCGTCGCGCATTCTGAGCGGCATTCTGGTGCCGCTCGGGCTGATCTTCTCATCCGTGCCCGTTGTCGCCCTGATCCCGGTTCTCGCCCGCCTTTTGGGCTATGACATGAAGACGGTATTGGGCATCGTCATCATCATTTCCTTCTTTCCGGCCTTCGTCTTCACCGCCGCCGGCCTCAACGCGCTTCCTGCCGGCAGCAGCGATCTCTTCAAGGTGCTTGGCGCCAATCGCTGGCGTCGGTTCGTCCATCTGGTCCTGCCTTCGGCGGTGCCCAACTGGATGATTGCCCTGCGTCTTTCGGCGCCGCCGGCTGTGCTTTCGGCCATGCTGGCCGAATTCTTGATGGGCAAAAGCGGCCTCGGCTTTCTTTTCCGCCAATCGGCGACCGAATTTGCGACGGAACGGGCCTTCGGCACCAGCGTCATCGCCACGGTAATCTCGGTGCTATGCTTCACCTCGGCGGTGGCCGCCGAGAAGTTCGTCAACGACAAGTGGAAATGAACCGATGCCGCACAAGATCGAAGACCTTAAACCCTGTATCGCCACCGTGCAGGTGGACAATGAACAGGTCAGGGTGACCCGCTATACCTTTCCACCCGGCACCGACACCGGCTGGCACACCCATGGCCATGACTATGTCGTTGTCCCAACCCGCGCCGGCACGCTGACCATCATCGACATGGATGGCTCCACCCGCGACGTCGACTATGTCCCGAGCGAATCCTATTTTCGCACCCTAGGCGCCGAGCACGACGTCGCCAACCTCTCAGACAACACTGTCGAATTCGTCGAAATCGAACTCAAGTAGGACCAGATGAGCACTAAAGTAACTCTCCCGCCCGATCCCTGGCAGAACGTCAAGACCTTGCATGGCCTGCCCGCCGACGAGGTGATCTCCGGCCTTCAGAAGAGCCTGCGGCGCGGCCTCGCCGAAACCGCCCTGCTCATCGCCTATGAAATGTACATGACGAGCGCGGAAATGGAGGAAATGCTCTGGTCCCGCCTTATCGTGATTGCGGTCGAAGATGTGGGTTACGGCAACAAGGACCTGATCGTCACCATCGACGCGCTCTATCGCAACCACGCGCGCTATCCGCGTCCGATCGGAGATCGCTTCCTTTTCGCCGCCCACGCCATTCGTCTGATCGCCGACAGTCCCAAGGATCGTACGACCGACGACATGGTCAACTTCGCCAAGCTCGAAAACCAGGTGCGCGGCAAGGGACCGGAGGTGCCGGACTTCGCCATCGACATGCACACCAAACGAGGCTGGGAAATGGGCCGGGGCTACGAGCACTTCATGACCGAAGCCAGCCGCGTCGAAAACAAGATCACGGACGTCGACACCTCCTATCGCGACCGCATCATGGCGGCTATTGCTGCGGGTGAGCTTGCCTGATGAAAAAGGTTTATATTGCCGGTCCCGAAGTCTTCTTTCCGGATGGGGCCGACATCATCGCCCGCAAGGGTATCTTGGCCCGCCAATATGGATTTGAAGCCAATAGCTTTGAATCGGGCGACTTTCCTGCAGAAAAGTTCGCCTTCGGCATGGCCATCAGCAAGGCCAATGAAGAGGTGATGCGCGGCTCCGATTTCGTTCTCGCCAATATGACGCCTTTTCGCGGGGTGTCGGCCGATGTCGGAACGGCCTACGAGATCGGCTTCATGTGCGCCCTGGGCAAGGATGCCTTCGCCTATACCAATGACCCACGCGATTACGATGTCCGTTTGACCCAAGACTATTATGCCGGTCAGGTCGGGCCGGCTGCCGACGGCATGGTGCGCGGTCACAGCGATGGCTGGATGGTCGAGGACCATGCCATGGTGGACAACCTTATGCTTGACGGCGGCATCATTGCCCGCGGCGGCCTTGTCGTCCGAGCCCCCGCTGGTGCAACCCTGCCCTGGAGCGACCTTTCGGTGTTCGAATTGGCCCTCAAGGCCGCTCGGGACTGGTACGACAAAGCATCATGACCGTGAACAAGGATGCCACCGCACTCGCCGCGGACCTCGCGGCGGGTGCGCTCTCGGCAAGGGACCTCACGGAAACAGCGATTGCCGCCATCGAGGCCAAGGACGGCGCCATAAATGCCGTGGTGGTCCGCGACTTTGACCGCGCCCGCCGAGCAGCAGTGCAAGCTGACAAGCGCCTGGCTGCCGGCGAGCGCCTACCGCTGTTGGGCGTACCCGTTACGATCAAGGAATCCTTCGACACCGCCGGTCTGCCAACCTGTTGGGGACTCGAAGCCTTCCGCCACGCCATTGCGACCGAAGACGCTGTTGTCGTCGGCCGCCTGCGCGCTGCCGGTGCGATTATTCTTGGCAAGACCAACGTTTCCGAGGGTCTGAGCGGCTGGAACGCCACCAATGCCGTCTATGGGCGTACCGACAATCCTCTTGCACCCGGCCACACGCCCGGCGGCTCGTCCTCGGGCGCCGCCGCCGCCATTGCTGCCGGTCTGTCGGCACTCGACATCGGCTCCGACCTCGGCGGGTCCATCCGCGGCCCCGCCCATTTCTGCGGCATCTTCGGGCACAATTCCACCGCCGGCCTGCTACCCCTGCGCGGGCATGTTCTCGCTGGGCGCAAGGCCCGCCTCGACATGTCGGCGCCTGGCCCCATGGCCAATAGCGCCCGCGACCTTGCGCTGGGCCTTTCCATCATGGCTGGTCCGGACCTTGACGAAGCCACCGGCTACCGTCTCGCTCTTCCCCCGGCCCGGCATGATACGGTCTCCGATTTCCGCGTCCTGGTGCTGCCCGAACATCCCCTCGTGCCCACCGAAGCCTGCGTTCGCCAAGCCGTCGAAACCTTCGCCTTGGCCCTCGCCCGCCGTGGCGCCTCGGTACAATCGGCGATCGGCATCATTCCCGATCCTGCCGAAAGCGCATCCATCTACATGGCGCTGCTGGGCGGAGCCCTGGGCCTGGGGCAGACAGCAGAAGCGGCCGAACAAGGCCGCGCAAAAGTCGCGGCCCTCCTCCCCGAAGATCAATCCATATCTGCCATGCGCCTGCGTGCCAGCGTCATCTCGCATGCCGACTGGCTGGTGGCCAACGAAGCCCGCGTAAAATTGCGCTGGGCCTGGCGTGAACTTTTCAAGTCCTATGACGCCGTGATCTGTCCGCCAACGTCCGTCCCCGCCCTAACCCATGCCGACGCGGCCACTACCCATATCGAGGTGGACGGACAAACCATCGACGCCGGAGATACCGTCGCCTGGGCGAGCCTTGCCACCGCCGCGGGCCTTCCGGCCACAGTCATGCCTGTCGGCAAAACCCCGGACGGCCGCCCGCTCGGCGTACAGATCATCGGCCCATATCTTGAAGACTACACTCCGATCCGCCTTGCCGAACTGATGAGCCCTGCTGAAGCAAATTGAAACCATCGAACTACCGATGGCCAACTGCCCCCGCGCAGATCACCACTCCGGCGTCCGTGCCAAAATCGTCTCCATCAATCGTACAACATTATTGTCTTTGGCTTTCGCCAAGCGAGGAGAACAAGGTATCGTTCGGCGTGGCCGGAGCTTGCAATCGGCCCTTCGTTTGAAAGGCCGCTGAGACCGTGATCAAAGTCGTTACCATTGGCGAAATCGTCGTCGAGATCATGGCCGTTGCGCCGGGCAAAGGTTTTCGCGAGCCCATCGAGTTGGTGGGGCCATATCCCTCAGGAGCTCCGGCCATCTTTATCGACCAGCTTGCCAAGCAGGGACAGCCCTGCGCCATGGTCAGTTGCGTGGGCAATGACGATTTCGGCTGGCTCAATATCGAGCGGTTGCGGCAGGACGGGGTCGATGTTTCGGCCATTCGTGTGCATGAAGACGCGGTGACCGGCAGCGCTTTCGTGCGGTATCGCACGGATGGGCAGCGCGATTTCGTGTTCAACATCAAGCACAGTGCCAATGGACAGATCGGGCTGACGGACGAAGCAAAGACCGTCATCGCATCGGCGGGGCATTTGCATGTCATGGGGTCTTCGCTGGTGTCGCCCGGGATTATCGAGGCGGTTTTGTTCGCACTCGAACAGGTCAAGACGCACGGCGGTACGGTGTCGTTCGACCCAAATATCCGCAAGGAAATGCTGGGCTTTGCAGGGCTGCGGGAGGCGCTGGACAAGGTGCTGGCCCAGACTGATTTGTTCATGCCGAGCGGGCCGGAAGTGCTGCTGTTTTCCCCGGAAACCACCGAAGAAGCAGCGGCCAAGGACATTCTGACACGCGGCGTTCGCGCCATCGTGCTCAAGCAAGGCGCGGCGGGCGCGCGTTATCTGGACGGCAAGGACGATCTGTTCGTGCCAGCCTTCGCGGTCGAGGAAATCGACCCGACCGGTGCCGGTGACGCCTTTGGCGCAACCTTCCTTGCCGGCTGGCTGGCCGGTCTGGATGCGGAAACCAACCTGCGCCGCGCCAATGGCGCCGGCGCACTGGCCGTGGGCCGCAAAGGCCCGATGGAAGGGACATCCACCCGAGCCGAACTCGATGCGTTTGTCAGCCAGCAGGTGGCGGCATGAGCACCGCAATCCTGTTGGACCTCCCCAGGCAACACCGCGCTGGCAAGCATGCCGGCATTGTGTCGATCTGTTCGGCGCATCCTTTGGTGATCGAGAGCGCACTGAGTGCCGGCCGCGATAACCAGCATGCAGTGCTGATCGAGGCCACCTGCAATCAGGTCAACCAGGATGGCGGCTATACCGGGATGACCCCGCTGCGCTTCCGACAATTTGTTGAGGGGATTGCTGCCAAGGTTGGCTTCGATCCGGGCAAGCTAATCCTGGGCGGGGACCATCTCGGACCAAACCCCTGGAAGCACCTGCCGGCTGACGAAGCGATGGAGAAATCGCGGGTAATGATCGCTGCTTTTGCCGCCGCCGGTTTTACCAAGCTGCATCTCGACACCAGCATGGGCTGCCGGGGTGAGCCTGTCGCCCTGCCGGATGAGACCACCGCCGAACGTGCGGCGTTGCTGGCGCAAGCGGCCGAGGGCGCCCTGCCCCCTGGTGGCGACAAGCCGGTCTATATCATCGGCACCGAAGTGCCGGTCCCCGGTGGCGCGCTGGAAGCGCTGAACCATTTGCAGGTCACCACGCCGGCGGCGGCGCTGGATACGATCGAGGTGCACCGCAAGGCATTCGCAGTGCGCAGCCTGGAGGATGCATTTGCCCGTGTGGTTGGGATCGTCGTGCAGCCCGGCGTCGAATTCGGCAATGAAGACCTTGTTGTCTATGATCCGGCCAAGGCGCAAGCGCTGAGCGCCGTGCTGCGCCAGGTACCGCAATTCGTCTTCGAAGCTCATTCGACCGACTACCAGCCCGAGACGGCCCTGGCGGGTTTGGTCGCCGATGGATTTTCGATCCTCAAGGTTGGTCCGGCACTGACCTTTGTGCTGCGTGAAGCAATCTACGGACTTGACCAAATCGCCGTTGCACTGGGTCTGCTTGCCCCAAACGAGACGGTCGCCCTGGCGATGGAAGAGCTGATGCTGCGCGAGCCGCAGCACTGGCAAAAATACTATCACGGCGATGATACTGCCCTGCGGGTCCAGCGCCATTTCAGCTATTCGGACCGCATCCGGTATTATTGGCCGCATCCCGATGCGATTGCGGCCGTGGATCGGCTGATGACTGCACTTGGGGAGCGCGAGATTCCCATGCCGCTGATCAGCCAGTTTCTTGGTACCTTGCACGCGGCGGCGGCCGCGGAAGGGCAAAAAACAGATGCCCGCTCACTGCTGCTGCTCGCCGTACGGCAACAGACGGACCTCTATTCGCGCGCTGCCGGACTATTGTAATCAGCGCACGGCAATGCCGGCGGTCAAACCGCCATCGATGCGGTGGTCGGCGCCGGTGATGAAGGCGGCGCGGGATGAGGCGAGGAAGGCGACCAGCTCGGCGACTTCCTCGGGCTCGCCAATGCGGCCCAGCGGATGGGCCGCGCCGAAGCGGGCGAAAGCTGCTGCAATATCAACATCCTGGCCGTCGCTGTGGCGGGCGGCGCGCTCGAGAATGGGCGTGCGGACCGAGCCGGGGCTGACCGAATTGACGCGGATATTGTCGCCGGCGAAATCGAGCGCCATGGCGCGGGTCAGCGCATGGATGGCGCCTTTGGAGGCGGCATAGGCGGCCACGTTATTCTGGCTGGCATGGCCCTGGACGCTGGAAATGTTGACGATACTGCCGCCGCCGCGCTGGCGCAGAAGCGGCACGCCGAAATGGGCGGTGAGGTGGATCGATCCGACATTGACGGCGAGGCATTGCGCGAAGGTTTGCGGGCTGGTCGTGACGCAATCGCCATAGGGATGGATGGCGGCGGAATTGACGATGATGTCGAGGCCACCCAGGCGGGCTACGGTTTCGGCAATGGCGGCTTGAACCTGTTCGGGAACGGAGACATCGGTCAGGCGCGTGGCGATGTTGGCGTGGGTGGCGAGCTCGGCATTGCCCGCTGTGTCTAGCCCCAAAGCCATGACTTGGGCGCCCTCGGCGGCGAGTTTGAGGGCGGTGGCTCGGCCAATGCCGGTGGTGCCGGTGACCAGGGCGACCTTGCCGGTGAAATCAGCCATTGCTTGGTTCCTTCATGATGAGGTCGGCGGCCTTTTCGGCGATGCAATAGGTGGCGGCGACCGTGTTGCCGGAGACGATTGTGGGCATGATGGAGGCGTCGACGACGCGCAGGCCCGTGACGCCGTGGACGCGGAGGGTCGCCGGGTCGACAACGGCGTCGGGGCCTGTGCCCATGGCGCAGGTGCCCACGGGATGGAAGAGCGTGCCGACGCTGCGGCGGATGAAGGCGTCGAGGGCGCCATCGCTTTGTTCGTCCGGGCCAGGGTCGACTTCGCGGTCCAGATGCGGGGCGAAGGGGGACTGGGCGATGATATTGCGGGCGATGCGGATGCCGGCGCGGAGCGCGTCCATGGCGCCTTCATGGCGCAGAAAATTGTAGAGGATCGAGGGCTTAGCGTGGGGATCGGCGCTGGTGAGGCTGACGCGGCCAATGCTGCCGGGGCGGAGCTGGCAGACATGCATGAGAAAGCCATGGCCGGTGAAACCGCCGGCGTTTTGCGTGTTGCCAACGGCCGTGCAGAAGAAGAGCTGGATATCGGGGCGGGATTGGCCGGGCACGGTTGAGATGAAGGCGCCGCCCTCCCCGGTGGTGGAGGCGAAGAGGCCGCGGCGGCGGAAGAGCCAGTCTAGGACGTGGAGGATATTGCGCGGGAGGGCGCGCCAGGAAATGCCATAGGGCGCGGTGGATTTGGCGCGATATTCCAGGGTGACGTCGAGATGATCCTGCAGGTTTTCGCCGACGCCGGGGAGGTGCTGGACGGGGGTGATGCCGTGGCGCTGCAATTGGCCGGTGTCGCCTATGCCCGAGAGCAGGAGCAGGTGTGGCGAGACGAAGGAGCCGGCGGAGAGGATGACTTCCCGCGCGGGGAGAGTGCCCTGCCCTGATGCGCTGTCGTAGGCGATGCCGGTGGCGCGTTTGCCGTCGAACAGGATTTTGGTGACGGTGCGTTCGCTCAGGATGTGCAGATTGGGGCGGTGGCGGATGGGATCGAGATAGGCGCCTTCGGCGGTGACGCGTTCGCCATTGCGCTGGGTGAAGGTGTAGAGGCCGGCGCCGGCCTGATTGGCACCGTTGAAATCGGGATTGAAGGGAATGCCGGCTTGGGCGGCGGCCTCGAGATAGACGCGGGCCATTGGGTTGAGGCTGCGCAGGGGGGCGACGGTGAGGGGGCCATTGGTGCCGTGGAAGGCGGGGTCGACCGGGCTAGTGGGATCGGGTTCGAAGCGTTCGAGCTTGCGGAAATAGGGCAGTAGATCGTCATAGGACCAGCCGGGATTGCCCAGGTCGCGCCAGTGGTCGAAATCCTCGCGCTGGCCGCGGATGAATATCTGGCCGTTTACATTGGTACTGCCGCCGCTGCCCTTGCCGCGCGGCAGAGCGATCTGGCGGCCTTGCAGGCCCGGTTCGGGATCGGTGGTGAACCAGGACATGAATTTGGGGCCGCCGAGAAAGGCCAAAGCGGGGGCCATGAAGGCGACCATGGCCAGCGGCATGCGGATGATGGCTTTTCGGGAATTGCGGTCAGGGCCGGCTTCGACCAGGGCGACCCGGACATTGGGGTCGGCGGAGAGCCGATTGGCGAGCACGCAACCGGCGGCGCCGGCGCCCACGATGACGTAGTCGTAGGGCTGCATCAGATATCCTGGTTCTGCGGTAGGATGACCAGATCGCGGATGGTGACGTGGGGCGGACGGGTCAGCATGAAGAGGACGGCGTCGGCGACGTCTTGCGAGCGCAGGCCTTCATGGGCGGCGACCTTGGCGTCGATCTCATTGGGATCGTCATAGCCCCAGAGCTCGTTGAGCACGACGCCGGGCGCAACGGCGCCGACCCGCACATTGTCAGGCGCAACCTGGCGGCGCAGGCCATGCACGAAGGACTGAATGGCGTGTTTGGAGGCGGAATAGACCGGCTCCCACTGAATGGCCTGATGGCCGGAAATCGAGCTGGTGACGACGATATCGCCAGAGCGCCGGACGATCATGCCGGGCAGCACGGCGCGGATCAGGCGGAAGACGCTGCTGACATTGACCTGCACCAGCTCGTCCCAGGCATCGGCATCGCCGTCAGCCACGTCGCCGGGAATGTAGAGGCCGGCATTGGCGAGCAGGATATCGACGCGGCCGAAATGGGCGAGGGTTTTACTAGCGACGGTTTCGACGGCAGTTGCGTCAGCCAAATCGGCGGGGAGGACGAGGGCCGTGGGGCCGATGAGATTGGCGACGAGTTGGAGGCGATCGGCCGAACGGCCGACCAGGGCGACGCTGGCGCCGGCTTCGGCGACGGAAAGCGCCAGGGCCCGGCCGATGCCGGAGCTGGCGCCAGTCACCAGTACGATTTTGCCGGCAAGATTTTGGCTCATGTGGTTCTCCCTGCCCGGCGCGTTGGCGCGCTTCTGGACAGGGTGACGGTAGGAGAGATTACTTCGGCTCGTCAATATATATGTTTGCTTGCGTAAAAATTCCCGTTGAGCGGCCTCACATCACCATGGCCGCAGCGCCGACCAGACCTGCATTTTCACCCAGCGCTGCCGGGACAATCGGGACATCACGAAACGCCGGCATGGCATTGGCCTGGACGCGTCGCCGAATACCCGGGAGCAGCAGCGGAAAGCCATTGGCTATGCCGCCGCCCAGGATCACGGTTTGGGGGCTGAAGAGGTGGAGCAGGTTGGCGATGCCGATGCCGAGCCAGTCGGCCTCCTCAGTGACGAGTTGGAGGGCGAGGGGATTGCCCGCAGTGGCGGCGGTGAAGGCGGATTTTGGGTTGGGGAAATGGGGGGCGATGCGGCGGGCGAAGGCGGTGCCGGAGGCGTAGGCTTCCCAGCAGCCGCGATTGCCGCAGGCGCAGGGGGCGCCGTCGCGCTCGATGGTCATGTGGCCGATATGGCCGGCCATGCCCATTCTCCCGTGCAGGACTTTGCCATCGAGAATGATGCCGCCGCCAATGCCGGTGCTGATGGTGACATAGAGCAGGTGGGAGAGGCCCTGCCCGGCGCCGAATTTCCATTCGCCGATGGCGGCGGCGATGGCGTCGTTTTCGAGGCGGACGGGCAGGCTCAGCGCGGCCTGGATCATGCTGGCGATGGGGATATCGGACCAGCCGGCAAGGGTTGGCACGCCCAAAGCGAGGCCGCGTTCGGTATCGATGGGGCCGGGTGAAGAGACGCCCGCCCCGGTAATTCCAGTGCGGTCCGGGGCGATTTTGGCGACGAGGTCGGCGATCTGCTGGACGACGGCCTGGGGGCCGGCTTGCGCCAGGGTGGCGGTTTCCTCGCGAGCGAGGATGCGGCCGGAGAAGTCGACCCGGGCCCCGCGCAGGCTGGTGCCGCCGATATCGATGCCGATGGCGTGGGCGCTGGTCATGGCTAGAGCGCGTGTAGCCAGGCCATGCGGGCGGCAAGGTCTGGCGCGCCGAAGGCTAGCGAGCCCATGACGACAGTTTGTGCGCCGGCGGCGCGCAGCAGGGGTACGGTGGTGTCGCGAATGCCGCCATCGGCGGCGAGCACGATGTTGCGGTTCGATTGGGCGATCCGGGCTTTGGCCTCCTGCAGGCGGGGGCCGGCTTTGGGGTCGAGCCCCTGCCCTTTTACGCCGATGGCGGTGCCGAGCAGGGTCAGGAAATCGAGGCGGTCGAGATAGGGCGCCAGATTGGCGACGGGGGTTTCGATGCGAGCAACCATGCCACTGGCCACGTTGCGGCTGGCAAGGAGAGCGAGAGCCGCGTCGGCAACGGCGGCGTTTTCGACGTGGATGCTGATCAGGTCCGCGCCGGCATCGGCGAATTGGGTGATCTGCTCGAGCAGGACCGCGTCGGTCACCATGAGGTGGACGTGGATGGGCCGGGTTGTGGCGCTGCGCATGCGGGCGACGAGGTCGGGGAAGAACAGGAGCGCGGGAGCGAAATGGCCGTCGGCCACGTCGATATGGAGCAGATCAGCATGGGGCTCGATGCGGGCCAAATCATCGGCGAGGCGGACCAGATCGGCCGACCACATGGAATATTCGGCGAGGAGCCGATGGCGCGGCAGGTCGGCAAGCCAGGTGGGGCTGGGCATTTCAGATTTCCTCGGAGAAGGCGGCGAGCGCGGTGTGAAGGTCGGCCAGATAGCCGGGTTTGTCGATGGATTTGGGTGTGGCTTCGAGCAGTTTGGCGCCCGGAATGAGGGCGGCGAGGCGGGTGGCCATGGGCCAGGGGTGGATGGCGTCGTGGCTGGTGCCGATGACGAGGCTGGGCACGGTCAGCGCGGCCAGATCGTGCTCGGTGATGCCGGGGCAGTCGGCGGCGATGGCTTGCAGCAGGGCGGCGGTGGTGGCGATGGGTTGGCGCTCGAAGAAGCCCAGCAGCGAGGCGAGATTGTCGGGCGCGGTTTTGGCGAGATGAGCGTGAGTGGGGCTGGCGCGGAAGGTGGCGCGGGCGGCGTCTGCGGGCATTTGGGCGAGGAGCGCACCGACCTCTGCATTGGGCTGCATATTGGGTGGGGCGGCAGAGGCGATCCAAGCCGGGCGGACCAGGGTGAGGGCACGCACCAGATCGGGTCGGTGGACGGCGAGGCGCGTGGCGATGGCGGCGCCCATGGAGATGCCGCCGAGGATAATAGGGCCCAAGCCGAGCTCGGTGATGAGCGCGGCGATGTCAGCGGCGAAAGTGGCGATGGAGAGGTTTTGCAGCGACCCGGTTTCGGAAGCGCCGTGGGCGCGGCATTCGAGGGTGATGAGGCGGAGGCTGGCGGGGATAGCTTCGCGGGTCTGGTTGATGTCGCCGCAGAGGCCGTGTTGGAACAGGATGGGCGTGCCGGAGCCGCCGCTGTCGTACCAGGCGAGCGAGATGCCGTCGCGGACGAGGGTCTGGCGTTTCATGACAAGGCTTGTCGCAGGAAGGTGGCGACGGCGGGGGCCTCGCTTGCTTCGAGGCCGTGGGTGATCAGGTAGCCGGTAAAGCCGATGGCGCGCAAGCGGGCGATATAGTGGCGATAGTCGAGCACGCCCGTGCCGGCCGTGGTGAAGGCGCCGTCGACAGTGCGGTCCTTGGCGTGGCCCATGACGATGCGGTCGGCCAGAAGATCGACGGCGTGGGCGACGATGTCGCGCTGTTCCGGCAGGGTTGCGTGTTCGAACAGATTTGCCGGATCGAGCACGATGGCGAGGGATGGGCTGGCGATGGCGTCGAGCAATTGGCGGGCGCGGACGGCCGAGTCCACGACATTGGCGAGTTCGGGCTCGATGCCGAGGCGGATGTTGTGGCGCTCGGCGATAGCGGCGGCTTTTTCCATTTCGGTGAGGAGGTCGCGCCAGGCTTGGGGGGTGTCGTTATCGGGGTGGCGGCGCCATTGGTCGTGGGGGTCGCGGGTGCCGGTGCAGAGGGTGAGCAGGCTCGTGCCCATGTCGGCGCTGGATGCGGCGAGGATTTCGAGGCGGGCTAGGCCGGTGGCGCGGATGGCGGGATCGGGGTGGATCATATTGTAGGTGCCCGAGACCGCGGCGATGGCGAGGCCGGTTTGCTCGGCGGCGTGGTGGACGGCTTGGGCCTGCGCTGGGGTGATGGCGTCGGGCATCGAGGGGAGGCCCGAGCAGGCCATGTTGTATTGCACGGAGGCGAAGCCGGCAGCTTTGGCTTGGGCGAGGACCGTTATGGGATCGGCGCCGGGAAAGGTTTTGGCGAAGATGCCCAGGCGCATCAGAGGGCTCCCGCGACGTCGGCGAGGCGGGCGGGCTGGCCTGACTTAACCGAGTGGGCGATGGCGACCATGGCGCGGACCGAGGCGATACCGTCTTCGATATCGGCGCCGGTCTGGGGGGCGCCGGTCAGGATGGTATCGGCAAAGGCTTCGAGCTGGCGGCGGTAGAAATGGCCATCGGCGCCGAGAACGCGGGAGCTGGCGCCGGTTGCTTCGTCGAAAATGTCGACCTCGCTGGTTTTGTAATACCAAGGATTATAGGTCTTGCCGAGAATGGAGCCGTTTTCGCCATAGATCTGGAAGCCCTCGTGCCAATCCATGCGGACGGCGACGGTGAGATCGAGATGGCCCAGCGTGCCATTGGCGAATTCGACATCGATGAACCAGCAGCGCATGCCGGCGCGATTGGAGAGGCGGGCATGAACGGCGTTGATTTCGCCGGCGAAATAGCGGGCGGTATCGACCAGATGGCTGCCATGGGCGAGCATGTAATAGCGGTCGAGATCGGCCTTGGGGTTTTCGACCGGTTTGCGGGCAGCGGCGCTGGCGATGATCAGGGGCTGGACGGCGTCGGTCATGGGATAGCGGTGGGTGCTGTCGCAATACCAGGCTTTTAGGGCGACGAGCTGGCCCATGCCATTGTCGATGAAGGACTTGGCAGCCTGCAGCCCCGCGTCGAACCGCTTCATGTGGCCGACCTGGAGGCGTTTGCCTGAGGTGGCAACGGCGGCGCGCAGGCTTTCAGCTTCCTCGATGGAGGTGGCGAGGGGCTTTTCGCAGAGCACATGCTTGCCGGCCTCGAGGGCGCGCAGGGCGGCGGGGACGTGGAAGGCGTCGGAGGTGGCGATGATCACCGCTTCCAGGTCTGGATCGGCCAGCATGGCATCGTAATCGGCAAAGCTTTTTTGCGGGGCGTGAGTGGCGGCCATGCGGTTGCGCAAATCGTCGGCCACGTCGCAGATGGCGTAGAGCTCGGCATTGGCGGCCTTGGTGCAGCTTTCGAAATGGGCGGCCTGGGCGATGGCGCCGCAGCCCAGCACGCCGACACGCAGCAGCCGCTCCTGCTTTTTGGGCATTTCGATGTGCTCCCGCCGCTGGTCGAATACGCCATTGCCGGGCGGTTCGATAATTTGTTAACTTAAGAAGCATAATAGCGGCAGAGTTGTGCTGTCAACCTGGCGCCGCTAGAGCTTGGTGAGTTTTTACGCCGTCACGGAAACCGGAAACATGGCCAATCAGTCGCTGGTGCGGCACATTAATGAGCGGCGGCTGCTGGGGATTTTGCGGGTCAGCGGGCCGGTGTCGCGGGCGGAGCTGGCGCGGCGGCTATCCCTCACGCGGGCCTCTATTACCGGGATGATCGATGACCTTTTGGCGCGCGGCATGGTCAGCGAGAGGGCGCGCGAGGACAGTCCCAAGCGGCGCGATGTAGGACGGCCGGGGATCGATATCGCGCTGGAGCCGAAGGGGGCTTATTTCTTTGGCGTGGAAATCGGGGTGGGCGTGTTGCGCTTCGCCCTGCTCGATCTGGCGGCGGGCGTGGCCGAGACGGACGAGATGCCGTTTGGCCGGGGACTGGCGCCCGAACAGGTGGTGGGCCTAGTGGCGGACAAGCTGGCGAGCCTGACGCTCTATCGCGACAGTATCAGGGCGATGGGGGTGACCGTGCCGGGGCTGGTGCGGCGGGATGGGCATGTGATCAACCTGCCGATTCTGGGGTGGAAGGATGTCGAGCTCGGGGCGCTGATTGCGGCGCGGATCGCCCTGCCCTGCCATGTCGAGAACAATGCCAATGCGGCAGCGTTCGGGCATATTTATTCGGACCCGCGGCCGCATCATGGGGTGGTGGTTTACCTCAAGATCGGGACAGGTTGCGGCGGCGCGGTGATTATCGACGACAAGCTGCTGCGCGGGGGCAATGGGCTGGGGACGGAGTTCGGGCATTTGCGGATTGCGGCGGACGGGCCGCTGTGTAGCTGCGGGCAGCGCGGGTGCATGGAGACTTTTGTGAACCTGAAGGCGCTGCAGCGCTATGCGACCAATCGGGATGTCGATGAGGCTGCGACCGATCCGCAATTGCCGGCGCAGGTGGCGGCGGGACTGACCGTGGGTGACCCGGACGCCGAGCGGGCGGTGACCACGCTAGCGGGACATTTGACCGAGGGGCTGGTGGATATCACCAATATTTTTGACCCTGATGAGGTGGTGCTGGGCGGGGCTATGCTGCCGGTGCTGGATGCTGTGGTGGAGCGGGTGGCGGGGCCGCTGGGGCGGCGCATGGTGCCAGGGATGAGCCTGCCGCTGCTGACGGTGTCGCGGATCGGGGCGTTTGAATGTGCGATCGGGGCGGCGGCCTTGGCGCATCATGAGGAGTTTGATCTTTCCAACCTCGATTTGCGGACCTAACCCAAATCTTTCCTGTAAAAATTGTGCTTTTCCGCGCGTCAAACAATATTTGACATGGCCGGTTGCTGGTGGCAGCAAGAGACGGGTGGTGCAAGGGAAAGACTGAGATGACGCGCAAGGCAATCCGGACGATGGAAGAGTTTGCCAAGGCGGTTGGGTTGTCGCGGCCGACGGTTTCAAAATATTTTCAGGATCCCGGCTCGGTGCGCGTCAAGGTGCGCGAGAAGATCGATGCGGGGCTGGCCGAGACCGGGTTTCGGCCCAATCTGTTTGCGGTCAATCTCAACCGGCGGCGCTCCAAGATTATCGGGCTGGTATTTCCCAGCTCGCTCGACCCATTTTACATGGGGCTGCGGCGGCGCATCGAGGCGGAGGCCACGGCCGCTGGATATTTGCCCTTTGTGTTCAGCTCGGACGGTAAGGGGGAACTGGAGGCCGAGGCGATCGAGACGCTGACCTCGCTCAATGTGGCCGGAGTGATCATGGCGCCGGTGGGCGGGCATGGCGCACACCACGACAAGGTGCGGGCGCTGGCGCGCAATATTCCCATCGTGTTTATCGACGCGCCGTTCGACGCCGAGGAGGCGTTTGTGGGCACCAATAATGCGCAGAGCATTGCGCTGATTACCGACTATCTGACGCGCTCGGGCGATAGTCCGGCCTATTTCGACATGCCGGTGGTGAACAGCAATACGCAGGAACGACGCGCCAGCTACATCGCCACGATGCAGCGGCGGGGGTTGGAGCCGCTGCTGATCCCGGTGGAGCGCTCGGAGACCTGGGAATTTGAGCGCTATGCGTTCGAGCAGACCAATAAGATGCTGGCGGCGGGCGGGTTTCCCAGCAAAACGGTGTTGTGCGGCAATGACCGGGTGGCGTTTGGCGTGTTGGCGGCGGTGAACCAGGCTGGGCTCAAGGTCGGGATCGGGCCGGATTGTGATCTGCGTGTGGCGGGGCATGACGACCAGCCGCTGAGCGAATATATCTGGCCGCCGCTGACGACGGTGTCGCAGAACACCACCGAGATGGGGCGGCTGGCGATCATGCTGCTGCTGTCCAAGCTCGATAGTTCGCGGGTGTTTGATGATCCGCGCATGCAGGGGCAGCATATTTTGTTGAATGCGGAATTGGTGTTGCGGGCTTCGGCTTAGATGGGGGGTTAGCCCCCCACCATCAGCTTGACCACCTCGTCGTGGGTTGTTTCCGAGATTTTGCGCTCGCCCGCCTGCACCCCGCGCCGCAGCACGACGATGCGGTCCGACACCGCAAAAATGTCCTGCAGATTGTGCGAGATGAAGATTACCCCCCTGCCCTGGGCTTTGAGCTGGTGGATCAGCGAGATGACCTTGCGCTGTTCGGGGACACCGAGGGCGGCGGTGGGTTCGTCCATGATGAGGATTTGGGCGTCCCAATAGACGGCGCGGCCGATGGCGACGGCTTGGCGTTGGCCACCGGAGAAGTTGCTGACCGGGGCTTCCATGCGGTTCACATGGAAATCGAGCAGGGCCATGGTGGATTTGGCAGCGTTGGCCATTTTCTTGCGATCAAGCACGGGCAGGAAGCCGAAGGCTTTGCGCATGGGTTCGCGGCCGAGAAAGATATTGGCGCCGATGGAGAGGTTATCGGCCAGGGCCAGGTCCTGGTAGATGGTCTCGATGCCCTTGTCGCGCGCCTCTTGCGGGGTGGCGAAACTGACAGGTTCGCCGCGCAGGCGGATTTCGCCCGAGGATGGTTTGTAGACGCCGGAAATGGCCTTGATCAGCGTGGTTTTGCCCGCGCCATTGTCGCCGGCCAGGGCCACGACTTCGCCGGGGCGGACCACCATGGAGAAGTCCTTGAGGGCCTGTACGGCGGCGAAGTTTTTCGAGAGATTGCGGACGTCGAGCAGGGGTTCGGCTGCATTATTCATCGATGCGCCCTCCGGTGAAGCGGCGTTGCGCCTGGTCGATCAGGACCGAGATGATGATGACGACGCCGACACTGATGAACTGCCAGAACGGTTCGACATTGACGAAAACCAGACCGTATTGAATGACCGCGATGACCAGCGCGCCGGCCACGGTGCCAAAGATGGTGCCCGAGCCGCCGAACAGGCTGGCGCCGCCAATGACCACGGCGGCCACGCAATCGAGCAGCAGCGGTTCGCCGGCCTGGGCCGCGCCGGCACTGAAGCGGGCGGAATAGACGACGCCGGCAAGGCCCGCGCACATGGCGGAAAGGATATAGAGCCGCAGCAAGTGCCATTTGATGTCGATGCCGGCCCGGCGAGCAGCCTGGGCATTGGCGCCGATGGCGTAATTATGCTGGCCGAAACGGGTCTGGCTCAGCACGTAATGCATGGCGACCACGAAGATCGCCGTGATGATGACAATGTAGGGCACGTTGAGGAACTTGCCATTGCCGATAGCGGCGAAGAATTCGTTGCGCACGGGAACGGTGGTTCCGCCGGCCAGCAGAAACGCGACGCCGCGCGCCACGCCGAACATGCCCAAGGTACCGATAAACGGCGGCACGCGCAGGCGGGAGACGAGCAGACCATTGACCACGCCGGGCAGGCCCGCGACGAGCACGGCGACCAGCGCGCCGAACAATACGGCGAGCGGGAAGCCCATGCCGGGAGTGGCCCAGTTGATGACATGGGCCGCGACGACCGCGGCCAATCCCATGATGAAGCCCAGCGATAGATCGATGCCGCCCGAGATGATGACGAAAGTCTGCCCGGTGGCGAGCAGCAGCGGGGCGACCGCGAAAATGGCGATGGACTGGATGTTGAACGGATTGAGAATGAAGGTGCCGCCGAAGCTGACGCGGGCCCAGATTTCAAAGCCGATGATCAGTGCGGCGAGGAAGAGCCAGGCGCGCAGATTGGCGATGCGCTGCATCCAATTGAGCGCGCTTCCGGCGTGATCGGCTTGTGGGGCTACATGGGTGGAAGCAGGCTGAGCCTGCGGAATTGAAGCGGTCATGGTGTCACCTGATCCGGCGTCGACGCGGGGTTGCCCCGCGGACAGTGCGTTATGGCAAGGCGGCCCGCGGCTCTACCGCAGGCCGCCCCGGTGAGGCGTTACTCGTTGTAGAGATACTTGGAGATTTCAGGATCGGCGATATTGGCCTTGTCCATGATGGTAAAGCCGGTCCCGATCGAAACCGGGATCGACTGGCCCGTCAGGTGGGCAAAGGCCGAGACCACGCCATAGTACCCGATTTCGGCAGGGTGCTGGGCGATGGCCACGTCGACGAGGCCGGAATTGATATTGTCGACAATGCTGACGGGAGCATCGAACGCCACCACCTTGATGGTGCCGCTCTGGCCGGCCTGCTGGACGCCATTGGCAGAGCCGAGGGCGGAGAACAGATTGGCCCCGAACACGCCCTTGAGATCGGCATTACGGGCGAAAACCGCCTGCAATTGGCTGGCCGCGTTATTGGCGTCGTTCTTGTTGAACTGAGTTTCGAGCACTTCCACGTTCGGGAAATTCTCGGTCATTTCCAGCTTGAAGCCTTCCTCGCGCTGATCGGTGGTGGAAATGCCAGGATTGACGTTGGAAACGAAGACCTTGCCTTCCCCGCCAATGGCATTGGCGAGGGCACGGGCGGCGATGCGGCCGCCGAGCACGTTGTCAGACGCGATATAGGCGAGCGGGAAATCCGCGTCGCCTGCCCCGGTCTGGTAGGAGCCCGTGCCGATAAACGTATCGACCGTGATGACCGGAATGCCGGCTTCATTGGCCTTGCGGAGCGGTTCGATCAGCTGGGTCGTGTCGGTGGGGGCGATCAGGATGGCGTCGGGTGCGCGGGCGATGATGGCATCAAGCACCGGCACCTGGGTGACGGGGTTGAAATCGGGCGCGCCCTGAAACACCAGCTCTACGCCAAGGGCGTCAGCGGCCGCCTGGGCCCCTTTGCGCATGGTGATGTAGAAGCCATCAGTGGTCAGGCCCGGGATCAGCGCGATGGTGAATTTCTTGTCCCGGGCAAAGGACGGGCCGGCGGCCAGGCTGATCGTGGTGACCAGCGCGGCAGCGGCTACGGCCTTGAGAATAGAACGGCGCTCCATGGTTTTCCTCCCTCATTGAGCTGTTCGTTGACAGTCATTCGGCTGGCCAAACAAATTTGTTTGTCCAGTTAACATATCTCATCCCGACGCATCGAAATCGTCAAGTGAAATTTTCTTCTGCAATTTACTTCACACAAAGCAGCCGTCAAGACCTGTCGCATTTTGCGATGCCGGTCGTGCAGGCCGATCCCTGAAGCTTTGTCCTCCACGGTTCCGGTTATTCCGGATATCCGCCTGCATAGAACTTCACGGTGAAGCCGCCGTGTCAACACGGTTTGGGTGCGCAAACATAAATTTTTACGCGAAGAAAGATTATGCCGTGGAGAGGATATGGAAATGCGCCGCTGGGTCTTAGCCCAGCGTGTCCAGAATGGCCTCTGCAGTCCGCGCGTCGGTAACCAAGGCGCTGATGAATCCGGCTTTGGCGGCGCCGACAATGGCGCCGACTTTGTTTTCGCCGGCGGCGACGCCGATGACCAGGGGGGCGGCGCGGAGCTGGGCGGGAGAGGCCGCAATCATGCGAGACTCGCCTTCCCACTGGATCAGTTTGCCGTCGCGGTCGAAATAATGGCGGATCACGTCGCCCACCGCATTGCTCAACGATTGCTCGCTGGGCGTGGCGGCGCTGGCTTCGGGGGCGTTGACGGCGTGCGGCAGGCCGACGCCGACAATGGCGGCATCGATCCGATCCCACAGGGCAACGCTATCGGCAATGGATGGATCGGCGAGGAAGGCGGCGCGGGTTTCGGCCGAGGGCAGATAGGGCGCGTGGATGAAATGGGGCGTCCCGCCCATGTGCCCAGCCGCGAGGCGCACGAATTCGTTGACCTGGAAATGGGGAGCGTGCTGCTGCATGCCGCCGGTGGCAGGCACGGTGATGATGCCCGGCAATGAAGGGAGGCCCGCCTGCATGACGGCGCTGACCGCCCTGCCCCAACCGATGGCGAGCACCGAACCGGCGCCCAGGCCCGCTTCCTTGAGCAGATCGCCCAACGGAGTGGCCAATGCTTCGAGCACGCCAGCGGCGGGAGCGTCGATAACAGCGGCGCGCTTGAGGCCCAGCCCGGCGATCAGCCGGTCGCGCAGGGCTTCGGGGGCGACGATGTCGCGAATTTCGATGCGCACAATGCCTTCAACGCGGGCGCGCTGCAGCAGGCGTGAAATTGTAGCCGTCGACACGCCCATGCGCTTGGCGATGTCCACCTGGCTCATGTCGCTCTCGTAATGCAGCTTGGCGACCGCATGCATCATGGAGCGGGAAACGCCTGCATCCCCGGACTGCGAAGACAGCTTGAAATTCCTTTCAGCAATGTGTTACATCGTCGGCAACGATAACCCTTATCGCCCAAACCCCGCTGTTAGGCAATTGCCGCGCAAAACACCGTTTTGCGTGACCGGAGCCTCTTTGCCGCAATTTTTACGAGGAGCATATTCGACATGGCACGCATGACCACCGCCGAAAGACGCGGCTACCACCAGATTTGTGGACAAGATGGCGCGATGATGGTGATCGCCTGCGACCAGCGCGGGGGCATGCGCACGCTGCTGGCGGCGGACCCGGAGGCACAGGCCAGGATCAGCAACGAAATGCTGGGCAATACCAAGGCCGATATCACCCGCTATCTCGCCAGCCAGGCGTCTTGCGTGTTGGTGGATCCGATCTGCGCGGTGCCGCAGGTGGTGGATGAAGGCGTGTTGTCGCGCGATACGGCGTTGCTGATCGGGCTGGATGCATCGGGGTGGGATGTCTCGCCCGAAGGCTACCGGATTTCCAAAATGGTCGATGGTATCACGGCCCGCCGGGTGCGCGAGTTGGGCGGCACGGGCGGCAAGATCATGATCTATCTGCGCTCGGACACGCCTGCCGCCAATAGTCAGAACATGGCGACACTGGAACGAGTTATTGCCGATTTCGCCAGCGAGGACCTGTTGCTGGTGGTGGAATTTCTGACCTATGCGCTCGAAGGGGAAAGCAAGGAGGCCTATGCGGCCAAGATTCCCGAGCTGATCCAGGGCGGCACGCGGCTTTGCCTCGATGTGGGTTCCAAGGTGCTCAAGCTCCCCTACCCCGGCTCGCCCGAATCCTGTGCTGAGGTCACTCGGCTGTGCGGGGAAGTGCCGTGGGCGATCCTGTCGGCCGGGGTGGATCACGCAACCTTCTTGCAACAGGTCGAGATCGCCATGCACAATGGTGCATCGGGGGTGATTGCGGGGCGGTCCTTGTGGAAAGACTGTATCTCGCTTGATCGGGCCGAGACCCAGCAGCGGCTGGAGACCATTGCCGTGCCGCGCCTGCGCGAAATTCAGGCGGTGATTGCCCGCTATAGCGCCCATAAGACGCGGGTCGCCTGAGCGTTGGGAGCGTGCCATGGGGCAGACGGCTATTGGCGTCGATATCGGGGGCACGCATGTGCGCGCCGCCCGGGTCAGCAACAGCGGACAGATATTGGCCAGCGTGCGGGCGCCGAGTTCGGCTGATCCGCAACAGGTGCTGGCCACCACGATCGATCTGATCGGCCAATTGATGGTCGATGGCATTGCCGGCATTGGTGTCGGCGTGCCGGGGCGGGTCGATGGCAGCACGGGGACGGTGTTTTCGGGCGGCTATGTCGATCTGTCGAAGCTGCCCTTCGCGCAGCTATTGCGCGAGGCGACCGGGCAATTCGTGGTGCTGGAAAATGATTGCAGCATGGCGCTGCTCGGCGAGGCAGCGTTTGGCGCTGGGCAGGGCAAGCAGAACCTCGTCATGCTGACCATCGGCACCGGCATTGGCGGGGCCGCACTGGACCATGGGCATTTGCTGCGCGGGCGGAGTACGGCCGGGCAGTTCGGACATGTGGTGGTGGCGCCTGATGGGCTGCTCTGCGCTTGCGGGCGGCGGGGATGCGTGGAGACACTGAGCTCCGGCACGGCGTTTGGCCGGCATGTCTGGGAGGCGGGGCTGCCGCCCGGCACCAATGCCGACACATTGCTGGAACGCCGTGACCGGGGCGATGCGCAGGCGGCGGCGGTGTTGGCCGCCTGGGCCGGGCCGTTGCGGCGGGCCATTGATGGACTGGTGGCGACGCTTGACCCTGATCTGGTGCTGCTGGGTGGCGGCATGGGCGGGCGGGCTGTGGCGGCGCTGGCGGGGATTCCGGCGGAGAATTGCTGGTATCAGAGCCCCATTGTGGCGGCGCAATTGGGCGACGATGCCGGCGTGATCGGGGCGGCGCGTTGCGCTATGGACCGATTTGCCGCGCGGGGGCGCAAGCGGGCCGTGCTGGTCAATGGCGTGCCGGCGAGTGGCAAGAGCCAGGTGGCGCATGCCTTGTCGGCGCAGACGGGGTGGCCGCTGCTGACGCTCGACAGTGTCAAGAACCCGTTTCTTGAGGTGATCGAGGGGGTGGACCGGGAGTTCAACCGCACGCTTGGCAAGGCGAGCTACAAGGCGATCTGGTCGCTGGTGGCGGATGCGCCGGCGGGGACCACGGTGATTGTGGATGCCTGGTTCGGGTTCCAGCCACATGAACTGCTCGAAAGCCACCTGACCATGGCGGGGGTGAGCGAAACGCTGGAAATCTGGTGCCAGGCGCCGGCGGCGGCGGTCGTGGAGCGCTATGCCGGCCGATTAGAGGACCGCTTGCCGGGGCACCCGGGGGCAGCGTATTTGCCAGAATTGGCAGCGCTGGTGGCACGTGCGGAGCCGGTGGGGCGTGGACCAGTGTTTGACGTGGATACGACCAAGGCAACCGATATAGGGGCGATGGCGAGCTGGATTGCGAGGCATTGGCCGGAGGCGCTTTAGGTTTGTTTGATATTCGCGCGGAGCAGATTACCCGAGCAACGCCGCTTGTCGGTAGCGCGACGGGTCGTCGTGATCGGGCAATATCTCCGCTCCGGCGATCGGCAGCACCACCCTCCGCCACTCCACGCCATTGGTGCTAGTCCTAAAGTTGATTTGCCGCCGCTTGTGGCGGGGCGGTGAACGCTATATAGCGTTTCTATTGTGTGAAGCCGCCAGAGCAATAAGGCGGTGAGGTTTTCGGTATTTTGTGCAAGTCGTGGCACTGGAAACGCTGTCGTGCGTTTACCAGTTGCTTGAACTCATCCATTGCTGAATATTTCACTATAGACGTTAGGGTAGTTTTCCGAGGTTTGCGATAGACGGCACGGAGTTGCCAGTACCGCAACGTTTGGGGCAGGAGCCAGAACATGAGCCAGGACGGACACGACAAGAAAGGCGCCGCAGAAAACGGCGTCGGGGCACCCGTCGCCAATCTCCGGAGCCAGATCTGGAGCCGTTGGCCTACTGGCATGACCGCGCTGGCCGTGATCGTCCTCGCCTGGGTCGGCGTCTACCTGCTGTGGAACGGCATCATCTTCGTCTTCGCGCGATAACCCGCCACCTCCCATCCTGCCAATTGTGATCATCTCATGATCACGTGCCCGCATGACAGCCATGCGCGTACGCTGTTGCCTGCCCCACATAATCGTGATCATTTTGATCCCGCAAACATGCGCTTGATTTGCTTTTGAGCGAACCGCGCCTTTGCAGGACCAAACCGACAGAAGTCGGCAAACATCAAGCGTTTGCTACGAACCCTCGCAGCGGAGACATCCGGGCGGGACTGCGGTAATCACGGCCCCCCGCCCTGCGGCACCGGGGCATCATCGCAAACCATTACAGCTGGACACGAAAAGCACAGTAGCAACTCGAACTACGTTCAACATGGCGGGTGAACAAAAATGTCGATAGTCAACGCAGGCCTCGATCTCTCGGGCATCGAGACCCAAACCAAGTCGCCCAAGGGCGGCGCGCTGAAACGAGCATTCGATGTCACGATTGCATCCATCATGCTCTTTTGCGCGCTTCCGGCGATCTTTTTCATCATGGTCACCATGTTCTCGATCGATCGGGGACCGGTATTTTTCTCCCATGAACGGGTCGGACATCGCGGCAAGAAGTTCCGCTGCCTCAAGTTCCGCTCCATGATCGTCAATTCCAAAGAGGCGCTGGAACGGCACCTCGAAATGTTCCCGCTGGCCCGCGAAGAGTGGGAAGCGACCCAGAAGCTGCGCAACGATCCGCGCATTACCCCGCTGGGCAAGTTCCTGCGCGACACCAGCCTCGACGAATTGCCCCAGCTGATCAATATCATCCGCGGCGACATGAGCCTGGTGGGGCCCCGTCCCATCGTGCAGGACGAAATCGTTCGCTATGCCAATGACATCACCGCCTATGCCAGCATGCGTCCGGGCCTGACCGGCCTGTGGCAGGTTAGCGGCCGCAGCGACGTGGACTATGAACAGCGCGTCCGGCTCGACGCCGAATATGCTCGTAACTGGTCCTTCATCGGTGACATTGTTATTATGCTGCGCACCGTCAAGGTCGTGCTGATGCGCACGGGCAGCCGCTAGACCACAGGAGGCGATGAATGGCTTCGATCCTTTCCGTCGGCACACGCCTCTTCCGCACCCGTGATCCTTCGCGCGACGCCAGCACCGACAAGGACCGTTTCATGACGGTCCGCCGCTCGCTGCTGGCGGCAATCGAGGGGGCCCAGCGGGAACGCGAAGGCCTGCAGACACGCCTCGACGTCTATTATGCCCAGGCCACCAATCTGATCGACAATTCGGGCGAGTTCGGCACCCGCTCGGAAGAAGACGAAGGCGCTATCGAGGACGCCGAGCGCAATGCCGCTGCGGCCCGCCTCAGGATCGGCCAGATCAGCGAGCATATGCAACAGCTCAAAACCGTGCTGGCCACTCTCGACGCTACGGCGCCGCAGGCCTGACGGGACAAGCCGGCGCCTCGTGGCGCCTGGCAATCTTTCGAACCGGAGCTCGCCATGCAGCCCACGCGCGCACAGCAGGGGATTCCGACGGTTTCCGTCATCATGGCGAATTACCGCGGCGGCGCGACATTGGCGCGTGCGCTGGAATCCGTGCTGGCCCAGACCATGGGCAATCTCGAAATCATCGTCGCTGACGACGCGTCGCCCGACGATAGCGTTGCGGTGGTGACGTCCATCATGGCGCGCGACGAGCGCGTCCGGCTGCTCGCATCGCCGCAGAATGGCGGCCCGGCCCGCACGCGCAATCTGGCGCTGGCCCAGGCCCGCGGGCAATGGATCGCCATCGTTGATTCCGACGATATCGTGCATCCCGAGCGCTTGGAACGGCTGCTGGCAGCGGCGGGGCATTTCAAGGCCGATATCCTGGCCGATGACTTGTTGCATTTCCATGAGGACGGCGGCCCGCCGACCCTGCTGTTGGCCGACCACGACAAACCATTCCCCGTCAGTGCCGAAGCCTGGGTGACCGCCGGCATGGACGGCAAGCTGCCCGCACTCGGCTACCTCAAGCCGCTGATCCGTGCCGAGGCGCTGGGTCTGCTGCGCTATGACGAAACCCTGCGGATCGGGGAGGATTACGATCTGCTGCTGCGCACGCTGCTGGCCGGCGCCAGCATGTGGATTGTGCCGGAGCCCTGGTATCTTTATCGCCGCCATAGTGGGTCGATTTCTCACCGCCTATCGGCCAACGATGTTGACGCCATGCTGGCCAATCAGGCGCGATTGCTGGCTGGGATCAAGCCCGAGGCCGGCCTGGCCCAAGCCTTTGCGCAGCGCCGCGATGCCTTGCAAGGCGCACTGGATTTCGGCCGTTTGGTGGAGGCAATCAAGGCTCGTTCGCCGGGCACCGTCCTCAAAATCATCGCGCGGCGCCCTGCCCTGTTGCGGCGGCTATGGAACTCGTTCACCGAAGGCCGGCAGCGCCGTGCTGCCACGCCGCAGATCGCGGCGAGCACCGGGCTGCTGAACCTCGATAAACATGCTGCCCTGCCCGCCTATGTGCCGAGCCAGAACGTGGATTGGACCCGCTTCCGGCGCGATCCGGCCTGGTTGACGCTCGCAACGCAAGGCGTAAGCGCTCACCAGATCATCGCCAAGGACGCTGCCGCCCGCTATGCCGCCGGATTCATTCCGGCTGCCGCTGCGCCCACGCCGATCCGTAACCAGCTCGCGACCAATGCGCCGGCGGTGGCGACATGACACGGCTACTGCGCCGCCGCGGCATTGCCGGGCCTCTGGTCGATATCGATCTTGCCGCCACCTTCACCGTGCTGGCCCTGTCAGGACTGGTGCTGAACGCCTTGGTCGGCTCGTTAGCCGCTATGGCCTTTCTCGGCTTTGGCGGGCTGCTGCTGATCAGCGACCCGCAGCAAAGCATCACTCTGGTCGCCCGCTGGTGGTTCCTGCTGTTGCTACCGGCCTATTGCATGCTGTCGACGCTGTGGTCGCAATATCCCGAGATCACGCTGCGGGCCTCGATCCAGCTGATGATCACGCTGGCTATCGCCGTGGTGATGGCCGGACGAGTCAAGCCGACGACTCTCGTGCGAGCCCTCTTCGTCGTCTACGCCGTGGGGATATTGGCCAGCGTCACCATCGGCAATCGACCGTCAGGCGCGCCCTGGCTGGGCATTTTCGGTAGTAAAAACGCCTTTGCCGCCCATATAGCCGTGTTCGCCTTGACCTCGCTGGCCGTGGCTGTCGACCGTCATGCCGGGCTTTTGCTGCGGCTAGGCGCACTGGCCGGCCTGCTGATTTCCGGGCCTTTGATGATCTTGGCGCAATCGGCCGGCGCCATCATGATGGTCGTGCCCTGCGTCGCCGTCATGGTGCTGCTGCTGCTGACAGGACGCCTGACCGGCAATCAAAAGCTGTTCATGACGCTCGGCGTCATCATCGTCGGAGCGGCCTTGGGCCTGTTCATCATGGCCAATGGCCAGACGCTGCTGTCGGAAATTCTCGAGGGCTCGGGCAAGGACCCGACGCTGACCGGGCGCACGGATCTGTGGGCCACCGCCTTCACCTTCATTGCAGAGCGACCGCTGCAGGGCATTGGCTTCCGCGCCTTCTGGGTGGCCGGCTTTGCGCCCGCTGAACAGCTTTGGGCCATGTTTCTCGTGCCCTCGGGCTCGGGCTTCAACTTCCACAACACTTATATTTCCAACGCCGTAGAAATCGGCCTGATTGGCGTCGGCCTGCAGGCTTTCCTCATTTATGGCGGCTTTCTGCTGATCGTGATCGCCACCATCCTGCGGCCCAATCCGCAAAACGCGTTCCTGGTCGGCCTGCAATTGCTGGTCATCCTGCGCAGCTTCATCGAAGTCGAAGTTTTCTTCGAATTTTCCGTGCGCTCGATCCTGGTGGTCGTGACCTTCATCTATGGCGCCCAGGGCGTGCTGCATGAATTGCGCGCCAATCGCCGCTCCCCCCTGCCCGCGTCGCGGCAGGTGTATATTCGCCCCATCGGAGTCCAACCATGACTGAAACCAATTCCGGCCTGGTCCAGATTCGCACGCCCACCTATAAGCGCCCCGTCGCCCTGCAACGCGCGCTGCAATCGATGATCGACCAGACCTGGGCCAATTGGGTCTGCGATGTCTATGACGACGATGCCGCCCAGGCGGGCAAGGCGGTTTGCGAGAGCTTCAACGATCCGCGCATTCGCTATCACCACAACGCGCCGCAGCGCTTTGCCTCCAAGAATATCGACCACTGCTTCACGGCGGAGAATCCCAACAACGCCGACTATTTCTGCGTCGTGGAGGACGACAATCTGATCCTGCCCGACTTCCTCGCCGAAAACCTGCGGATTTGCCGCGAGGACGGCGTCAACGTCGTGCTGCGCAACCAATATGTCGAGCACAAGAGCGGCACCACAGCGGCCCATTTGAGCGTCGGCGGCGTGCTCGATGACCTGTTCGTCGAAGGGCTGTACCAGCCCGACGAATTCCGCCTGTCGCTGCTGATGGGGATCGGCGTGTCCAATGGCGGGCTCTTCTGGTCGCGCGATACGGCATGCCAGCTCGAAATCGGCTTCGGCTGCACGGCCACTTTGCAGGAATATATGCGCTCCTTCTCGATCGTCGAGCCAATCTATGTGGCCATGACGCCGCTCGCCGTTTGGGCGGAAAATGCCGAACAGACCACCCGCAATGCCGAACTCAAGGCCTCCTATCTGCGGCGCGAGCTTGATTTGAAGCGTTCGGTGCAGGAATTGCAGCGGCTGGCCTGGCAGACGGCCCCCAAAGGCCTGCGCGACGGCTTCATGACCAATCCGAAATGGGCCGCCCAGGCGCCGACCCGGGCCAGCGGCCTCGCCAAGGCGCTGATCATGGACGGCGCCTCATCGGCCATTGCCTTCAAGGACGCGCTGCGCCTGCGGGCGCGTGGCCTCGCCATACGCCTCTTCGGCCGCACCACACCGGATTTCCACGCCTTCGTGCAATCGCGGCTGCCGGCCGTGCAACGTTGAGTAATTCCGCCCCCACGGGCAGCAAATAACCGGCCCGTATCGAGTAAATATGAGTGTTACCAATGAGATCGGTCGCGGCCCTGTGCTCGACCATGTCCGAACCAACCGCTCCGGCGCAGCCATTCGCGGCGTGCTGTGGTCAGTGGTCAACAGCTTCGCGCCAGCCGCGCTGGGCATCCTGGTCTTCATGGCGACCTCGCGCGTGCTCTCGCCGGCCGAATTCGGCATCGTCTCCTATGCCGCCAGTATCGCCATGCTCGGCACTGCCATCGCCCCCGCCGGGTTCAGCGAAGCCATTATCCAGCGCAGCAAAATCGAGCCGCGTCATCTCGATACCGTCTTCTGGCTCTGCACCGGGGCGGCACTGCTGATTTATGCCGGGCTCTGCTTTGCCGCTTTTCCGCTGGCCAACCAGCTCAACGAACCCATTCTCACCGCCCTGCTTCCGTTTATCGGCATCAGGGTGATTTTTGACATGGCGGCAGCGGTACCCAATGCGCTGCTGGTCCGCTCCATGTCGTTCAAGAAGCTGGCGATGCGGACCACGGTGGCCTCGGTCGTCGCGGCGCTGCTCTGCCTGGCGCTGCTGTGGCTGGGGTTCGGCCTCTGGGCGCTGGCCTTCTCCCAGCTCGCCACGGCCATCACCACCTGTATCGGCGCGCTGGTCTCGGTGCGCTGGCTCCCCAAATTCCGCTTCAGCTTCCAGGCTCTGCGCGAGCTGGCCAGCTTCGGCCTCTTTGCCTCGGGCAATCGTATCATCACCCTGGTCAGCATCGATCAATTGCTGATCGGCACGCTGCTCGGCCCCGCCGGGCTGGGCATTTACAGCTTTGCCCGCCGCATTTTCCAGATATTGACCGACCTCATTACCGGCGCGCTGAGCTCGGTGTCCTATGCGCTGCTATCCTCGATGCAGAACGAGCGCGACAAGTTGCGCGAGGCCTATTTCCTCGGCACCTTTGCTTCGTCGGTCCTGTCCTTCCCCGTCTTCATGGGACTGGCGCTGATTGCCGACGATTTCGTGCCGCTGGCCTTTGGGCACAATTGGGTGGAAGCGGTTCCTGCCGTTCAAGCCTTTTGCCTGCTGGGCCTGATCACCAGCATTGGCGTGCTGCAGTCCTCCTTGGTCAAAAGCCAGGGCCAGGCCGACCTGTGGTTCTATTACCTGATCGGCAAGCAGGTCACGACGGTGCTTTATGTCGTCCTGTTCTACAAATGGGGCGTCAACGCGCTGACGCTGGCCCTCGTCATCCAGAATTTCATCATGTGGCCGCCCTCGGTGCACATGGTCATCCGCATCCTGCGGGTATCGGCTTGGGCGTATCTGGGCACATTCGCCACGCCCGTGCTGGCGACGGCATTGATGATCGGCGCGGGCATTTTCGTGAAGCTGGAACTGGCAGACGCCAACCCGGTGCTGCGGCTGGCGGCAACAGTGGCCGTGTGCGCGGCGGTGTATGGCGGCGCAATCCTGGTGCTGGCCCGCAAGCGCCTGCTGGCGGTCAAGGGCATGGTGTTGAAGAAGCGCAAGGCGAAAGCGTAGGGGGAGCCCCGAGCTGCACCCTCCCCGTCGAGGGGGAGGTGCTGGGCTGCTGGGTAACCCCAAATCCCATTCAACCTACAATGTCATTTCAACCCACGATGTCATTCCCGCGAAAGCGGGAACCTCTGTTTTACGATGCAAGAAAGCAAACGGAGGTTCCCGCTTTCGCGGGAATGACATCGTGGGTGGGGCGGTTGGGTGCGTAGCTGGTGGTTGGGTGCGTGAGCGCCTCAGCTCACCGCCAACCGCGACCGCACAAACCCGTCCACGGCCGCCGCGGCCTTCTCTGTCACCTCAGCAATCTTCGCATCACTGCTCAGCTGGGGCTCATACGTCGCCATTTTCTGCAGATGCCGGGCCGCCGAATGCGTCAAAAGCGCATTGGGGATTGCCGCCAAGGGGCTGCGGCTCAGCGCACCGATTTTGCCGGCGGGACCGCCGCGGCCGGTGCGGCCGATATAATATTCGAGCACGCTGGATGGCTTGAGCTCATGCATGCGCAGCTCGATGTCGAGTGCGCCGGACCAGTCGAGCCATTTCATATGGTGCCCGGCAAAGATCGGCTTGGCGCCGATCCAGGGGGTACGCAGCGCATCGGCAACGATCGCGCCATGCATGGCCTCGGTGATCAGCACGCGGGCGCCCTTGATCTCGGCAATGACCTTTTCCAGCGGATCGGTGGCGTCGATCAGCTTGATACCCGCCAGACGGCAGGCCTCGTCCCAGGGGCCACGCTCGAGGCTTTCGTAATGCGGCATGAAGGCGACATCGATGCCAGTGGCTGGCTTGGCCAGTTCCATCTGGCGCAGCAGGATGGCGCTGTCGCAAATGGCCAGATCCGGTGAAATCTTGAGCTTTTCGGCGGTCTTGGGACCGCGCACGAAGCGGATGTCCCAAGTGCCGTCATGCACATCGGGCAGGCCCATATAGCCGGCATAGCCCGAGCCCATCACGAACTTGCGTGACGTCTCGGGCAGATGCGTACCGATGATCGAGCCAATGCCGACAAACAGCTCGCTTTCGTCCTCGTCCAAAAACCCTTCGGGCAGGATTTGCGGCCAGACATATGTGTTGAGCTCATCACCGAAATTCGGCACCTTGCCGCGGAAGAACACCAGCTTCATTCAAAATCCCTTTTCTGATTGGCCGGCGGCCAGCTATTGCAGCGCGCAAAGCACCGATTGCGGAAAAGCGCAGCTTTCTCCCTGCGCCGTGAAGGCAACCCAGTCCACATCCATGGCGATCGGCCCGCTAGGTGGCGCGAACGGCCCCATCCAATCGCTCAGCGTGTCAGTGCCCCACAGGCTGAAGAAAATGCGCATGGCATTGTTGGGCACCTGATAGCTCTCGGTCATGGTGCGGACGAGCTTGTTGTTGATGTAGTAATCCAGCCGTCCTGGCGTCCATGTGACGGCGAAATTGACGAAATCGGAATCCGAGCTATAGGGCAGCTGATGGGACATGCCGCTGCCCACTTCGCCATCGCCGCTGACGCCATTGACGAAACTGGTGGTCTCGACAACGCTTGTGTCCTTGAGCAGGATTTCGAAATCCAGCTCATCATGCGGCTTGCCCTGTTGCGGGCCGATATAGGTGAAAAACGCGGCGTTGAGGCCAGAGCCGGCCGGCGTCTTGAGGCGGGCTTCGAACGTGCCGTAGCCGAACGCCGTCTTAGTCTGGATTTCCCCACAGGCATATTTGCGGCTGCCGGCATTGCTGCTCGCGGCAAAGCCCACCTTGAGCTTGCCGTCCTGCGTCTTCACCTGCCCCGCTGACCAGGTGCAATTCTGATGGGCCCCGTTGGCCCAGCCATCCGAAACATACCAACGCTGGCCATTGAGCGTATCAAAATCGTCAAAGAAGCTGGCGCTTTGGGCTAGAGCGGGCGTGGCAAGGCAACACAGAGCGGCAATTGCGGAGGCTGCAAGGCGGCTGACGCTGGGCATGGGCTTATTCCAATCACTAAAACGCAAAACTACTCGGCAACAACCAGGCGAACCTGGACGACATCGCCGGACAGGACCGGCGTCGACATCTCGGCGGGGATTTCCTCGCCGTCACGGACAATGCTGTAGGTATAGCTGGCAAGCGAACCGGCCGTGCCCGGCGCAACGCCGGAATAGGCCACGGCCTCCCGCACCAGACCCTGCTGAGTGGCGAGCTTGAGGTTGACCTCGGCCAGCTGTGCCTCGACCTCTTGCCGCTCAACCGTGAGTTGGGAAGCGTGGCTATCGGCCAGGTCGGTGCGGCGGATTTCCGCATCGCCAATGGCCTGCTGCGCTTGCAACTGGGCCATATCGATATCGAGCAGGCGCGTTTCATAATCGGCCACGCTGGTTTCCAGCGAGGCCACACGCGACACCACGGCCAGGCCGTCATTGGCCAACGAGCGCACATTGGTCAGTTGCTCCTGCGCCACCGACAATTGGCGTTCGGTGGCGGTTCGCTTTTGCCCAAAAGTCTCGATCTGCCGCTGCAGCACGGTGGTCTGGCTATCCAGCGCCGAACTTTGCGAGTTGAGCGCCTTGAGATTGGCCACCAGCACGGCCTGCTCGTCGGCCAGCAGCGGCTCGACGCCCTCGACCCCGGCAAACTGCTCGGGCGGCGCGATGGTGTCCTGCCCGGCCAATTCGGCGTCGATGCGTGCCCGCTTGGCCAGCAGTCGTAGCTGTTCGTCCTGCAGCACCTGATAGGCACCGCTAACGGTAAGCACATCGCGCTCGGCCCGGGAATTCGCATCGGCGCCGCGGCGTTCGCCCCCGGCAAGGCTGAGCGCCTTGATCAGGGTCAGCCCCGGCAGGAATTTGTATTCACCCGGCGATTGCACATCGCCCGCCACATAGATCGGGGCGAACTCGGCAATTTCGATGCTGACATTGGGCGAAACCACGAGGCCCAGCGATTGCTTGAGCCCATCGGCCAGTTCACGCGCCAGATCCTGGGAGGTTTTGCCGGCGCTTTCGACGTCCCCCACAAAGGGGAATGCAGTGGTGCCTGCCGGGCCCACCACATATTCCCCGCCTAGCGCCGTCCATTCCTCGAAGGTGGATTCGGCCGCCTTCCATTGGACCACGCGAACGTTGATCTTGTCGGAGACGTTGAGTGTGTAGGGTTCCGCAGCAGCGGACGCCGCACACAGTGCGACGACCAAACCCCCTGCCAGAGCGCCTTGGCGCAAGACATTGGGCCGGAACGGAGTCGCTTTCTTCATGGGCCAGGCCTCGTGATTGAGCTTCCGGAACGATCGGTAAAGGCCCCGTTTCCGGGCCGTACGCGCCAGCCTCTTCTTGGCTGGGGGGAGAACAACGGTGCCGCACACCGGTCCATCCCTAAAACGTTATCAGCACCCTAGCATGGTTCGCGCGCTTGGCTCGCCCGCCCGGCTCAACCCAGCCCTGCGCTCAAAGGGAAACTGCCGCCGCAAAAAAGCCGCGCTACGCAGAACGAAACCGGCGTGTTCGCTAAGCAACGCCAGGCAAAAGAAAATTTGCCGCCTGCGCAGGTTCTGGACTCATGGCCCAGCCTCGATTTAAGACAGTTCGCTGGCTTGATCGAGGCGTAACATGCGTATTCTGGTTGCCGTTTTGGCACTCATTTTGTCCATTGGCCCGGCTTTTTCGGCCGGTTTCGCGCGTCAGGGCGCCTTCATCGTGCCCGGGGCCGGCTTCGATTTCGCCATTCTGGCGGGCGACATCAGCAATCAAACGCCCGACGACTTCAAGGCCGTGCTGGCCAGCCAGCCCAATATCAAGACGCTTGTGCTCTCCAGCGACGGCGGCACTATGGCGGGTGCTCTCCTGCTGGCCGACGAAGTCTACCGGCGCGGTATCAACACCTACATCCCGCCCAATTCCATCTGCCAGTCCAGTTGCGCCTACGTATTTCTAGCAGGGGCGGCGCGGCTCGATCAGGGCGAACTGGGCGTGCATCACTTCTACGGCGGGGACAGCAATGCCGCCGCCCAGCTCGGGGTGACCGACATTATGGGAATTCTGACCGGCTTCGGCACACCGCAAGCCGTCATCAACCGCATGCTGCGCACCCGCGCAGACCAAATATATGTCTTTAACGCCGAGGAGGTCGCGCAGCTGCGCATCGACCGCAATCCCAACCAGCTCGACGCCACGCTCTCCCAGTTCCGCCAATTGCCGCAAGATGTGCTCACGGCCATAGGCACAAGCCCCGGCTCCCAGCCTGAAACCACCACGGCAAGCAGTGGCGGCGGCAATACGCCATCGCAAAGCGTAGCGCGCTTCGCCATCTATGAAGGCCTCGATTTCTATGGCGCCGATGTCGACAAGATTCGGGCCGAAACGCTCGAGCAATGCTTCCAGGCATGCGTCGACAACCAGCAATGCTCGGCCATGACGATCAATCTGAACCCCGCCATCAAGACCGGCCCCAATTGCTTCCTCAAAAGCGGCATGGGCCGCACCGAGCCCTATGAACACGCCATTTCAGGCGCCTTCCTGGCGGCCGGATTCGATGGCGTGCTTGATGTCAACGGCACCAAGGTGGCGCCGACCGAGGTGATCCCGCTGGAGTAGGCCATCACGGGGCTTGCCATTAAGCCCCCTGACGGGCTAATCGATCACTGCTTCGGATCACTCCGACCGGGCGGGTATAGCTCAGTGGTAGAGCAGCAGCCTTCCAAGCTGAATATGCGGGTTCGATTCCCGCTACCCGCTCCAAAAATTTTCCCCACTTGTATGAACTAACGCGCTGATCTTACTGCGCTTTTTCCTGTCGCTATAAGCTGCACTTGACAGTCGGAGCCGTGGCGGTGTTCCCTGCGGGGACACTTGCGGGGATACCTGGCATCTTTGGGCGGCAGAAAAGACAGCACCGACGCGGATCGTTTCCTGCAGCAAAAGCGGGGGATCTGGTACTATCACCGTAAGGTGCCAAAGGCCCTTCGCGACGTCGACGGCCGCGCCCCGTTAGTGCGCATTTCCCTTGAGACTAGGAGCCTTGGCGAGGCTCGGCCACGCCGCGATGCCTATGAAGCTGCCGACAACCAGCTTTGGGGCTCAATGCTCGCCGGCGATGACCAGGTGCGCGCCCGCAAGATCTATGAGGCGGCCGTGCGGCGTGCCGAGGCTATGGGCTTCACTTATCGCCCGGCTGCCGAAGTTGCCGAGCTGCCGATCGAGGATCTGCTGGCACGTACCGAGACGATCGCCGACGCCGGCAGAACAGTTGAGCAGCAATCCGCCCTACTTGGTGGCGAGGCGCCGCCGCCGCTGGTGTTGACGTCTGTCTATCAGATCTATGTCGACGAAATTGCCACGGCCGAGCTGCGGACCAAGAGCGCGCAACAGCGGCGCAAGTGGGTCAACGTGAAAAAGCGAGCCGTCGATCGGTTCGTCGAGGTGGTCGGCGATCTCGACATGAATAAGCTCTCGCGCGAGCATGCGCTGAAATTCTGGCGCTACTGGCAGCAGCGGATCGCACCTAAAGAGGGCCGATCGACACACACGCCCTCTTCCGGCAATCGTGAGCTGGGTTCGCTGCGCACGATCTATGGCGAGTATTTCGCCCATATTGGGCAGATGGATCGGGTCAACCCCTTCGCGGGCCTGTCTTTCGCCGAAAAGGCCAAGCAGAAGAAACTGCGCCCTCCCTTCCCCACCGACTGGATCCGCACCAAGATCCTGCAGCCTGGCGCCCTTGCTCGACTCAACGATGAGGCGCGCGCCATCGTACTGGCGACGATCGAGCTGGGCGCTCGACCGAGCGAAACCTGCAATCTCACCAGCGAGCAGATCCGCATCGGCGCACCCGTTCCCCACCTAGCCTTCGAAGAGCGGGATGATCCCGACGATCCGCGCGAACTCAAGTCGGCCGCATCCATCCGCGTGGTTCCCCTGGTCGGTGTCGCGCTTGAGGTGTTTCGCCGATTCCCGAACGGCTTCCCCCGATATCGCGAGCGCGAGGAATCGCTTTCGCAGCTGGTGAACAAGTATCTGCGGAATAACGGCCTGGCACCGACGCCTCGCCATACCCTTTATGGGCTGCGGCATTCAATGGAAGATAGAATGAAAGAGGCAGGAATCAGTGACGATCTGCGGCGCATCATCTTGGGGCACCGTATTGATCGCGAGGAATATGGAACCGGCGGATCTTTGGAGTGGCGGCAGACAGAGTTGGCCAAGGTAGCGCTACCGTTCGCCCCTTCGGTTCTCGCTGGCCTTCCTGATCCTTCAGCGAGGTAGTCTCGCCAACAACATTGTCAAATGCATGGGGGAAGAAGCGTGAAGGTCTATCCAACGCCGATCGAGGTTGGCGATACGGAAGGTTTTTCGCCAGGTAAGGATCTGTTCAATCGGGCGGAGCTCGGCGCGGGCCTCACCAATCTGGTGACCGTAGTTGAAGATCCCATGGTCATTGCCTTTGACGGCGCGTGGGGCTCGGGAAAATCGACGTTCTTGCGCATGTGGGCTGGGGAGCTGCGCAAGGCAAAGTTCCCAGTGATTGTATTCGATGCATTCGAGAATGATTATGTGGACGATGCCTTCGCAGCTCTCGCAAGGGAGATCGTTGAGCTTTCCGAGCAATCAAAGACGGCCGGGTCACAGCTCGCGGAGAACGTCAAGGACCGAGCAGTGGAGCTGGGTAGCATGCTCCTGCGCAGTGCCGGCAAGATAGCAATCAACGTGGGGGTGCGAGCCGCTACAGCCGGCCTTGTTTCCGGCAAGGATCTTGCCGATGTCGCCAGCGATGTTGAGGATGAAGCCGCCGAGATAGCAGACAAGTATATGGAAGATCTGCTGTCTCGCCCGGCAGAGCAAAAGCTAACCGTGCAACGTTTTCGCGAGGCACTCTCCTCGCTGCCTTCGGCCCTGCAGGAAGTGGGTGCAACTTCGAAACCGCTGATCTTCATCATCGACGAACTAGATCGATGCAAGCCGATCTTCGCTCTGTCGGTCCTGGAGCGGATTAAGCACTTCATGTCAGTGCCTAACGTGCATTTTGTGCTAGGGGTTCACCTCCGGCAGTTGGAAGCTTCAGTACGCGCAGTTTACGGCTCTGATATCAACGCCCCCGCTTATTTGGAAAAGTTCATCAACCTCACGGTGTCGAACGTTGACACTGCAGAGCGTGCAGAGTCCCGCCAACTGAAGGTTTATGGAGAACACCTCCGGCGGGCACTGGCGATTCCGCTTGATGACGATTCGCCTTTGCCGAGGGCGACAGCCACATTGGTTCGGGTGCTTGAGCAACGCGGCGCGGGGTTCCGCACGATGGAACGCGCCTTTACGGTCTTAGCGCTGGCGATAGCGTTCACCCCAACGAATTACGTTCGATATGGTGTCTTAGTTGGCGGCTTGATTGCTTTGAAGCTCTTTGAGCCAAAGCTATTCACTAAAGCGAAGGCTGGAACACTGTCGCTGTCAGAAGCTCTTAGTGGGCTTGGCATTGCAGATGACCATCAGCTTGATCGGCATGGCCAGCATGAAGCAGAACTTTGGACGTTCTGCTTGGCAGAGGTGGTGCCAGCGGAAATCGAAAGCAGGTTCTCAGAATACAGTTGGCATCTCACAGATGCCGCCGAACGACGCGGCCTGATCACACATACCGCCAACCAGATCGTCGATCGGTTACGCTAAGCCGCAGCTAGTCGGTTTAGCCGTGCACGAACAGAAGATGGCGTGGTTTGTTTAGCGCGGCACTCCTGCAGCGCGCGCTCAAGGCCTCATCGATCGGCAGATAGACGATGCCCCTGTCGACTATGTCGATGGCAAGCGCCACTTCATCCATGGCACGCTCGATGCGCTCGACGGTAACAGGGGCTTGGCGGGTGGCCACCTGATCAGGCCACCTTGCCTAACGGGCGCAGCGCACCCCCAAGAGCGAGGGTGAATTTCTCTTCCATCACCGGCTGGGTCATGAACTTGATGCGGGTCGACAGCGGCTTGGCCCTCGGCGACCACTCTTTGCTGCGGCCGGGGACGACGTCTCGATACTGTGTCGCGAGCGCCACCTGGTCGGCCATGTCTGGGCCGCCTGGATCGAGAGCGTCGGCGTCAAACCGGAGCGGATCGATCGCTGATCGCGTGAAGCTCCAGAAGTGCACCGAAGTGCCGGCGAACCTGCCGGCTTGGGTCAAGCGCGGCGACATGTATCTGGGTTGAAGCGATGCGGCAGGATCAGGGATCAACCCATAGGCCGGCACTTTCAGCATCGAAGAACGTGTAACTGATGTTCGACCCGCTTATCTCCTTCTGTTTCGCGAGTTGACCGCTGAACGCCTTAAGTTTTTCTTCCGAGGACCGGTAGGTGCTGAAATAGACGTGTTTAACCCCAGAGTTGAAAATCGCCCGGTAGATATGAGCGTCGTTGTCGTCTGCGCTGTGCCCATAGATGAACATGTTGGGCGCAGCGTTCGTTAGCAGCTGTTCATAGCAATGGCGAAGGTAGCGGATGGAATTGATCTTCTGCATTTTTGCATCCGATGACCCTTCGGCGACATAAATCGGCAGGCGCTTTTTTTCGGTAATGGCGCTTGCAATGGTGGCGATGACACCATCACCGCTGTTCATTGCTTTGATGATCTCACCAGTGCCATCGTCGAAAAGGTGCAGGCCACCGTGCAGGTTGTAGATGCTGCAGTTTGCGTCTTCATGAAACGGTCCGCGAAACCGGCCGCGGTTTGTGCCCAACCCAAAACCGTCGCTAAACCCTCCTCCCTCCAAACTTACCCAATAGAGCAGGAGATCATAGTTGAGAGTGAAAACCGTCGTGAACTTAGACAGAAACGATGATGCGCCATCGTAATAAGGCGCTAGCTCTTCACGATGAGCTGGGTGTGTTTTCCGGACAGCGTGCACCAACGCTTCGCGTACCAGTTGGGCGTCGAGTTCCAACTGTTTAGCGTGCTGGCCGTTGCCGTAGGCGGTCTCTACAAGCGAGGCCTGCTCTAGCGAACGCACAACTGCTTCAAAGTCGACTGTTTTTAACAGATCGAATAGTGCTCTTACTGCGCTACCAGGCGCAAGCTCGGCCTTTTCGAGCAATGTCGAGTAATTCGCATATTTGGCTGAGAACCCGTTCCCAAGCAGCAGTGCCCGATCATTGCCATCGGTGCGTTCTAAGGCGGCGGGGAATGTAATTACTTCGTGCATGTTGTTCTCCCTTTCCGCTCCATATTCTTCGGCACGAAAAACACCAAGACCAAACTAGACCCCGCACCCCATTTTGGGCCACCTTGCCTGACGCGACCCTCGCTTCGGCAACCTGATTCTAGGCCGAACCCGCCTAGCGCCGCTCCCCGCACCCCCTCAAGGGGCAGAGAAAGCCGAAGTCGCAACCCTCGCCCCGCTGACGCGGGCCATACGAGGGTTGCGAGAGTTCAGCGAGGGTGAAATCCGAAATCTCACGGACGAAAACAATAGGCTTTTCATGGGCTTATCGTCTTTTTGCGACCTTTGCGGGGTTTGATCTCGCCTATATCGTACAAGAGGGGGCCGAGGTGCCTCTTCCAGAGCATAGATGAAGCTTGTTTTGACTCACTGCGTATGGGGCAACCCTCGCCACTGTCTCAACACTCGCTACCTGATTGTTCTAACTACGTTTTCTATTTGCGAGGGTTGAGATCAACTATCGCTAAACCTCGAAAGAGCAGGAATGGCTGACGAAAGGGACATTGAAGAGCTTTTGGCTTGGGCTTTCCGTGAGCAGCAGGTGGAGCGCTTTGTGACGACGATCCGGGGCGGTGCGCTTGGCCCGGCGCCCTCGCCCAGATCCAGCACCGGCACCCTGGCGCAGCTGCTGTTGCTGGGAACGCGGGTCGACAGCAGCTCGGCCGGTGCCAACTGGGTCGGCGCCCGCTGCCATGATGATGCCCTGACAATTTACGAGGCGGTCATGGCCTTGCCGCCAGAAGCTTGGGTGGAGGTGATCAAGTGCGCTCGATCGAACCTGCGGCCGTTCTGGTATCCGGAAGGCGCAGGCCGATGGGAAACGCCGCGCGACAAAACCGGGCGGCCAAAGATGCTTTACCGCGACCCGGTGCGGAAGCGCGACCCGATCGGCGAGGCACCGCCCGAACTGGTCGGCATCGATCCTGCACTGGTCGAGGAATCCCGCGCCGTTTATCGGCTCTGGTATGTCTCGCTTTGCGAACTGGTGATCGTGGTCAACCGCGAGCTGAAGTCATTCCGCGCCCGCTGGCCATCAGCCTCGCCAGAGCCGTGGTTCGAACATGTGGGGGACGTTCTAGAGGCTGGTTGACGTGGAGAGAAAATTTGACGTAGCGTCACCACAACGAAAAAGGTTCCGAGGCGAGTCGCACAAGCGGCCCGCCTTTTTTGTTGTTTTTTCGCTCTGGCCAGGGTGCCAGCAAACGGTTCCCGCTAGAACCATTTCGGAGGCACCATGTCGGTTACAACCCGCTGGGCTGACGATTACCTGCAGATCTGCGCTCGACAGCTGGAAAGGTTGCGCAGGAAAATTCTGTGATCCTGCCGAGCGTCGTCAACCAGGTGGGCAACCGGGCCAAGACGATCTTCATCAGGACGCTAACGGCGCAGACGGGCCTGCCACGCAAGATGATCGTCGCGGCCGTCGGCAATCCTGAGACGGCAAGGGCCAATGGCCGCTTGTCCTACACCATGACCACCAAGGGCGGCTTTATTCGCCTCAAGTTCCTGCAGCCTAGCGAGACGCGGCCGAGCGTGGTGGCGCGTCCGTTCGGGCAACCGACGCTGTTCGCCGGCGCATTCATGAAGGGCGGCGCATTCCCCTGGCGTGTGGCCGTGCCGAAATTCAGCGGGCATGTCATGCAGCGGCTGGACAAGGCAGGGCGCAGGCTCACCCAGGTGCGCTCGACGGTACGCATCCCGCATGAGATGACCGTGGGTGCCGCGTTCGAACGTACCGCTGCGCCGCTCCTGCGCGAGCGGGTCGAGGCCATGCTGATCAAGCGGTTCGGACGCTGACCCCACCCCTCGGTTGGGTCCTCTCTGGCCCTTCTGGTCAGGCGGGTCAGCGGACTTGCGGGATTTCTCTAGTGCGCGGCTTTGCAAGAGGTACACGCATCACACGTGCTGCACGTGTGCTTGCACGTATCGATGCTCCCTATCCAAAGGACCGATCAATTGACAGCTCAACCCCCAGTCGTGACAATCTCAATCCGCAGGGGGACTTATGACATTAGCGCTACTGACCAGTCGTGATGCCGTGCAAGCGGCCATGGATGAGTTTGATCGAGTCGGGCGGCAGAGCTTCCTCGCCCGCTATGGTTTCGGCGAAAGCTCGACCCTTGTCCGAGCTCCTAATGGAAGGCGCTACGACGCAGAACCGGTACTTGCAGCGGCAGTTGGGAAGCAACACCCAGGACGAGGGGCGCTGCAGCCAGGGGAGTTCCGAGCAGATCCAGCTGTTGTTGCTGACAAGTTGGAGGAACTTGGGTTTGCCGTGGTCGACGCTTATGAACCAGGACAAGCGAAAATCACTGAAGAGGACATACGGCTCATTGCATCTGCCCGGCAGAAGGCCGGCAGTGGCACACGCTACTCCGAGCTCACTGAAGAAGAGCGCAACGCTTATGGTCGGGTGCACGCCGCTCTGGAAATCCTGGGTGACTTAGCTGCACGCCAGCTCGGACACGCAGATGACGTCGCCGTCCGACTAACTTCGGGGTTCCATCCTGCGGCTGGAGTTCGCGGCTATGTGCCGAAAGACCTCTGGTTCGCGGTGTATCCGACTGAAAACGCCGATACGCTTGCTGGGAACCCGCAGATCTTCATGATCGTCTCTGAGCGCGGCGTTGAGTACGGCTTTGGCGCAGCTGTCCATCCTAGAGACTTCTCTACCCCAGCGCTGCAATCTAAGGTGCGTGAAACAGCGCCTTTCGTCTTCGAGAATCTCCCGCGAGCTGATGGCACTGAGGCAGCAGGGATCGCGCAGGCGATCCAGCGAAGCGGCGGGTGGGCCTTCCTCGAAAAGCACAGGTTGAGCCGGACGAAAGCTCGTTGGAATAACTTGCGAGACTGGCTCATGTTCCTTCAATCGCCGGCCGGACACAAGAACGCGGCTGGGTCGATTAGCCGGTTTGTGGAGCCTGCTGAGCTGAATAAGGTAGACCTAGAGGACGCCGCGACGAAGATGGCGGATTTGTTCCGTCCACTGATCCTACGCGACTGGTCGAGGCCACAGGAGGCATCTTTGTTGCAGCATGCGATTGCCGAAGATGAGAGTTCGGCAGAAGCAGTTGTTTCATTCGCAGAGCGCCTGCAGCACTTCTTCTCGGTGTTCTCAAAGAAGCGGGGCGAGCCGTTCGGTTTAGATGAAGCCCTGCGTCGCGCAATGACAGAGATACGTGAATGGCTTGAAGCTGCTGCACCTGTGCTAAACAGGCCGACTATCGAAGTTAAGATGAGCGTAGGACAGGGATCTTGGACACGCACCCCCTGGATAGCGCTTCTAGATAGTCGAGTGACGACGTCAACCCAGCGGGGCATCTACCTGGTGTTCCTGATCGCCGAGGACCTGTCAGTCACCTATCTTACCCTCAACCAGGGTATGACAGATTTGGTGCGGGATCTAGGACAGCGAGCAGCTGTGGAGAGTATGCAGCAGGTGGCGCAAGCTGCACGACCGATCATCGCGGGCCTGGTCCAAGACCGCTTCAACTTGAATAGCGAAATCGGTCTACATTCACAAACCGGCGCCGCTCGAAACTACGAAGCTGGGACCATCATGCACTGGGCTCTCGAGAGTTCTAGCATGCCCAGCGACGCAAAGGTGCTTGACCAGCTTGAGCTGGCTCTAAACGCCTATGAGGAAGTGAGTGCAATGAACGACGCGAGAGCGATCGAAGAGCCGCCCGTGCCGGCTCCGGCGACCTTGCAGCCATTCACTATTGACGACGCGCTGGAAGATCTATTCATGCCGCGCGAGGTTTTCGAACGCTACCTCAGCACATGGCACGCCAAGAAGAACCTCATCTTGCAAGGCGCACCTGGCGTAGGGAAATCGTTCGTTGCCAAGCGGCTTGCCTATGCACTGATTGGAGAAAAGAATTCCGACCGCGTCGAAACGGTCCAGTTCCATCAGTCCTATAGTTACGAGGACTTCGTTCAGGGCTATCGGCCAAATGGGTCAGGAGCATTTGAGCTCCAGGACGGTACGTTCTATCGGTTTCGGGAAAAAGCTCTCTCAGCGCCTAATCAGCCCCATGTGCTGGTGATTGACGAGATCAACCGTGGCAATCTCTCCAAGATTTTTGGTGAGCTGATGTTGCTGATTGAAGCGGACAAGCGAGGGGCTGAGTGGTCGACACGCCTCGCCTATGCCAAGCCAGGCGACGCTAATTTTTTTGTTCCAGAAAATATCTTCATAATCGGCATGATGAACACTGCCGATCGATCTCTGTCCTTGGTCGACTACGCCCTGCGTCGCAGGTTTGCTTTCATGAATGTGGACCCGATGTTCTCGGAGCAGAAGTTCGCGCAGATCCTAAGTGCGCGCGGCATCCCGGATGTTCTTGTCGAGGCCTTAAGAACCCGCATGGCCGAGCTCAATGAGGCGATCGGTTCAGACACCACCAATCTTGGTCGTGGCTTCCGGATCGGGCATAGTTTTTTCACGCCAACACAGACCCTCGATGACCCACTCGCTTGGTACACGCGAGTGGTCGAAACCGAGATCTATCCACTGCTTGAGGAGTACTGGTTCGACGATCCCGCTCAGGCGGATCAATGGCGTGAACGGCTACTCGCGCCAACGCAGTGACCATACCTGTTCGCAACATATACTACATGCTGCTCTACGCTTGGAACCACTTCCAGGCCGGGCCTGTGACGGACCTTGGGCAGGATGAGAGCCCAGACCTTCCCACTCTTCTCTCCAAGGTGCTGCTGTCTGGATCGCACCGGCTCCTACGGCGCGGTGTCGATCAGGGCTACCTTCAATCAGTAGAGCACACGAGATCGCCTCGTGGACGTCTCCTACTCGACGATATGATCAAGCAGCAGACGCTGATGCGGGGGGTGGCTGTCTGCGAGGTCGATGACCTCACGCCTGATGTGCTCCATAATCGCATTCTGCGCAGCACGCTTCTCGCGCTTGCCGGCTGCCAAGACCTCGACCGCGCCTTGCGCCATGAGCTCAGGCTCACAGCCCGGCGTTTTCATGATGTAACCGATGTTCGGCTTACTGGCGATCTGTTCCACCGCGTTCAGCTGTCGAGAAACACGGCGCAGTACGGCTTGCTGATGCGCGTTTGTGAGTTTGTTTTCCATTCCCTTATGCCTAACGAACAGGGCGCGGGAAGGCGCTTTGAAAGCATCCTCAAGGACGAGGTCAGAATGTCTGCCTTGTTCGAGGACTTCCTTCGGAATTTCTATCGAACTGAGTTTCCTCAGTACAGAGTAGGCTCGGAGATCATGTCCTGGGAGGCGGAAAGCGCAAGCCCAGAAGGCATTCGACTGCTGCCCGGCATGCAGACGGACATTACCGTGCGCTCCGATAATCAGACCTTGATTATCGATGCAAAATTCTACGCTCAGACACTTGCATCTGGACGATTTAGTCCGCGTCTCCGCGCAGCGCACCTGTATCAGCTAGCAAGCTATTTGGCACACGAGGCGAGGCGATCGGACCGGCAAGTATCCGGTATGCTCCTTTACCCGCGGACGACGCTAGACTTGAGCGAGCGCTACCGACTACTCGGGCTGCCTGTCACTGTGGCGACGGTGGATCTGTCCGCACCCTGGAACGTCGTGGGTGGTAATTTGAAGAGATTGCTGGCAGATGCGATTGTTGGATGGCAACCAAGTCTCCGAAGAAGTGGTGGAACCAGCGGTGCTGTCATCGCGCCAAACTGATGAACACTCAGCGCCCCATTTCGAACCTCTGCGCACTACCATCGATTTGGAAGCACGACCTAAGGTGCTAGCGATCCTGGCAATTTTGCAAGCCGCCAAAGGGCGATGTGCGAATCCGCCTTTTAATTGCTGCGAGCTCTGCTCAGTCGGCCGATTGGCTTGGGCCAACTCCACGGTGAAATGCTCGCGTTGATCAAATGCGGGATCGGGAATTCCATCATCGCAGGCTCGACCAGCGCAACGGAGATGTCCAAACCGCTTTCTCGCATTCACTAAAGGCCGTCCGTGCCTTTTGGCGGCCCTATTCGCCATGCTGGGTCAAAGCCGTCTCTCCAGGAGACTAACGCCTTGTGGGAGTAAAAAGCTGTGCGCCGGTTTAGTGCTGCCACGGTGGTCGCACTCGCCCGGACGTATCGCGTCGGCTTTTCGAATGGCGTCATCGGATGATGCAGGATAACTGTATGCCACGGCGAAAGTGGCATCACCACCTCAATGCCCGGATCGGCCAGCGAACTCTTATGTGTTAAGAATTTGTCGCTGGGCACAGTTGGATCGAACCAAGTTACGGGACTGTCTGATGTGATAAAGCCCGGCTCCAGCGAGCACATAATAGTCATCGTCATCTTACTGAGCATTGGCAACCCATCCATCATGGCCCCTGGCAGCAAGAACTGCATGGGCGACGCCACGGCTTTTCGAAGATTGTGCAGCTCCGCCTGAGAATGAGCGTTTAAACCCAGTGACAGGGCGATAGTCTTTTCCTTAGCTGCATCCAAGGTCTGCTGCCAAATCGCCCGTTGAATCTCTCTAGCTTGAGGTGTGCGCCCATGCATTGCTGCGATGAAAGCTATCAACTTTGATTGCCGCAACCGGGGCAACTGGCGATGGACGGCTACGAAGTCTGTAATGAGTGTCCTTAGACCCTGCTCAAGTTTCGAGAGTTCATGCTCGATCTGCAGATCCCGGGCACCATCCGGCCTGACGATCGTATAGATATCAGTCTCAGTAAAGAGATTTTGGGGAGCTCGCCTTCGACCTACGCCGCCATCGGGATCAAAGATCCACACAAATGGCTGCATTCCCGTAGGCGTGTGCGAATCGCACCAAGCCGAAAGGTAGCTCCTTGGAACATAGTGCTGCGACCTGTGACTACTGGATTTGGCCACAGGCCGTCACTCCAGATTCTCCTGATACGACGATGCCTGTAGCGGCTAGCACGCTACGCTCGCATGTGGCCGCAGCTTAGCGGTGAAACCAACGAAGGGTAGTCAACTGCCTCGGCGCGCACAATAGTGCCCAGCCAACAACTTTGGCCACGCGCCCCTTAACAGACGTTCGTGCCAGCGGCTGAGTTGCCCAATAGCTGACGCTTGACCACAAAAATCAACGTCGATCCAAGGGTGGAGGTTGGCGAAATCTCAGCTCTTGGCAGGCGTCACCCGTTATTTTTCTTAGGTCTCATGAACATTAGAACCTGCTCCACGCTGATTGGGTCGCCCAGATCGTCCAGAGCCATGTCGTCAATCTTTCCCTTAGCGCCAGCTAGCGCCCATTTTACCCCTGAATGATTGGCGGGCAGCATTCGCGCGATCCGCTCCGCTGCGGGTGCATCTCGGTCGCGAACAATCCAGATCGCGAGAAGCAGCAGAACACGGCGCTTATCGATGATCGACAGCGCCTCGGCGATTTTTAAAACTTGATCCATTTCGGCGCGCAGCGCGACGAGCAGCAGCAGCCGTGAGGTCACCCCCTCGATCCGGGTCGCGAGCACTTGCGGTGTGATCCGGTTCACTGTTTCGGGCACAACGTCCCCATAACCCGCTAGGAGGGCGCCAGCGGCATTTACACGAACTGTTCGCCGCCCAGGGTTGACGGCGATATCGAACAGATGCCCCTGAAACCGAGGATTGGCGGCACGCACAAGCACAGCGAAGATCTCGTAGCGGACGTCGGAGTCCCGCGTGTCGATTGCTAGCCGGTAGAGCTCGTCGGCAAGCACGTCTTCCAGCGGCCCGAGCTTCCCTATGGCTTCGACGGCCGCCTGCGCGATGGGATAGTCGTCCTCCTCGCCCTGGTAGGAGGACCGGGGTGACCAATCGTCCTTCGCGAGAACCAGCAGCGCCGGGAGGTGGTCGGCATGGGGCTTGGCGTCGAGCAGCTCGACGAGTGCCTTTCGCACTGGACTGCCCTTGTGGCCGGCAAGCGCGAGCAGCGCGCCAGGCAATGGTCCCGTCAAAGGAGTCGCGATCGCCTTGAGAGCGCGTGCGACCACGGCGGCGAAACGGTGCGACAGCCCCGCCTCGACCTCGGCCGTCATGCCGTGTCGGATCGCGGTCTCAATCGCCTCAACCGCGCTGCTTGCCTCGTCCGTGTGGGCGAGTAGCCACCGCACATCGTCCGGGACGAACATCGGCAGGTGCTCATCGAGCGTGAGGCGGAACAGGCGCACCTCCTCGCTCGGTGATCCGGCGCGCGCCAGCAGCTCGCGCGCGTCATTCGAAAGGATGGGCACAGCCTGCGTCTCCAGCGCGAACGCAGCGTCGCTGATCTCCTTCAGAAGCGGAGGCAGAAACGCTGTCGCACGCTCAGCCGCCTCGCCGTGACGGTTGCCGTCGAAGTTCGACCGCTTGCGGCGCATTTCGCCGAGATCGATCGCGATCTCGACTAGCCGTCCTTCTTCTCCGCGGCCGGCGAGTTCCTGGATGATGGACGGCAGCTGCTCGGCCGCTCGTTCCGCCAGACACTTAAGTGCGGAGTGACGCACATGGTGTTCGGCGTGGCCCTCTACAATTCGCTCCACTAACGCGGGTTCGAAGGCGGAGTCCCAAGCTTTGGCGACGACGTGCCAGAGATCGTCCTCGTCCTTGCTGTCGCGCCCGACAGCGAAGGCTGCGCTAATTTCCGCCGGATCCGGCGCCTCGTCCTTCGCCACCGCTCGGAACCAGTAGTAGAGCAGCCGGTCCCGATGCCGATGCTCGGCCAAGTGACGCCAGCCGACCGTTGCTCGGACGCGCCGGACATACGCTTCCAAGAACTCGCCTGCGGTCCAGCCGTCGTCATTGTCGCTGAGGTGCTCGGCGTAGTCGTCGCTGTACTCCCCGTTGACGATGGCTAGTCTTGTCTCGGCCCAGCTCTGAAGATCGACGGCGCTTGGAGTGCGCACGGCCATAGCGGTGTCAACGACCGCCTCAAAGCCGGCAAGGTCATTAAGCGCCGCTTCCGCAATCGCATCGTGGGAATTGGTTACTCCGTAGTGCACCGCCGTCTCGGCAGCGGCCAGGAACGCCGGCGTCAGTCCCGGCGCGACCCGCTCGGCCTCAGCGACGAAGCTCAACCGGAAATCGTCGCGGGCGTGCGGCAGCACGTCTCGTATGAAGGTCTCTACAAGTGCCTTCACGGCTGGATCGGCTCGCATCCGGGCGTACCACGCCTCGTCATGCTCCGGCGGTCCCCAAATGTGCATCCATCCGAACGTTCGATCCGGCCGGTGAAGGAGAAAGCGCGCAATCTCGGAGACATTGCTGTCCGCCGACCCCCCCGCCTCGGCGAGGTTGAGGTTGTCCTCGAACTCCTTCCCCCCCTTGGCCAGCTCGCTCGCAAGCCAGGCGTCGATCTTCGCGTGGGCCGTCGCCGACGGCACGGGCTTTAGCTCCGGCGTACGATCGGCGGCTAGGAGCAGGCGCGCCGAGGCAGGGATGCCCCAAACCTCACCAGGCCCGTCCGGTGACACGAGAATGTCGATGAGGAGCCGCAAGGTTCGCCGAGCTACCAACCGGTCCCGGTCCAGCGCCTGCTCGATCCCGGCTTCGACGCGAGGATGATAATAAGTAATCGTGCTCTCGGCCTGCCGCAGGTTCCTGGCGGCCACGAAGAACGTCACCAGTGGCCAGACGCCCTTCTCGAACTGCGGGCCATTCTCGGCGAGCAGCTCTTCGATCTCACGGAGCACGCGGAGAGAGAGCTTGTCGTTCGCCTTGAGCAATCCCCATACGACGGCGGCCGCCCGAACGTCCCCGCGTTCCTCGATCTGATCAACCACGGTGCGCTCGATCGAGTCCTGATGCGCCCGCCGGATCGCCTCGGCCAAGAGCCCGGCCGGATTGCGACGTTCCTTGTCGTCAAGAGTCGGCAGGGCGTCGAAGAACTTCTGAATCTCTAGCGGCGTCGCCAGCTCCGCGAGAACCGAGCCTTCACTCTCTTTCGCGAGCGGCTGCAGCTTGCGCGGAAGTGCGTCAATTCGCGTCCGGTACAGACGTCGCCGCTCCAGCTGGCCATAATGCTCCGCCTCCAATCCGACGAGCCACGGTTTCACCGTGTCGAGCGCGCCGGCGCTTTGGGCGACATCCAGGCGCGAGGTCGCAACAATCATCTGATCCGGGCGAGCCTTAGCGAAAAACTGAGCGAGTTGATCGTTCCAAGGGCGGCTCTTGGGATCGAAGTCGTAGCGTCCCCAAGGATCCTCAATGTCGTAGAGGACCGGCGGCTCTGTAACGTCGTCGCGCAGCTGATCGGGGCCGAGCGTGATTGGTACTCGCGCGAGGCCGGGCATCTCTTTCCGCAGCTCATCATAGAGCTTGCGCGTCGCCATCGTCTTGCCCGTCCCGGATTGACCGATGATGAGCGCGGCGTTCCGCTCGCTCATCGCCGCGCGAAGCTCGCCCCAGTTGTTGGGGTGAACGTAGTGGTCGAGTTCCGGCGAACTGGCGACATAACCGTCATGGCGGCGGATGACCTGCTCGAGCTGCGCGCGCGTCCAGCGACCTCCGCCTGCGCCGCCAATACGGACGCGCGCCTGCTCGCGCAACGCCTTGCGACAATCGTCGAGCCTGGCGTTGGGAACGCGGAAACTCTCCGTCAATAGCATCTTGATATCGGTACCGAGACGCTCCTCGTCCTCGTTGCCGATGACCGCAACCCGTCCCGCTGAGCCCGCAGGCAGGGCGCTCTTGATCGTCGCAGGCATGTCGCCCGGCTTTGGCCAGCTTCCCGCTCTGCGAACGCGCAGGCCGCGCGTGCCGCCATTCAGACCCGCCGAGGTGATGAGCAGGTACCTGGCTTTGCCGTCTTCCAACCGCTTGGCTGCCGAAGGGCGATCCTTGCCGTGCTTGAGCAGCGCGTTCATGCGGGCGACCGTCCAGGCGTCTCCGCCGCGTAATTTGGCCTGCACTATCAGGCGATAACCATCCAAGCTCGCCGTGCTCGTCAGTCGGCTAGGCTCGTTCTCAGCCAGATCAGCCTCAATGTCTTCTTCGGAGGCCGGTTCCAGTATCAGTTCCTGCGCCAGGCGGTTTGCCAGGACTAGGTCAAGCGCGAGCCAAACCGAGACGTCGATTTGATACTCGTACCCGGCGATTGACTGTCCGCCGGACCCCCCATCTCGCTGTGCTTGCTGAAATTCTGCACCTGAACTCGCCACTCTACCCGTCCAGCCTGGTTCTTTTCTCGTCCGCTTATCACAGGAGCTAGCGAGAAGCAGCGAAATCTGGCCACCGCGCAAACGGATCGCCTAAGCGGCCTACGTCGACAAATTTTGAGAAAGCCTGGAACGCGAAGAAAGCGAAATGTCGACCTAGAGCTTAGCCGTATGGGTCGGGCAAACGGCCTTTAAACAAATCGGGATTGCCCATTAGAATCAATCCATCTCGACCAACGCTGCGATCAGATCGCCGGCTTGGGTCTGCAATTTCAATGGCTTCAAACGGGGGATCACTGAGCGTCAGCAGAAACTCTATTGCTCCATCCTCGTCCTTTATGTTCTGCAGTTTTCGATAGATGGCTTTATGAATTCCGAACTTCCAGCCCGGCATGAACTCGATACCGAGGTAATCGACTCCAATATCAGTAATAAATTGCTGGAAGTGCGAATCTAGCACCACTGCGTAGGACTGGCGAATCAGACTTTGTACACTGGTCTGGTAGTCGTAAGTTTCGCTGCTTGGCGGGTCTGTCACCTGACCGAACGTGCCACTTTGGTCAAAAGCAAACACGCACGCCGTGCGGGTTTGTGGCGCGACGCCATTGACAGTGGCAATCTGGCAAACCTGACGCAGCGCCTTATTGCGTGCGCTGTTGACCACCTTTTCAGTGATGCCATAGGGACCAAAATTGGCGCGCCCCTTGCTTTCAATGACATGAGATAGACCTGCACTTGTTAGGCCGATGAAATCTGGCTCTGACTTCCCTCCCACCTTCACAGAGTGCCGGAAATATTTAGGCATTGATTTTGGTGGATAGGGGAAACCGGGACCAGGCGCACCGAGCGTCCCTGTCCAGTTTTCGAGCGGCGCAAAAACCACTGAGTTAAGATGATTTTGAGCAAACCAACGGGTCAGGGTCTCGCCTAGTTTGAATGCGTCAGATGCGCGATGCGAGGCCGTCAACCGCATAAATCCCGCCGTTGGCTTAAGGTCTGCGGTTAGAAGGCTGAAGATTGTAGCAACACCGCGAAGCGACCACCAAAACGCCCCCGTCAGCGGCGACATCCTGTGGTGGCTTGGTCCTAGAGCGATGAGGGAGCGGGCAAGCGATAGCCGCGTCGCCCCGATCGACTTAATGCCGTTCGTACTCGAGTACAGACCAGTGAAGCCGGCGCAGGTAATCTTCTTGTGTGCGATGGATACCTCCAGAAGCCAATTTACCATCAGGCCGCAGCTGGTTCAGCGTAAAGTCAGATGCTTAGAAAATTGTCCCATGCACCTTCCAGATATCGTCGACAATGGAGACGCCGGCGACCGCGCTGCCCAATCCTGGAAATTGCACAAATTCGCCTTCACCAGTCTGTCCAACATTCTCCAAGTAGTAGACCGACAAACTTCCCGGCAACTGTTTCCCGAGCCGTTTGAGATAGGCGAAGTGTTCCGACGCATGAACGTCCTGTCGCGTTACGACAGCCAGAATTCGTCCCGCCAACTGGGAGATATCAGGCGCTCGTCCAAGCAGCACATGTCCTTTGTCCGGCGCTACCGGGAAGGCGCTATCGCCTGCAACAACCGCAGCAGCAATCACTTGGGAGAGGATGGCGGACTTCGTCGCCGGGATCGCTTCGTCCTGGGATTTTGCCGGTACCGTCTCGTCGAACAAGACGCCGACGATTTTGTTCAGCGTCGCGCTGCTCCTCTGAACGAAGTGTGTTTGTGGCACTCGCGAATTCGTCGATGGCATGCTTTCCAAGGCAATCCTCGACGGATCTAACTTGTCCATGCCGATGCGTCGGGCGTAAGTCTTGCCAGGAGTTTGAACAACCGCGAAGTCACCGTTGCGGACCTCAGCGGTCAGCGAAACGATTAACGTCTGTCCGGGAAAAGCCACCAGTCCCAATGTCGGCGCTCGAAGCGTGAAAAGCGAAACGTCACCCATTCCTGCGAGATCAAACTTGTCCCTTGCGTCCTCGACGCTTGTGAGCGGTGACCCGCTCTCATGAGCAGCAAGCCGCCCAATAACGGATAGAGGCGCGATCGAAAAAGGGACGATGTTCGGTCCGGTAGGAGCTTTCGTAGCCTCTGCCACGGCTTGATCTGGCGGCAAACGGCCCATGAACCTGGCGTAGGCAAGCCAACAGGCGTCAATCGCGGCAAAAACATCCTCGTAGCCGTGGCGCACGACATCCGCATCGACTGGCGTGAGTTGATCCGCCTTGCCGTGGTGAGCCTTATTGATCGCATCTCGAAATGGTGCACCAGCCTTCAGTTGAGGTAGATCAATAAGCTTTCGGAACGGCTCTTCATTGAAAGGCCGTTCGCCTCGGTTACGCGCATTGGCGATCTTGCCGAGGAGATCGTTCAATGTCGGGTCTTTCAGGGCTGCGGGATCGGACGCTAGAAGATCCCAGAGCTTGATCTCAATGCGGACACGCACGGGGTGAACGAATGCCCGTGCAAGCATAACATCGTTCACGTCGATCTTCTGCCAGTGCTCGCAGCGCAGCCGGGCTTCATCCGCGACGGGCGCAAGACTTACGGTACATTTCGATGTCGAGATCGCAGAAAACTCCCACACCTCAGTGCGCTTAGGCTGGCCAGGGACAGCACTCGCGGAGACGAACGACTCAATGGCCGGGATGAAACCAAAATCGTTGCTCAAGACCAGCGGGTTCATTTCTGCCGCGATAAGGTGCGGGACGGTCGCGGCCAAATTGGCAACATTGCCCGGATCGAGCAAATCCTGCGGATCATCCATCAGAACCGTAGAAATCCCCCCGGATCTCGCCCAGACCTGCTGCCACAGCGCAAGTACAAATGCCGAGAGGTAAGCTCGCAGAGCCGAGGCGTTCATTACATGATGCGCCTCGACCAAATGCTTGCCCTGTGCCGCCAGAAACGTGAAGCCATCGCTCTTGGCGGAATCTAAGCCAGCGTAGGCAGGCGCCTGCAGGAACTGCGCCTTGTACATCCGTCGCGACCAAGCGGTCGCCTGCGAGTCGAGACTAATAATAAGTCCAGCGACCTGATCATGAACAAGGGCGGGGAAACGTTTAAACGGCTCTACCGCCTTCGCAGCACGGTCAAGCTTTTCGATCCGATCACAAGCTGACTTCCACTTTCCGCACGTCAGCTTGATCTGCTCAAGCTGACGGCGCACGCCGGCGAAATTTGTCGCCGCGTCAAGGTATGCCTTGAGAACGCTTAGCTGGCCCGCCACCGAACGCTGATTGGCCTGGGTTCCTGTCTCTTGCACCTCTGAGCGCATCACGCCCGTAACTGCCGATTTCGCAAAATCCGCGTTCGCGGCTCGGTACCTGGCGAGGTTGATAGCGCGCCGGACATTTTGGATGGCGCTTCGAAGGCCCTCGTTGTCGGGGATCTCTGGCGGTAGCGCTGCATTCGGCAGCGGCTCCCGTGCAGGGGCTTTCGCCCAAGCCATACGACATCGTTCGGCAATGCTTGGAGCCATACTGCGAAGGACGGAAGGGAAGTCCGGTTGACCGAATATCTCTTTAGAGAGAGCAGTCATGTAGACGGTAGAAAGATCATCCGGGACTTTGTCAGACACAAAAGACTGCAGACCTGAAGGCAATTGTCCGCGAAGCGCGCGCATGGCGTCCTGCTCCCACTCGGCTGCCGTCTTTATGAACGCGGCATCCGCTTTTCGCGCCTGTTCGAGGGCGTCTGCTACAGACTGGTCGAGCAAGGCGTCCCTTGGGATCGCCCCGGGTGCGGTGAGATCACGATCGCAGACCGGGCACGCGGAAAAGGCATGCCCCGGATTCACCGTTTCATGCCATTTAGCAACGAGACCGTAGAGACGCAGCCGATCCGAGCGATCCGTGTCAGACAGACGCTCTACCAGTTTTTTCGCCTCAGTCTCGACGCCTTCCAGCACGCTTAAAGCGGCACAGATGTCAGCTTCCTGAAGCTCACCAAGCTTCGCGACCAGCTGGATCGATGGCAATCCCCTTAAGGCGGCACCGCTGAAGCAGTTTTGAGCGGCTGTCAGTGCGTCACCGAACCGCTTGATCTCCGCATCTGATGTTAGCGGCGGCAATGTCCCAAGGATCAATGCGGCCTCTTCAGCAGCCTTGTCCTCTACAGCTTTCAAAAGCTTTTCGGCTTCTTGGAGGCCGGTCACCCAAGCCTTAGGATCGCTGTCGTCAGGAAGGACGACGCAATCGAGATTTGGCAAGTCCTCGCCTTCTTTTAGAAGATCGTCGAGGGTCTTCTTCTGCGCTTCAGCCGCCCTCTCGCTGGCTTCTTTTTCCTGCTTTGCTAACTTTGGATACTTATCAGTTAGTCGATCGTGCAAACGCCCGCTACGCGTTCCAAAATGCGCCAAGGGCCGCAGGCCGGTTAGCGTCGAGACAGCCTGTGATAGCGTTGTTTTGTCGTCGAAACGGGTCGCGGCAGCGATACCAGGCATCAGGGTACCGACCTGAAGCGCCAAGTCTGGCAATGCCAATTTCTCCAAACCTGTCGCGATCGTCTTGAATGCCTTTTTCCCATCCCGCTGTAGGTGGCGCTCAACGGTGATTTCCCGCCCATCGATCAGGGATCGGAAAGAGAGCCGGACCCATGTATCTACCTTTGGCACCCCATCGACAGCGACTAACTCTTGCTCTGTCGGAATCGGAACGATCGTCGGGATGTCAAAGCCGATCTTCTCCGCATCGTCGTCGTCATTCGCGACTTGCACTGCAATGCATTCGTGCAACGGAGCCGGCAGCCCCTGTGAACGGTGCCCCAATCCCGTGAGGCACCAACAAACCGCACTCACCAGCGAGGTCTTTCCTGCTCCATTAAACCCTCGAAAAAGGGTGGCGGGAGCCGTGAGCTCAAGCTCGAACGGCTTTGGATCTCCCCCTCCTTCCGCACAATGCCGATGCAGACCGCGGAAACGGTGTGCATCGATCCTTACGAGTTGCCATTTCTGAGAAACTGCCGCTGCCTTGGCCGGCGCGACTACGACGTTGGGCACAACATCCAGCGCGGCAAGCACACGATCCACTTCGCCGTCCTGAATCGAAGTGTCCTTATCCGGGTTCCAATATGCTTTGCGGTCTTGGTTGTAAAAGGCGAGGACGGCGCGGCTATCATTCAACGGTAAGGAAAATTCCTCTCCCCCGGCAATATGCAAGACCTCTCCCGCAATCAGATTCAGCACCACCTCATCGAGAGTCATGTCTGCAATATTCTGCACCAGCGCCGCCCCCAGATTAGCTACAATTTAATCTGATCATCGAGTGCTAACGATCACAAGTACGCTTGTGAAAATCGTCTGGTACAGCGTTGTCCTGACTATCAACCGATCGCGGTATGTAGTTGCCTTATGGTCATTGGATCGCGTTTCGCAAAACTAAGATGCCCTGTTGCGAGTTTCGGTTAAAAGGCCCCAAATCTGCCGATCTAAAACTGACCGCTAAACATCTGCTTGTGCGAGCGTATCGTCAAAAGCTGCCAGTCTCCTTTCGACCTCAGAGCTGCCGCCCGGAATTGGCCTCATAGGTGTTGTCTCCGCTTCCCCATGCGGTCGACAAACTAGGTCCCTCTATCTTCCTTGCTCTTAGTGAAGGCTTAGTCAGAATCACAGGTGAAATCAGTTGGCAGATGGGGATACCTGCGGGGATACCAGAGGGGCCACCTGACCGCCCAAAATCCCCGACACCCTTTGCTATCTAGGGGTACAGAAAAATGTACGGAGCGCGCTACCCGCTCCAACTCCCCTCTTTACGCCCTGCCCGTTGCCGCTTTTGTGTGGCAAGAGTGCTGCTTGGGGTCCGTGACGGATCGAGGAGGAAACATGCAGGTCGGCATCAATTTGCTCTGCCTTAGCGGGTTTATCGAAGAGCAACACCTGCCCCAGATTCGGCGGCTCAAGGAACTGGGCTATGATGGGGTGGAAATCCCGATCCTGCGGGGCAGCGTGGCGCACTACCAATGGCTGGGGCGCCAATTGGACGCTGTCGGCCTGCGCCGCACCAGCACCTCGGTGATCCCCTCCATCGCCGCCAACCCGATCAGCAGCGACGCCGAAATTCGCAAGGCGGGCATGGATCATCTCGATTGGGCGCTGGACTGCGCCATTGCCCTGGGCTCCGAAAGCGTCGGCGGGCCGATCCATGCGCCGATCGGGCATTTCACCGGCTTCGGGCCGACCGAGGATGAACTGCGCTATGGCGCCGAGGCCCACCATGCCCTGGCCGACCGCGCCCGGGCCAACGGCATCTATCTCAGCCTGGAACATCTCAATCGCTTCGAGACTTATTTCCTCAACACCATGGCGCAAGCCCGCGCCTATGTGGACCGGGTGGACCACCCGGATTTCCACATCATGTACGACACGTTCCACGCCAATATTGAGGAACAGAGCCAATCCCGCGCCATCGCCACGCTGGGTAAGCATATGGGCGTGCTGCATATTTCCGAGAATGACCGGGGCATTCCCGGCCGCGGCCAGATCGACTTCGGCGAAGTCTTCACTGCCGTGCGCCAAGCCGGTTTTGACGGCTGGGTCGTGCTGGAAGCCTTCGGCGCCGGCCTACCCGAACTCGCCGCCGCCACCCGCGTCTGGCGGCCGCTCTTCCCCGATTTCGAGACCTTGTTTGCGGAAGGCGTGGCGTTTATTCGCAAGGGCTGGGCGGCAGCGGATTAAGGACCATCTCCCAGGAAAATCACATACTTTTCCCCTGCCTAACCGATTTCTTGCGGGCAATGGCGGAAGGGGTGTTGACACTGTTGTCACAGACCACCATAAACCGCCCGACGAAACGCCTAGCGCTTCGTTGTCCCGCTCGCGCGACGTTGTCAGTGGAGGGGTGGGAGAGTGGTTAAATCCATCAGACTGTAAATCTGACCGCTTAGCGTACACTGGTTCGAATCCAGTCCCCTCCACCAACGCCCCCTTCGAAAAACACTCGGTTTAGAGCGCGCCGCGGCGCCCCGCTTGCTGGCGCGCCGCAAAGGCGATACCCCTGCCCTATGAGCATCAATAAATTTCCGCCAAAGCCGCGTTACAACCCTGATGACGGCCCGGTTTATCTCTATGGCCTGCACACGGTGCGCGCCGCGCTGGACAACAAGAATCGCATCAAGAAAGTGCTGTTGGCCACGCCCAATGCGCTGATGCGGCTCAAGGAGACCGGCGAGATCGGCAAGGTCACCGTCAAGGAAACCACGCCCAAGGAGCTCGATCGCCTGCTTGGTGACGACGCCGTACATCAGGGCGCCGCGCTCGAAGTCGATCCGGTGAGCCGGTTTGGCCTTGATGACATCAAGCCGCTCAGGCTCGTGGTCGTGCTCGACCAGATCACTGACCCGCACAATGTGGGCGCGATTCTGCGCACCGCCTGCGCCTTCGGCGCTGACGCCGTGATCACCACCGCCCGCCACTCGCCGCGCGAAACCGGCGTCATGGCCAAATCGGCCTCCGGCGCGCTTGATCTGGTGCCGATGATCGAGGTCCGTAACCTGGGTGACGCCCTGCAAAAGCTCAAGGACCGCGGCATGTTAGTGCTGGGTTTTGATTCTGAATCAGAACATCAGCTCAAGCCGCGCAGTGGCGATCAGCCGCTGGCCATCGTGATGGGCGCCGAAGGCAAGGGGCTGCGCCAGCGCACTCGCGAACTCTGCGACGAAATGGTCAAGCTGGACATGCCCGGCCCGATCAAGTCGCTGAACGTTTCCAACGCCGCCGCCATTGCTCTGTTTGCGGCCACTGCCGGACGATCCTGATGACTAGCTTCGAGCCCTTCGCCATCGCGCTGCGCCTGTCGGGCGTTACCGTCACGCAATACGAACTCGACGCGGCGCTCAAGCAATTGTGCACCCGCTTCGAGCCCGAGGACGCCGAAGACAGCCACTATGCGCAGGTGGATATCACGGTCAAAAACCCGGTCCGTTCGCTACTGGAACTGGCCGAGCGCTCCGGCCCCGCCATCGCCGCCATGCTGGACGACCGCCGCATCGGCAAGGCCGTGCTCGACATCGCCTTCGACTACCCCGAGAATGGCGAAGCCATGTCAGCCCGCCTGCCCGCCCACATGGCCACAGCAATCGCCGCCTACGGCATCGACATCGAAATCTCGGTCTATCTCACCGATGTCGAGGACGACGAGGAATAGCGCTCGCCGATAAACAGTTGCGAGATTGAGGATCTGCGCCTGTGCTCGGCAAAGCGCCGCGCGCCGACGTCTTGAGCCAGCAGCGCCTCTGTAGCGAGTCAGGCCCCGCTCTACTTTAGCACTGGCGCTTCGGCCGATGCTGGGGCGACAAGCTGTTTGTGAGCGCCGATCTTCAGAACCCCAAAGATGGTGGGGTCGATACCCGCCCGGGTTATGCACCACCATCCCATCACCACCTGGGAGACGATGCGGGCGACCATGTTGACCAGCGCGGCGCCGACCAGACCATAGACCGGCAGGATCAGCGCCTGCGCCAACAGCCCCAGCGCGGTTATCGTGCCGAATGCGGCTACATAGGTGCGCTCATGCCCCGTCATCATCATGACCGTGCGGGTCGGCCCCGCCGCCGCGTCCACCAGCAGACCGACCCCCAGCAATATCAGGATCGGATAGGCGCCCTCATAGCCTGCCCCGAATAGCGACATGATCTGGCTGCCGAAAAACAGGAAGGCAATGAAGGCGACGAGCGAGAAGGCAAAGCCGACCCAGACGCAGGCGGCCGTAATGGCCTGAGCTTTGCGCATATCGCCGGCATGATAGTGCTGGGCCAGCATGGGCGCGATCACCAGCGTCACGGCGAAGGCAAACAGCGTCATCAACCCGGCAGTGCGGAAGGCGTTGAAATAGAGCCCGGCGCTTTGCGCATCGACCAGCAGCCCGACCAGGATCGTGTCGGCATTGAGCGCTATGGTATCGACCACCGCACCGAGCAGGAACCAGCGGCTGATTGTGCCGCGATCACGCCAATAAGCGCCGAGGCCAGAGACCCCCGGGACCAGCAGATAATGGCGGATGGTGGCCCAGCCATATTGCAGGGCCAGCGCCAGAGCCAGCAGCAGCGCGGCAATCAGCAGCGCCAGCCAGCCCGGCAGGCCGATGCCTAGACCCGCCAGCAGCAGCACCACAGCAGGCAGCGCCACGCGCCAGATGATGTCGCGCGGCACCAGGGCCGCCATGACCGAGCCCTGCGCACGCAGTGCTGAAGAATTATATTCCGCCAGTGCCAGCGGCACCACCAGCGCCGCAGTCGCATAGAGATGCAGCACGGGGCCGGACGAGGGCACCACCGCGCCGATACCGAAGGCAAAGATAATCAACAGTGCGGCGATGACGAGGCCTGCCCCAATCGTCAACGCGCCACCTGCCCGCAGCGTGGCCGCCGCCTTTTGCGGGAGGCCCTTGACGGAATCCTCGGACCAGAAGCGCAGAATGGCAATCTGTTGGCCCATGCCGGCGCCGATCGCCAACACCGTGGCCAGCGCCAGTCCAAAGGCAAAATAGCCATATTCCACCGCCGTCATGGTGCGCGACAGCACGACAAAGGCCAGATAGGTCAGCCCGGCCGTCGCCACCTTGATCAGCAGCGAAGTGAGCGATCGGGTGAGCCCCGTCTTGAGAAGCGCTGACAAATCAGCTGGAATCTTGCGCATTTCGGTCCCGAAACGACGAATATAGGCCCGTGGTGTGACACAGCCGGATCAAGAAGGTCTTACCGGCCTGCCCGCATTTCTTCGCATGGATTACAATTCCTCTCGCCTTGAACCACGACTGCAAGCTTGCCAAACCGTCCGACCATACGGATTTCACCGCATAATCTTACGCGATCTTAATCGGTATCTCCCACAATCGGCGCCATGGAACTGAACATTCACGGCCGATCGTGCAAGCTGCTGGTCGCCTCTCAAGGACATGACGCATGACCATTCAGGTCTCCGAACGGGCGCAGCCGCGAGCCGCTAAGCAGGACGTTCCAGGTGGAAATCAGCTGAGCTGGGAAATCGTTGATGGGCCCGCTTGGGACCGGATCCTGGCCGATTTCGATGGCGCCTGCCAGGAACAGCTTTACGCCTTTGCCCATGCTCGCTGGCCCGCCGCGCGTCACGAGCCGATTGTATTTTCATATGCCGGTGAAGTTGTCGGCGGTTGCCTGGTGATGATCCAGCCCCTGCCGCTTGGTCTTGGCGCAGTAGCAGTCACCAAATGGGGGCCCGCGCTGAAGACCGCCAGCGACCCCGCTGCGCCCAAGCTCTACGAGGCTATCATCGACGCGCTAATGGCCGAGTATGCCGGCCGGCGCCGGATGACCTTGTCCGTGCTGCCGCGCGTGTCGCCCGAACCGGACAATTCTGAATTCACCCTTCTGGTTGAGAAAGGCTTTTCGCCAGGACCGTCCTTGCGGTCTCCGGATCGATATCTGGTCGACGTGCGCCTGAGCGACGCGGAACAGCGCAAGAGCGTGCAGCAGAAATGGCGCAACCGGCTCAACAAGGCCGAACGCTCGGGACTGGTCTTTGAGCGCGGCGGCCTCGCGCAGAAGCCCGAATTCGATGCGCTGTTCCAGGCCATGCTGGCGCGCAAGCAATATACCGATCACTCCGCCTACGACACCCTGCCCGCCCTGCTCGGCCATGAGGTCGAGACCCTGCGGCCGGAATTGTTCCTGGTGCGGCACGAGGGCGAGGCCGTTGCCGGCGCCATCGTCTTCAAGGCGGGCGATACCGCCGTCTATCTCTACGGCGCCACCAACGAAAAGGCGCTGCCGCTCAGCGCCGGACATTTCCTGCAATTCAACATCATCGGCTGGCTGCGCGAAAACACCAATGCGCGCTGGTACAATCTGGGCGGCACCGACGGCGCCGAGGGCCTGCACATCTTCAAGTCCGGCCTGATCGGCAGCGCTGGCGCCATCCGGCCGTTTCCGCCCACGGCCAACTATGCCGCACACCCGATGCCCCGGATCATCGGCAATACTGCCTTCTGGGCGCGCGACATTGTCGGCCGCCTAAAGCGGAGCCTGGAGGACTGGAAAGACGCCAGGAGCAAGAAAAACTAGAGCGGGCTCAGAGACCCACCCACCGGATGCGGAGCACCCGGCCGCAGCGCCCCCTCGACTACCGGCGCATCAGCCGTGATCACGTCGCGACCGAACACACCACTATCCTTGGGCACGAGGCGCACAACACTGTAGCCCTTCTGCTCAAGCTGGGCGAGGAAGCCGGGCAACATGTCGACTGTGCGCTGGTGGATGTCGTGGAACAGGATGATGCCGCTGCCGCGCGCTTCCAGCCGCGCCATGGTGCGGGCGGCGACTTGTTCGCTGGTATCGGAATAATAGTCCTTGCTGTCGATATCGACGTCGAGCACCACCATATTGCCCAGCATGAGATTAGTGCGCAGGAAGCCGGTCTGCGCCAGGTAGGGAAAGCGGAAGAAGGGCGACAGCACCTGCCCCGATTGCGCCAGCGCCGCCGAAATGGCGCGCTCGCCCTGGGCGATGTCGTCCAGCGCCTCCTGGTGGGTCTTGCCCGACAGATCGGCATGATCATAGGTGTGGCTGCCCACCGTGTGCCCAGCCAGCGCAACGCTGGCGGCGAGCTTGGGATTGGCCGCAGCGGCCCGTCCCAGCATGAGGAATGTCGCCTTGACGCCGAACGCATCCAGCGTGTCCAGGATGGCAGGCGTCTTGCCGGGTCGCGGGCCATCATCGAAGGTGAGGATAACTTCGCCGGGGCGCAGGATGATGTCGGCAGTCGACGCCACGGCCAGGGTCCGGCCCGCTAGGTGGCCCGAGGTAAAAATCCGCTCGGGCATAGGCTGGTCGGTGACCGGCTTTGACCCGGCAAAGATGGAATTGGTGATGGTGCGGTCCGTCGCCTGATAGGCATGCGGCGCGAGGTCGGCACTGGTGGTGAGATGGCTGGGCGGCTTGGCGCAGGCTCCCAGAGACGCACCGACAAATACAAGACAAACAGCAAAACGCGTAAGCGACACGACCTGAACTCTGCACAACCACAGCTGAGTTCACTTTTTGCTATTATGGTTAATATTCCCCTCGCGAGACCTTAACGACTACTTACCCGCAGCCGCTTTCGCCTTGCGTCCCAAAGTATCGAGCGCACTCAAAAAAGCCGAGCGATCAGCCGGGCGGAAGCCGGGATTATAGCCCTTGATCTCCCCGGTCTCGCGCAGATGCTGCTTGAGATCGCGCATAGCCAGCGCCATGCCGATCGAGGCCGGTGTGAACGGCTTACCGGTGAATCCGAGCACGTGGCAGCCCTTGTCTATGGCGCGGCTCGCCAGTGGAATATCTGCCGTCAGCACGATGTCATTGGCCCGCGCTTGTTCAACGATCCAGTCGTCAGCCGCATCGGCGCCGGCAGCGACCACTACGACACGCACCATTGGATCGCGCGATGGGCGCACACCGCCATTGCTGACGAAAGTGACCACCAGGCCAAGGCGCTCAGCGACCCGCATCGCCTCGTCTTTCACCGGACAGGCGTCGGCATCGACGAATATGGTTGGGTCAGGCATTGGCGATGACATCTCTCACAAAGGCCAGCCGCTCGGCGACGGGCACCTTTGGCAGTTCGACAATGCGATAGCCCAGTTCGGCATAAACGTCACGCATCGGCGCGTAGATGCTTACGGCATGCTCCCATCCCTCTATGCGCTCGGCATCCGTCACGAAAATCTCACGCCAGGGCGGAGCGAAGAAGACGATGGGATTGTAGCGATAGAGCGCGGCGGCACGATGGAAATGCGCGTCGTGCGCGAGCGGAAACATGCGGGCATAGGCGACAAGATCGGGAATACCACGGTCGCTCAGCGTTGGTTCGGCCGATGTGCGCAATGCCTGGAAGGTCTGGATATCGCGGTCGAGCATGAGTTCGGCGAAAAGCGCCTTGTCCCGCCAGTGCACCGCGGGTCCATCTATGGCGGTCTGTGACTGGATGATAGCCCGGGCGGCCTCGCGCCCGACACGAATGCCGGCCGCGGAGGCGGCATCGAGCAGCGTGGTCTTGCCGGCGCCCGGACCACCGGTGATGATGAAAAGATTGTCGGCGTGCATGGTCATGGTGCGTCCTTGAGCATGAGGTATGGGCCCGACGCCGCCGAAGCGGTCGTCGCACGGATTACGGGAGAGGGAAATGGCTGGAAAAGTGATCGAACGGAAAGCGTGGGCTTATGCCGCTTCGCCAGCAGATCGATGGTCAGGAGAGTGGGAGGGCGGGCCAGATGGGGCCGGCATTTCGGTGATCTTCAATCACACCGAGGCAGTCGGCGGTGGGCCGCGGCTGCATAGCCATCCTTATCCCGAAACTTTCATCATCCGCAAGGGTCGGGCGCGTTTCACCGTCGGCAGCGAAGTGTTCGAGGCGGTGGAAGGGCAGATCGTCGTTGCGCCGGCAGGCGTGCCGCACAAATTCGAGAATGCCGGCCCCGGTCCGCTGGAGAATATCGATATCCACGAGGCCGGGCTGTTTGAGACGACTTGGCTGGAATGAGCGGCGGTGAAAGCCACCGTCCCGCCACCATTTCTCAGACAACAGAACGGGAATCAGGCAGCTTCCGACGCCAGTTTCCATGAGCGGGCAGAAAATGACGAACACGATTAGCTTCCGGCAGCAAGAGCGCAACCGCGTGATCGCGATAGGCCTCCTCTATCTCGGCGCTCTGCTTGCCCTGGTGTTTTTCGTCTTTGGCATCGACGCCTCAGCCGAATTCGTCCATAGCGGCGCCGAGGGCGGCATTGGCCGCTTTGCCTTTGTGATCGGCATTATTGTGCTCTTGCCCGTAGCTTTGCTGCTGCGCTTCATGAGCACGCCGATGCAGGTCAGCTTCGACGACGATAACCTGCTGATAGAGCCCAAGGGCAAGCCAAGCACGAGTATCGCCTTGGCCGACATCAAATCACTGGTCACCAACAAGCCCTCGGTCAACGGGCTTTATCTCTATGGCGCAGCCGGCCAGCGCCTATATGCATTCACCCCGCAAAACGGGGAAGCAAGCGAACTGCTGAAGGCAATCCTCCAGCACAAGCCATTCAAACTCGTCAGCGAGTCACCCGCCTTCAAAGGGCGGGTGATGCAAAAGCGTTACGAAAGCCGATAACCGGCGTCAGTACACCACGACGCTGCGGATGCTTTCGCCGGAATGCATCATCTCGAAGCCCTTGTTGATATCCTCAAGGCGCAACGTGTGGGTGATCATCGGATCGATCTGGATCTTGCCGTCGAGATACCAATCGACGATTTTGGGCACGTCGGTGCGGCCTTTGGCGCCGCCGAAAGCCGTGCCCATCCAGGTGCGGCCGGTGACCAGCTGGAACGGGCGGGTCGAGATTTCCTTGCCTGCCCCGGCAACACCGATCACCACCGACTTGCCCCAACCGCGATGGCTGGCTTCCAGCGCCTGACGCATAACCGTGGTGTTACCGGTGCAATCGAACGTGTAATCGGCCCCGCCGATCAGATCGCCCCGGCGCTTGGTGAGGTTGACGAGATAGGGCACGATATCGCCCTCGATCTCCTTGGGATTGACGAAATGCGTCATCCCGAAGCGCTCGCCCCAGACCTTCTTGTCATTGTTCAGATCAACACCGATGATCATATCGGCGCCGGCCAGCCGCAGACCCTGGATGACATTGAGGCCAATGCCGCCTAGGCCGAACACCACCGCCGTGGCGCCGATTTCGACCTTGGCCGTATTGATCACCGCGCCGATGCCGGTGGTGACACCGCAGCCCACATAGCAGACCTTGTCGAAGGCGGCCGAGGCATCGATCTTGGCCACCGCGATTTCGGGCAGCACGGTGAAATTGGAGAAGGTCGAACAGCCCATATAGTGGAAGATCGGCTTGCCTTCGAAGGAGAAGCGCGAGGTGCCATCGGGCATCAGCCCCTGCCCCTGCGTGGCGCGGATCGCGGTGCACAGATTGGTCTTGCCCGAGCGGCAGGAATAGCATTCGCGGCATTCGGGCGTGTAGAGCGGGATGACATGGTCGCCCTTTTTCAGACTCGTGACGCCCGGGCCCACATCGACCACCACGCCCGCGCCTTCATGGCCTAGAATGGCGGGAAACAGGCCTTCCGGGTCGGCGCCCGACAGGGTGAAATCATCGGTGTGGCAAATGCCGGTCGCCTTGATTTCGATCAGTACTTCGCCCGCCTTGGGGCCATCGAGATCCACTTCGACGATTTCGAGGGGCTTTCCAGCCTGGAACGCGACGGCGGCGCGGGTCTTCATGGCAGATTCTCCTTGGGGCATGTCTTTGGCGATGGTGTTGCACAAAGCGAGCAGCGGCGGCAACCGCCCAAGGTGTCATCCCGCCCCGACAGCCACCGCGACATTGACCGTCGCCGCCACGATCAGTGTGTTGAAGAAATACGAGAACACCGAATGCACCAACACGAATTTGCGCATCTTGGCCGAGGTGACGCGGATATCGGACACTGCAAAGGCCGTGCCGATCACGTAGCCAAAATAGAGGAAAGCCAACCCGTCCGGCCCATCGCCCTCGGGAAAATCCAAGCCCCCGGCCACCGCATCGCCATCCTCCACCGCGCGCTCATAGAACTCATAGGCGTAATGCAGTGACGCCATGGTGTGGACAACGAACCAGCTCAACAGCACCGACACAATGCTCAGGCTGACCTCGACGACCCGCGGCCCTTCGCTGCCGTTCAGCGCCATGAACAGCGTGGCGCTGCATACTGCAACCACGCCGATAACAACCGCAAAGATCAGCCCGGTTGGCGTATCGGCTTCATCGGCGCGCGAGCGGAGGAATTCCGCGCTCAACAGCGGCAGCATCAGAGCAACCAGCGCCAGATAGGTCACGAACAGCGCGATAGCGCCGAACACCACGGCAAAATGAGGCGCCAGCCACAGGCTGAGCAGCAGCACCATGGCCCCGACCACCAAAGCGATGAAGAAAGTGCCGTGCCGCGGCAAATGCCGCGATGCTATCCACACGGCCAAGGCATGTGCCTTGCCGCTGGATGTACGCCTTGCCCTGCGTTTGGCCAATATTCGCTCCCCCTATTGGGGTGAGCCTAGCGAGTTGGTTGAGGGAAGCAAGGCGGCTTCGAAAGCGGGAGGGCGCAGCGCGCCTTCCCCGACTCGTAATAATCCGGCATTAAAACCGCAGCAAGCCGTGCAGCTGATCGGCCAGATCAAGCGGCGCATGCTCGGCGCCATGCAGCACCAGCTCCGGGTTGGTCGGCGCTTCAAACGGGGAATCGATACCAGTGAAGTTCTTGATCTCACCAGCGCGGGCACGCTTGTAGAGCCCCTTGGGGTCACGCGCCTCGCACACCTCGATAGGCGTATCTACGTACACTTCGGTGAAGGTGATATCGCCAGCGATTTCACGCGCCAGCCGCCGCTCCTTCTCGAAGGGCGAGATGAACGAGACCAGCACGATCAGCCCGGCATCGGCCATGAGCCTCGCAACCTCAGCCACGCGGCGGATATTCTCCACGCGCGCCGCCTCGGTAAAGCCGAGATCCTTGTTGAGCCCATGGCGGACATTGTCGCCATCAAGGATATAGGCGTGCTTGCCCTCGGCCGTGAGGCGCTTTTCCAGCAGATTGGCGACCGAGGACTTGCCGGAGCCCGAAAGCCCGGTGAACCACACAATCTGCGGCTGCTGCCCCTTCATATCCGCGCGAACCTGCCGGTTCACATCGAAGGACTGATAGGTCAGGTTCTGCGCGCGACGCAGGCCGAATTCTACGGTTCCAGCGCCCAGCGTAGCATTGGAAATCCGGTCGACCAGAATGAAGCCACCGGTAACGGCATTGGCCGCATAAGGATCAAAGGCAATCGCCCGGTCGGTCGCGATCGTAACTGTCGCCACCTCATTGAGGTCCAGCTTGGTCGCCGCCGTCTGTTCAAGCGTATTCACATTGGTGCGGAACTTGAGATCGGTGATCGTCGCGGGGACGATCTGCGAGCCGATCTTGAGCAGATAGGAGCGCCCCGGATAGGCCGGCTCCTCATTCATCCACACCACGCGGGCCTGGAACTGATTGGAGAATTCCGGCGTCTCGCCGGCATGGGTGAGCACATCGCCACGCGACACGTCCACTTCGCGGTCGAGCACCAGCGTCACCGCCTGCCCCGCCACCGCCTGATCGAGTTCACCATCCATGGTGACGATGGCTTTGATCCGTGCCGGCTTGCGCGAGGCCGCCACCAGCACGTCATCGCCGACCTTGACCACGCCCGCCGCTACCGTGCCGGAAAAACCACGGAAATCCAGGTTCGGCCGGTTCACCCATTGCACGGGGAACCGGAATTTCTGGCTGGCGCGGTCATCGGCAACTTCGATGCCTTCGAGATAGGGCACGAGGCCCGGCCCGCGATACCACGGCGTATTAGCGCTCGGACCCAGAATATTGTCGCCCCGGAGCGCCGAAACCGGCACCGCCGCCAGCGTCTTGAAGCCCAGTGGCTCCGCAAAAGCGCGATATTCGGCAACTATTCTGTCGAACACATCCTGGCTGTAATCGACCAGATCGATCTTGTTGACCACCAGCACCACATGCTTCACCCCGATCAGCGACAGGATGAAACTATGCCGCCGGCTTTGGGTCAGCACGCCCTTGCGGGCATCGATCAGCAGTAGCGCCAGATCGGCATTGGATGCGCCGGTCGCCATATTGCGGGTATATTGCTCGTGGCCGGGCGTGTCGGCGACGATGAATTTGCGCTTGTCGGTGGAGAAAAACCGATAGGCCACGTCGATGGTAATGCCCTGCTCCCGCTCTGCGGAAAGGCCATCCACCAGCAGCGAGAAATCGATCCCCTCGTCGCCCGTGGTGCGGTTGCGGCTTTCCTTCTTGAGGCTAGCGAGCTGATCATCGAGGATCAACTGGCTGTCATAGAGCAGCCGCCCGATCAGCGTCGATTTGCCGTCGTCCACACTGCCGCAGGTGAGGAAACGAAGCAGGGATTTGTCGGTTTGCTGATCGAGCCAGAGGTCGATATCGGTGTCAGGCGTGGCCATTGGCAGGGTCATTGTCAGAAATAGCCTTCCTGCTTCTTCTTTTCCATCGAGCCGACCTGATCGCTGTCGATCAGGCGTCCCTCGCGCTCCGAGGTGCGGCTCGCCTGCATTTCCATGATGATTTCGGGCAGGCTCGTCGCTGTCGATCGCATCGCACCGGTCAGCGGATAGCAACCCAGCGTACGGAACCGCACCAGCTCATGCCGCGGCACTTCATCCTTGCCCAGCGGCATGCGGTCGTCATCGACCATCAGCAGCGTGCCAAAACGCTCCACCACCGGCCGTTCGCGGGCAAAATACAGCGGCACGATCGGGATATTTTCCGAATAAATGTAGGTCCAGATGTCCAGCTCGGTCCAGTTCGACAGCGGGAACACGCGCATGCTCTCGCCCGGATTGAGGCGTGTATTGAACACCCGCCACAGCTCGGGCCGCTGGTTCTTGGGGTCCCACGCATGGCCGGCATTGCGATGGGAAAACACGCGTTCCTTGGCACGGGACTTTTCCTCGTCGCGCCTTGCCCCGCCAATGGCCGCATCGTACTGGCCGGCATTAAGCGCCTGCCGCAGGGCAGCAGTCTTCATGATGTCGGTATAGCGCGAGGAGCCATGGTCGAACGGATTGATATTGTCGCGCACACCATCGGCATTGGTGTGGGTGATGAGATCGAAGCCGTAATCCTCGGCCATCTTGTCGCGAAAGGCGATCATCTCGCGGAACTTCCACGTCGTATCGACATGCAGCAGCGGGAACGGAATTTTGGACGGATAGAACGCCTTGCGCGCCAAATGCAGCAGGACGCTGGAATCCTTGCCGATGGAATACATCATCACCGGACGCTCGAAACTGGCCGCGACTTCGCGCAGGATTTCGATGCTCTCGGCTTCCAGGGTCTGCAGATGCGTCAGTCGATTGCTGGTCACAGCAGCTATGCTCCATAGCCGCTCAACACGGCACTCGCTTAGGCTGATTGGTTAGGCCCGGAACGCGGCAGCATCAAGCCGGAAAATGGCGGAAACCCTTGCTACGCAAGGGCTTGAGGCACATTCGTCTCCCCCGAGAACAAGACGCGTTATAGAAAAGCCGAGGCGCGATCAGATGGCGTTTGAATGTGCGCCATGGCGAGAAAACGCAGAAAAATAGTTCCAGCCACCGTCACCAACGGTCAATGCGCTCGCCCAGCTCGGCAATGCCCTTGCCCCATTTCTGGCGCGTCAGCATCAGCATGGCCGCATGCGGACTGGTGGTGAGATACCGGAACAGCAGCCGCCGGGGCTCGCGGCCCATGCGGTAGACCCATTCCAGGCCATTATCCTGCATCCATTGCGGCGCCCGCGCGGCCGAAGCGGAGAGGAAATTGAACAGCCCGCCACTGGTCTTGATCAGCCCGACATTGGGCATGGCATGGGCAAACCGCATATAGAATTCCTGCTCGCGCGGCACGCCTAGCCCCAGCCAGACAATGTCGGGCCCGAGCCGGTCGATATCGCGCACCACGCTTATCCACTGCCGATGCGTACGATAACCGTGCCCCTGCCCCACAATGCGCAGATGCGGATAGCTGTCCCGCACCGCCGCCACTGCCCGCGCATTCTCACCCTCGGTGCCGCCCAGGAAATACATGCTGACCACCCGCTCACGCGCCGCCGCCACCACGTCGTGAAACAGATCGGTCGTCGCCACCCGCTCCGGCAGCGCAAAGCCGGTCACCTGTCGGCTGGCCATCACTAGCGGCTGGCCGTCACAACTGATCACATCGGCAAAGCGCACCGCCTCGCGCAAGGCCGGCTGGCGCGCCGCCTCAGACAGCACCTGCCCATTGATGCTGGTGGCAATCCAGGGCCGGTCGCGGCGGCGATATTTCACCGCCAGATCGATCAACAGCCGCGCCGTCTGCTTGCGATCAAGCCGCGCCACCGGCAGCCCGCCGATTTCCACCGATTCAAATCGCGGATAAATCCGCACCGGCAAAGCTGGCGGCCCGCGCCGCACCGGCCGGAACGCGACCGGTCGCAAAATCCGCCGTCTCATGACCGCACACTGGCGCGGCGCGTCATTCTGAATCGGCAGATTGGTCGTCCAGGCCCATCAAAACGCTTCAACATCGGACTACCCAGAATTGAACTGGCCTACACTCTTAGGTCCGAAAAGAAGAAACAGGAATTTCAACAGCTTGTTTACGTTAAGCCTACGGGCAACGCCCTACGCAGCCCTACGGATAACCAGCCATTTTTGCATCTGAGCCAGATGCTATCACGGACACAACGTGGCGCTTCCAATCAACCCCGTTGCCCATGAGCCCCTTCGATGCTAGATGGCATCGCGCGCCGGTATAGCTCAGTTGGTAGAGCACCTGATTTGTAATCAGGGGGTCGCGGGTTCGAACCCTGCTGCCGGCACCATTTTCCATCATTGGTACCTTGATCCACACGGCTTGGACGCCGAACGCGGCCGCCGTCGCGGCACTTGAACATCAGCTTGTCCGGCAACAGCAGCACTCCAATAGGAAAACGACCCGGCTCCTCATCCTGTCCGTGTGGGATAAGCGGCGGAGAGGGGCAGTGTCCCTGCAGCGGAAAGCGCTGCCCCCTCGGCCCACCTGGCCAGTAGCGCCAAGTGTATTGACCGGCACGGGCAAAGCATCGCTATTGGCGCGGTGAATATATCCCAGTGCAATCCCGAGCGGTCACGATGAAACTTGAGCTTCGCGGTGCCGTCACCATACTGGCGGCTCTGGCCATGCTTGGCCTCGCCGCGGCGAGCTTTGACCTGCCAGTCCCCAATCCGGATGTACTGCAATCGCTGCGCTTTCATCTAGCGGCGGCGTGTCTGGCCCTGCCGATCGTGCTCTTCATGCTGGGCGCCCGCTGGCGCGGCGTTCTCGTGCTCGCGCTGATCCTCGTCAGCATTGGCCAAGGCGCCTATCTCATCCACCAGCAGCAGGAAACACGGTCGCAACTGGCCGAAGCCATTGATCCCAATGGGTTTACAGTGATGAGTTTCAATGTCCTGGCAACATCGGAACGCGGCCAGGACGTTGCCGATTACATGATCGAGCAGGCGCCCGATGTTGCCGTGATCATGGAGACCCCTGGCATCGAGCGTTCGCTGGAGCGCCTTGCCACCACTTTCCCTTATCGCATTGGCTGCACTGATACCCTGACCTGCGATTTGTCGCTGTTTTCGCGCACGCCATTGGTCAATGGCCAGATGCACCTGCTCGGCCCCATGCAGCGCGAGCGCCTGATAACGGCCCGGACGACGATCAACGGCCGCTCCGTGACCATCGTCGCACTGCACCTGAGCAAGCCCTATTTCGATGGCATGTCCATCGATGAACTTTGGGAAATCAGCCACGTGCTGCGACAGATCGACGGCCCAATTCTGCTGACCGGCGATTTTAACAGCGCGCCCTGGTCGCGCAGCGTCCGTCAGTTCGTCAACCGCAACCAATTGATGCCCCCGCCCCGCTATCCTTCGACCTGGCCAGTGCGGCTGGGCGAATGGGGCATACCGATCGACAACATGTTCACCCGCGGCGGATTGCGCATCGACGAGATAGGCGCCATACCATCCAATTTCGGCTCGAACCATCGCGGCCTGCTGGCCCATGTCGGCTTCGCGACTGCACTAGCGACGCCCGCAAACTAAAAGTCAGCGCCCATCGAGCCGTCCGTCCAGCGCCCCCCATTCCCGCCGCCACAGCGCAATGTCCTGCAAGACGACGACAACGCGCTTGAAACCGTAGAGATCCGACATCTGCTCGGCATAGTCGAGCGCCACGCCGACATCCTCGAATGGTCCCTCCGTCCGCGGTTCGATCGGTTCGCCCTGGTGCAGGGTCGCCGGCCAATAGACCCAGGCGCTGGGCGTCCCGAATTCCAGTCCGGCAATCTTGAGAATACGCGTATCGCTGCCGATACTGACGGTCACCGCGTCCACGGCGACATGATCCTCGTCATCGGTCCAGGCATAGCCGCCGCCCAATTGTCATCTCTCCCAGTTGCATTTCATTCCGGCGATAGACGCTACCGTACTTTACTGCATCATCCTGCGGCCACTCAACAAAAACACTATTCGCGCTTGAGAAAGTTGTCGCGAGTCTTTCCAACAAATGCTCTGGATGAATACCTGCAATGCAAAGTATATTCCGTTACACAACTGTCACAAGACTGGACGTTTTGGCGAAGGCGTGAGCAGATAATTCTTCTGCGGCTTGATCTTTTTTGAGGCGAGCAATTCGAAGAACGCCTTGGGAGGCGAGCGTGACGCTGGTCAATCTTGCAGATGCGCCGAACCTATCAGTCCAGGTTGCCGCCGATATTTGCGTCATCGGCGCCGGCCCCGCCGGACTCATAGCCGCAAGCAGCCTGGCACGAAGCGGTAAGAAGGTGGTGCTGCTCGAGAGCGGGCCCATTGCCCCGGGTCTCGATGATCTCAACGCAGTCGAGACCGGCGCGCTCAACTATCGCGGCCCCCTCGTCGGCCGCAAGCGCGGCCTGGGCGGCACGTCCGACCTGTGGGGCGGCCGCCTGATACCGCTTACCGAGCACGATGTGTCGGCCCGCCCCTATGCGGGCCTGCCCGCATGGCCGATCAGCCACGGCGAAATCTACCGCCATTTGCCCGATGTCGAGCGCCTGTTCGCATTATCCGGCGGTGCCAATTACGAGGGACTGCCCCAGCTTCATCCAACCGCGCTTGCCGGCGCCGATGCCGATGAGGACGTGCATTGCCGCTCTCCCAAGATCGTCTCCTTCCGGCGGCGCAACGTCTTTCTGCTGCTGGAAGCAGAACTGCAGGCGAGCAAGAACCTGGCGGTTTATTCGGGCGCCACGGTGACCAATTTCGACCTGGATGAAGAACGCGGCTGCGTCCGCTCGGCCCGGGCCAGTGGCGATCATCAGCGCAGCATCACCGTTATGGCGACCGAATTCATCATTGCCGCCGGCACCATTGAAAGCACCCGACTGTTGCTGCTGATGAAGCGGCGGTCCAACGATCACGCATTTCATGGCAACGAAGCCGTGGGCAATCATTTCGTCGATCATCTGGCCATGGATATCGGCAGTGTGCGCCGCTTCAGCCCCGCCATGATCTCGTATCTGATTGGACATACCCGGAGCCAGGGGCTGCGCCGCGCGGCCCATTTTGAAGTCTCCCCCCAGGTCCAGCAAGCGGCCACTATCGGCAGCGCCTATATGTGCCTGCGACTCGACTTTGAATCCAACCCACTCAACCTCGTGCGCGACGGACTACGCCGGCGCGTCGACCGCCGGAACGCCCGGGTCGGCACAATGCTGGCCTCCAGCGCGGCAATAGTGCATGCCGGGCTGTGGCGGACCTTCCATCCCGATTGGTTGCTGCCCGACAGCATTCGCATCGCGGCCGAAATTCGCATCGAGCAATTGCCGAACGGGGGCAACCGCATCCGGCTTTCCCATCAACTCGATGCCATGGGCGTACCCAAGGCGCATATCGACTGGTCGACTGGCGAGGTCGATCTGCGAACCACCTCGCATGCCCTTGGCGTCTATCGCCGCTTTTGGCAGGATCGAGCGCTATCCTCTGCCTGCGCGATCGACTGGAGCCTTGCCGCCGATGCGCCGATCGAAGATCCAAGCCTGTTCCGCGATGTCTACCATCCATCCGGCAGCACCCGAATGGGCAGCGACCAGCGCAACTCCGTGGTCGACATAAATCTGCGCTGCCACGCCATTCCCAACGCCCATATCCTGTCCCCGTCGGTTTTCCCCAGCGCCGGCAGCGCCAATCCAATGCTGACATTGGCCTGCCTGGCCTACCGGTTGGCGGCCAGCCTATCGGCGCACTGACACTTGAAAAACAAACATGATAATCAGATACCTAAATAAATCTGGACCAGCATAGGCATATCCCTACACAAAAATGACGATTTATTTGCGATCATCAATCACTCCAAACCGTATTTCAAATTTACAATAGGAATACAAATGTGATCGCCCCGATATAGCCGGATCTTCGGGGTTGCGCTAAGTATTGTTTGGGGTCGATAAGCGATATCGAAATCGACTGACGTCGACGGGCAGCATTCTTCCGCCGCAACCGGGTGCTGCCCGCCCATTTTCCCGAAATTGCCAATCTGAACGACTCAAACCAGACGATGGGTCTGCTTGCACGGCTGTGCAAAATGGCGCGGTTTTACATGACCGTTTTATGACGCGCTAGGAACAAACGGCGATCACAACTCGAACAAACAGCCATTTAGCTGCGATGCCCTGCTTGCCCCTTTCCGAAACCACGCTGCGAACCAATGCAGGACGAAACATCCGGCGGCAAACCGCAATACTGATAAAATAGAATCCCTGCACTTCCACGGATTCAACAATACAAATTGAATAACTCCAATTCCTCCACATCCAATAACAACACAAAAATAGTCAGTAGAACTCTATTTTTGTATTGCCTGCGCTCGATCCCGGAAATACAGTTTTCTCGCGGCGCAGGGGATCAAGACCATGGCTGATCGCTATGATATCCGTGCGGAATGTGAAATTACCTGGACTGTCTATGACGTGGAAACGGACTCCCCCGCTCTGATCGATGGGGTACCGACCGTGGGCCTGAACATGCAGGACGCCGACGAACTCGCCGAGCGCCTCAACAGGCCGCTTCAGCAGCAGGCGCCGGTAGAAATGCCGGCTTTCGCTGCCCCCTGAATATCTAGGGCTGCCGATCTCAGCACTTCCGGCTTCGCGGGGCTCCGCGTCGCTGGCTGAGCCGCGCCCGCGCACTCCCCAAAAAACATGCCTCGCACGTTGCATGCCCGCTTGTGCGGGCGGCGCGTTTGGCTATTGTCGCACAACCTTCATATAAAGCGGCTAGATGTCGCGTCGTGAGATGTTCCCGGCGCGCCAAACTGGCGCTTTTCATGGTGAACGGGATGGCGATGGCGGCAGCGTTCGATGCGGGCTCGGACTTCACGGTGAAACGTGGAACGATCGAAGCAACGCAACTCAGCGCCGAAAAGCAGCTTTACCAGGTCTTTGCCGAAGTCAGCTTCACCGATGGCGACGGGTTCCGTAGTGTCGTCGCCGAACCTGTGCTGGCGGAATATCTGGCCGCCGACCGCTCCGGCACCTTCTACTTCTACAACGCCATGGGCCGCGGCGCCCTGCTCGCCTCCGATATCTACGGCGTCGGCTGGCGCTTCGCCGATCCGGGAATCTGGCATACGGCCGTCAAGCGCAAGTCTGCCTGGCTGGCCGCCTGTGGTCTTGTCACCCTGGCCCTGCTGACCATCGCGCTGACCATGCAGGCTTGGCCGATGTGGCTCGCCGCTTTCGCCGCCGGTGCCGCTGCCATCGGGCAATTGGTTGCGACGATCCGATTGAACCGCATCGCGGCGGCGGCCGAGCGGCTGCGGCAATCGCTGTCGCCTCTTAAGGGGCCTCGCGAAGCCCACGGCGCCGCCGATAACGGCCTGTTCGATGGCTCCGGCCGTTTGCGCACAATCTGATCCTTGCCTGCTCAGTCATCGGTAACGCTTTGGCTGTAGCGTCTGCGCGATCAACCTTTGGTTGAGCGCTTGAGTCGGCGCCCCAAGGCAGCCAAGTTCAGCGGCCGTGAAGTGCCGGAGTTAATCGCCAATGCCGCAGGCAAGCATGCTTTCGCTGTTACGGCGCCTGTTGCCGCAGCGCCAGCCCGATCCGGCGCCGCACGGGCGTGAACGCCTGGTCGCCCAGCAATGGCCCGCCGCCGTCTACGCCATTGGCGATATCCACGGCTGCCTGCCCGAATTGCAACACCTCGAGCAGATGATCCTGGACGATGCTGCCGGGGCGGGTGGTGAAATCTGGCTGGTTTATCTCGGCGACTATGTCGATCGCGGCGCTAATTCGGCCGGCGTTATCGACCATTTGCTGTCGCCCCCGCCTCCGGGCGTGCGCCGCATTTGCCTGGCCGGCAATCACGAAGAACTCATGCTCGCCTATTGCAACAACCCGGTGGCCGGCGCGCAATGGCTCAAGCTCGGGGCCGCCGAAACCCTGCAATCCTATGGCGTGCCGATGGCCGGCTTTACCACCGCGACAGTCCAGGCGCGCATTGGCCACCTGCGCAGCCACATTCCCTTCAACCATTTGGAATTTCTGAAGGGCCTGCCCGTCTCGCTCAGCCTGCCCGGCGTTGTGCTGGTGCATGCCGGCATGAAGCCGGATGTACCGCTCGACCAGCAAAGCGACGATATCCTGCAATGGATGCGCTATGACCCCACCAACACGGCCCCTTGGCCGCCCAACCTGTTGGTGGTGCATGGCCACACGCCCGCCGCCGAGCCCTATATTTCGCCCGGCCGCATCTGCATCGACACTGGCGCCTATGCCACCGGCAGGCTGACGGCCATTCGCCTCGTCCCCGGCGAGGTCCCCCACCTGCTCACGGCCACCGCGCACGGCCCGGCCGAGTAACGCACCATCGGCGTTGCGTCTGGCAGCGTTTTGGCTTCTATGCTACGGCCCGAACGCGCCAACTGCCCTGCCGGAGAATACAAATTGAGCGTCCAGACAGATCGGGTTGGCTTTGTAACCAACGGCACCGCCGAAGCCGACACGGCCGCCGCGCGCCTGCGCGAGCGCTACGGCGATACCCCGCTAGACGAGGCCAACGTCATCGTGGCGCTTGGCGGCGATGGCCTGATGCTGCAGACCCTGCACCAGGCCATGGGCCGCAACGTGCCCGTCTATGGCATGAATTTCGGCTCGGTCGGCTTTCTGATGAATGTCTTTTCCGAAGACTCGCTGGCCGAACGCCTGTCAGTAGCGCAGGCCACCCGTATCTATCCGTTGTCCATGACTGTGCTCAGCACATCGGGCGTTACCCAGACGGCATTGGCGCTCAATGAAGTGTCGCTATTCCGCTCCACTTACCAGGCCGCCAAGCTCCAGATCGTGGTCGATGGCGAA
>UCAU01000028.1:0-139 GCA_900470445.1 Hyphomicrobiales bacterium | reverse complement strand
CCCGCCTCGACGAGCTGATCTGCGACGGCGTGCTGCTCTCCACCCCGGCCGGCTCTACCGCCTATAACCTGTCCGCACACGGACCGATCCTGCCCATCGATTCCCCCCTGCTGGCGCTGACCCCCATCTCCCCCTTCCG
>UCAU01000063.1 GCA_900470445.1 Hyphomicrobiales bacterium | reverse complement strand
CCACCACCCCTACCCCCGCGCGCCCAAAATCATGCTAACGCTAGGTCAACCATCTGCCTGAGTCTCCGACCGAGACGTAACTGGCCGGCCTGGAGATTTGATGAAGGTAGCAATCGACATGGGCGCGACGACGGGGTCTGCGCCCGCCACGCTCGATCTCGAGGAATTGCTGGCCACGCGCCTTTTGGTGCAGGGCAATTCCGGCTCCGGCAAATCCCATTTGCTGCGCCGCCTGCTCGAACAATCGGCCCCCTGGGTGCAGCAATGCATTGTCGATCCCGAGGGCGATTTCGTCACCCTGGCCGATAAATTCGGCCATGTCGTGGTCGATGCCACCCGCACCGAAGCCGAACTCACCCGCATTGCCGGCCGCATCCGCCAGCACCGCGTCTCGGTCGTGCTCAATCTTGAAGGCCTCGACGTCGAGCAGCAAATGCGCGCCGCCGCCGCATTCCTGGGCGGCATGTTCGATGCCGATCGCGATTTCTGGTATCCCGTCCTCGTCGTCGTCGACGAAGCCCAGCTCTTCGCGCCCTCCGTTGCCGGCGAAGTCTCCGACGAAGCCCGCAAACTCTCGCTCGGCGCCATGACCAATCTCATGTGCCGCGGCCGCAAACGGGGCCTGGCCGGCGTCATCGCCACCCAGCGCCTCGCCAAGCTGGCCAAGAACGTCGCCGCCGAGGCCAGTAACTTCCTCATGGGCCGCACCTTCCTCGATATCGACATGGCTCGCGCCGCCGATCTCCTAGGTATGGAAAAGCGCCAGGCCGAGCAGTTCCGCGATCTGGCCCGCGGCCATTTCGTCGCCCTCGGCCCCGCCATTTCCCGCCGCCCCATGCCGGTCACCATCGGCGCGGTCGAAACCTCGGCCCGCTCCACCAGCCCCAAGCTGACCCCCTTCGAAGCGCCCGTTGACGCCGCCGAGCTGATCTTCACGGCCAGCCCAGAAGAGATCACCCGTCCCGTCGTGCGCCGGCCAGCACCACCGCCGCCGCCCTCGACCAATGAACTGCTGGCCCAGGTCGCCCGCGCCCGCCCCGAAGTGGAAACCGCGCCGCAAAGCCTCTTCCCCGAGATCGACGAGGCCGAGCGCGAAAGCCAGATCGACGCCATCATGGTCGAACTGCTCGGCGATCCCGATGCCAGCTTCCGCACCGTCGCCGTGCTCTATCAGGATTTTCTTGTCCGCTGCCGCATCCGCCGCGTCCCCGGCGAGCCCCCGGCTTTGCCCGCCTTCAAGCGCAAGCTCGCCGTCGCCCGCGTCGCCCCCGACACTGAAACCGCCCAGTCCGACGGCTGGCAAACCGCGCTATCCCTATCCGAAACCCTCTCCGATGACGTGCAGGGCGTCTTCCTCGTGCTGGCCCAAGCCGCCCTCACCAACGCCCCCTGCCCCTCCGACGCGACCCTGGCCCGCCTTTACGGCACCCATTCGGCCAGCCGGGCAAGGCGCCTGCTCACCTGGTTCGAAGAACGGGGCCTGCTCGTCGTCCGCCTCGACTTCCGCAACAACCGCGTCGTCGCCTTCCCCGATCTCAACGCCGAAACCGCCGCCGGCGACCCCAACGGCCCCGACACCATGGTCGACGAACGCGGCGCAGCCGAGTAGGCACCTCTTTCTCCCCTCGCCCCTTGAGGGAGAGGGACAGTAATTTCTTCGTCCAGAAGAAATTACAGGGTGAGGGGTTGGGAGCTAGCCCATGCTTCAATGCTGAAGCAAAAACCTACCCCACCTCCGCCACAAACCGATACCGCCCCGTCTCCCCGGCCCCCAACACCACCGTCGATGGCCGGGCCTCGATCCCGTCCCCGCGTCCCACCGCTGCCGCGGTGCCATGCCACGGCTCAAGGCAAATAAACGGCGCATCCGCCTGCTTGGTCCAGAACGCCAGGTTCGGCAGATTCTCCCAGGTCAGGTGCACTTGCGCGCCCTCGGCGCCATAGCGCAGCCCACTCCCAGCCCCTTCTAAAAAGATCATCGTGTCGCCGGTAAACCGGCTTCGGTCCAGCGCCAGCACGCCATCCACAAATGGCGAGGGTCGCGGCTGCGGATCGACCAGCCCACCTTCGAGTCGAGCCAAAGCCGGCGCCCCGCCACTATCGAGCCAGATCGTGTGATCCTGCCCTTCGCAGCCCGGTAGCGGCCACAGAAAGGCCGGATGAAACCCGATGCCAAACGGCATCGGCCGAGTGTCCCTGTTGGTTACCTCCGCCGTCACCGCTATCGCTGATCCCACAACCCGGTGCTCCAGGCTGAGCACAAAGTCGAACGGATAGATCGACCGGGTGGCCTGGCTCGCCGTCAGCTCGAACCGGCAAAAATCACTGCCGCTCTCGGTCAGCGCAAATTCACTCCGCCGCGCAAAGCCATGCTGGGGCATTGGATAGCGCACGCCCCCAATGCTGACATGATCATCCGGCGCCTTGCCCACGATCGGGAACAATATCGGCGACCGCCCGGTCCAGAACGCGGCATCGCCATTCCACAACCAATCCCGCCCATCCCGCGTCGTCAATGACTGCATCTCGGCCCCCAGCGCGGACACCTCCACGCTCAAATGCTCATTGCCGATCCTGATATTGCTCATGCCGCACTCCTGAATATCCACGCACGCTACCCGCACCCCCGCTCGCCCGCAATCCGTCAGTCCGCCCCTCCCACTTGTGGGGCGGGTAACGTTGGGGGTAAGCCTCCGCCAACCCGGAGCTCCGCTTGTCCCTGCCACCCCTGCCCATCGACGACGCCCTCCCCGCCCTCCTGACGGCCCTGGCACAGGGTCCCTATGCCGTGCTGGTGGCACCACCCGGCGCCGGCAAAACCACCCGTGTCCCCCTCGCCCTCCTCACCGCCCCCTGGCGCGGCGACAACCGCATCATCGTCCTCGAACCAAGACGCCTCGCCGCCCGCGCCGCCGCCGGCCAGATGGCCCGCCTCCTCGGTGAGGAAATCGGAGAAACCGTCGGCTACCGCGTCCGCATGGACACCCGCATCACCGCCAAAACCCGCGTGGAAATCGTCACCGAAGGCGTCTTCACCCGCATGCTGCTCGACGATCCCGAATTGACCGGCATTGCTGCCGTGCTGTTCGACGAATTCCACGAACGCAGCCTCGATGGCGATCTGGGCCTTGCCCTCACGCTCGACGCAGCCGCTCTGCGCCCCGATCTGCGCATTCTCGTCATGTCCGCCACCATCGATGGCGGAAAGGTCGCCACCCTGCTCGACAATGCCCCCGTCATCGAGAGTCTCGGCCGCGCCTTCCCGGTCGAGACGCACTACGCCGAACCCGACCCGCTCCAGCGCCTCGAAGACCAGGTCACCTCAGCCATTCTTGCCGCCCTGCACGATCACGACGGCTCCGCCCTCGTCTTCCTGCCCGGCCAGGGCGAAATCACCCGCGTCGCCGAACGCCTCGCCCCCCGCGTCCCCGCCAATATTGATATCGCCCCCCTTTACGGCCAACTCACCCCAGCCGAGCAGGACCGCGCCATCCGCCCCGCCGAACCCGGCCGCCGCAAGGTGGTCCTCGCCACCTCGATAGCCGAAACCTCCCTCACCATCGATGGCGTCCGCATCGTCATCGACAGTGGTTTTCGCCGCGTCCCCGCCTATGAACCGGCCACGGGCCTCTCAACGCTGCAAACCCGCCGGGTCTCCCGCGCCGGCGCAGACCAGCGCCGCGGCCGCGCCGGCCGCACCAGCCCCGGCGTCGCCATTCGCCTGTGGAACGAGGGCCAGACCGCCGCGCTCGAACCCTTCGACACCCCCGAAATCCTCGCCGCCGACCTCGCCGGTTTCGCCCTCGATCTCGCCGCCTGGGGCATCACCACGCCATCCTCCCTGCGCTTCCTCGACGCCCCACCCGCCCCCGCCTGGGCCGAAGCTACAGCGCTCCTAGAACGCCTCGACGCCATCGACCCCAAGGGTCGCCTCACCCCCGATGGCAAGGCCCTTGCCCGCCTGCCGCTCCATCCGCGTCTGGCCCATATGGTGGTCGCCGCCGCCCCCGAAGACGATGCTCAAACCGCCGCCGAACTCGCCGTCCTGGTCGGTGAACGGGGCCTGGGCGGGGACAGCACCGATCTCAGCCACCGCCTCGACCGCTTCCGTACTGACCGCTCCAAACGCGCCAGTGATGCCCGCGCCATGGCCCAGCGCTGGGCCAAGCTCGCCGGCGGCAAAGCGGGCGGCAATCTCCCCGCCGGCCACCACCTGGCCCGCGCCTTCCCCGACCGCATCGCCCAGGCCGCCGGTCCCCGCGGAAAATTCCGCCTCGCCAATGGCCGCCAGGCCAGCCTCGACCAAGCCGATGCCCTTGCCGGCGCCCCCTTCCTCGTCGTCGCCGACCTGACCGGCGCCGCCGCCAATTCCCGCATCCGCGCCGCCGCGCCGCTCTCTCGTGACGATCTCGAAGCCCTCTTCGCCCACCACATCACCACGGAAACCACCCTAGCCTTCGACGAAGCCTCCTCCGCCGTCCGCGCCCGCCGCATCAAACGCCTCGACGCCCTGCGCCTCGCCGACGACCCGGCCCCGGTCGAGGATCTAGAAACTGCCGCCCAACTCCTCGCCCAAGCCGCCACCAGACGCGGCCCAGACAGTCTCCCATGGTCCAAGGATCAACGCGCCCTGCGCGCCCGCGCCAGCTTCCTGCACCACTCCATCGGCGCGCCCTGGCCCGACCTCTCGGCCGACGCCCTCGCCACCAGCACCGATTGGCTCGCCCCTCACCTCCTGGGCGAAACCCGCCTCGCCGCCATCACTGCCGAACATCTCGGCGCCGCGCTCGACACGCTCCTGCCCTGGTCCGAACGCCAACAGATCGACACGCTCCTCCCCAGCCATTTCGCCGCCCCCTCAGGCAGTCACCTGCCCATCGACTACGCCGCCGAAAATGGCCCGGCGCTGGAAATCCGCGTGCAGGAACTCTTCGGCCTCGACCGCCACCCCTCAATCGCCGGCGGCAAAATCCCCCTCCTCCTCATCCTCCTCTCCCCCGCCCACCGCCCCATCCAGACCACCAGAGACCTCCCCGGCTTCTGGCGCGGCAGCTGGAAAGACGTCGCCAAGGATTTAAAGGGAAGATACCCAAGACATTTCTGGCCGGAGGATCCGGTCAACGCAGCAGCAACTGCGAGGGCAAAGCCACGAGGCACGTAGTAAGGACGCGGGGCGCATAAGGCCGAGAGCCCCCTCTTCCCCTCGCCCCTTGAGGGAGAGGGACGGCATTTCTGCGTTCAGCAGAAATGCCAGGGTGAGGGGTTCTGCGCCCGCCCATGCTTGGATGCTTGCAGCAACAACCCCTCATCCGCCCTTCGGGCACCTTCTCCCTCAAGGGGAGAAGGAAGAAAGCACCCACCCCCAGGGCTAACGCCCCGGGGGTTCCCAATCTCACTCAAATATCAATGGCTCACGCCTTGGGCGTAAACTCCAGCGCCACCCCATTGATGCAATAGCGCAATCCCGTCGGCGGCGGACCATCGGGGAACACATGCCCCAGATGACTCCCACACACCGCGCAATGGCACTCCGTCCGCACCATGCCATGCGAGCGGTCCGTCGTGGTCTCCACCGACCCCGGCAGCGGATCGTTAAAACTGGGCCAGCCCGTGCCGCTCTCAAATTTCAGCGTCGATTCAAACAGCGGCGTGTCGCAGCCGGCGCAGGAAAACACCCCTGCCCGCTTTTCATAGAGCAGCGCGCAGCTGCCCGGCCGTTCGGTGCCGTGATTGCGCATCACCTGATATTGCTCGGGCGTCAGCTTGGCGCGCCATTGCGCATCGGTACGGGTCACCTTGAAGGCGTGGGTATCCATGGCATTCCCCTTTTGTCTGTCTGTCACTGGGCACAGATATAGTATCTTCTTGCCCGCGCCGACACCCATCCGCCCCATCACGGCGGCGTGACCTTTCGAGATAATCATGACCACGATTCGCACGATCGAAGAGCTCGAAGCGCTCTATACCCCTGCTCCCGTTGCCGCCTCCACGGTCAAAGTGGCGCATAAGATGACGCCGCATTATCGCCGACTGATCGAGGCCAGCCCCTTTGCCGCTCTGGCTACCATCGGCCCCGAGGGCATTGATTGCTCCCCGCGCGGCGACCATCCCGGCTTCGTGCGCATTCACGACGACACCACGCTGATGATGCCCGATCGGCGCGGCAATAACCGCATCGATTCGCTGCGCAATATCGTGCGCGATCCCCGCGTCGCCTTCCTCTTCCTGCTCCCCGGCTCGGGTACCACCTTTCGCGCCAATGGCCGCGCCCATCTCAGCACCGATCCAGATCTGCTCGAGAGCTTTGCGGTGGATGGCAAACCGCCCCGCTCGGTCATCGTCATGGCTATCGACGAGCTCTATTTCCAATGCGCCCGCGCCATCATCCGCTCCGAACTGTGGAACCCGGCCCGCCACATCGATCCCAAGGCCCTCCCGACGCCTGGCGACATCCTCGCTGCCATGACCGACAATCAGGTGGGTGGCCAGACCTATGACCAGGCCTGGCCGGAACGGGCCAAACAGACCATGTGGTGACGACAAGGTCCGCTAGGCCGCAGTCTTCTGTGCCTCTGCGTCACGTCCGGTCTTGAGGGTTTTGGCATACCAGGCCAGCTCGTCCAGCATCGTCACCACGGTGGGGCTCAGATAAGGGAAATCGGCGAGTTCCTTGCCTTCGCGCATCAGCCCCAGCATCGGCTCCATGCCGATGTGGACGCCGTTCTTGGTCACCACCATGCTGAGTTCCACCGCCATCAGCCGCAATTGTTCGACCGCCCGCACGCCGCCCGCCGCGCCATAGCCCACAAAGGCTGCCGGCTTACGACCCGGCTCATAATAGAGATGGTCGAGCGCGTTCTTGAGCACGCCGGTGATGGACCGGTTATATTCGGCCGTCACGAAAATATAGCCGTCAAGGCTCGCCATCTTGCCGGCCCAGGCCTGTTCGACAGCGCCGTCGAGCGGGGCAAAGCGGGGCGATACCTCCACCTCGTAGAATCCCAGCGGATAGTCGCGCAGGTCGATGACTTCGAACGACAGGTCCGTGCGGTCCTTGGCCAGCTCATGCACCCAGCGCGCGATGCGCTCGCCCAGGCGCCCCTTGCGGGTTGTGGAAATGATGATGCCGATCTTGGGCTGGGTCATGGAATGTCTCTATTTTTCAGTGAAGGTACGAATGGGAAGCTGGTCACAAAGGGTAACCGACCCTATAGTCGTGCTTGTCCAATACCCGCACAAGACGGCACTATTTCTTCACCCGAGGCACGCAATGGTTAGTCTGGTCACCCGCGGGGAACCGCATAGCTTCGCCGAATGTAATCAAGCGGTAGTGCCCGTTGCTGACGTACTCAACCGGATCGGCGGCAAGTGGATGATCTATGTCATCATGGCGCTGACCCGTGGCCCCATGCGCTTTTCCGACCTCAGGCGGCAGGTCGACGGCATTTCCCAGAAGATGCTGACGCAAACGCTGCGCGACCTGGAGGAAGATGGCCTGGTAACCCGCAAGGTCACCCCGATCATTCCGCCACGTGTCGATTACGAGCTGACCGAAATCGGCATGGAATTGCGCGGGCCTCTTGCAGCGATCGCCGAATGGACCGAGCGCAACGGCGACGCCATCGCGGCATCCCGCGCCCGCTACGCCGCCGAGCGCGGCGCGGCCTGATCCCACCCGCCGCCGCACCGGCAGAAGCCACTGTCACGCCCCAGTCATCCTCTCCGGCTACGAGGTCGCCAAACCGACCAAAAGGCAAAAAGAATGACCCTGAAATTTGTGGTGATGAGTGACCTGCATCTGCTGCCCGAAGGCGAATTGTCGCTGACGCTCGACACCGCCGCGCGCCTCGAACGCGCGATCGATGAAGTGATCGCCCGCTATGGCGACGCCGATTTCTGCGTGCTGGCCGGCGATCTGGCCGATACCGGCAATCCGGCCGCCTATGAGCGCCTCAAAACCATCATCGCGCGCCTGCCCATCCCGGTGCATATCACCCTGGGCAATCACGACGACCGCCCCACCTTCCTCGATAGTTTCGGCGCCCATTTCGCCGCCGAAACCGGCAAGGTCGACAAGGTGATCGACATCAAGGGCTACCGCATCATCCTGCTTGATTCGTCCGAACCCGGCCGGGTCGATGGCGTGCTCGAAGCCACCCAGATCGACTGGCTCACTGCCCGCCTCGCCGAAGCGCAGGACCGTCCGGTCATCGTGATTCTGCATCACAATGCCAATGCCCTGCACATCCACGCCGACACGATCCGCATTCTCGAGCCCGACGCCTTCATCGCCGCCCTCAAGACCCATCCTGATATCCGCCAAATCATTGCCGGCCATGTGCATCTGACCTCCACCGCCATCTGGCACGGCCTGCCCTTCACCACCCTGGCCGGCGGGCATTATTCGGTCAGCTTCGACGTCGACCGCCCCGAAGCCCCGCTCCACCGCCTCACCGGCCCCGGCCAGATGGCCGTCGTCGTCGGCACACCAGACCGCACCACCGTCCTGTTCGACGATTTCATCAACGGCAATGCGATCATCGACACGGTTCGCGAGTGATTATTTTCGCCCGTATCCCTCCCCAACCACCATGTCATCCCGGCGCAGGCCGGGATCCATGCTGAGGGATACGGGCGACCGCCACACGTCAATCGACGATGCGAAACCGCGCCCGCCTCACCCTCTTTCCACAAAGCCCAAACTAGCCTCTTGACCCCTGTCGGGGTTTTATGGTCTATCCGCGCCACTGGACAGGCTTTACGGCTTTTCCTTCCCGGAGAGATGGGCGTATAGCTCAGCGGGAGAGCACCTCGTTGACATCGAGGGGGTCACAAGTTCGATCCTTGTTACGCCCACCATCTCTCTAAAGACTTTCGCCTGATGGCGATGGGAGTATAGCTCAGCGGGAGAGCATTCGCTTCACACGCGAAGGGTCACAAGTTCAATCCTTGTTACTCCCACCATTTCCCTTCTTTTGATTTTTGCAGCCATCCCTCGCATTGCTGGCGCACGCCCCCTCATCCCCCTTTCGGGCACTTTCTCCCACAAGGGGAGAAGGATGGCCCCGTGGTTGGGTTAAACGCGCAGCCACCCCTCGCCCCTTGTGGGAGAGGGACCGACCTGACGCGTTCAGCGGAAGGTCAGGGTGAGGGGTGCGATCTCCCCGCAACCACCACCCAAAACAAAATCCCCGCTTTCGCGGGGACGATGTCAGGACTGTTTCTGAGACCATGCGAAAATTCGCTGTGGCGAGCCGGAAGGCGTGGTCTTCGAGAACCGGAGCGGAGCGTACGTCTGTACGTGAGCGCCGGTTGCGGAAAAGGCCGCGTCAGACGGCTGCCGCAGTAGAGTTTACGCTTGGTCTCAGGCTCAAGCCGCCAGCAGCCGCTCAACCTCATTGACCAAATCCTTGAGATGAAACGGCTTGCTCAGCACCGACGCATCCTTGGGCGCGTCGCTATCGGGGTTCAGCGCCACCGCGGCAAACCCGGTGATGAACATCACCTTCAGATCAGGGTCCAGTTCCGTCGCCCGGCGGGCCAGCTCGATCCCGTCCATTTCCGGCATCACGATGTCGCTGAGCAGCAGCGCAAATGGCTCCTCGCGCAGGCGTTCATAGGCCGATAGCCCATTGTCGAAGCTCACCACGTCATAGCCCGCGTTCTTGAGCGCGCGCGTCAGGAACTGGCGCATGTCATTGTCATCTTCGGCGAGCAGGATTCGCTTCATCAAATCTCTCCGGCAGTCCGGCTTGGGTGGCATCTGGGGGCAACTGGCTCAAGGTGATATCACCTTTCGGACGAATCCGCGCTGCCCCATAAAATATGCCACGATGTTTAAGCGAGTTTTGCATATTCGCAACCACAGCACGATTTCAGCTCGCAATTTTGCGACAATCTGGACAATTCCCTGACAAAGCGCCAAACTGGCCGCAAATCATTGCTGCGCCCCGTAACTTTTGCGGGGGCAGACAATTGGGGGAGGCATAGTGCGGTCCGACTATTGGGATCAGCCGGCGTTCGAAACCATCCGTCCAAGGCGGTTGGTTGCGCCACTCGTGTTCAATTCTGCCCATTCTGGCCGCGTCTATCCTGACCGCTTCCTTGCCATGACCCGGCTTGATCACCTCTCCATCCGCCAGTCGGAGGATGCCTGGGTCGATGAATTGTTCGGCCGAGCGCCCCATCTGGGCGCCCCCATGCTGCGCGCCCATTTCCCGCGCGCCTATCTCGACGTCAATCGCGAACCCTGGGAGCTCGATCCCACCATGTTCGTCGAGCCCCTGTCGGACCGCTTCAACACCACCTCGCCCCGCGTTGCGGCGGGTCTGGGCACGCTCGCCCGCGTCGTGGCGGAAAACAAACCCATCTATCGCGAGCGCCTGACGCTGGATGATGCGCGCATGCGCATCGAGGGGATTTACCACCCCTATCATGCCGCTCTGCAAAAGCTGCTCAGCGAGGCCATATCCGCCTTTGGCGTGGCCGTGCTGATCGATTGCCATTCCATGCCCCGCATCACCCGCACCGCCGAACGCGCCGCACCCGATATCGTGCTGGGTGACCGCTATGGCACCACCTGCGCGCCGGGCCTGGTCGATCTGGTAGAAACCATCTTTGCCGGCGCCGGCCTCAAGGTCGCCCGCAACCGCCCCTATGCCGGGGGCTTTGCCACCCGCTCCTATGGCCGCCCGCAACATGGCGTGCATGCCCTGCAGATCGAAATCAGCCGCCACCTCTATATGAACGAGGTGACCCTGGCCAAAAACGAAGATTTCGACGCCACCCGGGCCCTGCTCGAACGCCTGATCTTCGCCCTGATCGGCCTCGACCTCCCCGCCTTGGTCGGCACCCCACCCCTACCCGAAAAAGAAGCAGCGGAATAAGCGGCTTTCGGTTTCCCAAGCCTTCTCCCACGCAGCCAATCCCCACACCCACACTGTCATTCCCGCGAAAGCGGGAACCTCCGTTTCCTTCCGTCCCGCAGGGCGCAATTCCCACCTCACCCCCACCGTGCTACCAACACGCCCATTCCTCAGTAGACCTCATGGTGAGCTTGTCGAACCACGAGGTCGTGGCACGATCCCCGGACCCATCCATGCCCCTCGACCTCGCTAAAATCGAAGCCACCCTGCTCGCCGCCGCCGACGCCGCCGCGACATGCACGCTGCCGCTATTCCGCACATCGCTGGCCGTGGACAATAAGCTCAGCCAAGGCTTCGACCCCGTCACCGAGGCCGACAAATCAGCCGAAACCGCCATCCGCGCCGTCATCGCCGAGGCATTCCCCGATCACGCCATTATCGGGGAAGAATGGGGCACCTCGGGCAACAGCGAATATTGCTGGATCATCGACCCGGTCGATGGCACCCGTTCCTTCATTTCCGGCGCCCCCGTCTGGGGCACGCTGATCGGCTTTGCCCATAATGGCGTGGCCATTGCCGGCCTGATGAGCCAGCCCTTCATCGGGGAAACCTTCCTCGCCGTACCCGGCCGCGCCACCTATCGCCGCGCCGGCGCAGCCCAACCCATTCGCACCAGCGGCCAGACCGAACTGGCGCAGTCTCGTGTTTTCACCACCACGCCGAACCTGTTCCTCGGCGAACACTGGCCCAAATGGCAAGCCATGGAAGCCGCCACCCGCCTGCAACGCTTCGGCATGGATTGCTACGGCTATGCCCTGCTCGCCGCCGGCCACGCGGACCTCGTCATCGAGCCCTCCCTCAACACCTATGACATTGCGGCCCTCGTCCCGATCATCCGACAAGCGGGCGGCGCCATCGCCTGCTGGGATGGCAGCGAACCCACCGGCGGCGGCGACGTGGTGGCGGCAGCCACCCCGGAACTGCTGGAAAAAGCGCTGAACCTGGTCAACGCCGCTTAGGGGGCACGCCCTCGTCCTTCGACAAGCTCAGGATGAGGTCTACTGACAGACCCATCCCAAAGTAGACCTCATGGTGAGCCTGTCGAACCACGANNCCTCCCCCTATCAGGGGGAGGGGCTAGGAGGGGGTAACGCGAGCCCCGATGCCAAGGGCAAAAACCCTAAACCGTCAAATCCGTAATAAACGCATCGAACGCGGCCAGAACCTGCCCGCGAATCGTGTCGTTTTCCATGAACAATTCATGCCGCGCCCCACCTACCAGCAGATGGTGGCCCGTGCGCATGCGCAGCCCCAACCGCTCAATTGCGGCCGTTGACACCACTTCGTCCCGCGCTGCCGCCAGCATCAGCACCGGGATTTTGATCTGCCCCGGAAAATCGTCGCGGCCCGCCTTCGCCATCGCCCCCATGGCCGCCGCCGCCCAGCGAATGGTGGGCGATCCGGTCTCCAATCCCGGCTGCGCCTTGAGCGCGTCGATCATCCGCATATAGCGCAGCATGTCTGAGGTCAGCGGATTACCCGGAAAGGTCAGTTCGCTTGCCGCCCTGTCCGCCCGCCGCCGCACCGGCAGCCGCCCGAGCCCCACAAAGCTCAGCGTCTCGGTCAGCCGCGCCATGCCCGCCATGCTCAGTGGCTGGTTGTCCAGCGCCAGCATGGGCGCCGACAGGAACATGCGTTCGAACATCATGCGGTCGCGCGTGCCCGCATTGAGGCACACCAGCCCGCCCATGGAATGGCCCACCAAGTAATAGGGCGGCGGGCAATCGGGCAGCAGAATCTGCCCGTGAAAACTCTTTAAATCGGTCCAGTAATCATCGAACCGGTCGACATAGCCCAGGCTCTGATTGCCGATCAGCCGCTCCGAGCCGCCCTGCCCACGCCAATCGAAGGTCGCCACGGCAAAGCCCCGCTTGCGGAAATCCGCAACCGTCTCGAAATACTTTTCGATGAATTCGGCCCGCCCCTGCACCAGACAAATCGTGCCCCGCGGCGCGCCCTGCCCCTTGGGCCAGATCGCATAGCGCAGCCGCACCTTGTCCTCAGTGGCAAAATACCCCGCCCGCACGCCCTCGGGCACCGGATTGGACGCAATATTGACCAGCTCGGGTCCATCGGGATCGACAGTAATGGTCATGAAGAACAATCACCTCTCTGGTCCATCCTGCATAGCGGCAGACCACCATTGCTGGGAAGCATTTCTGCTTTGGAGGAGCCGAAAATGGTGGTGATCGAGAACCGGAGCGGAGCGTACATCGGTACGTGAGCACCGGAAGCGCAGAGCACCGCTATTTGCAGGCCCTCCAAAGCAGAAAGGCACCCAGCAAAAAAGAAGACCAGCGGCCTGGTGGGGGACGCTGGTCTCTTTTTTTAGGTGCGGTCCATGCGGGGGGCGGATGATGGACCGCGGGGCGTATTCAAGATGTCTCCTGAACACGAGATAAGCTTTACGCCCCCCTGCCTGAACCAAACCGGACGGGCCCGTTCATTTTCGGTTCATAATTCATTCAGCTTCGGGGCTCTTGAACCATTTCGCCCTCTTCCTACATCTTGTTGGCCCGCCGGAAATCCGGGGGCCCCGACCTGCCGATCATGCCGTTCGCCTAATGCTGGGAAGGCTTGTGCAGACCACCGGGAGATCCACGTTGCTCACAGGAGAATGTGACATGCAGACCATCGATTTTTCCCCCTTCTACCGTTCCACGGTCGGCTTTGACCGTCTGTTCAACCGTCTCGATACCTTGAGCGGCCAGGAAACCAAGACCTACCCGCCCTATAATATCGAGCGCACCGGCGAGGATGCCTATCGCATCTCCATCGCCGTGGCCGGTTTCTCCAATGGCGATATCGCCATCGAAACCAAGGAGAACAGCCTCGTGGTCAAGGGCGCCAAGCCCCAGGAGAGCGCCGAGAAGGCCCGTGAATTCCTCCATCGCGGCATTGCCGAGCGCGCCTTCGAGCTGCGCTTCCAGCTGGCCGATTATGTCGAGGTTCAGGGCGCCACGCTCGAAAACGGCCTGCTCCATCTCGAACTGAAGCGCGAATTGCCCGAAAGCAAAAAGCCACGCCAGATCGCGATCAACGGCGCCGCCGCCTCCATCGAGGACAAGTCCGTCAACTAATCGCCTCCTCCCGAGACGAGAAAAGCGCGGTCCGCAAGGGCCGCGCTTTTTTGTGTCCGGACTGTTGGCCTAGGACCAATCGACATTCACTCAGGCTGAGCCGAAGGTCCGCGCCAGCGAAAATGGTGGTTTTCGAGAACCGGAGCGCAACGTACTTTTGGGTACGTGAGCACCGGAAGCGCAGAAAACCTCCATTTGCAGGCCAGCATCAGTTGAATGTCGATTGGTCCTAAACGCCGGACCGGATTTCCAGCGCCTCTTCCAGCGTCATCGTGGTGTGGTGCTCCCAGCTTTCATTGGTCTGGGGATAGTCGGTGCGGAAATGACCGCCCCGGCTTTCGGTGCGCTTGAGGGCGGCTGCGGCGACCATGGTGGCTGAGGTGGTCATGTTGAGATAAGCGCGGGTGACATGCTCGGCATTGGCTTCGAGCGTGGTAATGGCGCGCAGGGCCTGTTTGAGACCATTGGCATTGCGTTCGACCCCGACCAGATCGGTCATGATATGGCGCAATTGCTGCACGGCGGGCAGGTTGCGCAGCACCTGTTCGGCCTTTTCGCCTTCGGCTTCATCCCATTCGATACCCTTGAAGGGGGCGAGCGAGCGGACGGGTTCGAGCCCGCCAATATCCTCGGCAATGCGGGCGCCATAGACGGTAGCTTCGAGCAGGGAATTGGACGCCAGGCGATTGGCGCCATGCAGACCCGTGCAGCTGGCTTCGCCACAGACCCACAGGCCCGGCAGCGAGGAGCGGCCACGTTCATCGACCTTGACGCCACCCATGTGAAAATGGGCGGCCGGGGTGACCGGGATCATGCCCGCGACCGGATCGATGCCGGCATCGAGGCAATATTTGGCGACGGTGGGGAAGCGGGTGAGGATGGCCTCGCCCAGCACTTTGCGGGTGTCAAGGAACACCTTTCGGCCGGCCTGGATCTGGCGGAAATTGGCGCGGGCGACGATGTCGCGCGGGGCGAGTTCCGCATCAGGATGGATGGCGGGCATGAAGCGCTCGCCCAGATCATTGACCAGGATTGCCCCTTCCCCACGCAAAGCCTCGGTGGCCAATGGGGCCGGATCGGCGCCGGTGGCAATGGCGGTGGGGTGAAATTGCACGAATTCTGCGTCGGCGATCAATGCCCCCGCGCGAGCCGCCATGCCCATGGCGTGGCCACGCACGCCCGGCGGATTGGTGGTGACGGCATAGAGCCCGCCCAGCCCCCCCGCGGCGAGGATGGTGGCGCGGGCGCGGATGAAGACGGGCTCGGAATAGCGGTCGCCCAGCTTGCGGCAGAAGACGCCGACAATGCGGCCATTGTCGCGGGCCAGACTGAGCGCGGTAATGCCTTCGACGACGCGGATCGAGGGGGTGCGGCGCACTTCGGCAATCAGCGCCTGCATGATGGCCCAGCCGGCGCGGTCGCCCTCGACCTTGACGATGCGATTGGCCGAGTGCGCGGCTTCGCGGCCCAAGGCGAAATTGCCGAAATCATCGCGGTCAAAGGGCGTGCCCCAGCGGGCCAGATCCTCGATACGCGCGGCAGCTTCAGCGGTGACGCTTTCGGCCGTGCCATGGTCGACAATGCCGGCGCCAGCCATTTCGGTATCGACGGCATGGGCGTGCGAACTGTCGCCCTTGCCCACGGCCGCCGCGACGCCCCCTTGTGCCCAGGCCGAGGAGGCCCCGGTGCCGAGCGGCTTGGGCGAAAGCACCGTCACCGGCCGGGGCGCTAGCTTGAGTGCGGTGAACAGACCCGCAAGACCGGCGCCGACGATGAGCGCGCCATCGGCGTTAAGCGTGTTGTCAAAGGTGGTCATGCCAGGCTCCGCCCTGTTCTCAAGATACGTATTTTTGCCTAAGGTCTGGTCCGTAGCAGGGCTGGGACCGCGACAGATGGCAAGTTCGGATAAGGAAAATGCGTTCGGTGAATTCGCCCAGCAGGGTTTTGCTGCTGCGCCGTCTCTGGATGCCTACGAATCTGTGTATCGGCTGGTGCTGACCGCGTATAGCTACCGCTGCGCATTGACCGGCGAGCAATTCCAGCCCGATATCGGTCTCATTCACCCCCATCTCGAAGTCATCGCCATCCGCCCGCGCGATGCCGGCGGGCCGCTGCAGATCAACAATTACCTGGCCCTCGAAGAACACGCGGCCCGCGCCTTCCGGGAGGGACTGTTTCTCGTCGAAGACGATTACGCCGTCGTCGTCCCCAATCCCGATGCCTTGCCCCGCGCACTTGCCATCCGCCTGCACACCAGCGGGCGCCTCGTGGTGCCTGTCGAGCCCCTGTTCCAGCCGAGCCCCGCCCATCTGGCGTTTCATCGGCGCAGCGTGCTCGGCGCTTAGTCGCCTTTCCGGCTCATCTCGATCATGCGTTCCACCGCCAGCCGCGCTGGGGGAATGATGTCGAGAGGAACAGTGACTTCTTCGGTCATGGTGTGGAGCGACCAGAGCACGTTTTCGAGGTTAATCCGCTTCATATGCGGGCAGATATTGCAGCCGCGCAGGAAATCGACGCCGGTGGTTTCGCTGGCGACATTGTCCGACATGGAGCATTCGGTGACCATGACGACGCGGGCCGGGCGTTCGGTCTTGACCCAATCGATCATGGCGGCGGTGGAGCCGGCAAAGTCCACCGCGTCGATCACTTCGGGCGGGCATTCGGGATGCGCAATGATCTTGGCCGTGGGGTAGGCGTGGCGCAATTCGGCAATGTCGTCAGCGGTGAAGGTTTCGTGCACTTCGCAGGCGCCGGCCCAGGTGATGATTTTCTTATGCGTCTTTTTGGCGGTGTTCTGCGCCAGATATTGATCGGGGATCATGATCACCGTGTCGCCCTCGACGCGATTGACGATGTCGAGCGCATTGGAGGAGGTGCAGCACACATCGGTCACGGCTTTGACGGCAGCGGAGGTGTTGACATAGGTCACCACGGGCACGCCGGGATACATGGCGCGCATGGCCATGACATCCTCGACGGTGATGGAAGAGGCGAGCGAGCAGCCGGCGCGGCTATCGGGGATCAGCACGGTCTTGCTCGGATTGAGCAATTTTGACGTCTCGGCCATGAAATGCACGCCGCATTGCACGATGACCGATTGGGTGACCTTGGTCGCTTCAATGGCCAGCTGCAGGCTATCGCCCACGATATCGGCGACGCCGTGATAGATTTGCGGAGTCTGGTAATTATGCGCCAGAATGACCGCGTCCTTTTCCTTCTTGAGCCGGTTGATCTCGAAAATCAGCGGGGCATAGAAGGGCCATTCGATGGCGGGAATCTTGTCCTTGACGCGATCATAGACCGTCTCGGTGGCCTGCTCGATGGCCTTGGAAAATTTGAGATCGAAATTCTGGGCCAGGATGGCGCGCGCTTCATCCAGCGGCGTCGTGGCATTGATTGTCTGAACCATACTGGCCTCCCACAGGTTGGGGCGGAACCTAGGGATTATTTGGCGGCTTTTCAATGAACGGGGTTGCGGGAATTTTTCCATGCGCCTAACCGTTCCTCAACGTTTTCTCCGTGAGGCCGATCCATGCCGCAAGACGCGTCCGCCATTCGTTCCATCCTGTCGCTGGCTCCGGTTGTGCCGGTGATCATTCTTGATGACGTGTCCCAGGCGCGGCCTTTGGCCGAAGCCCTGGTGGCGGGCGGGTTGCCGATCCTCGAGGTCACGCTGCGCACCCCCAATGCGCTCAAGGTGATGGAAGAAATGGCCAAGGTCACCGGCGCCATTGTCGGCTCGGGCACGGTGCGCAATGCGACCCATATGAAGCAATCGGTGGACGCCGGGTGCCGGTTCATGGTGTCGCCGGGGATTTCCCCGCGCATTCTCGATGCCGCCGATGATATCGGCATTCCGCTGCTGCCGGGCATTGCCACGCCAAGCGAAGCCATGACGGCGGCCGAGCGGGGCTATAGTTTCCTCAAATTCTTCCCGGCCGAAGCCAATGGCGGCGCGCCGGTGCTTAAGGCGTTTGCGTCGCCGCTCCCCGACATCACCTTCTGCCCCACGGGCGGGATCGATCCGGCCAAGGCCAAGATTTATCTGGGCCTGTCCAATGTGATCTGCGTGGGCGGCAGCTGGATCATGCCGGGTGATGCGCTGGCGGCCAATGATTTTGCGCGGATTGAAGCGCTGGCGCGTGAGGCTGCCGCGCTGCGGGGGTAGCTTTCTGAGACCTCATGGTGAGCTTGTCGAACCACGAGGTCGGGAACATCGATCTCGTCACGACCTCGTGGTTCGACAGGCTCAGGATGAGGTCTACTGAGGGCGCACCGTGAGGGGCTATAGGAGGTTCGCTTGGCAAAAGGTGATGTTCCAGCCGACGGCCTTAGCCATCTGCGCGTCACACTCAGCGACACGGCCTATCTGGGGCCGGGCCGGGCTGATCTGCTGGAGCTGATCGGCAGCACCGGGTCCATCTCGGCGGCCGGCAAGGCTATGGGGATGAGCTACAAGCGGGCCTGGGGGCTGGTGCAGGCGCTCAATACCGGGTTTGGCATTGTGCTGGTGGAGTCCAGCCGCGGCGGGGCGGCGCAGGGTGGAGCGCAGTTGACCGCGGCGGGACGGGCCGTGTTGGGGCATTATCGCCAGATGCAGGAGCGGACACGGGCAGCGATTGCCGGGGATGTCGTGGCGCTGCGCGCCATGCTCGATATGGCGGAGCGGAAATAACGCTTGCGGGGCGGGCCTGGCTTTGCCAAAACCGATATAGTTTTCAAGACATATCGGAGCCGTCGATGAAGCGCTTTTTTCTGAGCACGTTGCTGGCCGGGTTGCTGGCTAGTACTGCTGCACATGCCGACAGCGCCAGCGTGGCCGTCGCCGCCAATTTCACCAAGGTGGCGGAGGAGCTGGCGGGCCTGTTCAAGACCGAGACCGGCCATGATCTGGTGCTCAGCTTTGGGGCGACCGGGCAGCTTTATACCCAGATCACCCAGGGCGCGCCGTTCGAAATCCTGCTGGCGGCCGATGATGAGCGGCCGACCAAGGCGGTGACGGATGGGTTCGGGGTGGATGGCACGGTGTTCACCTATGCCATTGGCACGCTGGCGCTCTATTCGACCTCGATCGACGTGACCGACGGGGAAGCCGCGCTCAAGGGGCCGTTTGACAAGCTCGCCATCGCCGATCCGGAAGCCGCGCCCTATGGCCGTGCGGCGGTGGAAGCACTGACGGCGCTCGGGATTTATGATGCCGTGCAGCCCAAGATCGTGACCGGCGAGAACATCAGCCAGACGCTGCAATTTGTCGAAAGCGGCAATGCCGAATTGGGCTTTATCGCGGCCAGCCAGGTGGTGGGCAAGCAAGGCGTGTGGATCGTGCCGGCTGACCTTTACGAGCCGATCCGGCAGGACGCGGTGCTGCTCAAGACCGGCGAAGCCAATCCGGCAGCGACGGCGTTCATTGATTTCCTCAAGAGCGACAAGGCCGTGGCCGTGATAAAAGCCGCAGGCTACACCGTCGAATAAACGGAGCCGACAGGATGAGCCTTGCCGAAATCTGGCAGCCCGTCAGCCTGACACTGAGTCTGGCGGCCCTCAACACGCTCATCCTGCTATTGGCGGGCACCCCGATTGCCTGGTGGCTGGCGCGCAGCCCCAGCCGGTATCGCGAACTGGTGGGGGCGGTGGTGTCCATGCCGCTGGTGCTGCCCCCAACCGTGCTAGGCTTCTATCTGCTGCTGGCGCTCGGCCCCAATGGGCCGGGCGGCTGGATTGCCGGGCTCTGGGGCGGACGCACGCTGGCCTTTTCGTTTACGGGCCTCGTCATCGGCTCGTTCTTTTATTCCCTGCCCTTCATGATCCAGCCGCTGCGCAATGCCTTTGCCGCCATCGGCAATGAGCCGCTGGAAGCCGCATCGAGCCTGGGCGCCAGCAATGGGCAACGCTTCTGGCGGGTCGTGCTGCCGCTGGCGCGGCCGGGCTACATTACTGGGGCAGTGATGACTTTTGCCCATACGGTGGGGGAATTCGGCGTCGTGCTGATGATCGGCGGCAATATTCCGGGCCAGACCAAGGTGATCGCCATCGCGCTCTACGATTATGTCGAACGCCTGCAATGGGGCCATGCGCATGTGCTGGCGCTGGGCATGGTCATCTTTGCCTTTGTGGTCATCGCAGTGACGCTGACTGTGGACCGACGGCTGAACACGCCCATGCCATGAGCCTTGCCGGAACAGATTGCCCAAAGGGGCGCGCCTGCATAATGTCGCCGCCATGAAGAATAAGGGAGAATCGCTGATGGAAATCACCAACGGCTTTGCGCTGGATGGGCTCAGCATCACGCTGATCGGCCTGGGCATTCTGGCGCTGCTGGTCTTGTTTGCCGGGGCCAAGACGGTGCCGCAGGGCTTTAATTACACCATCGAGCGGTTCGGCAAATATACCCGCACCCTCAAACCCGGCCTCAATCTGATCGTGCCGTTCATCGATACGGTGGGCAAAAAGATCAATGTCATGGAGCAGGTGCTCGACGTTCCCCACCAGGAAGTCATCACCCGCGACAATGCCTCGATCACGGCTAATGGCGTGACCTTCTACCAGATTCTGGACGCAGCTGCCGCGGCCTACGAGATCTCGGGGCTGGAAAACGCCATCCTCAACCTCACCATGACCAATATCCGTACGGTGATGGGTTCGATGGACCTTGATGAGCTGCTGAGCCATCGCGACGAAATCAATGAGCGCCTGCTGCGCGTGGTCGATACGGCCGTGTCGCCCTGGGGTATCAAGATCACCCGCATCGAAATCAAAGACATCGATCCGCCCAAGGATCTGGTGGATTCCATGGGCCGGCAGATGAAGGCCGAGCGCGAAAAGCGTGCGGCGATCCTTGAAGCCGAAGGCCGCCGCCAATCGGCCATCCTGCAGGCCGAAGGCGCCAAGCAGGCGCAGGTGCTGGAAGCCGAGGGCCGCAAGGAAGCCGCGTTCCGCGACGCCGAGGCGCGCGAACGTTCGGCCGAGGCTGAAGCGCGGGCAACGCAGATGGTGAGCGACGCCATCGCTGGCGGCAATGTGCAGGCCATCAACTATTTCGTGGCCAATAATTACATCAAGGCGCTCGAAGCCATCGCTACTTCGCCCAACCAGAAAATCCTGATGCTGCCGGTGGAAGCCTCCAGCGTGATCGGCGCGATCGGCGGCATTGCCGAAATCGCCAAGGAAACTTTTGGCGGCGGCGCTCCGGCGGCGGCGCGGCCGAGCCGCCCACCGTCGACGGGTTCCTCGCAATAGGAGGCTTAGATGCAGGTCGTGCAGTTCATTGCCGACTATGGCCCGTGGTCCTGGATTGTTGCCGGGCTGGTCCTGCTGGCGCTTGAGCTGGTGGTGCCCGGCGGGTTCCTGCTGTGGATGGGGGTGTCCGGGCTGATTGTGGGCCTGCTCACCCTGTTCCAGCCGATCGGCTGGCCGCTGCAATGGCTGATCTTTGGGGCATTGTCGCTGGTGACGATCTTCCTGTGGACCCGCTGGAGCCGCGGCCGCGAAACAGCCAATGACAGCCCCTATCTCAACCGCCGGGCCGATCGCTATACCGGCCAGGAAGCCGTGCTGGAACAGCCCATTGCGGGCGGCTTCGGGCGGATCGTGCTGGGAGATTCGGTGTGGCGCGTCGCCGGACCGGACCTGCCCGTTGGCGCCCGCGTGCGGATTGTCGGCAGCGATGGCGCCGTGCTCAAGGTCGAGCCTATTTCCTGACGGCAGCAGCAAACTTTCGTTAACCATAAGATGAAAGGATTGGGTAAGGCCCGGACTTTCATCGTCGCGGGCTGATTTCAGCTGGCGGAGCGGACCTTGCCCTGGCGCATACGGCAATCGGGACAATGGGCCGGCGCTTTTGCGCTTGGCCTTGCCTGCCTTGTCGCGCCGGCCATGGCCGGTTCCGAGCGTCCCGCCGGGGATGGCTCGGGCACCGACAATCAGCGGCTATTGCCCGATATCTACCCTGCTGCCGGCCCGGTATTGGCCGATGGCAGCGGCGTTCCCGAACCTTATGATCCATTCTTCGACGTCGATTGGTCGGTGGCGCTGCGTGGCACCTATACCCAGAACGCCGAACGAGAGCGCTTCGACACGCGGCTGGTGCCCAGCGTAACGCTGAACCATGTGGGCTCCCGCTCGGCCATTGGCCTCGATGCGGAAGCCGAAGTGACCCGGCCCGATGACGGGCAGATCGATGTTACCGCCTTGCGGCTCAACCTGTCGGGCGATTACGCGCTCGATCGGGAAACCCTTGCCTCGGCCGACGCCAATTTCTCCCTCACGCAGGACCTGCCCGGCATGCCGGGCGTCGCCAGTAATATCGCCGACCCGCCACAGCGCATTTCCGGCGGCGTCGAGCTTGGCGTGACCCGCAAGTTCGGCCGCTTCAATCTGGGTGTGACCGGCGCGGTGCAGCGCAGCGTCTATGGGGAAACCGGCCTGGCGGATGGCAGCGTGATCGACAATGCCGACCGCGCCGTCTGGGCGCTGGATTCCGGCTTGCGGCTGGGTTTCCAGATGACGCCGATCTTTGAAGTCTTCGGCCGGGCGGGCCTGGGCCGGGACATGTTCGACCATCCTTCATCGGTCCTGCTGCTCAAGACCGATGCCAATGAAGCCAGTATCGAGGCCGGCGTCACCGGGCGCTGGAGCAGCGTCTGGCAGGCCACGGCCTCGACCGGCCTCAACCTGCGCCGCTTCGACGAGGCAAGCCTAGGCGAGGTCGTCACCCACCTCTACAACGCCAGCGTCACCTTCACCCCCGACGAGCGCTGGAGCGCGACCGGTACGCTATCGACCAGCGTCGAGCCGCCCGGCCCCACTTCGGCCGGCACCACCGCGGTGCGCTACGCGGCAAGCGGCGAGGTCGGTTATGCGGTCAATTCCTGGCTGGCGCTCCGCGCCTCGGCCGATTGGAGCACGACGCGTTACGAGGGCAGTCCCGAGACCAAAGATGGCAACGGCTATGGCTTGGGTGCCGATTATCAGCTTGGCCCGCATACCACGGTCTCAGCCGATTACGACTTTTCCCATAGCGACAGCACCACGGATGGCGTCGAAGACAGCCACCGCATCATGGTGGGGCTGACCGTCTCGCGCTGATTTGTCGCAGGCATATGATGGTGGATTTGGCGGCGGCCCGGTCGTGAGCGACCGGGCCAGTCTGCCTAGAAATGCGCGCCCAGATCGAGCTTCTGCAATTCCTTGAGGAAGCCGTCGCGGATGTCGTCGCGGTCCAGCGCATAGACCACATTGGCGGTCAGAAAGCCGATCTTGGAGCCGCAGTCGAAGCTCTTGCCCTGGTATTTGACGCCGGTGAAGGGCTGGGTATGCATCAGGGTCTGCATGGCGTCGGTAAGCTGGATTTCCCCACCCGCGCCCTTGGGCTGGTCGGCCAGCAGCGAGAACACCTCGGGCTGCAGGATGTAACGGCCCGAAATGATGAGGTTGGAAGGAGCCTCTTCTACCTTGGGCTTTTCCACCATGCCGGTGACGCGGAAGCCATTATCCTCGCCTTCGCCCCGGGCGATGACGCCATAGGAGGACACTTCTGCAGGCGGTACCTCCTCGACGGCGATGACATTGCCGCCGGTTTCTTCATAGGCATCCATCATCTGGCGCAACACGCCGGGCTCGCCCTTGAACAGCATGTCGGGCAGCAGCAGGGCGAAGGGATTGTCGCCCACGATGTCGCGGGCGCACCAGACGGCGTGGCCCAGGCCCAAAGGCTCCTGCTGGCGGGTAAAGCTGGTGCGGCCGGCCGAGGGCAGGTCCTTGCGCAACTCACTGAGCGCATTGTTTTTACCGCGAACCTCGAGCGTGGTTTCCAGCTCGAACTGGCGATCGAAATGGTCCTCGATGACGCCCTTGTTGCGGCCGGTGACGAAGACGAAGTGCTCGATACCAGCCTCGCGTGCCTCATCGACCGCATACTGGATCAGTGGGCGGTCCACTACCGTCAACATTTCCTTGGGCATTGCCTTGGTGGCCGGCAGGAACCGGGTGCCGAGGCCTGCGACAGGAAACACGGCCGTTCTTACGCGCTTTGGCAAATCGGGAACTCCATTTGAGTGGCAGGGGTAAAGCTATCTCAAGACATGCAGTATATCATCAGGGCAAAATTGCGTTCTCAAGACAGGAGTTACGGTATGACGGTACTGGTTACGGGCGGCGCTGGCTATATCGGCAGCCATATGGTGCTCAACCTCACCGACGCCGGGGAAGACGTGGTGGTGCTGGACAATCTGGTCACCGGTTTCGACTGGGCGATCGACGGGCGCGCCAAATTCGTCCAGGGCAATGCCGGCGATATCGACTTCGTGCTGAAGCTGATCGAAACCCACAAGATCACCGAGATCGTGCATTTTGCCGGCTCCATAGTGGTCCCCGAATCGGTTGCCGATCCGCTAAAATATTACGGCAATAATACTGCCACTTCTCGCAATCTGATCGAAGCGGCCGTCAAGGGCGGGGTCAAGCATTTCATTTTCTCCTCGACGGCTGCCGTCTATGGCATGACCGGTCTGGCGCCAGTGGTGGAAACCACCCCGCTCAACCCGATGTCGCCTTATGGCCGCTCCAAGCTGATGACCGAATGGATGCTGTCCGACGTGGCGGCAGCGCACCCCATGACCTATGGCGTGCTGCGCTATTTCAACGTGGCCGGCGCCGATCCGGGCAAGCGCAGCGGGCAATCGACGCCTTTGGCGACGCACCTGATCAAGGTGGCGTGCCAAACGGCGCTGGGTCAGCGCGCCAAGATGGATATTTTCGGCACCGATTACGAAACGCCGGATGGCACCTGCGTGCGCGACTATATTCACGTCACCGACCTGATCGCGGCCCATGCCCTGCTGCTCAAGCATTTGCGCGGTGGCGGCGACAGCACCACGCTCAATTGCGCCTATGGCCAGGGCTATTCGGTGCGCCAGGTGGTCGATACGGTCAAAGCCGTGTCGGGTGTCGATTTTCTGGCCGAGGAAGGCCCGCGCCGGCCGGGCGATCCAGCCTCGATCACCGCGACTGGCGAGAAGGTGCGCTCGCTGCTCGGCTGGGTGCCCAAGCATGATGATCTCAATGAAATCGTTCAGTCGGCCTATGATTGGGAGCGGCATCTGATGGTGAGAAATAGGTAAGCCCATGGTTCGCCTGATCGGCCTGTTTCTGCTGCTGATGGTCGCCTCCGTTCAGGCGCAGCCGGTCGAGAGCTTTGCTAGCTTCATCGCCAATTTCCGCGCCAAGGCAATGGCTGCGGGCGTGAGTGCGGCCACTTATGATGCGGCTATGACGGGCCTCACGCCCGACCCGCGGGTGCCGGATCTGGTCACCAGCCAGCCCGAATTCACCACGCCGATGTGGGACTATATCGAGGGCCGGGTGACCTCCGGCCGAATCGAGCGGGGCAAGGCGGCGCTGACACGCAATGCCGATCTCTTCAGCAGTGTCGGGCAGCGCTACGGCGTTGATCCCTATGTGCTGGGTGCCATCTGGGGCATGGAGACCGATTATGGCTCTGTGCTGGGCAATCAGAGCCTGATCCGGCCTATCGTGCGCTCGCTGGCGACGCTGGTGCATCAGCGGCGGACGCGGCTGGTGGAGGATGAGGCTGACCTGATCGGGGCGCTGCTCCTGGTGCAGCGCGGACCGCTGGATGCGGCCCATCTGGTGGGGTCGTGGGCCGGGGCGATCGGGCATTTGCAGGTCAATCCGAGCAATGTGGTGGCGCATGGCACCGATGGGGATGGCGATGGGCGGATCGATCTGCACAATTCGCTGGCCGACGCCCTGGCGACCTCAGCCAAATTTCTGCGCGACCTGGGCTATCAGCCGGGGGTGGATTGGGGCTTTGAGGTCGTGTTGCCGGCGGGGTTTGATTATCTGCTGGCCGACCGGGAGCAGTTGCGGCCGGTTGCGTTCTTTGCCGAGCGCGGCGTGACGCGGGCCAATGGGCGGGCTTTTGCCGATGCGCGCATACCGGTATTTCTCTATGTGCCGGCGGGCAAGGATGGTCCGAAATTCCTGATGACGGGGAATTATCTGGTGCTCAAGGGCTACAATTTCTCCGATAGCTATGCGCTGAGCGTGGCGCATATGACCGACCGGCTCAAGGGTGGGGGCAGCTTCGTGCAGGATTGGCCGCGCAGCACGGCGTTTCCGAATCTCGTGCAACGCAAGGCCATTCAGCAGGCGCTGATCGATCTGGGGCTCTATCGCGGGGCGGTGGATGGGCGGATCGGGCCGATCAGCCAGGCGGCTTATGCGCGGTTCCAGGCGGCGCGGGGCGAGGTGGCGGATGGCTTTATCACCAGGGCGTCCTATGAGGCGCTGGCGGCGGCGGCGCGATAACATCGCGGCGAGAGCGTGGGTTTTGGCCGCCGGCTTTGCTAGAACGGCCAAGAGGAATGCGTAGGACTGAAATGAAGCGGCTTGTTGTGGCAATCATGGTGGCTTTGCTCGTCCTGATCGACGTGGCGCCGGCCTTTGCCCAGAACGACACGCTGGTGGTGGCCCAGCAGCAGCGGCGGCGGACGCTATTTGACCTGCTGTTTGGCGATGACAAGCCGCAGGCGCCGGTGGAGCAGCCGCGCCAACAGCCCCGCCAGCAACCGCGGTCACAACCGGCGGCGCCGCGGGCGAGCTTGCCGCCGCCCAAGCCGCAGATCGAGAAGGCGGCTGACGCTACGCGGCTGGCGGTGTTTGGGGATTCGCTGGCGGTGGACCTGGCCAAGGCGCTGGAGCGGTTTTATGCCGAGGACCCCAATCTGGTGGTGATCGGGCAGGGCGTTGGGTCTTCGGGCTTTGTGCGGGCCGATTATTTCGACTGGGACAAGGCGATTGGCGAGCAGATTGCCGCCAATAGTTTTGATCTGGCGGTGGTGATCGTTGGGGTCAATGACCGGCAGGATATCGGCTCCTATGCGGCGCTGACCGAGCCGTGGAACGCGGCCTATCAGGCGCGAATTGCCGATTTTCTGGGGCAATTGCGGGCGGCGCGCAAGCCGGTGATCTGGGTGGGATTGCCGCCCATGGCCAAGGGCGATTATTCGACCGCGATGACCCAGATCAGCAATATCCAGAAGCTGGCCAGCTTCTCCGGTGGCGCGGAATTCCTGGATATTTATGAGAGATTTCTGGGCGAGGACGGCAAATATTCGTCCTATGGGCCCGATGTCAGCGGGCAGAATGCGCTGATGCGCAAGGATGACGGCATCCATTTTTCGGCGGCGGGATCGGACAAGCTGGCGTTTTATCTCAGCCAGACGATCCGCACATTTTATCGCGGCAGCGGGGTGAGCGTGGCGGTGGGTGATCCGCTGCTGGGGACCGATGCGGCGGCCATGTTGCGGCCGCCCTATCAGGGGATCGGGCAGGTTCGACTGCTGGAGGTGGCGGGGGCGGTGATTCCGCTGAGCCGCGCGCCGCAGCGCGCGGGGGAGCTGCTGACGGCCAGTGGCGGGCCGGCGACGCCGAGTTTTACGCTGGATGAATTGGTGGCAGCGCCGATCGGGCGGGTGGATGCGTTCGGGGTGGGGATCGATCCGGCTGCGAGCCCGGTGGAGAATGCCAGCGGGCGGTGAAAGCCGCGATCTGCACCCTCCCCCTTGCGGGGAGGGTTGGGGAGGGGGGCGGCTGGCCGCGATATCATGGCTCTCAACACCCCCTCCCAACCTCCC